>CAMTUP010000042.1:0-21326 GCA_947084945.1 uncultured Ignavibacteria bacterium | reverse complement strand
GAAATCTACTACAAACGCTCGACTGATGGAGGTATAAGCTGGGGAGCAGATACACGGCTGACGAATAACTCTGCTAATTCATGGTATCCTTCTGTCTCAGTATCCGGCTCTCCGCCTACGGCGGATGTGCATGTTGTATGGCAGGACGACCGTGACAGCGGGAGCTGGGAGATATACTACAAACGCTCTACAGACGGAGGCGTAAGCTGGGGTGCAGATACACGGCTACCGAATGACCCTGTTACTTCAAGGTTTTCTTCTGTCGCAGTATCCGGCTTGGTTGTGCATGTTGTATGGATGGGCTATCGTAATGGGAACTGGGAGATATACTACAAACGCTCAACAGATGGAGGCATAAGCTGGGGTGCAGATACACGGCTAACGAATGACCCTGGTCTTTCAGCGCAACCTTCCGTCACAGTATCCGGTCAAGCCCCGGCTTTAGCTGTGCATGTTGTATGGATGGACGAGCGTAATGGGAACCTGGAGATATACTACAAACGCTCAACAGATGGAGGTTCAAGTTGGGGAGCTGATACACGCCTGACGAATGCCCCTGGTGTTTCAGAACGTCCTTCTGTCTCAGTATCCGGTCAAGCCCCGGCTTTAGCTGTGCATGTTGTATGGATGGACGAGCGTAATGGGAACCTGGAGATATACTACAAGCGTGACCCCACCGGTAATATTGTTGGCATAACAAATATTGGTTCAGATATACCGAAGGAGTTTTCGCTTGAGCAAAATTATCCAAATCCGTTTAACCCAAGTACTGTAATAAGTTATTCTATCTCACAATCGGGACCTGTTACACTTAAGGTATTTAATAGTATAGGTCAGCAGGTTGCAGAGCTTGTTAATGCCACACAGTCAGCCGGTATTTACAGTGTTAATTTCAACGCATCATCGCTTTCGAGTGGTATATATTTCTATACACTAAAAGCAAATGATTTTACTGCAACAAAGAAACTAATGTTGATAAAATAAGCAGTATTTTTTTTTTGGGTTTTTACGGAATATTCCGTTGGATAATATGGGAGTCTCTGTAATAACATACAGAGACTTCTTTTTAAATGAACTGAATGACCTGAGAGACCAGGCTTACCAGTCATAATTGATGAATAATAAAATAAAATACGAAATCCCTGTACCAGGTAAAGTTACTATCAAAATAGTAGATGATATTGGAATGCCTGCAGGCGTTATACTCAATAAGCATAGTGAAGCTGGTTCTTATGAAGTTTCGCTTGATGAACAAATGCTAATGCCGGGTAATTATTTTTATAAGATTTTCTTTTCAGATTTAAACCACAGCAATACAACCCTGCCAAACAAGAATGGTTCGTCTAAAGGCACGCCTTATAGCTCATTAATTCCAGGTGAAGCCATCGCAACCGGAGAGGTTAAAATCCCGCAAACTCAAAAACAAGTCAGGACGGGATTTCTCCGAAGGAGTCCTTCGGACAAAAATAACTTCGTTATTTTATCAATATAAAGTAAAGTTAAGAAAACTATTATACGTAATATTTACTTTTTGAATTAAGAGTTATATTTGCATGTAGGAGTTAAACAAATAATAAAATGAAAAAATTAATTTACATATTTTTAATCTTTAATCTGCAATCTTCAATCTGCAATCTTCACTCCCAATGGGTAGAACAAACAAGCGGCACGGGCGCACATTTATATGATGTTGAGTTCATAAACCAAAATACCGGCTGGGCATGCGGAGATGGAGGTATTGTAATAAAAACCACTAACGGAGGCACGAACTGGTTTACGCAGAATACCGGGGTTACAAGCACTATCTTAACCGGCATACACCCGGTTAATACTAATACAGTTTATGCAGTTGGTTATTGGAGGACATTATTAAAATCAACCAACGGGGGCACAAACTGGCAGATTATAAGTAGCCTGGGCATTGGGCAGGGCGTAAGCTTTGGTGAGGTATTCTTTATTGATGAAAACACAGGCTGGTGGGTTGGTACTCAATCTACTTATGTCTTTAAAACAACAGATGGAATGAATTCGATTGATTCTTTTTTCAATGTTGCTACTTGTAGCCTATTTGATATTTATTTTAAAAATAGTTTGACAGGCATTGCAGCTTCTGTAGCGCCAAATTGCGTATTCAAGACTACAAATGGCGGAATAAACTGGAAAAATATATTGGTACCCAATATCGGTTGCGCGGCGCCTTTTTTCCAGATTACATTCGCAGATAATTTTACAGGCTGGATGATACCAAGTGGAGAATGTGTTTTAGGGCGAGGTCATGCAGTATTCAGGACTACAAATTTTGGTGATAGCTGGGATACAATAAGCAGGCTGCATGCTTTACCTATGACAGATTTTTACGGACTGTTTTTCTCAAGTCCAAATACAGGCTGGGTTTCAGGCAGCAGCACAAGAACATACAAAACCACAAACGGTGGATTTAACTGGATACAACAGGTTACTCCTAATTTAACGGGAATACTAAAATTATCCTTTGCGTCAGATAGTATCGGATGGGGCATAGGTAATAGTGGAAAGATTATATACACAAACACAAGCGGGCAATATGTAAATATAAATCCTATTACCGAGGAAATTCCTAGGAAGCATAATCTTTCACAAAATTATCCTAATCCGTTTAACCCTTTTACAAATATCAAATATCAAATAGCTCTCAATAATTCTATTGTAAATATTGCTGTTTTTGATATAACAGGCAGGATTATTAAAATACTGGTAAACCAGGAGCAAAATACCGGTTTATACAGTGTAGATTTTGACGCGAGTGAATTATCGAGCGGATTGTATTTTTATGTTTTAGAAGTAAACGGTGAAAAAATTGATTCAAAGAAGATGTTATTTATAAAATAACCAAATGAGGGGGCAGTAGAATGTTTACTCCGCCATGGAATTAAAATAAAGCAGGTTAAGGGGCGCTAAACGGTCGCACGTTTATTTAGATTTGGCTAAAAGCCGAACCTGCCCCTTTACGCCTGCTATTTTATTAACAAAGCTAACAAAAAAGTAATTTCAAAAAAACTTAAAAATTAATATGATGAAAACAATTAAAATATATAACTTCATTGCTATTTTAGCAATTATGCTTCTATTATCAGAATTATATACACAAATTCCAAGTCCTTTCGGTTCCAAATGCGGATTTGACCCGGGTCCTGTTACAGCTATGCCAATTGGTACATACTGTAAACCCGAAAGTATAACAAAATATACTAATTTAACTAATGCTACTTTTCCGACACTTTTAGTATTTGTTCAATTCAGAAATGATCCTGGCAATGACGGTAATAATACTTGGGCACAAGGACAAGCACCCTCTTATCTTAATACAACAATTGCAAGATATAGAAATTTGTCATATACTAACTGGTGGGATGCTTACATCCAAAACACTGAATATTTAAGTGATTTCTGGATGGAGGCATCCAGAGGCGCGCTACACGTTACAGGGCAGGCATTCCATATTCAGCTTGATAATACGCTTTCTTATTACGAAGGATTTCAAAATGGTATGGAAGTTATAAATACTGAAATTTATACTAAACTTCAACCATTGGTAACTAACTGGCCTGAATATGACCAATGGGGATACAACAGAAGCACCGAACAAGTTACATACGGAGCAGATGGGTACATTGATATGATATATAAAGTTCACAGGTATTTACCTCCTCAATGGTATGCAAATGCTTCATTGGGTCATTCTACGCAAGGTGAAAATCATGAAGTTTATAATTTAGGTGGTGTGCAGAAATTTGTTAACGGTAATTTCGGTTTATGGGCTTCAGGTACGGCAGTTGGAACAGGCTTCCAAATTGATGGTAAACCAGTTCTGAATCAATGGTCAATGGTAAGTTTTGCAGGTCATGAACACGGGCATTACTTGTTCATACCTGGTCATCAGTATTACAGTAAAGTAAATAATGATTTTGGAATGGAAGAATTTTTTAGTCCTTATGATTTACTGCATATGGGTTGGTATCAATCAAAAAAAGTAAATTACAGCACAACTTCAAGCTATTCAATTGATGATTTTTCTTCGCGGAATAATCAACCATATAATAATGAAGATGAAATTCTTGAGGTCCCTGTTAATGGAGATTTAGAATTCTTCCTTATTGTAAACAGACAAAAGGTGTCCAATTGGGATAAAATAATGTGGGGCGATACAGCCAGGGGTAATCCATACTGGAATATAAATCAAGAGTATGGTAAAGGATTATATATATATCATGCTTGGCCTCAACAACCTAATTATCCATGGCCAATTGCTACATTTGACCAGGAATGCGCAGATGGACTTTGGAATTGGTCATATATTCAAGATATACACCCTGATTGGGATCCGGCTCAATGGGTGCCATACTATAAAAGAACTACTCCCGTTTACAGTACTAACGATCCTACAAACTATAATGTTTTTGGTCAGTCAAACGGTTTACAAAATAGAGATGGAAAGAGTATTAATCATCACTGGAATGAAAACGGAACTTGGAAACCATATTTAAATTGGTTTGGAAATGGCAAAGAAAAAGAATCGAACCAATATACTGGAACGGATAAGATTTTTACAAATGTTGAAGAAATCTGGACATCACGTGAACACCAGGGCGATAGATGGGATTCTTGGAGGGTCGGTTACAATGAAGTGTTTTCTCCTTATTCCAGTCCTTCAACTGTGAACTGGAATAATCAGCAAACCGGCATATTTATCCATCTTGAATCACAGAATGGAAATACAGCTAACCTTAAGATTTACAAAGCCGGAGAAGGGCTCACCGAAGAACAAATTCTATCAGCCACACCTCCATCAAAACCAATGCTCTACAGACCGGTAGAAGTGTTTAATTGTAACGGTACTTTCGGACATCCAAGAATAACATGGGATAATAACCTTGAGCCGGATATGCTTAGAACATCAGGCTTGAGTTCTTTTAAACGATATAAAATATACAGAGCTAATTCGACAAACAGTAATACTGCCCCACTTACATACAGTTATATTGGTACTTACGATGATTACACGCCCAATGATACTGCAAATTATATAGATAACAATGTAATAAATGGTGTAATGATATATTGTAATTTACAGGGACAAGGCAATAATGATACTTATTTCAGGTATAAAATTTCTGCCGTTGATTTGTATTATGAATCAGTGAAGTCTGATTTTGTATCCATAAAAGGTCATTCCTTTATTCCTGATGTTATACCTTCTGAAAATGAAGCACCTCTCAGGTTCGGCTTAGAACAGAACTATCCTAATCCTTTTAATCCGTCAACTGAGATCAAATTCAGCATTCCGCAAAATTCATTTGTATCCCTAAAGATATACGATGCTGTTGGGCAGCTTGTTGCGTTACTTGTTGATAATGAATACAGAAATGCAGGGCGGTATTCTTCAGTATTCGACGCTTCAAATCTTGCAAGCGGTATTTATTTTTATTCAATAGAAGCGGGTACTTTTAAGGATGTTAAAAAAATGGTTTTGTTGAAATAACCCCGAGAGTCGAGATTGTGTAGAAAAATATGAGTCTCTAACCCAAGCATTCGGGACAGAGACTCATTTTAAATGAATTGCACCAGCAGTCAGGATTGATAAACTTATGTAAATCCTTTTCCTCATGGATTAGTCATATCCTTCCATGATATAATTTTCCATTTATCTTCAGTAGAATTTCTTTTAAGGTTCATATCAACAAAACCATAAAAATTTATCACATCATTAGGGTTGAAAATAATAGCAAGGTTAAATCCTCTTTTAACATCAACAAGCAGAGAGTCACCTTCCTGATATACAATATTATTCCATATCAGTCTTAGATCCTGTGTATTGATAAACAATCCTTCAGTTGTCCGCATATCAGTAGCTCTATCCCAGGAAACCTCTACCCCAAGATCGTAATCAAAGTACGAAAAAACAAAATCAGGCGAGAGTGTTCCGCCATATATACTGGTATCTTTAAAAGTGTAGGCGTATTTAAAATTCTGGAAAACTCCTTCAATAGTCTTTTGGTCAGAGATAATATTTTCTGTTGATTCAGAGTCATCTAAACCGGGCGAAAAAGGATTGAAACAACCTATAATAAAGAATCCACCTATAAATAAAGTTGAAGCAGATAATATTTTAAAATATTTTGTTATATTTTTATACGAACTCAAAATAACTAATGTATTAATTACTGAAATTTGCTTTAAATTCACTCCACGTAAAATCGGAATCATTTTGTCTGAAGTCTTCCCATCTTCTTATATAAAATAATGCGTCATCATCTGTAGCAAGTATCAGGCTAATTCTTCCTTTTGAAGATTTGGGTATATTAGCCTTGTTGTGCTGGAATGCAAAAATATAATCAGCCTGATAACTTGCTGAGTCACTTGAAAGCTGTGTTAACCTTTCATTATCTAAAAAAAGTATAGATGATGAACTTCCGCCTTCCTGTAATGCTATCAGGTTATCAAAGTAATTCTTTTCTGTTTGTATGCTCCAACTGTTGAAAATTTCGGGGTATTGTTGCTGTGAACGTGAATCAGGTAAATACTTAAAACTGCTTGATGAAAGACATTTAAAATAATTATCTGAATTTTTTTCCTGAATTGCAAAAGTAAGGTTATCAATAACTATATCAGCAGATGTTGGCGGAAAAAATGTTGAACGGATATTTTGGGGATTCTGCGGATCTCTGGTTTCAAAAATACCGCATCCTTTAAATAATATTATCAGAAAAAAGAAAACAAGTGTCAGACCTTTAGGAATGTATTTTATTTCGAGTGATCTCATTTATTATTTTTGTGCAAAAATTATCAGTCTTTCAGAAGATTTACTATTAAATTTACTTCCTTTGTAATCACCAAATGTTTTAATGATATTTAATCCGTATTTAGTAAACACTTTCTTAAAATCGTGTAAATTATATAGCTTTATCATTTCAATAAATTTCTTTACTTCAGGTGATTTTCCTTTTGGATTATTCTTAATAATAATAATCGATTTATACACGGCATTACCTGTAATTTCTCTAACCTGAAGAATAACATTATGGTTTCTTATGCTAATATCATATTGTTTAAGATTTTTTTTTAAGAATTCAGCATTTAAGAAATCAAAAAAGAAATACCCGCCTTTTTTTAGGCTTTTTGATATACTTCCTATTACTTTAAAGTTTTCACTATCCTTATCAAAATAACCAAAACTGCTGAATAAATTAACAACAAGATCAAATTTATTTGTATGTGCAATATTTCTCATATCCCTTATTTCAAAATGCAGGTTATTGCTGTATTTTTTATAATCATTATTCAGTTTTTTCTTTGCTTCATTAATCAGGTAGCTGGATAGGTCAATGCCAAGAACATCAAATCCTTTTTTTGCAAAAATTAAACTGTGTCTTCCATTACCGCAGGCAAGATCCAATACTTTTGAACCTTGTGATAAATTCAGTGTACTTAGTATCAAAGCGATTATTTTAGCGGCATCATAACTGTTCCTGTGTTGATATAGCTCAAGGTAATCTTTTGTACTAAACCATTTTTTATACCAGCTATCGCTCATAAATTACTATAATGTTATTCTGCCTTCAATTGCCTTTGCAATTGTAATTTCATCTGCAAACTCAATATCTGTTCCAACAGGTATTCCACGTGCTATTCTGGATATTTTAATATTAAGCGGTTTTATCAGCCGGCTTAAATATGTTATGGTATATTCACCTTCAACACTTGGGTTTAATGCTAATATCACTTCTTCAATATTTTCGCTAAGACGCATTAATAGTTCTTTAACTTTAATATCTTCGGGACCTATACCATCAAGCGGAGAAATTATTCCGTGCAAAACATGATACTTCCCTTTGAATTCATTTGTCTTTTCAATTGCAAATACATCACCAGGCTCTTCAACTACACACAAGCTGGATTTCATTCTTTTTTCTGAAGTGCATATTGCACACGGGTCAGTTTCAGTGATATTGCAGCAAATACTGCATAAGCGAATTTTATCCTTAAGCTGTAATAATGAGTCAGATAGCATTTGCACTTCTTCTGCGGGTGATTTAGCCAGATACATTGCAATCCTGTGAGCAGTTTTTCGGCCTATACTCGGAAGTTTTGAAAGTTCTTCAGCAACTTTTTCTAAAGTTTCAGATGTTTGCATTATTATTAATAGTTACATTCCCGGTAAATTTAAACCGGGTATATTAGGCATAAGCCCGCTTGTTGCTTTCTGCATTTCATCCTGCGCCATTTTTTGCGCTGAATCAATTGCTTTGTTTACAGCTGCTAATATCAGGTCTTCAAGCATTTCGGGGTCATCAGCGGATATAATCTCTTTTTCGATAAGTATTTTTGTAACCTGCAGTTTACCGTTGGCTGTTACCTTTACCATCCCTCCGCCTGATTCTTCGGTAACAAATTTATTTTCAAGTTCATTCTGAACCTCCTGCATTTTTTCCTGCATCTTTTGAACCTGTTTAAGCATTCCTGACATTGGATTAAGCTTCATTTTTTGGACTCCTTAAATATTAATTTAATTTTATTATTTTTGTCAAATATAGGTATTCCGCAGGTAAGTAAAAATGTAAGTAATTTAGTAATGTAATTATATGATATGGTATTCTTAATGTGGTATTCTTAATGTGGTATTCTTAAAATTCTATCGGTAATATCTCTGTTAATAGAAAGTATTACTTTTTTGCCATTATATATAAATACAGATGCATTAATTTCCATTAACATTTCACTCATATCTTTCTTGTATTGTACACTCTGGAAATTATGATAATATCCTTTTTCTAAAGTTAATTTTATGTTTACGTGACTCTGAATACTATTTTTAGAAATTGTTGCTAATGATAAACCAAGAAACTCATCTCTTTTAAAGCCGTAAAGGTCGCATGCCCTTCTGTTCACATCAATAACTTTTTCATCTTCAGGAGCAAATATTACTATAGCATCATGAGCCTGTTCAAAAAGTTTTCTATAGAGTTCTTCTGATTTTTTTAGGTCAGCATCCATTTTCTGGAGCTCATCTACTTTTTTATATAGCTTCTGGTTTATTTGCGATATCTCTGCAGTTCTTTCTTTTACTATCTGTTCAAGCTCTTCCCTAGAGATTTCATGGTTTTCTAAAGCAAATGAATTGCGAGCTCTTTTATTCAACGAAATAAATACTATTAGAAAAATTAATACGCTTGCAAATATTCCTGATAAAAATGTAAAGTAAGTGAATTTATAACTGGATTCAGAAATATCTTTTTTCTTTTCCAGATTTTTTAATTCTTCTTTTTTCATTTTATTAATCAGATTACGAATATCTATATTAAGTATCTTTCCTTTATCAAAGATATTTTTATGTAATTTTGTGTTTGTGCCTTTTTTTTCCTGAATATCAATTCCATCGGCAAAAAGCGAAAATCTTTCCTTTACTAATGGGATCAAACCTTCTGCATTTGAAAGCTGGTTTGCATTATCAAGTGAATTTAGCCTTAGCTGTTTTAATAACGAATCAGATATTATTTTGTTTGTTGCAATATCATCTGTAAATTGTTTATCGTTCGTTATGTAATATCCTCTTCTTGATGTTTCTGCATCATTAAGTTGTGTTATAATATTATCCATTAACGAGGTTTTTTGAAAAGCTTGTGCTATATAATCATGGTCGCTAATCTGATCTTTTGTATTCATATACGTTAAAATGGCAACAGAAACTAATACCAGTATTCCTAATACAAATAAAAAAGTTATGGATTGTTTATTTAATAATGATTTTGTCATATTGTTTATATCTTAAATAATGTATTGGGTGTTAATTTAATTTTTTCTTCAGTGTAAAATGCTTCACCGTATTTAACGCCAGCTAAAAAACCGTAATACTTTGATCTTGCTTCTATAAATTCCATAAATCCTTTAGAACTGATGAGTGTTTCGCTTGCCTTTTTATCATTTTGTTTATCTGTAAAGAACTGCGAGGAGTAACATTTTACAGCTTTAATTTTGGTCTCATAAGTTTCTGAAATATCCATTATAATATTTGGTTCAAAAGCATAGGTTTGCATATAGTAAAAATTTCGATTGGGTCTGAATGCTTTAAATCCTTTTGTTTTAATTTTTTCAAGTCCAGAATAGAATGCTGAATCTTTAACAAGTATATGAGTATTATAATGGTCAGGGTGTCTATCGTAATAATGCGGAAAGAAAATTACTCTCGGTCTGTATTTCCTGATTACTTTTATTATCCTTAATCTGTTAGTTGGGTCGTTAACAATATTACCATCTGAAATGCCTAGATTTTCTCTTACTGTAATTCCAAGAATCTTAGACGCATTTATAGCTTCTTTATATCGTAAATTAACCGAGCCTCTGGTTCCAAGCTCACCTTTAGTAAGGTCAATAATCCCGGCTTTTTTACCGCTATTTATTAATGTTGCAATTGTACCGCCACAGCATAATTCTGCATCATCCGGATGAGATGCAAAAAACAGAGCATCTAGTTCTGTCATGTAATATATAATTCCCTCTATAACAAATTTAATGATTTCATTATTTACCTAAAAGGGCATTTAGTGATAAAAAAGTGTATTTATTTGAAACGATTTTGTAGGAAAATAGGTTAATATATAGTGAAATAGGTTAATTGTTTTTGTTTAAAAGTATTGTTAAATTGCTGTATTATCAAAAAAAACATACAAAACATGAAAAAAATATTTATAGCTTTACTTTTATTTCCCATACTAATATTTGCTCAAACTGGTCCCAAAATAGAAATTGTTGGCGGGGATAATATTAATTTAGGCAGCCACAAAAAGGGTATAGAAGTAACATATGAAATTGCTTTCAAAAATATAGGCGATCAGGAACTTAAAATTTTAGGTATTCAGACTTCTTGCGGATGTACCAGCGCAATTGCCGGTACTGATGCCGTTCAGCCCGGTGAAACAGGGTCTATAAAATTTACATTTAACGGGCAAGGGATGGGTATTGTAAACAAAGCAGTATCAATAGCTACAAACGAAGCTGGAGGTTCTACACATAATGTGATGATGACAATCAATTTGGCAGATCCGGTAACATTAAATCCTAGCTCAATTATTACAGAAGGTAAAGTTGGTGAGGAACTAAAACAGCAGGCAGCGTTAACAAACAATTCTGATAAAGCAATTGATATTACTGAAATTACTTCTAATACACCTGTTATAAAAATTACTTCAGAAAAATTGACAATTCAGCCAGGTGACTCTGCTTCTTTAAATATATCAATTATGATTTATGAAGAATCAGCAATTAACGCAGCAATAATTATCAAAACAACAGAAGGCGAGTTCCAGATACCAGTTTTAGTTGATGTTAAATCAAATTAATTTTAATTGTATTTGAATAAAACAATCTTTATACAGATAGCGGGTATTTTTTTATTAACATTGCTTGTAGGTATATTCTTCAACCTTGCAAATCCTAACAGAATTCAGTTTATTGCAAATGAAAAAGTTGTTGATTTCTCCAAAAGCGATAGCTTAATGAATGCTTTGAGGCTTCAGGATTCTTTGCTTAAATCAGCCGACTCATTAAAACTTTTTTCAATTAAACGCGATGATTCTATAAAGATTGCTATTGAAAAACATTTTCAGGATTCTATTTTAGCTGCAAATAAAACCGATTCTTTAAAACGCTTACAGGACTCTCTTAAAACAGTTAATCAGAAAAAAGAGGATTCTATTAAAAACGCACAAAACCAGTTGCAGGATTATGCTAAACCTGTTGATATAAAAATAGATTTTGCAAAGGCATTATTTGATAAGAAATACCGGTTTATTGATTCAAGGGATATTTCTGATTTTAATGCCGGTCACATTAATGGAGCTATTAACATTCCTTTCCACGAAATTGATAAATATAAAGACAGGCTTACCGATTTACCAAAAGACCAGGTATATGTTACTTATTGCTCATCAGCATGTGATGTAAGTATTGATATGGCTTATTATATGGTTAAGATGGGATTTAAAAAGGTTTACATTTTTCATGGCGGCTGGGATGAATGGAAAGCTGCAGGTTACCCGGCTAATTAATTATGAAAAAACTATTTGAAAATAAATATTTTGCTATAGCCGTAAGAATGGTACTCGGAGCGGTTTTTATGTATGCCAGTTTTGATAAAATTGCTCATCCCGAAGCATTTGCAAACATAATATCTAATTATCATCTTCTTCCATTTCAGCTTGTAAACCCGCTTGCTATATTTTTGCCATGGATGGAATTTATTACTGGACTTTTTCTTGTTGTTGGTAAATGGGTGAAAGGCTCGTTGGTAATTTATTCTGCTTTGCTTATTGTATTCATTATTGCTCTTGCACAGGCATTAATCAGAGGACTTGATATATCATGCGGTTGTTTTAGTGTGCAATCTTCTACTACTACTGAAATATGGATTAGAATTATAGAAGATATCATACTGCTAACATTTAGTATTTTACTTTTCAGGTTCACCCCTCAATATGAATCAAAAGAGATTGGAACTTTAGAAAACAAAAACAATAATATTATAAATCAAAACATTTAAATTATGAATACAGCTAAAACAGGCAAAATTATTTTCTTTATTATAGGTATAATAATGGTCGGGGTTTTTTCAGCATTTCTAGTAAGTAAGAATATGAATGACCCCAAAACACATCCACCGGTTTTAACATTTACTGAAGAGAAAATAAACCTTGGTGATGTTCCACAGGGTCCACAGGTCCATGGCGAGTTTGAATTCACAAATACTGGGCGTAGTGTGTTAATAATTAAAAAAATAACTCCTGCTTGCGGATGTACAGGTCTGGTTGCTGATGAAAAGAAAGAATACCAGCCCGGTGAAAGTGGTAAAATTAAATTTACATTCAATACTGAAGGCAGACAAGGTGTGAATGAGAAAACATTTACCATTGAAAGCAATGATATTACTAAGCCAGTTAAAGTAGTAACTTTCAGCACTAATATCATTGTGCCACTGCCAAAATAAATAATAATTTTATATGAAGATCGGTTATCTGCAGTTTAAACCAGAACTTTGCAATACGAATGCAAATATTGCAAAGATTAAGCAAATGATTGATAACGAAAAAAATGATTTTGATCTTTTAGTAATGCCCGAGCTTGCAAACTCGGGCTATTTATTTTCTTCCATTAAAGAAACTGAATCTGTTTCAGAAGAAATTCCAAATGGTGAGTTTTGCAGAACTCTTAAAGAAATTGCTAATTATAAAAATGCTTTTATTGTTTCAGGTTTGTGCGAAAAAGCAGAGGGTAAGCTTTATAATTCTTGTATTTTAGTTTCACCAAATGGAGAAATAAACACTTACCGAAAAACTCATTTGTTCCTTGAAGAAAAGCTTTTTTTTACGCCCGGTGATACAGGACTTAATGTGTTTGAAATATCAGGGAAGTTTGGGAATGTTAAGATTGGTATGATGATATGTTTTGACTGGATTTTTCCGGAAGCAGCCAGAACCCTTGCTTTGAAAGGTGCTCAAATTATTGCACATCCTTCAAACCTGGTACTTGAGTACTGCCAAAAGGCTATGTTTACCCGTGCAATTGAAAACCGGGTATTTACAATTACTGCAAACAGAATTGGTGCTGATAACAATATTAATAAGAGCAAAGAATTATTCTTTACAGGTCAAAGCGTTATAGTTGACCCAAAAGGAAATTATCTCGCGGAAGGTTCAAAAGATAAAGAAGAAATTTCAATTGTTGATATAGACCCTAAAGCTGCTTTAGATAAAGATATTACTTCAATGAATAATATTTTTAATGACAGAAGAACTGAATTTTACTCTTAAGAATAGACTACAAAAGTCTTTTCACTTTACACTAAATCAAATAATTTAAAGCTCAACGCTATATTTAAAATTGTTGAACAGACTTTTGTAGTCTGAAAGGCAAGAATTATTGATTTTAAAATCTTCTCCAATCTATATAATCACCTTCTTTTATATTAAATTTATCTGTAAACCCACCATTTACTTCAACAACATATATAGATGGTTTAAATGAAGGCAGGCTTTTTTCTGAATAAGGCTCTGTTCTTTTGTGAATTTTAACAATTTGTTTCTTTGAATTAATAAAAATTATATCAAGTGAAATAATAGTATTTTTCATGTAAAAGCTTTGATATTCTTCAATTGGAAACAGGAAAAGCATTCCCTGTTCATCCTGCATATTTTCCCTAAACATTAATCCTAGGTGTCTTGTTTCTTCGCTTTCGGCAATTTCTACATCAATTTTTTTTATCAGCTTTTTAGCGCTATCCTGAAAATATACTTCGCCTTGCTTTATAAACTGTATCTTGCCTGCATCTTTATTGTTTGTAGTATCAAATTTTATATCTTCAGGATGCTTCTGGCATGAAGTGAAGATTATGCTTGCTGTTAATACCATTATCCAGCCCGTTTGCTTTATCAAATTGTTTAAATTATGTTTCATGATTAAAATTGTTTATGTATTATACTTTATTTAATTATCAAGCCTGCTAATTTCATCCCTAAGCTCCGCTGCACGCTCAAATTCAAGGTCTTTAGCCGCTTCAACCATTTGCTTTCTCAACTGATTAATCAAGTCTCTGCGCTCTGCGGGATTATTCCTTTCAAGCGCTGGATCTGTTAATATCGATAGGCTTGTCTTATGCAGTTCTTTTTTCTTTTTATTATTGCGCTGGTCCTGTCTGCCTTTGGAATCTGCAATAACAGTTGAGCTCATTATTTCCTCAAGCGTTTTCAAAATTGTCATTGGATTAATATTGTGCAGTGTATTATACTCTTCCTGTATCTTTCTTCTCCTTGCAGTTTCTTTTATAACCTTATCCATGGAGTTTGTTACCTTATCAGCATACATAATAACCAGCCCATTCACGTTCCTTGCAGTTCGTCCTGCTGTCTGCATTAATGATTTTTCTGACCTCAAAAATCCTTCCTTATCAGCATCAATTATTGCTACTAATGATACTTCCGGCAGATCCAAACCTTCCCTAAGAAGATTTACTCCTACTAATACATCAAAATTTCCAAGCCTCAGGTCACGGAGTATATCAACTCTATCCAATGCATCAATTTCTGAATGCATGTATCGTACTTTTATGCCAATACCTATCAGGTAATCTGTTAGGTCTTCGCTCATTCGTTTAGTTAAAGTAGTAACAAGAACTCTTTCATTCTTCTTTGCACGCTCTCTAATTTCATGTATAAGATCATCAATTTGAGTTTTTGTTGGTCTTACTTCTATTGAAGGATCAAGTAATCCCGTAGGTCTGATTATCTGCTCAACATATACACCACCACTTTTTTTTAGTTCATATTCACTTGGAGTAGCGCTTACATAAATAACCTGGTTTTGCATTGATTCCCATTCGGCAAATTTCATCGGTCTGTTATCCAGTGCTGAAGGCAGGCGGAAACCGTAATCTATAAGCGTTTGCTTACGCACTCTATCGCCTTGGTACATTCCGTTTACCTGCGGAACAGAAACATGAGATTCATCAACTATCAGCAGGTAATCTTTCGGAAAGTAATCAAACAAGCAAGCAGGTCTTGATCCAGGTTCTCGTTGATCCATATATCTAGAATAATTTTCAACACCTGTGCAGTAACCAACTTCCTGTATCATTTCTAAATCAAAATTTGTCCTTTGCTCAAGTCTTTGCGCTTCAATAAGTTTTCCCTGTTCCTGTAGTTCAGCAATTCGTAGATTAAGTTCTATTCGTATATCCCTTACGGCTTTTTCCTGCCTCTCAGGTGATGTTACAAAATATTTTGCCGGATAAATTGCGACCTTTTCATCAAGCCCTATTATTTCGCCTGATTTCTTATCGAAATACATAATGTTTTCTATCTCATCATCAAAAAGCTCTATTCTAATAGCAGTATCATCTTCATATGCGGGAATAATATCAATAACATCACCGCGAACTCTGAATACACCTCGCTTGAATTCAAAATCATTTCTTACATAATGAATATTGATGAGCTTATTCAAAAGCTCTTTCCTGCCAACCTTTTCACCGCGGGTTAATACCACCACCTGGTCAGCATATTCCTGCGGTGCGCCAATACCATATATGCATGATACAGATGCAATAATGATAACATCCCTTCTGCCTTCAAGCAGGGCAGTGGTTGCCCTTAACCTTAATCGATCAATTTCATCATTGATAGCGAGGTCTTTTGCAATGTATGTATCTGATGATGGTATGTATGACTCAGGCTGGTAGTAATCGTAGTAACTGATGAAGAACTCTACCTTATTTTTAGGGAAAAATTTTTTAAACTCACCGTAAAGCTGTGCAGCAAGAGTTTTGTTGTGTGACATTATAAGCGTTGGCTTACCAAGATTCTGTATTACATGAGAAATTGTATAAGTTTTCCCCGAGCCGGTTACACCAAGAAGTGTCTGGTATTTATCGCCTCTTATAATGCCTTCGGTCAGCTCTTTAATAGCTTTTGGCTGGTCGCCAGAGGGTTTGTAATCTGATGTTAGTTCAAATTTTGCCAACTATATAATCCTTAATTGTTGTAAGGAATTATTAATTTTAATTCCTGCTGAAATTAGCAAGTGTAATTACAACTTCATCCTGTACTGCACGCATTTCTATTGCATTTCGTCCAAATCCATTCATCACAATATAAAATATAAGAATCTCATTATCTTTATCAATTACATAACCGCTTAGTGAGCTAACGCTGTTAATGGTTCCGGTTTTTGCATAAACATTTCCTTCTGCATCGGTTCCAATCATTCTTCTTCTTAACGTGCCATCTTTACCTGCAATTGAAAGTGAGTTCATGAAGAAATCAAATGTAAATCTGTCGTCATACATATGTTTAAGAAGTTTTATATACATTTCAGCATTAACTTTGTTGTATCGTGTTAAACCTGAACCCTCAAGTATTTCAAATGAATACCTATCAACACCAAGCTCTGAAAGGAATGAATTAATGACATCCTGACCTTCTACAAGACCTGCTGGAGTTGATTTATATTTTGCTCCAAGCAACTTAAAAATTGTTATAGCTGAATGGTTATCACTTTCCTTAAGCATATAAGCCAGAACATCATAGATAGCATGGCTTACCTGTGCAACTTCTTTAGCACCAGTTGGTGTAACACCGCTTATTACTGTTCCCTGAACGCTTACTCCAAGTCCTGTTAGAGCAGATGAAAGTGAATTACCCGCACTTAATGCACCAGAACTTTTATCTAAGCTTAATGCTGTTACATAAGGCCAGTAGGAAGGTCCAGTATCACTTTTGTAAATTCCTGATAGTCCATAATAATTGTTATCAAAGTATGATTCATCGGCTACAATATTACCTGTAATTTCTTTAATTCCGCGTTTTGTTATCTCACCAGCAAGTGTTTGTAAGTCACCTGAATTCAAATCAGGATCGCCAAATCCCTTAAGATATAAATTACCGTTTATTATACCATCTTTGATATCGTTATCATCAGTATAAACTATTGTAGGAATTGAATAATTTGCTCCAAGTTTTGCATAAGCTACTGCTCCTGTTACTATTTTTGTTATAGATGCAGGTATCATTGAGATTTCAGGGTCAAGCGCATAAAGTTCTTTGTTGTAATCAGCATGATGCACTAAACAAGATATCTTTATACCAGCATTTTTAATTGGCAGACAAATGGAATCAAGCTTAGCTGAAAGCTCATCAATTTTACTCTGCGGTATCTTTTGTGAATATGTAAACTGATAAATGAAAAGTACAGCAATAATTAAAGCTGCTTTTAAGTATGATGTATTTTTATATGTCATTATCAATTATTTTATTGTTTTCTTTGCTTCATTCCAGATTGCATCCATTTCTGCAAGGTCTGATTCTGTTACTTTTTTTCCGCGTATGCCGAGTTCGGTTTCAATATAATTAAAACGCTTGATAAATTTTTCAATTGTGAGTCTTAAAGCGTTTTCGGGGTTTATCTCAAAAAACCTGGCGTAATTTACAATTGCAAACAGAATATCACCTAGCTCTTTTTCAAGCTTTACTCTGTTCTCATCACTTAGTTTGCCTTCTTCATTCTTGTTTGATTCAGCTTCATGTTTAATTTCCTGAAGTTCTTCATCAATTTTTTTGAATGCATCAGCGCTGTTATCCCAGTCAAACCCAACCTTAGCTGATTTTTCCTGTATCCTGTATGCGCGTGTTAGTGAGGGCAGGTTTTTAGGAACACCCTCAAGCACGGTTTTTCTTCCTTTTTCGTTGAGCTTAATATGCTCCCAGTTCTTAAGTACTTCCTTTGTACCGCTGACAGTGGTATCGCCAAATACATGCGGGTGTCTGGAAATCATTTTATGATTAATTGCGTTGATAACATCCTTTAAATCAAAATGACCGTTACCTTCGGCTATAATAGCGTTAAATGCCACATGAAGTAAAAGGTCACCAAGCTCTTTTTTAAGCTCATCATAATTCTTTTCGTCAATTGCCTCTAATGTTTCGTAGGTTTCTTCGAGTAAAAGGTGGCGTATGGAATCATGTGTCTGCTCTTTATCCCAGGGACATTCATTCCTGAGTCTTTTCATAATACTCACAAACTCATCAAATTCTTTTACGGGATTCTCTGGACTCAGCTTATGCAAATTATTCAATTGTTAATTTATAAATGCAAAAATAGCCATTTAAGTTGCTTAATAAAAGTCAGATTGCCGGTTAAACAGCTCGAAATACCCCATAAAAAAAGCCCGGCTAACCGGGCTTTAGAAGAAAATATCTTTTTATGGAATACTAAATGTATTTGTTTTTCTATCTAATCCAAAATTTGAGAATATCGGAACTGTTGGTAATCCAATGTTTACAGGTCTTAATTTTAATCGAACAATGCCAGAACTATTTGTTATTCCATCATTATAACCTAAAAAATAATCAAATAATATTGAACCAATAGCTATATTTGATGTAGTCAAATCGGCTTTAAATTCAATTCTATAACAATTGATTGTCCTAGATGGATTACTAGTAGTGAGGAATGATGTTTGTTCAGCTACTTTTGCATTTAAATTAATTGTAATAGCAAATCCACTAATACTTATTGTATTAGGGTTTAAAGGCAAATTCCATGTAGTGCCTGTAGATAAAGAAAAGTCAGCAACTAAATCCCAGGTAGGACTAATAAGTGGATTTATTAACCTTGTTAAACCGTATTGGTAAAATTTTCCACTTGGTGCATCATAATACACTAGTGTAGTATCGATTGAAATAATTCCTGCACTATCTGTAGAACTTCGTATAGTAAAAATTAAATTACTACCAACTCTCGTTGTATCTGTATATGTATCAGTGGATGTCATATTTGTCAATCTTACCGGTGTTGTATCTGATGTATTCCTATTCAAAGTATCATAAGTAAAAGTAAAAACTGAACCTTTTTTCATATCAATTGTTGGAGCAGTTCCACCTGGTCCCGGTGTAGTAGGTGTACTACTATCTCCACAGCCCCAAAAAAATGCTGCAGCGGCAATAATCAAAAACGCTGAAAAGAATTTTATGTTTTTCATATTTATAAATTTATTTACTAATATAATTACTTTTTATAGAATTATCTTGCTTGAAATTGCTACAGAGAATCTCTTATCTTCAATCAACTGGTTTAGCCCATAAGTTCCAACATCAAATGTAAAGTTTTTTAGCTTTAAACCAAAGCCCAATGAAATATAATAAGCTCCGGGTCCGCCTGCTGAAAAGCCTGTCCTGATAGGAAGGTAGGGTAGAGGGAAATATTCAGTCCCAAATGTGTATATTATATCTTTTGTATTACCAGGAAGGTTATTTATACCTTTAACCCAGTTAAATTCTATCATAAATTTTTCTGATGGTTTGAACATTATGCCAGCTCTGTATTTAGTAGGCATTTCAGTTGAGAATTCTGTAACTGAATCTTGTGTATTATAACCGCCAAGGTCATTTACCATTTGGTTATAAGTAGGGTCAGTCCCTGTTATAAAAAAATTATAGTATGCAAATGAATTTGTATCGTTATTTGTTATAGTATTATAATCCCAGGTAATTTTCCCCAGGTCAGTAACACTTGCCGCAATTTTCCATGCATTACCTATCTGCAAATTGAACCCAATATCAAGGCTGTAGCCAATACCAGCAGGTTTCGGGAAAAGATTGAACTGTGTTTCGGCTCCGTCTTTGTAATCTCTGAAGTAATCAGTTAAAGCTGATTGAGTGTGGAAATCCTGTCTGCCTTTAATACTATCAACATGATTTACTCCATTAACGTTCAGCACTCCATATGTGTTAATATTAAGTTTTGAATCATATGTTGTTACATTACCAAAACCGTGAACTAAACCTCCTGAAACCCCGATGGAAAAACTTTTTACCCCACTGGATTTTTTAAAAATGAACTGTTTTGCATACCCAACGTTGTATTTTCTTATCCACCATGCAATCGCCTGTGATTGAGATAAACTAACATCGGTTAAATTATAACTCCCGTTCGGATTCACATTAAATCCAAATGTCAACGGAAGATATTCATCCCTGCTGTTTACTTCAGTGTTTAAGCCAACTTTATCTGAAATTGAAAAATTCACAGCTCCAATTTTCGGATTTTTGTAATTCACTGATAGCCAGTTAAGCTCAAAATCATAATTCACATCTGTCTTTTCACCGGGTAGTATAGTATTTCTGAAGGTGAATACTTCGTTTATATTTGTGAAAAGATCAACAAACTTGTTCCTGTCAATAGAAAGATATTGTATATAATTATTGTAGAATGTGATAGATGAATCAGAACCGTAACCGCCACCGGCAGAAAATACTGAAAATTCCCAGTGAGGATTAAATATCTTCTTTTTGGTTTTTGATTTACTCAATGTAACAGGGAGCGTGTAATCATAATTTGCAGGATTGATACCATAAGCATCATTGCCAATTGATGAAACAAGATTAGAAAATGCCATGCCACTAGAACGTGCACTAGACCTATCACCTGAATAAACATTGAAGCAAATAATCAAGGTAACTGCTGAAATTAAGAAGGACTTTTTTACCAAATTGTATATTTTTGTTTTTTAATACATTAACATAGCAAAATATGTTTATATAATCAATTTTTTAATATAGCCTAAAAGAGTGAGGCTAAATTTCTCTCTTATCCGCAGAGTTCCTTACTAGTATTTATTAAACACTCAAGCTAAAGGCTTAGGGAGACTCTGCTAGAACGTAAAGAGGCAAAGGCAAAACCCCC
Source organism: uncultured Ignavibacteria bacterium (assembly GCA_947084945.1). Lineage (GTDB taxonomy): Bacteria > Bacteroidota > Ignavibacteria > Tepidaquicellales > OLB5 > OLB5. The sequence continues at coordinate 65 of CAMTUP010000042.1, read as the reverse complement.
ATTGAAACTTTACAATGGATTTTAATTTACGTTCAATTGTGGAATATCGAAAATTGTAGAGCAAG
>CAMTUP010000041.1:0-14829 GCA_947084945.1 uncultured Ignavibacteria bacterium | reverse complement strand
TAGCTCATACAAAAACTCCCCCTCTGATGTCTTGTGTGTGTGCCTCTGTATTTTTCCTCTTTGAAATGATTGCATTGTCGTCCTTTCTTTTTACAAAGATAACTATCTTTGGCTTTTAAGACGACAAATGTCGTTATTTCATCAAAACCATTTTCTTTGTTTCTGTATAATCCCCGGCGGTGAGTTTATAAAAATATACCCCGCTTGCAAAATTTGTTTCTCCGCCTTCGGCGGACCAATCAACTTCATAAGTTCCGGGTTTCAGTTCTTCGTTTACCAGTGTTGCAACTTCCCGACCGAGCATATCATACACAGACAAGAATGTCTGTGCTACTGATGTACCGCTTATATCGAATCTTATCTTTGTTGTTGGGTTGAACGGATTTGGATAATTTTGTGAGAGTGAAAATTTTTCAGGAACTTCAGTGCTTATTGGTTCAATCCCAATAGGGTCGCCGCCGGTAGTAGTATATAAAATTTTGCCTGCACCGCCTACAATTACACCTGTCAAGGCAGATGTAAGCTGAACACTAAAAAATGTTGTGTTAGTAACAGGGGATGGCTGTTGATACCATAAGTCTCCTCCTGTTGAAGTTCTTAAAATAACCGATGAATATCCTACAGCATTGCCGGTCATAGTATTTGCAAATGAAATGCTGTTTAAAGTATTGGCAACTGGAGTAATTTGTTGAAGCCAGCTTACTCCGCCATCTGTAGTTTTAATTATTACTCCGTTAGAGCCGGATACAAAGCCTGTATTATTATCTACAAAGGAAATTCCGTATAGATCGGCTGTTGTACCGCTTGATAGATTTGAAAATGTTGCGCCGGAATTTGTTGTATAAAGCATCAATCCATAAAATCCAAGTACAATAGCTCTATCGCCTCCAAGAAATTTAACGGTGTTCAGGCTTGATTGTGGTGTACCCGGAACCTGTATCCACGACCCGCCTGCATTTGTTGTCCGAAGTAATGTGCCAACATAGCCTGCTATCAATCCTGTATTTGCATCTTTAAAACTTACCGAATAATATGGAATAAAATTGTTACCACCTTGCTGAACCCAGGTCTGACCTGCGTTTGTGGTTCGCATAATTTTCTGGGGATAGCCTACGGCAGTAGCAGTATTCCCATCTATATAAGTAATCCCACCCAGCCAATAAGCGTTATTCTGGTTTACCTGTTGCCAGGTAAAGCCGCCATTTATAGTTTTTAAAATTCTGCCTGCTTCGCCGCACGACATTCCGTTATTAATATCGGTAAAAGAAACGGAATAAATAATATCGGTATGGCCGCTTGGTCTTACCTGCCACTGAGAAAATAAAGCAGAATGTAAAAATAAGATAAATATTAAAATTGTTTTCATAGCTGTATTTAGAGTTATCTCAAGCCATAAAATAACAAATAAATTTTAAATAGGTAAGTGAAATTTTATCAACTGCATAAAATAAATGCAAAAAGCAGGTTTTTACCTGCTTTTTGCGGGGGATATGTGTAACTGCTTTCCTCGATTTAGAGAAATAACAACATATTTTACATAAATCTTACTTTACAAGGATAAGCTTCATCGTTTTGTTGAATTGATTTCCATCATTTGATGAAGCAATAAGTCTATAGAAATACACACCGCTTGCCAGATTAGAGCCGTTAAATTCAGCAGTATAAAAACCGCCATCAAGCTCTTTATCTACAAGAGATGCTACTTCTTTTCCGGTTAAATCAAAAACTTTTAGTGATACTTTAGAGCTAAACGGAATCTGGAAATCAACCTTTGAAGTTGGATTAGACGGATTCGGATAGTTCTGGAAAAGTTCTGCTGTTTTTGGAGTTCCAATAATAACATCACTTGGTGAATTAAGTGTATGGTACTCGTAGTTACCGTTAAAGTCTATCTGTTTCAGCCTATACTGGTATTTACCTGTTGAAAGTTTTGTGTCAGAATAATTGTAATAATTATGTTCGTTTGTAGTACCATTTCCTGAAACAAATGAGATTTTTTCCCAGTTATTAAAAGTATTTGATATGTTATTGTAAGATCTTCTTTCAACATCAAACCCCTTATTATTAAGCTCAGAGCATGTTTCCCAGCGTAGATCAGTTTGACGATTGATAACAGAAGCAGTAAAAGAGCATAATTCAACCGGAAGGGGGCTAGTCTGGTCAGTTAATGCATAATCAGAGAAGCTGTTCATGTTTCTTGTCTTTATGGTTTCATTTACCCAATTTAGCTCAGATTGCCATGAACCGGTTCCCAATATAGAAAATACTTCCCAGTTACCATTATACTTGGCAAGTCTTGAGTTAGTAGAAGGAGATGTAATTGTATAAGTTTCGTTATCTCCAAAATTTATTGTAATGTCATATGTAGTACCTGTTAATGTTCCTACCGGATTAATCTGCCAATAAGAATTTGAATAACCACCACCTAATACTCCAGGATGGTTAACACCGGAAAAATATCTTACATTCAGAGCAGAAGGATAAGAGGAACCACCTGTACCCCAGTTAATTGTTATAATTGCTCTTCCCCAGAGTGAATAATTTGATGTTATACCGCTTCCTGGAGCAATATCAACAGTTGCTAATGGATTACCCGGAGGAGTTGCTGTAAATTCGTGGCTGCCTATATCAGGGCAACCACCAGTTATATTAGTTGGTCTTGATGCATTGTTATAATCTGAGCCATTACCCGCTAAAGCCAAACCTTTACCGGAAACTACCCATGCTTCATAATTTGATGTATTGATATTAAGGTTACCCGTTAGAATGCTTGTAAACAAATTGGCAGCGTTTAAAGAACCGCTAATTGTGCTCCATGTGTGTTTATCGCTATTTGCAGAGACTCTCCATTGTTGAATAGTTTGGTTATTTGTTTCCCATATTGCTATTTCGTTGATATTTGAAGCAATAAACACATTGTAGTCGGATGAAGTGTTTGACCAGTTTGTCGATCCGACTGCATTTCCAAAGGCGTAATGCTTTCCCGTTCCTCCGGTTCTTGCATTGAAAAATAAATTATTTCTTAATGAAGCATTTGTTGCCCATGCTAAAAGTGGTCTATCATATACCCATGAATTAGCACTGCCTGAAACCTGTGTGCCGCCAATGTAGATTGAATTGTAAAAGTATGAGGATGAAAATTCGGCTTCATCATGTATTCCTTTAATTTCAACACCATTTGTTGCTGCATCAAGCTCGTAATTACTATCTTTGTTTCTATCTGATGTTACCGGTTGAGGTTGATCTTTTAAATAGCTTTTGTATATTTCTGTCTGAGAAACCAGATTTCCAATATTATCCGGGCTGTTATTAATATTTGTAATTACCTTATTTTCAACAATAGGTTCGTTTATTTGTCCATAACTATCTGAGGCTTCGCCATTAGTAATTGAGATCTGGTTATTTAATATATTCCAGCTTCCCCAGAATGCATTTATAGCCCATATTTTTGGAGAACCAGTTGTTGATGAATGGTTTAAGTTAAAAATTCTGTTTTTTTCAAATGTTCCTTTTGCTACATTGTTGTAAAAACTAAAACCCATAACATAAGAATTTGAATTATCAGTACCGTACAATCCGCTGATTGTATTTCCGGAAATGGTTTGCGTTACTGAACTTGAACCGGTAAATAATCCTATAAGTGAAGTATTATCCGGGAACCTATTTGAACTTGAACTTGCTGAATAAAGATTGTTAATTATGTTATTAGTAATTGATATTGAGGCAGTTGTACTTCTTGACTGATATATCCCGCGAATTCTTGAATTGGTTGAATTATTTGTAACTCTTAAATTTGAAATAGTATTTCCATTCATGGTTGCAAGTATAGTATTTACCTGAGAATGAATACCTGTAAGCTGAAAGGCAAATGCTGTTGATGTTTGCTGAATGCTATTTGAAACTGATGTACTTCCTATTGTATTATTGCTTATTGTGATATTTGAAGAAGGTGTTCCGGTGTAAAACAGGCATTCCAGACGAACTATTCTATTATTATTGCCTGCTAAACTAATAGAACCAATTGTATTATTGCTGATACTTCCACTACCGGAATGAATTATTCCTCTGTTAATGATATTATCAGTAGTTCCATTATATGTTAATGTAATATTTCCTGTTGAAGTAGTATTTCCTATTATGTTGCCTGAAGTAGTCCCGATATTTACAAGTCCTGATTCAACTACGATACCGGCAAAATATACAACACCCTGAGCTGAGGGTGAAGATGTAAAGCTAATATTTGCAATCGTATTACCGTTAACATTAGATGATGCAGCTGTTCCGGATACTTGATATCTTATGAAGTAAATTGTATTGGATGATGAACCGCTTACTGTCCAAGCTGCACCGCCGCAGTTTGCAGCGCTACCACCAAGAAAGTTATTACTTATTGTAATATTGTTGGCTAAAGAAGTATTTACATTTATCAAATTCCAAACAGTTGCTAATGCGGGTGATCTTGCTGTTGTTTGAAATATACTATTGCCTGTAATTGTAAAGTCAGTGCTTCCGTTTAACAGTAAAATTGCCGAACAAGTTTGGGCATCTCTATAAACATCTGCAATTTCATTATTTGAAATTGTTATGTTATCATTAGTTCTGCCGCTTGTAGTTGTACCATTAGAAACTATTGCATTTTGTAATGTTCCTCCTGAAGCATCTTTCATGGTACAGTTTGAAACAGTGTTGAAATCATTACCGGTTGTTCCTGTTGTTGTGCTAAAATCAATAATACCGCTTGTAGGTGATACTCTCATGCCATCAACAATGCAAAAAGTAATTGTATTATATGTTGCATCGTTGATAAACCGGAATGTCTGTCCACCGGTGTTAAAGTTAACAAACCTCAAGAATCTTCCTGAACCGCTGAACCTGCCATCAAAGGTTACTCTATCGGCTCCATTTAAATCAATTAATGGTGCAGCTAAATTTCCTGATAATGTTCTTACTACGGCACTCTGCGGGCGGATAATTATGGTATTGCTTCCACTCCATTGGTTTAGGGCAACGCTGCCTGATTCAGTAATATCAGATGTTATAATTACAGTTACATTTCCGCTTAAACCGTTTACATTAACTGCATTAAAAAAACCTGTTGCTCCTGTACCTGTTAGTGATGTATATGTTTGCCCTGAGCCAACATTATACGACCCGTTAAGCGGTGATGAATAAGTAAAATTTACAAACATCATCAATAGAATGATACTTATTGTTAAGCTTTTATAGTTAAACATAAATCCTCCAGTTTTTATTAGTATATCCCCGTGATACTTAATAATGTTTTTAGTTAATTAGATACCACAAATTTAACTAAAGGCAAATAGCTATGTAATACCGTAAATAGGTTAGATATTGAATATTAGAAAAATTACTTTAAAAACGTGAGGATAATATTGTAATTTTTGCAGAGTTTAACAACTAATTAAAATATACTACTAGTACGGAGAAAAGAAATCTTAAATATATTGCAGAATAATCATTTTTTAACTAATATTGTAATACGGAACTAAATGTAGTTGTTAGCAATTAATTAATAGTAGTGCTAAAATGATAGAAGAACTCTCTCATAGAGAAAAAGTAATATTACGTTGTATTATAGAGGAATTTATACATACAGCAAATCCAATTGGTTCAAGATATATATCAAAATCATCTGATATTAACCTTTCTCCTGCTACAATAAGAAATGTTATGAGTGATCTTGAGGACCTAAATTATTTAACACATAATCATACTTCTAGCGGAAGAATACCAACAGATAAAGGATACAGGTATTTTGTAAATGAACTTATGGAAAGTGATCCAATTGTTCAAAATGAAAAGGACCTATTAAAAGCTCAGATAAATGAAGTTGACACCGGAAAAGATGAAATTTATAAAGAAGTTTCAAAAATACTTGGCAGGCTTTCAAAAGAAATCAGCATAGTTTCAGAGCCATATCTATCGCAGGGAATATTTGAAAAAATAGAACTTATAAATCTTTCTTCAACTAAATTACTTGTTGTTGTTTCAATAAAATCTGGTCTTGTAAGAACGCTTCTTTTTGATATAGATTCCGGAATATCAAGAAATATGATAGATAGGGTAACAGGAATACTGAACGAGAAATTAGGAGGATTAACACTTACAGAAATAAGAAATTCTTTCATTGAAAGATTAAGGGATATACAAAATGAATCAAAAGAGATAGTAAAAGTTTTTATTGATTCAATTGATAAGATATTTCAGGATGAAAAAGAAGGTTTAACCCTTTATTTTGGCGGAACCACTGAAATACTTTCGCAGCCTGAATTTGGCGATACACAAAACTACCGGAATATAATAGAGCTAACCGATGAAAAGAATATTGTTGTTCACGTTCTTAACAATATGCCTGTTGATGAAAACGGAATTTCAATTTCTATTGGTTCTGAAAGCAAAGATGAAAAATTGAAAAATTTCAGCATTATTTCATCCGAATACAATATTGGAAATGTTAAAGGCAGGATAGCTCTTATAGGACCCAAAAGAATGAATTATTCTAAAATGGTTTCAATGCTTGATTTTACTTCAAAAATAATTACAGAAAGAACTTAAGGAAAGGAAATACTGAATAATATTACACAGTAAAGTAAAATATGATAAAGAATAAAAAAGATAAACAGGATAAACAGGATAAACAGGATAAAATAAACGAAGACCGTAAAGTATTAGATATAAATATCGAAGATCCGGATATTTTAGAAATGAAAAAAAGTACAGACAACCCTGAAAACGAAGATAGTAATAGTAACGAAGAAAGTAAAGAGAAAGAGTTTGAACAGCAAATAGCGCAGCTTAGGGATCTGTATTTAAGAACTGCCGCAGAATTTGAAAATTACAAAAGAAGAACTGATACAGAAAGAGCAGATTTTTATGCTTATGCAAGTGAAAGATTACTTAAAGAATTGCTGCCTGTTGTGGATGATTTTAACAGGACGATGGTATCCTTTGAAAAAAGCCATGATAACGAAGCTTTAAAAAAAGGTATTGATATTGTTTATGATAAATTTAAAACAGCACTTAAAAAACAGGGTTTAAAAGAAATGGATTCTGATGGGAAGAAGTTTGATGTTAATCTGCATGAGGCAATAATGCAGCAGCCCGATGAAGGCAAGGACCCTGATACTATAATAAATACTGTTGAAAAGGGTTATTATTTAAAAGATAAAGTGTTAAGACATGCTAAAGTAGTTGTGTCTTCTAAACAGGAATAAATATGAAAACCAAAAGAGATTACTATGAAATATTGGATGTCGGGAGAACATCAACTGAAGCTGAAATAAAAACATCTTATCGCAAGATGGCGATGAAATATCACCCTGATAGGAATCCTGATGATAAGGAAGCAGAGGAAAAATTTAAAGAAGCCGCTGAGGCATATGAGGTATTAAGCGATCCTAACAAAAAAGCGAGGTATGACCAGTTTGGTCATGCTGGTATGAGAGGCGGAGGATTTGATCAGGGCTTTGGTAATGTTAACGATATATTCACACATTTCAGTGATATATTTGGCGGCGGAAGTATTTTTGACGAAATCTTCGGTTCCGGTGGCTCTAAAAGACACAGCGGAAGGCATAAACAACCAGGTATTCAGGGGAACGACCATAAAATTAATTTACGCCTTACACTTGAAGAAATTTCAACAGGAGTTGAAAAAACACTCAAGGTAAAAAGATATGAAAAATGCAGCCATTGCAGCGGTACAGGTGCAAAAGCATCTACAGGAACGGCTGAATGTACAACTTGCCAGGGAAGCGGTGAAGTAAGGCATATATCACGCTCAATGTTTGGACAGTTTGTAAATATTCAGGTATGCTCTGCATGTAATGGAGAAGGCAGAGTTATTAAAGAAAAATGCCATAATTGCCATGGTGAAGGAAGAGAAAAAAAAGAAGCAACAATAAAAGTTAATGTACCTGCCGGAGTATCTACAGGTAATTATATTCCGCTAAGAGGTGAAGGAGATGCCGGCATAAGAGGGGGTGGTTCAGGTGACCTTATCATATTAATAGATGAAACCCCCCATAAATATTTTATCCGTGAGCAGGATGATATTTTATATGACCTTGTTATAAGCGTAACGGATGCTGTATTGGGAACAGAAACCGAAATACCGGTGCTTGGTGGAACAGTAATACTGAAGATCGATCCTGGTACACAGCCTGGCAAAATATTGAAGCTAAGAGATAAAGGAATTAAGCATCTAAATCACTCCGGCAAAGGTGACCAGCTTGTACAGGTAAACATATTCATACCGGGCAAATTGAATTCAAAGGAAAAAGAATTATTCAAAGAACTTGCTGGTTCAGAAAATTTAATTCCAAAAAGTAAAACTGCTGAGGCAAAATCAAAAGGTTTTTTCAGTAAAGTAAAAGACACTTTTGCCTAAAGACGAGTAACCCCTATTGAAGAAATTATTAGCAAAAACCGGTTTAACAAACAAGGAGCTATTGGTAATAGGCTTTTTGTTATTAACTTTTTTGGCAGGTATAGTTATTAAATATTCCGGATGGAAGAAACCCAATGAATATGATTACGCTGAAACTGACAAGAACTTTGAAAGAAAATTAAAAAGCTCATTTGATGAGCTTAAATCTGCTGCACCCGATAGCAACCAGCTTACACGCGCTAATGAAATTTCAGCTCTTGCAGATAGCCTTGGAATTTTGTATGAAAAAAATTCAACTGAATTAAAATCAATTAAGCCGGGAGCAAAGATAAATATTAATACAGCATTTGCCGCTGATCTTGCAATGCTGCCCGGGATTGGGGATGTTATGGCTGAGAGAATAATTGAGTTCAGGGATCAAAATGGGAGTTTTAAAAAACCCGAAGATATTATGAAAGTTAAAGGTATTGGCGATAAGAAGTTTGAAAAGATAAAGGATTTTGTTGTAGTAGAGTAAGGTGAATGCTTTAGTAACATTATGGTTGAATGCTGTTTTCTATACCCGCAGAGTCCCTTTGTTATCATTAATGAAACACTCAAGCATAAGCTAAAGGAGACTCTCTGCGGGAACATAAGAATGATTTGTTTTCACTCTCATTTGCAATCCCGCCCTGGCGGACCAGTTACACTCTCTTTCCCAATCCGCCCTGGCGGACCAGTTTGGGAATTCATTTTATAAGCAATAGTATTTTGATTGATTGCCATTTTAATAACCCTTAATTTTGTAAAATTAAAATATTTAATATATTGAACAGGTCGTTAGGAATAGGTTTTTCGGGTAACACGATTTATTTCACTGAGCTTTTGGGGGATGAAAAAACCACAAAGGTTGACCACATTGAATCGGTTAAAGTAGATTTTAATTTTGAAGATTCACTTGGAAAATATAAAAGCAGTCAAAAGGACCTTGCAAATATTTCAAGCGAAATCAGCACATATATTACAAAAAGAAATCTGAACATTAAAAAAGCAGGATTGACAATAAGCTCTTCGCAGGCTTTTATGATAACACTGCCGATAGATTATTCCGAAGGGAAGCAATCAATTAATTCAAAGATTTACTGGGAACTTTCAAATTACTTTCCTGATAATTATAATGAATTTCTTATCAATACATACAGACTGAATAATGTTCTGCCCTGCAAGGATTCAGATGACTTCCTTGTGATTGCAGTACAGAAAAGTACAGTTGAGTTTATTAAAAGAATCTTTAAGATATGCTCACTTGAGCTTAGTGTAATTGATATTGACCATTTTTCAGCAGAAAGCTCCATCCGTAAAAATTACGATGATAAGCTAATGGGCAAAAATGTTCTGTTGGTAGGGTTAAAACAGGGCAGGGTTGATTACGGTTATATTGAAAATAAAAAATATAAATTCTATACTCATTCAAAATATTACAACAATACCGAGTTTAATCTAATTCTTACCAGAAAGCTAAATTCAATTATCAATTCAGAACCTATCCTGCATGGCGTATTGAATAGACTGGATACAATTTTTTTATATGGTGATGAAATTAAAGATGATACTTTAGAAGCACTATATAAGCAGGGTTTTGCTCATATAAGCATTGTAAACCCTTTTGAAAATATCAGTGCATCAGATGTTTTCCTAAAGAATGAAAATCTTAGGAAGTATTCATACAAGTATTCAGCAAGTTGTGGTATTGCATTAAGAAATTTTGCAGTTGAGGAAAATTGACAGGAATTTAATGAGAATTATTGGGGGAAAATTCCGTTCAAGGAAAGTACATTCATCAACAGAGACAAGTAACTATGTTGCTAAACCCAAAACTGAACTCAGTAACCTGAACTCAAAGACAAGTCAGGAAGACCAGGCTTACAAGTCAGGAAAACCTGTAAGGAACGAGTCAGGCGTGCCTTTAGGAAGACCCATCAGGAGTGGAAATGTTTCTGGCTATAGACCCACTACAGATAGGGCAAGAGAAACATTATTTAATGTACTGAATAACATTATCGATTTTGATCAGGCGCGATGCCTTGATCTTTTTGCAGGCTCAGGGGCAATTGGATTTGAACTCTTAAGCAGAGGGGCTGATAGTTGCGATTTTGTTGAAAACAGTCATAAGCAAATTAGTAATATTCAAAAAACTGCCGATGAGCTTGGATGTAACAGACAGGTAAATATAATTAATGAAAATGTAATTGGATTTCTGAAAAGGTCGGGGTCAGGTTTGGGATTTTATGATATAATATTTGCCGACCCTCCTTACGGATATGAGTTTTATAATGAATTGATGCAGTTTGCACTCGGAATGAATTTTGGAATATTTGTGCTTGAGCATGCAGATGAAAGAGCGGGGATGTTCAATGTAACTGAGCTCAAAAACGAGCCAGGAAAACCAGTCAGGAATGATTTTGATATTATAGAAAAAAATGTTGGAATGACAAATTTTACAATTTTAATTAAAAAAGACTGATGCCAAAAACAACTGCAATTTACCCGGGAACTTTTGACCCGCTCACTTATGGGCATTTAGATGTATTAAAGCGAGCATCGAAATTATTTGACGAGGTAATCATTTCTGTTGCCAAAGACTCTTCAAAAAATGCGATATTAAGCCTTGATGAAAGAATAAGTATTATTGAAGAAGTGATTAAAGGGATAGATAATTGCAGGGTTGAAAGCTTTGATGGGCTACTTGTTAATTATGCAAAAGAAAAAAATGCAAATGTTATTGTTCGGGGTTTAAGGGCAATTTCTGATTTTGAGTATGAATTCCAGATGGCATTAACAAACAGAAAGATTGCAGAAAATATTGAAACAGTTTTTTTAATGCCCGGCGAAAAGTATTCTTTTATAAGCTCAACATTAGTAAGAGAAATTGCCAAATACGGAGGTGATGTAAATGATTTTGTCCCTCCTGGAGCCGGAAAGGTAATTTTGGCAAAGTTTAAAAAAACTGGGTCTTCATAATAATGCATACTTAATGATAACTTTTAGTAACAAAAGCAATTATTTAAATTAAAACTTATATAATTAGTCAGTTGTGTTCTTAAAATTTGAACTTAAACCTGTATAAAAATCTTATGTTTGAAAAGTCGAATTTTATAACTTTAAATTTGTTTTTCTATGCCACGACTTTCGCTTTTCCTGACTTTAGTTGAAAGTTTTATCGAATATCAAACATAATGCTTTTGTTAGGTTTTACGTCTGGATTCCCGCATACGCCCCAACTAAAGTCAGGAAAACAGGGCAGGCGGGAATTACAAGATTGCTTGTGTCAGGTATAAGGACCTGATGTAAGCAAAAATTATTTACAGTAAATTTAAGAATGTTTAAACCAGATTTTTCCTGAAAAAGCCTGCTGTTAATCCAATTACTTCATCAAATGCTTTTGTTGGTCCTTTGAACGGATGCTCTATACCAAATGTATGACCGGTGTTCTCTATTATATGCAGTTCTGTTAATGAAGGACAAGATGAGGAGTAAATACTTTCGGCATCTGTATATTTAACAGCCAGATCTTCTTTGCCGTGAATTATCAAGTATGGCTTATTAAGTTTTGAAGCAGCATTTAAAATATTAAGCCTTTCGGAATTTACTTCAATATCATTTAACATTTCTATATTCATTCTCATCATTTGATTTGTCCTTGTATTTGGAATTTCAATAAAACCTTTTTCTCGCCATTTCTTTTTTTGCTCATCAGTGTAACGGTCAAACTTTGAAATTGATGCAAAAGTTACTAAAGCTTTTATTACTGAAAAACCAGTCTTACGTGAATCTTCTGATGCTGCTATAATTGAAACACCGCCTCCTCTTGAGTGCCCTACGAGTCCAATTTTATTTGTATCTATATTATATTCATCAGCAAATACAGCAATGCTATTTAAAACTGTATTCATATCATTTAATTCTATTGAATGCGTATTTAATGCAAACTTATCTAACCGTGTAAAATCCATTGGCGAAGAAATATCTACACCATTATGGCTGAAATTAAAACTTAATACTATAAATCCTTCTTCAGCAAGTTTTTGGCATAAATACGGAAACCCACCCCAATCTTTAAAACCTTTAAATCCATGAGCAAAAATAATTAAAGGTAACTTACTTGTGGTTTTGTTACTATTATAGAAAAGTGAAGAATGAATAAATTCTGAATCAGCTTTATTTAGAGATAGATTTTTTATTGAAATCATATATTTTTGTATAGAAACGTTATAAATTAGGGTTTATAATTTGCAAATATGCTAAAAATAACTCAAATATGCAATAACAGAAAATAATGATTAATAAATTATTCACTTGACAAACTATACAAAAAATGATATAATGCACCATTCAATTAACAAATTTTTAACTAAAAACTTAAAACAGAAAGAAAAAAGATGAGAAAATTCTTAACGCTTTTTTTTGCGGTTATTGCGTTAGTAGCAATAACAAACGCTCAGGATAATTCTTCCTCTATCGCTCCATTATATGATGGTCCGAACTGGGGAACAATTACTGATACAGGTATCACATGTTCAGGCGGTCCAAACATGAATGTAATCAGAGATGACGGTTCTTATGAAAACGGTTATCGCTCAGTTTCAACAGGTGACTCCACAACAATGGTTCAAAAAATGGTAATGCCTGTGGTTCCATTTCAATTAACACAAATGTGTGTTGTATGGACAGCATTAGCGCCATCAGGTAATTTAACATTTGACCTGATAATCTATGATACAACAGGCGCAGGCGGAACAGCACCTGGTAATGTTTTGCATCGCGTTAATAATGTAATTGCTAATGCTGTTGCAATATTCCCACAGCACTCAAGATACAGTTACCCAATCAGTTATACTGTTACAACGAGGTCTGTATTTGTTGGTGTAAGATGGAATAACAATCCAATATTACCATTTTTCCATTCAGCAGATGAAAACGGTCCGGTTAGCACAATGGGACCTGGTTATCAGAGAGTTACAACAACATTCCCGCCAACATGGCAGGATATTTCAATTCCATTTCCAGCATGGAAAAGCTGGGGTACCAGACTTGAAGGAACTGCACCACCACCACCACCAAGTGGACAGCAGATAACAATTTGCAGAGGCGGACTTAATGTTCCAATTCTTGATAATGCTACAGCAAGAGACTCTATGGAGGTTGTTTTAGGTAATGGATGTAATATTATAGATGTTAATGTAAGAATTGATACAGTTTTACATACATGGGTTTCAGATTTGAGTTTCACATTAAATAGGGGTGCAACCAGTGTGTTAATTATTAATCAGGTTGGTGGTTCAGGTGATAACTTTATCAATACTGTGCTCAATGATTCAGCTGCAACACCAATAGCTTCTGGTACGGCACCATTCACAGGATCTTTCAGACCATCGAATCCATTAACACCATTTAATGGAGCTTTTGTTTCAGGTTGGTGGAGACTTTCTATCTTTGATGGTGTTGGAGGTGATACAGGTTTCTTAAGAAGATGGTGTTTAGTTATTAGCTACACAGGCTGTACTGGCGGAATTCAGACAATTGAAATACCAAACTATTACAGTTTAAGCCAGAACTATCCTAATCCGTTCAATCCGTCAACATCAATTAAATTCACAATGCCAAAAGGCGATAACGTGAAATTAGTTATTTTTGATATTTTGGGCAGAGAAGTAAAAACATTGGTTAATGAATTCAGAAATCAAGGCGTTTATGAAGTAAACTTTGATGCATCATCACTTTCATCAGGTGCTTACTTCTACAGACTTGAAGCTGGTGAATTTACTGATACAAAGAAGATGTTACTTGTAAAATAGCGATAGCTATTTTATAAGTAATCCCGACCTGACTTGTTTTAAGTTTGCGGGACTGCTTGTAAAATAATTAACAACTTCTTTTAAGACTGGTTTCTCAGTTGTTTTAATAATAGAATAAGAACCCCCGTCTATAGAAATATAGACGGGGTTTTTTTATACTGTAATGTCAGTATTTCGTGCCTTTTTTCGTTCCCTCGGAGCAGTCTGCACCTGCCTTAGGCACGGCCGCTCTTCTACTTAGCGGGATTGGACTCTGCGGTATTTTTATATTTTAACGCAGAGTCCCTTACTAGCATTTATTAAACACTCAAGATATAGGTATAGGGAGACTCTGCTATAACATAGTTTTAAGTCTGGATACCCGCAGGCGCGGGTATGACAAAGTCTTTGTTTTCAGCAGAGTCCCTTACTAGCATTTATTAAACACTCAAGATATAGGTATAGGGGAGACTCTGCTAGAACATAAAGAGTCAGAAGCAAAACCCCCATCAATGATTTTCGAGTCCTAAATCAAATTCTTGAATTGTCACTTATTCTATTCCGGTAAAAATCGTCCCCCCTTTAAAAAAAGGGGGGAGTATTTTT
>CAMTUP010000040.1:0-29506 GCA_947084945.1 uncultured Ignavibacteria bacterium | reverse complement strand
GCTTAGGAAACTGTATGAGATAATTAAGAAATCACTTATTGTTGATACCAATTTATATGTTATAATCAAGAAAGAAGACCTTGCGAAGATGGACGACAAGATAAAACAGCTTGTTGTTAATCCGCAGAATGTTCAGGTTTCATCTTCGCAAATAAGTACGTTTACCACCACCAATCCCCTGGTTGAAAAGCCGCCTGAAATAAAGAAGGAAGAAGAAAAAGATCCTGGTGAAATGAAGGAAATCAGGATTGGCAGTATTTCTTTAACTCAATTCACAAACAACACTCTCAACAATCCGTATGATACACCATTAGAGGTTGAAGGTATTACCACAATACCGCCAAAAAGCTCTAAGACGTTTCAGACAGGTGGTCAGAGTACCGTTACTATAAAAGTAGGTAACCAGACAAAGACAGTAGAGTTAAAGCCAAATGAAAAGCCGAAGATAAGTATGCAGAGGGTTTCTTCAATGGGTGAAGAAACCAGGGTAACCCAGCTTCAGAGCAGTGTATGCTTCAGGGTAACTATTAGCGATGACTTTCCGGGTCAGCTTGATGTAAAGTTCAACGGTCCGGTAACGGTAAAGACAGTAGGCAGCGGCACTTATGATGTAACAATGAATGCCTTTGGTTCAAGATCAGCATTTGATAATTTTACAGACGGCAAAGATGCGCCTTACTCAGTTGGCTTTACAGTATCAGTATCTGATAACATAGCAGGACACAAGATCACCGGTCAAAACAGCTTCTCATTCGGTGAATGGTAAGAATATGAAAAATAATAGAATTAATAATATAAATCAAAACATCACAAAAATGAAAAACAGAGCTAATTTCAGTATGTTGGTATTTTTAGCATTGTTATTATGTACGCTAATGATACAAACAAGGGTTTCTTTTGCTCAGCAGGAAGACCCCAATAACCCAAGGACTTGGAAATATTTCAAGATTCTTGCACGTGCTGAAGATGATAGTATCTTTATCATTGCCCAGGACGATATGGCTATTGAACCTAAGTTGGAAAGTTTTACTCTTGTTATAAATATTCAGGATGCAAACCCAAACAACCAGTTTATAGTGCTTGGAGATGAAGCTGATCCGGGAGCAACAAGATATGGTTGGTCACAGCTTTCAAAAAGGGTTCAGGATGGTTTAATAAACTGGTCAAACACTAATAAAGAAAACCTAAACCAAAAGAAGCTGGATTATGCATCAGTATTCTTAGATGTTATAAGACAGATTAAAATTAAGGAGTTTGTTGCTCCACCCAAAAGGGAAAGAGTGATCAGGAATACAACTGCATATATCAATCCATACTTCACAGTGTTTGGATGGGAAGCACTTGGCATACCTATAAAAAGATCAATTGGTTTTACATTTGGTTTAGGAAGTAAATATGCCGGACCATTTGAAAGCGATGAAGTTGGAATGGGTTTCAATATGCTTGGCGTAAACATTTCTTATGTTACAAGGATCAGAGAATTGAACACACATGATTTGGGATCAGATAGCGTTGAAAACAAGCCTTGGAAACAGTATAATGCCATATTCATGCCACCAAGAGGAATAAAGCTTACATATACTATTCCTTTAGGTAACTTCCTTGAAGTTGGTGTTTATAGTGAAATCAAAGAAACAGGTGTTATCCCTGGTGGTGGACCGCCACTATATACTTTCACCAATAAATTGGATGGTACAATTATGCCAAACAATTTAGTAACCGGTTCAAATATGATAGCAGAATTCCGCTATCCATTCAGAATGTTTGGATCAACAAGAACACAGGTATATGCTGCATACTATATGAATGAAATGAACATCGGTATATTCACACGAGAGTCAAGACTTGTAGGTTCGGTGTTTGATTTCAGAATAAACGCAACATTGAAGAAGATCAGGAACTTCCAGCTATTAGTAGAGATAATGGTTTCAAACATAGCCGAAGGTTTTGCATTAAACTCATTCGCAGTAGGACCATCAATTAGACTTTCAAAACTTGATAATGGTAAGTTCGGATTACTTTCAGCATTCGTAAACTTCCGCTTCAAGCTTGGTGACTTCTTCGACGAAAGAGAAAAGAAATAATATAGCTCTGTATTTTATTGAAATATAATATTTAATAAATATTCTGCTATTTTAAATTTAATAGCAGAATATTTTCAAATCAAGTTTAGACAGAGCATCTAAAAGTACTACAGGAGATATCAGTAGAGAATTTGACAAACAATGAAAATCAGCATGGACTTGATGAGTTAACTTATTTAATTTCACATGACTTACAGGAACCGCTAAGGATGATAACAAGTTATGTACAGCTTTTAGATAAACGATACGGAGATAAACTTGATGATAACGCAAAAGACTATATAAGATTTGCTGTTGATGGCTCTAACAGGCTAAAACAAATGATGGACGATCTTTTAACATATTCACGAATAGGCAGGCTTAACTTTAAAATTGAAGATATTAATTCCGAAGAAATTATAAGTAAAGTAAAAAAGCAATTAAGAAAAAAATATCCAGATTCTGTTCAAAGAATTGAGATTGCTGCTGGAAAGCATATCATTTTGAAAGCAGATAAGGAACTTTTAATAATGCTTTTATACAACCTGATTGATAATTCACTGAAATTTAACCATAACAGTGAGCCGGTAATAAAAATTTTTTTTGAAGAAGATGATGAAAACTGGAATCTTTCAATAAATGATAACGGCCTAGGTATAGATAAAGAGTATCATGGTAAAATTTTCGGAGTATTCCAAAAACTTCATAATCATGAAGACTATACTGGCTCTGGTATAGGACTTGCGATATGCGAAAAGATAGTAACTAAACATAATGGTAATATTTGGCTGGATTCAGAATTAGAAAAAGGTTCAACGTTTCATGTTTCACTTAAAAAAGGAAATGAATCATAATTTGATAAAGATATTATTAATAGAAGATAATCCGGGTGATGCACGTTTAATAAAAGAATACCTTTCTGATATGAAGAATGTTGATCATAATCTTCAAATTGCCGAAAGACTTCAAATTGGTATCGATATACTGGAAAATGATTTCATAGATGTTGTTCTGCTTGATTTAAAATTACCTGATAGTGAAGGTTTGGATGGTGTTGAACAAATATTTAATGTATCACCAAATATACCTATCATTATTTTAACCGGATTGAACGATGAAACAACTGCCATAAAAGCGGTTAAAATGGGTGCACAGGATTATCTTGTTAAAGATAAAGTAGAAAGTGAACTTCTGTTAAGGTCTATAAGATACTCTATAGAAAGAAAAAGGGCAGAAGAAGACCACCAAAAACTTTTAGAACAAAGGATCAGGGCTCTTTCAATAATTGAAGCTCAGGAAAACGAAAGAAGAAGAATTTCAAGAGAACTTCATGACGGTCTTGGTCAATTGTTAAGCGCAGCAAAACTTAACATTGGAATGATAGATTTTACAAACAATAAAATCAAAGAAAAAACAACTGATATAGTAAAACAAGTTGATTCTATAATCAGTAAGGCAATTGTAGAAACAAGGCGAATATCTCATGATTTAAGACCAACTACACTTGATGATTTTGGGCTTATTCCCGCTTTAAGAATACTTTGTCAGGAATTTGCAAAAATTACCTGTATCAAAGTAAAATTCCAAGTCTCCCCTTCTCTTGAAAGAATAGATCCAAAAATAGAAATAGCGATATACAGAATAGTTCAGGAATCGTTTACAAATATCAGTAAATATGCAGAAGCAACAGATGTTTCGCTTGATCTGTACCGTAGAGAAAGCCAGGTTTTTGTAAGGGTAATGGATAACGGTAAAGGTTTTGATATAGACAACTTCATAAATTCAAAAAAAGCAGGCGGAGGATTTGGTTTACTAAACATGAAAGAACGCGCTGAGCTAATAGGCGGAAAAGTTGAAATGATATCCAGCCCTGGTAACGGGACAGAGATTTTGCTTGAAATTAATTTAGAATTCTTTAGTAATAATAACCATCACTAAAAAAACAAGATGTCAATGAAAACCACTAAAATTTTAATTGTTGATGACCACGAAGTTGTAAGGGACGGGTTGAAAAATATTCTTAACAGTATGGATAATATTTCCATAGCCGGTGAAGCAGGTAATGGTGAGGATGCAGTAAAGATGTATTCTTCATTAAAACCTGACCTTGTAATTATGGATATTTCTATGCCCGGTATGAATGGGATAGAAGCAACCAGAGTTATTAAGGAAAAAGACCCTGATGCAAGGATACTGATACTTACTATGCATGATAACCAGGAATATCTAAACCAGATAATCCGTTCAGGCGCTAAAGGATTTATACTAAAAAATACTGATAAAGAAGAGCTTTTAGAAGCAGTAAAGACAGTTGCAGGAGGTGAAAACTTCTTTAGCAAAGATATATCAAAACTAATCATTGATAATTATATAAGGTCAGCTAAAGAAACTGAAAAAACTGATGCATATAAAGAAGTCCCCTTAACAAAACGAGAAATTGAAATTCTAAAACTGATTGCTTCGGGTTATTCTAACCAGGAAATAGCTAATATACTTTATATCAGCTATAATACTGTAGATACTCACAGGAAAAACATTATGCATAAAATTGCAATAAAAAATACTGCTGGTCTTGTTAGATATGCCATCGAAAAAGGGTTGATATCATTAAATTAAAGTTGATTAAAATACAAAGAAAGGGCAAATAAAATGAATGCTCAAGTACCTATAGTTAGAGTTTTAATAGCGGATAATAATCCGGACTTTTTAAATGCATTAGCTCAATATGTACGATCAATTCCCGGTGTGGAACTGGTAGGAGAAGCAGTTGACGGTGAAGATGCTATTAAAAAAGCGGAAGCAACATATCCTGATCTTATTATTCTTGATATTATTATGCCTAAAAAATCAGGCATAGAAGCTTTAAGCGCAATTAAAGATAAATTTCCTGATGTAACTGTTGTAATGATTTCTATTAACGAAGGACAATCATACAGAAAACTTGCCGAAGTTTACAGGGTAGATAAGTATATTGGCAAAAATTCCGATGATATTCACAAGGAGTTACTTGAAATCATACAAACTACACAGCAAAAACTGGCAGCAAAGAAAATTTAATTAATTCTCGGTTTTAATATTATACAAATATGGATAATAAATCGGTAAAAATTTTGCTATGTGACGATAATGATAATTTCAGGCAGCTATTGACACAATATATTCAAGCAATGCCCGGAGTTGAAGTAGTAGGTGAAGCAATTGATGGTGTTGATGTAATTGAAAAAACTGAACTACTTGATCCTGATCTGGTGTTAATGGATCTTAGTATGCCTAATCAATCCGGTCTTGATGCTACAAAGACCATAAAAGAAAGATGGCCTGAAAAATCTGTTATAATTTTAACATTATATGAAGATAGCGTATATAAAGAATTAGCTGATGAGTTTAATGCAGATGGATTTATTGCAAAAAGTTCTATTAAAACCCAATTACCTTTATTAATTCAAGAAAAAGTAAGAAATTTTGCAAACTAACAATTATAAAATTATTTTGATAAGATAACCGATTTCTGTAGAAAAATAGAAATCGGTTTTTTATTTTACAGATATTACAGATAATTAATTTAGTTTTTTAAATCAAAGGAGAAAACACATGAAACATTACTCATTATATTCAACAGATTTTGGAGCACCCCCACCACCACCAAGTATGTCAACACCACCACCGCCTCCTCCATCTTCTGGCGGTATGAATATGAATACAGGAGGAAGTGCAGGCACAAATGCAATAATAGCTCTTGTTGCAGGTATAATATCATGGGTAATGTGTTGGTGGATTGGTGGTATTGTTGCCTGGATAATGGGAAAAGGAGAACTTAGCAAAATTGATAGAGGTGAATCATCTGAGGCAGGAAGGACAATGGCTAAAATAGGAATGTGGCTTGGTATAGTAAATGTTATTGTATTTACTCTGATTGGCTTATTCTATGTGATAGTTATAGTTTTTCTTGGATTATTGAGTACAACTAATTAACAAGGTATGTTTTTTTTAAATAAATCAGGCAGTTTTATTCAGTTGCCTGATTGATTTTAGTTAAAGTAGTATTGATATTAAAAATCAAAAAAATTGATAATACTCTATGCAATCCCCTTCCAGTTTATGCTACTGAGCATGCATCGGGGATGGATATTACTTCATCTTCGCTAAATGATATTATTATTCAACCTCAAACAACTGAGCTTATTCCAACAAATTTGATACTTGAAATACCTATTGGGTATGAAGCGCAGATAAGACCACGCAGTGGACTTGCTCTAAAACATAATATAGGAATTCTGAATTCACCCGGTACAATTGATGCTGATTACCGCGGGGAATTATGTATCCTATTGACTAATTTTGGCAAAGAACCTTTCACTGTTAAATTTGGTGAAAGAATAGCTCAAATGATAATCAGTAAAGTTGAACAGGCACAAATTGAGCTTTCAACTGAGCTTACGGATACAACAAGAAATTCAGGCGGATTTGGACATACGGGTAAATAATTTAATATTATATTGCAGCAATTGAACCAATCAAACGAAAATACTTATAAGATACATGAAGTTGTTATTTCAGTAACAGCATTAGCATTGTTTGGAGTTTTATTCACTGTTACAGAACTTTTTCATAATCCATTTATTGTATTTGGAGTAATAATATTCGTTCTCTTCCCTTTTAGAAAAAGTAAATTAATTAAAATTATACTTTCTCTTTCATCTATTATTTTTGCTTTATGGTTTCTGCATTCTATTTCATACTTGCTTGCCCCATTTGTAGCAGCATTAATATTATCATACGCACTTAATCCTCTTGTCGAAAAAATGACCCGGGGTAGAATAACCCGGACATTAGCAAGCGCTATTATACTCGTGGCTTTTCTTCTAATTAGCGCTTTAGCAATTATACTTTTAGCTCCTCCTATTGCTGCTCAATTTTCTGAGTTGTTAAATACACTACCCGTAGCATTAAGAGATATGCAAACATGGATAAATACAGTTTTAATACCTAAATTAAACTCACTTGGAATACCTACAAACGATATTCAGACAAAACTTTCACAGGAATTACCTGCTAAACTTGAAAACCTGCTTAATACTTTACTAAGTGGTTTATCAGGATTATTCGCAGGAATTTCTGTAGTTTTAACACAAGTAGTAAATATTATTCTAATACCTTTTCTAACATTTTATATACTAAAAGATTTTGACAACCTGAAAAACCTAATCAAAAACCTATTCCCAAAAAAAAGCAGAGTTAAAGTATCAGAGTATTACCAAAAAATTGATGATTTACTTGGAAGCTTTATAAGAGGTCAATTATTAGTTTCTGTAATTCATGGAATTATTGTATATATTTTTCTTTCAATACTTGGTGTTGAATTTGCAATTTTCCTTGGTGCATTGGGAATAGTGTTAAATATAATTCCTTATTTTGGTTTACTAGTTGAAATTACATTAGCTGTAATAGTTTCGTTATTTAGCGGGGATCCTGGTTTACAAATTCCGTTAGTAATATTAATTTATCTTGCTCTAAACCTACTTGAAACATCTTTTATAATTCCCAGAATAGTAGGAAAAAGGATTGGACTTCACCCTGCATTATTGATACTTTCCCTTTTTGTATTTTCTTATTTTTTTGGGTTTATTGGTATATTGATAGCTCTTCCTACTATGTCAATAATTCTGATGTTTTTCAGGGAATGGCTTTCTTCAAGAGAAGAAACATCTGCTTAAATTATAACCCTTGCAATACTTTATTTGCTGATTGTTTAAGTACCTGAAATAATTGTCCATTAGGGTCTAAATCTGATTTCCTTTTCAATTCATCTTTAGCTAATTGTGGATTTGATTTAATATTATTTTCAAACTCACTTTTATTAAACAATGCCGAATATGGTTTTATTACTTTATACTCACTTTTATTGATAATATCAGTAAATTTCGGTATATCTTTAATAAAGAGCATCGACTTATCATCCCAGAATACAAGTTTCCAGTTTTTATTTGTACTGAAATAATTAGTAACCAGCCTTTTCAGGTCATTTGGTCTTCTGATAAGATCAGGGTCAAGATAAACAATATAATCCACTCCCCTATCTTCTAACTTCTTTTCAAAACCGGGCTGCATTGTCATTATAGCATTGTACTCATTAAATATTTCATCATTCAGATTACGGCTATCCAGAAAATTTTTCTCTCCCGGGAAGTTCCATACCAAATATCCGCCAGTACCAAAATGATTGTATGGTGTTCCTGAAATTTTATTTTCCTTCATAAAATCAAATAATTGAACGGGAATAAAATCACTGTTTATCCCCCACCCATAGATTCTATAATATTGTATCTTTTCATAAATAGCATTTGATGGTATTTGAGACAGAATATATATAAATAATATTCCTAATATACCTTTTAATAAATTACCACTTAGAATTCTATTATATTTTATATTTTTAAATAAAGAAGTAACATAAGCAATACTAACAATAATGAAAAAAGTTAATATCATTTCATAATCAACTGTAAAACGAATTGCACGTATTGAATAAACAGCAAAAACAATATACATAAGTGCAAAAAGCAGGTCTTTTTTCTTATAGGCATAAAACAATACCAATACACCCGAAAATAAAAATACTTTGTATAGAGTAATAATAAAACCAAAATCTAATTTTGGTGCAAATGGATTTTGCCATTCATTAACGCTCTCAAGCATTTTCATTTTAGTATGACCGTAAGCATAAAGATATGTATTAATACCGTGAGGATTAATCAATAACATTAACGCTGATATTATTGAAATTATCCATAAATTCCGTAATTCAGTCTTACTTAATGCTTTAATATCATTTGTTGTAAATGAAGATTGTTTTAAATAGATAATTGTTTCTGTTAGAGTAAAAACAAACAATATCAATCCCCCGGCTAATACTCCCATATGTAAATTAGACCATAGTAAAAATATAATTGGTAATAAATATAACCACTTTCTGTATTTTACTTTATCTATGTATTTATAGCAGAGCAAAATATAAAGTGTTAAAATAAAGAAAATGTATGTTAGTATATGCGGTCTGGGTGAAAGTCTATCCATAATTGCAACCAATAAAACAAAAAGAACCAATATTGAAAGAAAAGAATTTACCTTAAATTTTCGCAAAAGCATAAAATATAGAAAAAAGATAAAACAAAAAGCCAAAGAACGGAATACTAAAATTGCATTATATCCGCCTAAATTGTACAAACTATAAGTAAGTATATCCCAGCCCCACTCAAACGGAATCCACTCAGTGCCTGAAGTTATATGACCAAACACATCCTTATCGGGTACAACTTTATTTTCTACAATGTATCTGCCTGTTGCAAGATGCCAGAAAAAGTCATCATCACCTGATATTTTATAAGATGATGCAAAAAACACTAAAACAAGAAATATAAAAAGAAGTCCATAAGAAACAAACTTATTTTCTTCTATAACTGCCGTAGATAATTTTTGCTTTAATTGAGATACGGATTTACTTTTTACTTTAACCAATACTTAATATTACTTTCCTTTAAATTTAGGTTTTCTTTTTTCAAGAAATGCATTTACACCTTCTCTATAATCATATGAATTGCCAGCAATATCCTGCATATCTGCTTCTTCATCCAATATCTGTGAAATTGATTTGGAGAATGAATTGTTTAATAAATATTTTATCATTCCTAAAGATTTAGTTGGCATTTTAGCAAATTTTCGGGAATACTTACCCAATGCAGTTATTAATACATCCGGAGTTTGTACGCATACATTTACAAGTCCAAGTTTCTTTGCCTGTAAACCAGTAATTCTTTCTGCTGTTAAGCACATCTGGAATGCCTTTGAAAGTCCTACAATCCTTGGTAGTGTGAATGTAGAACCTGAATCAGGTACTAATCCAACATTTATGAATACTTCTATCAATTGAGCATTTTCAGTTGCAATGCGGAAATCACAAGCAAGTGCCAATGATAGCCCTGCCCCAGCGGCAACACCGTTAATACCGCATATAACAGGCTTAGGAAGGCTCATAACCTGTGTTATTAAAGGATTATACTTTGTTTTTATAGCTTCTTTAAATGTTTTCTTTTCGCTTTCAAAATCTTTTAAGTCCTGCCCTGAACAGAAACCTTTACCAGACCCGGTCAATACAACACATCTTACATCATCATTTAATGCTTCGTTAAATGCTGCCTGTAATTCTATCAGCATTTCTGTATTGAATGCATTTATCGAATCAGGTCTGTTTAATGTAATACTTAGAACACCATCTTTAATTTCTTTTATTATTGAACTCATATATTTTAATATTTAATAGTATGTATAAATAAATTTATATGTATATATTAACTTCCCGTTTGGATCAAAATATTCTTCTTCAAGTCTGTTGCCAAATTTATCATAAGTTATAATAACATCAGAACTTTTGCTTAGCTCTTCTTTAACTTCCGTTTTTTGAATTCTTACATTATTTTTATCATAAGTATATTGCCTTTTAATATATGAATCTTTACCTGTAATTTCATAAGAAGATTCAGGTTTCCCATCAGCAGTATATGTAAATGTTTCTGTCTTATATTCACCAGATGTTGCTATTGTCTTATTTTCAAGAATTCTATAACTGTTATCGTATGTATAATTGTATTTTGTTTCTAAAGGTTTACCTTCACCCTGAATACATTTATTCTTTACTGCCAGTTTAACCAGATTATTATAGCTGTTATAATCATATGATTCTATTATTTTGCAATCGTTCGCAATATCATATTGAGTTGATTCTATTAACCTTGAAAGATCGTCATATTCATATGAATATTTCTGAACTAATTTATTATGGATAAACAATTCTTCGTCAGTAATATTATCCCAAAGGGATGCCTTTGGCATAAATTTCATCATATTTAAGATAATACTTTTTTAGGTTAGAGGCTGATGAATCAAACTTTTCAGTTAACAATTTAAAATTATTGTAAATATAAGAAATGTTTCTTGTAATAAATTCAGCTTTTTTATCTCTGGATGTATCAATTTTAGAAATTTCATTTAATATATATCCATCAGAATCGTAATTGGATATTTTTATAGTATCCGATCTGCTGTTACTTGATAATATTTCTATACTATTCTTGATTTTAGCATCTTTTATTAGTTTTGCATTATCATTAATTTTTATGTAATTTTTCAATAACTTAGGATATTCAGCTTGCCCCCATAAAGTGCAATTACAAGATAAAACAGCAATTATTGCCAGATTTAAACACAATATTTTTTTCTTAGTACACGACAAAATTTAAAGATTAAATACTTTGACGCAGATAAACGCAGATTATTATGATTTACACTGAAAACTAATCTAGTTTATTAGATATAAAATTTTTCAAATTAACTGAATAGTACCATAATTTATTATTAAAGAATAACTTAGGGCTTTATCTCAAATTTCCAAATTCTGGGAAAAAGTCCTTGAAACAAGATTTCGAGTTATCCCGAGTTCTCGGGATTAAATTTACTTTAAGGTATAAATTTATCTTACTTTTTTCATATTATTTCTGTGTGAATCTGCGTCAAGAAAAATTGTCGTGTACATAGTATTTTTTTAATAAATATCAATTATTACTCTATCAATAATGCAATCTAACAACAATATTTCAAAATAAATATGAAAAATCTAAACATTTATTAATTCAACAAAATATACTAAATTGTCAGTATGCATACACCACAAGTTATAAAAAAGCCATATATTAAGCTAAGGAAGCTTTTTAGAGCAAAGAAAAAAGCTGCAGGGTTACCACCTGGCACACCTGTTTACACAGGAGACAAAGTTCATGCGGAAAAAGTATTTATTAACATGATAGATTACAAAGGAAACCTGGTTAATGAGAAAGTGATTGATGACCCGATTGAATGTTCGGAATATATTCAAAAGGATAGTATAAGCTGGATTGATGTTGAAGGGATACACGATGTTGCTATTATTCAGAAAATAAGTGATTCCATAAATTTGCATCCTCTGGTACATGAAGATATATTAAATGTTAACCAACGCTCTAAATTGGAAGAATATGAGGGCTATATTTATCTTGTGCTTAAGATGTTTCATCTTGGGAAAAAAACCGATGAAGTAATCCCTGAACAGGTAAGCATAATTTTAAGTAAGAACTATGTTGTAACATTTCAGGAAGGTATTGATGGTGATACATTTCAGGAAATCAGGAACAGAATTAGGAGCAATAAGGGTATTATAAATAATATGTCATCTGATTATTTGATGTACTCTATTATTGATTCTATAATAGATTCATACTTCACAATTCTTGAAGTTTTTGGTGATAGGATTGAAAGGCTTGAAGAAGAACTCGTAAATAATCCTGAAAAAAAGACATTAACGGAAATTTACAGGATAAAGCGAGAAATGCTATTTATCAGGAAATCCATTTGGCCGCTTAGAGAAGCTATCAGCAGGCTTGAAAGAGGCGAATCTGAACTTATCAATAGGAATACTCATCTCTATTTAAGGGATGTTTACGACCATACTATTAATGTATTGGATACTATTGAAACATACAGAGATATGCTATCAGGCATGGTAGATATATACCTTTCAAGCATAAGCAACAGGCTGAATGAAACAATGAAATATCTTGCACTTATATCAACGATCTTTATACCTATGACCTTAATTGCAAGCATTTACGGAATGAATTTTGAATTTATGCCGGAACTTAAATGGGCTCAGGGTTACTGGTTTGCATTAAGTTTAATGGCAGCAATCGGATTAAGTTTCCTTATATATTTTAAAAGAAAAAAATGGGTGTGATAATAAATGCTTAAAGATAAAAAATATTACATAGATCCTGATATAACAAGAGCCGAAACACTTCCTGCCGAATTTTACAGAAGTGATGAAGTATTTATTTCAGTAAAAGAAAAAATATTCACAAAATGCTGGCATTTGGCTGGTGATAGTGATGTGGTTAGAATCCCCGGTGCTGTTTACCCTTTTACACTGCTGGAAGGATTCTTAAATGAACCCTTGCTTCTAACCCGCGACCAAAATGATACGATTCACTGCTTATCTAATGTTTGCACTCATAGAGGCAATATTTTGGTTGAAAATGCCGATGTACTTAAAAGCATGCAATGCCGTTACCATGGGCGCAGATTTGAACTGACCGGCTGCTTTAAATCAATGCCTGAATGCGAAGATGCAATCAATTTCCCAAGGGTAGAAGATAATCTTACAAAAATATCGTTTGAAATATGGAATAATTTTATTTTTACTTCTTTAAATCCGGTAAAGCCTTTGAAAGACTTTCTTAAAGTTATTGACGACAGGCTTGATGGTGTTTATATCGGTGAACTGAAACATGAACCAACACGAAGCAGAGACTATCTTGTAAAATGTAGCTGGGCACTTTATTTAGAAAATTATCTTGAAGGGTTCCACATTCCATATGTACATAGCGGACTCAATGAAAAAGTTGATTATGGAACTTACACTACAGAATTATATGATTACTGTAATCTTCAGCTTGCATATTCAAAACCAGGTGAAGAGTGTTTCCGTTTACATGAAACATCCCCTGATTATGGAAATGAAGTGGCTGCATATTATTGGTGGGTTTTCCCAAATATGATGCTTAATTACTATCCGTGGGGACTTTCCATAAACATAATAAGACCATTAGCTAAAGACCTTACAAAAGTATCATTTATAACATATGTCAGCGATAACACAAAACTTGATAAAGGAGCAGGCTCTGGGCTTGATAGAGTTGAACGAGAAGATGAAGCTATAGTAGAAATGGTTCAAAAAGGTATGCAGTCAAGATTCTACTCAAGAGGCAGGTATTCACCCAAACGCGAACAGGGAGTACACCATTTCCACAGATTACTTACAGGGTTACTTAATGAAGAATAAATTTAAAAATGTTGTGATTTTTGGAGCATCACAGGGAATAGGTAAAGCCCTTGCTATGGAATTTGCAAGTGATAACTCCTCTTTGGTTCTACTTTCAAGAAATAAAAATGCAATTGATGAACTTTCCAAAAAAATAACCGCAAATGGGAATACATGTTATTACCAACATTGTGATATAACACAAATGGATGATGTTGTTAATGGAATAAACTATGCAACTGAAATACTCGGGACAATTGATCTTGTTATCATTAATTCAGGTGTTGGCGGACCCAACTGGATGGAAAGTTTTTCCAGCAGCCAGTTCATCTCAATATTTGAAGTAAATACATTTGGAATTGCAAACGTGTTAGAATGTATTATTCCTTTAATGAAGAAGCAGGGTTATGGTACAATTGCAGGTGTTACCTCACTTGCTGATATACGCGGTTATGGAGGCTCATCAAGTTACTCTGCCAGCAAAGCTGCGGCATCAATTCTGCTTGAATCAGCAAGGGTTGAATTAAAAAAAGTTAATATTAAAGTAATTACAATCAGACCCGGCTTTGTGAAAACTGCTATGACGGATAAGAATGAGTTCAAAATGCCATTATTAATGCAGACAGATAAAGCAGCAAGAATAATAAAGAAAGGTATCGAAAAAGGTAAAAGTATAGTACAGTTCCCCTTTTTGATTGTAATGGCAACACGATTGATTAAGATTCTGCCTAACTGGATCTTTGACTGGGCTATGGCTAAGGCAAGACCTGTTAAAAAGAAATGATTTAAATTAATGAATTAAAATGATAGTTTTTGACAATCAGCAATTACTTCATCAGTATGCAAACCAGTGATATTCTCAGAAATTCCAACAACTACACCATCTAACTCGGCATCAGTAACATTTGCATTTTCAGATACCAAAGAGTTTTTTATTGTTGAATTCTTTATCACAGTTCTATCAGCAATTGTTGCATTTGGTCCGATTGTAGAATTTTCAATTATACATCCTTCTCCTATAAAAACAGGCTCAATAAAAGTGCTGCTTTCAAAAGGATAATCTTGAGTGTAATTATAATCTCTGCTTAAAATATATGTATTTGTGCTCAATAGTGTTTCAGGCTTTCCGCAATCGAACCAATTCTCAATTTCAAACGGAACCATTTTCTCGCCATCTTCAACCATTTTCATTAATGCATCGGTAAGCTGGTATTCGTTCTTTGTCCTTATATCATTATCCATTAAATGCTCAATTGCCCTGAATAAGTGCGAACCGTTTTTGATAAAATAAATACCTGCAATTGCGCTTTTGCTCTCGGTTACTCCCGGTGCAGGTTTTTCAATCATTCGGGTAATGAAGCCATTTTTTGATTCCACTATGCCAAACCTTGTAGTATCTTCAACATTTTTATAGCCAATGGCTGAATATTCACCGGAAATAAAGCTCATCAGATCAAACTCAAATATTGTATCACCTAATATAATAATAACAGGTTCTTCACCTACATGCTCAATAGCGTGATAAACAGCATGTCCAAGTCCCAGCATTTCCATCTGCTCAACAAATTCAAACTTTACAAGGCTATTTTTATATTCTTTATTAACAGCATCTACTATCATGTTACCCAAATAACCAATGATAAGTATAACTGTATCAATTTTTCCATTCTTAACAATTTCATCAATTAAGTGGAAGAGCATGGGCTTGCCTGCAACATTAATAAGTACTTTTGGTACATTATTTGTGAGCGGCTGTAACCGTGTCCCAATACCCGCAACCGGAATGATAGCTTTCAAAGTCCCCTATTTTTAGTTTATAGTAGCACAGACCATGCAGTCTGTTGTATTTGCTTTAGTAGCACAGACATTCTTGTCTGTGTACATTTACAAAAGAAACATTAAATCACAAATATTATATTAAAATTTAATCAATATCAAAATTTCTGGAATAATTGGAATTTTTATGATGCACAGACATTCTTGTCTGTGTAAATTTACAAAAGAAACATTAAATCACAAATATTATATTAAAATTTAATCAATATCAAAATTTCTGGAATAATTGGAATTTTTATGATGCACAGACAGGAATGTCTGTGCTACTATTTTTTTAAAAGATACTTTTGAATAATTCCAGGTAATGCTTCCAATGCTTCATCAATCTTCGTAACATCTTTACCGCCTGCTGTTGCAAGATGCGGTTTGCCGCCTCCGCCTCCGCCGAGTATCTTTGCAACATCACCCGCAATTTTACCCGCTGAGAGCTTTTTTTCTTTTATTAAGTCATCGCTAACAACTGCGCATAACCCGACTTTATCATCAATTATTGCATATAACAGTCCAACACCGCTACCCATTTTCTCGCGAAGCTTATCCCCTATTTCTTTTAGTTCCTCTGTACTGTTTACATCAAACTTACCTTTTATTAACTTAACACCAGAAATATCTTCGGCAGACTTTATCAATTCATCAATTGACCCTGAAGCATTCTGTACTTTCTGCTTAGCAAGTTCTTTTTCAAGATGCTTCTTTTCTTCATGATACTTTTCTTTAACATCAAGTAATGACCCTATTGTAGAATCCTGATACTTAATTAATGTTGATAGTAATTCAGTTTTCCTGAAATCAGCGCTTTCAAAATCTGTCCTGAAGTTTTCAATTCCTGAGCGGAAATTATTTGCATACTTTTCAGGCAGCTCAGATGATAATTTTTCGATCTCAGCAATTCTTTCATTAATATGCTCAATAATTCCTTCACCTGTTTTAGCGAATATCCTTCGTGTGCCTGCTGAAATGCTTTCTTCCTTTATTATCTTAAACAGACCTATATCAGATGTTTCCTTAACGTGAGTTCCCCCACAGAATTCAATACTGAATTTATCATCAATAAATACTATACGAACCAATTCACCGTATTTTTCACCAAAGAATTTCTTTACATGCGGAATATTGTTCGCTTTCTCAATCTGCATTTCCTCTGAATATACAGTAATATTTTCTCTGACTTTATCATTTACGATCTGTTCAATATCCGTAATTTCCTGTTGTTTCAATTTATGAAAATGCGGGAAATCAAATCTTAACAGCTTATCATCCAGATAGGAACCCATTTGTTTGATATGTGAGCCTAAAACCCTTCGCAAAGCTTCATGCATGATGTGTGTTGCTGAATGATTTCGTTGAATTGATTGTCGGCGGGGAATATCAACCTTTGCTTGAATGACAACGGGTTTGTTTATAGTTAAATCACCAAATATTTTGATATATTTCTTCCCTGAATCTTCAACTCTATAATCCTTATTATCATAAATAATTATTCCTGTATCACTTACTTGTCCACCAGATTCTGAATAAAACTTATTTAATTTAATGGGAGCAATTGAATATTTGATTCCAAATACTTGAAATGATTTCAACATTGTTGTTTCATAAAATTCTGTATTTAACTCGTATGGATTGTATTCAGTTTCATATTTTTCAAAATCTTTAGCATACTCGTTAATAAGTTCTTCTTCTGAATTCGATATATTTTTTTTGTCCCTACTTCCTTCTTGTTGTATCAACATTAAATCATAAAAAGAACCCATATCCACATCTAAACCAATCTCTCTTGCCATAAGCCCAGTCAAATCAACCGGAAAACCATAAGTATCATGCAGTTTAAAAGCTACTTCACCACTGAAGGTTTCCTCACCCGCGGACTTCATTCTTTCAATTTCTTCATTAAATAATGCCAGACCCTTATCAAGTGTTACATTAAAACTTTCTTCCTCACCTTGTATGACTTCCTTAATGAACTCACGCTTATCTACTATTTCAGGGAAAACATGACCCATTGTATCCACAAGCGTATCTACCAACCTATAGATAAAAGGTGTCCTCATATCCAGATTACGACCATAACGCGCTGCACGCCTTAATACACGCCTTAAAACGTATCCCCTGCCCTCATTTGAGGGTATTGCGCCATCACCGATTGCAAAGGTCAGCGTTCTTACGTGGTCTGCAATCACGTTCATAGGTGCTTCATATATACCTGAATATTCCTTGCCTGTAATGTTGATAAGCTCGTTTATCAGAGGCAGGAAAACATCTGTCAGGTAATTTGAGGATTTGTTCTGAAGTACGCGAACCATACGTTCAAATCCCATTCCGGTATCAACATGTTTCTGAGGTAATTCATCAAGCTGACCGTTTGAATCACGGTTATACTGAATGAACACAAGGTTCCATATCTCCATCACATCGGGGTTATCAGCATTTACATCACTGCCTTTACATCCGTTCGGGGTGAAGTCATAGTGTATCTCCGAGCATGGACCGCACGGACCGGTATCGCCCATTTCCCAGAAATTATCTTTTTCATCAAACTTTAAAATATGCGTGTGATCAATATCCGTTTTGGTTTCCCATAGCTCTTTTGTTTCTGTATCTTCCCTGTAGTAAGTTACCCAAAGTCTTTTCTTATCAAGATTCCATACTTTAGTCAGAATTTCCCAAGCCCACTCAATAGCTTCTTTTTTGTAATAGTCGCCAAATGACCAGTTGCCAAGCATTTCAAAGAATGTATGGTGATAACCGTCATGTCCAACTTCATCAAGGTCGTTATGCTTACCGCTTACACGAATGCATTTCTGTGTATCTACAACTCGCTTATCCTTTGCGGGGGTAACACCGAGGAAAGTATCTTTAAACTGGTTCATTCCAGCGTTAACAAACAGTAAGGTAGGGTCACCCTGCGGTACAACCGGCGCAGACGGCACAATTTTATGCCCTTTGGAAGCAAAAAAGTCCAGAAAATCCTGTCTTATTTCAGTAGATTTCTTCAATTTATTAGCTTTAAAGTGTAATTTATCAAAGGTTTTCTTAAAATTAAATGAAGTTATTAAGCCCAATTATTAAATTAAGAGAAATCAAAAGATTATTTTGACACGAATATTTTCTGGTTAATATCTGCATTTTAGGTAAAATTTCGTAACTTGAAGGACTATTATTATAATGGTATATTTGTTGATAATATCGCGGGGTGGAGCAGTTGGTAGCTCGTCGGGCTCATAACCCGAAGGTCGGAGGTTCAAATCCTTCCCCCGCTACAACAACCCGTCAATAATTTGGCGGGTTTTTTTTTATTATGAGTAAAATATATCATGTTTACATTATTATGAGCAATGAAGGGTATAAATACACCGGAATGACTGAAGATTTGGAACTTAGGTTGAAACAGCATAATGACAAAACATTATCTCAATGGACTAAAAGAGGAAATAATTGGAAATTAGTTTATAAAGAAGATTATATGACTAAAACTGAAGCTCTAAAAAGAGAAAAATGGTTTAAAACTGGTGTTGGCAGAGAATATGTAAAAAAATTATTAGAATAGTCGGAGGTTCAATCCGCCACGGCGGACTTCCCCCGCTACAAAATAAGCCGTCCCGATTATTCTCGGGACGGCTTTTGTCATTTTTAATATAAATTTTTACTTACAATCCTTTGCCATCTTACTCAAAAGTGTAATAAAGTACAATGAATTTTTATATAGCTGGCTGTCTTTAAACTCTGCGGTATCACCGTTTATTCTGATCTTGTATTCCTGACCATCCATGCTGATAGCAATTGATATATTAGTATATACTTCAAAACTTTTGTATTTAGAATTTTCCTGGAAAAGTGAATCAGTAACATTTAACGATTTAGTTTCAATAGTTTTGCGGATATTCTTTAAATCCTGTTCAGTAAACTCACATGATTTATCCATATCAATATCATTTTTGCCTTTATGTCCGGAATATTTAACGGAATACGAAACACTCGTTCCGTTTATGGAAATCTTCTCACTAGTAGAATGACTATCTTTGCTTTTTTCACCAATCAGGTAAGATGATGAGATTGTCATATCCTGACCATTAGTACAATTGGCATTCAGAAATATTAATGCAAAAAATGTAATCATTATAATTAAGTTTTTCATTTTAATATTAACTTACAATTAATTTATAATGTTCTTTTAACTTTTCAAGTTTCTGCCTGTTATCATCAAGCTTTTTCTTTTCATTTTCAACAACTTCAGACGACGCTTTACTTACAAAGTTTTCATTACTTAATTTTTTGGTTATTGATATAATGAACCCCTCAGTGCGTTCAATTTCTTTATTCAGCTTCGTTTTTTCCTGTTCAACATCTATCAATCCT
Organism: uncultured Ignavibacteria bacterium; assembly: GCA_947084945.1. GTDB lineage: Bacteria > Bacteroidota > Ignavibacteria > Tepidaquicellales > OLB5 > OLB5. The sequence goes on along the minus strand of CAMTUP010000040.1, from coordinate 9,352 downwards.
TCAATTTTTAAATACAATTGATAATGTCCAACTACAGAAGTTACTGACTTATACGATGGTGTTTCTTTCTTTGTTTCAATTTCAAACGCTTCAATCTTAGCAAGTGATTTTATATAATTCTTAGTTGATACAAGAAGCTCGGCATCCTTTTCAGTTTTACAATTCACGGTTATATCACATTTAACCGAAGGACTTAAACCCATTTCTGCTCTCATATTACGAGCCGAAGCCATCAATTGCTGGATTAGAATAATATTCTCCTCTGCATTTACATCAATTAGAGTATCCTGAATTTCAGGCATATTACTTATTGAAATACTCTCGTTCTCTTTTCGTTCCTTTATTCCCTGCCAAAGTTCCTCGGTAATGAAAGGCATAACAGGATGCAGTAGTTTTAAGGCATCATCAAAAATATTAATAGCATTTTCAAATATTGCCTCCGCTGAATCGGGATTATCATTTGCCTTAATTTTCAGTATTTCAATATACCAATCGCAGAAATCACCCCATATAAAATCATATAATGCTGCTGATGCTTCATTGATTTTAAATTCATTCAGCGCTTTTAAATATGCTTTAATAGTTGATTGCAATCGGCTTTGTATCCACTTATCAAAAATATCCTGTTCAAATGGTATGCTTGCACCTCTTGATTGCTCTTTTTTCATCAAAAGGAATCTTGCTGCATTCCACAATTTATTGGCAAAGTTTCTGCCAATTTCACACTTTTCATTGGCATAGTATATATCAGTACCCTGGGGGGCAAGATAAACCAATGTAAAGCGGAGCGCATCAGTTCCGTATTTATTCATAACTTCAATTACATCGGGTGAATTACCGAGTGATTTGCTCATCTTTCTTCCCATTTCATCACGTACAATATTATGGAAATACACATCACTGAACGGAATTTTCCCTGTGAACTCTAAGGATGCCATTATCATTCTTGCTACCCAGAAGAAAATAATATCCGGAGCAGTTGAAAGAAAATCAGTGGGAAAATATTTCTTCAGGTCATCCGTATTTTCAGGCCAGCCCATTGTTGAAAAGGGCCATAGCCATGAAGAGAACCATGTATCAAGTACATCAGGATCCTGCTCCCAATTTTCAATATCCTTTGGAGGAGTAACTTCGCAATAAATTTCATCATTATTTTTGTTGTACCAAACGGGTATCTGATGACCCCACCACAATTGGCGTGAAATGCACCAGTCACGGATATTTGTCATCCAGTTTTCATACGTCTTAGTCCAGCGTTGCGGATGGAATTTAATTTCACCCGTACGAACTGCATTCAATGCAGCCTCAGCAAGAGGTTTCATGCTAACAAACCACTGGTCAGAAAGATAAGGCTCAACCTGCGCCCCGCCGCGCTCACTGAATCCAACATTGTGTGTATAATCTTCAATCTTCTCTATCAATCCAAGCTCTTTAAGTTTTTGAACAATTTTCATTCTTGCCTCAAACCTGTCTATCCCTGAATACATTCCGGCATGTTCATTCATTTTACCAGTATGATCTATAACCTGAACTGATTCAAGTTTATACTTTTCACCAATCATAAAATCATTGGGGTCATGTGCCGGAGTTATTTTAAGTGCACCGGTACCAAATCCCATTTCGACATACTCATCAGCAATTACCGGAATAGCTTTATCAACAATTGGTAAAAGAACTTTTTTACCTGAAATTCCTGTATATCTTTCATCATTTGGATTTACTGCAACGGCAGTATCACCAAGCATTGTTTCTGGTCGGGTTGTTGCTATAATTATAAACTTTCTTTCATCATCAAGCAAAGGATATTTAACATAATACAGTTTATCATTCATTTCCTGATATATTACTTCTTCATCACTAAGTGCTGTTTGCTGCTCGGGGTCCCAGTTGATAATCCGCTTGCCTTTGTAGATAAGCCCTTTCTTATACAGGTCAACAAATACTTTTCTCACTGCTATTGAAAGTCCCTCATCCATTGTAAAGCGTTCTCTTTGCCAATCAACAGATGCGCCCATTCTTGTTAGCTGGGCAACAATATTTTTATGATATATATCTTTCCATTCCCAAACTTTTTCTACGAACTTTCCTCTGCCTAAATCATAACGTGATAAACCTTCTTCGCGAAGTTTGCCTTCTACTACTGTTTGGGTTGCAATCCCGGCATGGTCAGCCCCTGGAAGCCATAGAGTATTAAAACCTGACATTCTTTTCCACCTGGCATAGATATCCTGAATAGTATTATTCAGCATATGCCCCATTGTCAAATTTCCTGTTACATTTGGCGGAGGTATTACGATTGAATATTTTGGTTTAGTTGAATTATTATCAGGCGCATAGAATTTGTTCTTATTCCAGAAATCAATAAGTCTTAGTTCAATATCATTTGGTTCATATGTTTTTGGAAGCTCTTTCAAAAATAAATTATCCTTTCTTCATTTCAACAGGCGCATATTTGTTTATTAATTCATAGGCAAGCTCAAGATATGCCATTGATACATTTGCGTTCACATTATACAGAATTGCAGGTTTACCGTAGAATGTAGATTCAGTTATCATATTATTGCGTGGTATATAAGTTTTGAAAAGATATTTATTATACCTTAACTTTAACTCACGCTCTGAAATTTCAGTAACTTTCGTATTTGATTCATACATCGTCATCACAATACCTTCAATGTAAAGCAATGGGTTAGCAATTTCTTTTATATACTCGATATATTTAAATAGTTTTGAAATAGCTTCGAGCGAAAAATGACCGCTCCTTACGGGCATTAATACAGATGTAGATGCTGTCAATGCATTGGCAACAATTCCGCGCATAATTGGCGGACAATCGATTATAATATATTCGTAATGCTGGGCAGCGGTTCTGATAGCATTTTTAAGTACAACCCTGTTTTCAGAAATTTTTGTAAAACGTTCATCACGTTGTATTGTGTTTACATTGGATGGTACAAAATCGAGGAAATCAAGTTCTGTTTTATGTATAGCGTGTTCTAGTGAATGAGTAAAACTGAATACTTCGGCAATACCTGCTTTAATTCGTTCCTGGGTAAATCCAAGTGACATAGCTGATGCACCGAAAGGGTCAGCATCAATTAGCAGTGTCTTTTTTTCAGCTACGGCAAGTGATGCCGCAAGATTTACAGCAGTAGCTGTTTTTCCTACTCCCCCTTTTGGAAGGCAAATTGATATTATTTTAGCACTCAATTTTTTTTTCTATTTCTTAAGTTCAGAAGTAATTTTACTTTTTAGTTTCAGCGCATCTGTGAATGCCGGATCAAATTCCAGTGCTTTATCTATAAACTTCAAAGATAATTCAATATTTTTATTATTATAATGATAATAAGCAGTTTCAAAATACATTCCGGGAATTACTTTAAACATAGTAGCTTTATGCTTTGAAATGGGTTCAAATTTTCTGAAAGTTGAATTCAGTGTGTTAACACCTGCACTATTGTCATATGGTGAGTTTTTAGGCTCAATTTTATAAACAAACCCAGTAGGTTTTAAAATGTAATTTGCAAAAAACTGTTTCATTTCTTTGTTAAATACCATATCAATAGTAAAATAAACAGGGAATTTCGCAGAACATTTATCTATAAACGCTTTTACGAGTGCGGTTAACTTAGGAACTATAATTTTTTCATCTTTATCGTAAACTTTTAAATACTCATCGGCTTCTGGTTTAATGTTTTCATAAACATCCGGGTAATACTTACTAATGGTATTTAGATACCATGGGGCAGACAAAAATTTGATATTAAAAACTTTTACATCAGGTCTTAATTTTTCAACCAATTGAAAGTAAAGTGATGAAGAATAGATATATGCCCATTCATAACTAACGAGTATGGAATTATCTGGTAATGAATTAAGTGTATTTACTGTAAAATCTACATTTGCATAATTACTACTGTTATCATTTTCTTTGTAATTGTATGCTGCAGAAAATATTGAAAGTATTAACCCAACAATTACAATTTTAACTGTAGAATTCTTTGGTTCATTTTTGCCCGTAAATATAGTTTGCGGACTTCCGAATGAGATCAGGTATACTACCCCAATTGGCAGAATTAAAGAAATCAGATAAAATACTAGTAAATAAAATGAGTTTATCTCAACAGTGTTGTAATTAAAAGAATATAAAAGTGTAAAAATGAAGCAAAGGATAATGTAAATCACGAAGTTTTTAAATGTTTTCCATAAAAATAAAAATCCGGCAACAGAAAATGCCAGTGGAATTATAGCAAACTCACCTGGAAGACCCTTAAAGAAAGTTGATGCATTTTCACTAAATCTTGAGGTTGAAGAAAACATAAGCTGGCTGAAATCAGACCCTCGCAAATGTCCTGGCAGATTGCTAATGTTCTGAACATCAGACCAGTTAAGATATGGGAAAGCAGATGAGCTGATTATCAATACAGCATACAATAATAATCCGGGGATCATTAATGCGCCAAGCGGAATTAACTTTTTTGCATATAATTTATCACTGCTGTACTGTAAGTAAAACAGGTAAAGTAATGCAGGTATAAAATAGATAGTTGTTGAGTGATTTGCTGCACTTAGTCCTAGTAATATGAAAAGCATTACCCAGTTTTTCCTTACAGGTACATTAATGTTTACCAAAATTCTAATTGAATAAAATATTATCAGGCTAATAAAAAGTGAATGCAAAGCATAAACTTCTATTTGAGTAGCACCAAACCAGAATGTTTTTGTCAATCCTGTGCAAATTGCAGTAAAAAATCCGAGTAAGCAGATCACCAGTGAATAGACAGAAATAATACTTTTTTTATGCGGGTCTTCAGTTTCAGTATTTTCAGATTTCTTATTTTTTTTATTTATTTGCTTTTTAGCTTTAGTGTTCATTAATATGTTAAAAACAGATTCAATAAGAATTAAAGCAGAATAATATGTTACAACAACTGCCGCTGCACTTTCTACAGCACTAAGCATATTCAGTCTATATATCACTGAACCCGGTAAAGGTAGGTGGGATACAATATATCCTATTATCAAAAATAAAGGATAACCCGTTGGATGAGGGACTCCGAATGTATATACCACCGCAGCAAGCTCACCGCTATCAATAAATGTAACTGAAGGATTCAGTGTTAAAATATAAATAACCAGACAAACTAATCCGGCAAAAAGCCCAAATATATGTTTAAGATATTTATCCAAATATTATATTATCCGATTGAAACATTTAATTGACCAATATTTTCTATTTCAGCTGTAACTTTATCACCAGTTTTAAGCTGTGTTACACCGGCTGGAGTGCCTGTGAAAATTAAATCGCCTTTTCTTAAACCGAATATAGACGATAAATAATGTACTATAAATTTCACAGTAAAAATCATCAGCATTGTATTTGCTGATTGCTTAACTTCATCATTTACGGTTAGTTTAATTTCAAGATCCTGAATATCCTGAATATTTTCAATTTTGACAATTTCAGAAACCGGTGAGGAAGTCTTAAATCCTTTAGCAACAGCCCATGGTTTACCCTTTTTTTTCATTTCATTCTGCAGGTCGCGTAAAGTAAAATCAATTCCAACTGCATAGCCGTAAATATATTCTAAAGAATTTTCCTCAGGAATATTATCACCATCTTTACCAATAATAATAACAAGCTCAACTTCATTCTGTAGATTCTCTGAAATTGGCTTACCGCCAAATTGAGGTACCTTCACAACATTACCAACAGTTTCAATTGCAGTTGATGGTTTCAGAAATATCACGGGAGTTTCTGGAATTTCATTTTCAATCCCGGGAATGTTCATTTCATTTATATGATCAACGTAATTTTTTCCAACACAAAAAACATTCTTTACATCAATCTGTTCAGTAGAATCTTTTACTTTTAATATAGCCATTATTATAATATAATTCAGATATTTATTTGATGTTTCAGGTTATTGACTATCCCAACAGGTTTGCATTTAAGCTCCCAGCCATCAAATGGTGTATTATTGCTTTTTGAATGGAAGTCAGATGCCTTAACTTTCCACGTTTTATTCACATCAAGAATTGTCAAATTTGCAATTGAACCAACGGTCATACTAATATCTTTCAGCCCAAGCAACCTGCGCGGATTTACCGACATTTTATTTATCATTTCTTCAAGTGAAATAATGCCTTTATCAACCAGATATGTATAAGTTAAGCCAATTGAAGTTTCAAGTCCTACTATACCAAATGGTGTTTTATCAAGCGTCTGAGATTTTTCATCTGCTGTATGCGGAGCATGGTCAGTACAAATAATATCAATAGTGCCGTCCCTTAATCCTTCTACTACAGCTTTTACATCTGCTTCAGTTCTAAGCGGTGGATTCATCTTAGCATTACTTCCGTATTTTAAAATAGCCTCATCATTTAGAATAAAATGATGGGGACATGCCTCAGCCGTAACATTAGCTTTTTCTGCTTTTGCTTTCCTAACCATTTCAACAGCTTCTTTTGTGCTGATATGCTGAATATGATAATGAGAGTCTTTAACTTCTTTGGTTAAAGCAATATCTCTTTCAATAATTTTATATTCAGAAGAATTTGGAATTCCTTTAACTCCAAGCTTTTTAGAAACTTCCCCTTCATTTATTATGCCGCCATCAGTGATACTCATAACTTCACAATGCTGAACAACAGGCTTACCAAAGGGAGCAGTTCGTTCAAGTACTTCCTTCATAAGTTTATCAACTGCAATCGGACTGCCGTCATCAGTGATTGCCAATGCTCCGTAGTTTATCAATGCTTCAATATCGGCAACTGCCACGCCTTTTCTGCCAATAGTTGCGCAGGCTGATTGGTAAACATCAACAATATTGTATTTTGCTCTTAAAGCATTTAGATTTAATAGTTCTACATTATCAACAGGCGGGTTAGTATTTGGCATTGTCATAACACCTGTAAATCCACCATAAGCTGCTGCAAGTGAACCTGTCTCAATATCTTCCTTATGGGTTTGCCCCGGTTCACGGAAATGGACGTGCATATCAAAAAATCCGGGTACAATTATTTTTCCCGCAAGATCGTATTGTATAACTTCTCTTACATGCTGCCAAATAACTCCCATCCGGTTAATTACACCGTTTACTATCAATATATCAAACCTGCCGTTGATGTTTTCAGCGGGAGAAATAACGTGGCAATTTCTAAGTAATAAATGCAATTGTTTTGAGATTTATTTACTAAAATAGTGAATTAAAAAGATTTAATATATTGAAAAGATTTTCTTTAATCCTATTAATATATACTTAATAGGTACAGGAAGATATATAATGCCGGCACAGCAAATAAAATGCTATCAAACCTATCCAATACCCCGCCATGACCCGGGATAAGGTTTGAAGAATCTTTTACTTTAACACTTCGTTTTAAGTTTGATTCAAACAGATCTCCTAATTGTGCAAAAATTCCGACTATGACCGAGACTGATATCCAGTGCAGTAATGAGAACTGGTTATAAAAGAATTTCCATACTATAATTCCTGTAATAATAGTAAATACAAACCCGAAAATTGATCCTTCCCATGTTTTTTTGGGGCTTATTCTCTCGGCAAGCTTATGTTTTCCGAAGAGTTTACCACCAAAGAATGCAAATGAATCACTAACCCAAACCATTATCAGGCATATAATTGCATAATTAGCTTCGTAAATATTCAGCATTTTGGATGTATCCATAAGGCTTAATAAACCAAATGGTGTTGAAATATAAACAACTGATAGCAGCCATGTACTGATAGCTTCAAAATGTTTTTCTACACTAAATACTTCAACTATAATAAGAAATATAAACATTAAAAAATATAGGATTAAAACAAAATTGAAATGCTCGTAGTAAAAACTAATAACAATAAGTGTGCTTATCGAAAGAAAAATAAATTTATGAAAAGATACTCCGCCAAGCCATTTTGTTAATATATTTAGTGGTAAAATCGGCTTTTCAAAAAGATTGTAAAATTCATTCATGCAGAAAAATGCAAGTATTGAACATAATACAAGAAATATTTCATTACCAATAATTGCAGAAATGATAATAAGCGGGATACCAATTACACTTACAATAATTCTTACAATAGTATTATTCATACAAGCTCACCTGCGTTTATATTCTTCTCTCTTATCCTGTAATAAATTATAATAATACTTGAAAATATCAAAACTGATACAATTACTGCTACAATCGTATCGGTTAGCTCATCGCCTGCAAGTTTTGGTGTTTCAATATTCTGTGTACCATAAACATACAAATAATAAGTGGCAAAGAAATTATTCAGGAAGTGACATAATACGCCAACAAAGATTGAATTTGAATAATAAACAATAAAACCTAAATAGCAACCAAGTATTACCAGCGGAATTAAGTTAAACGGCTGAAAGTGATATAAAGCAAAAAGAAAGCCTGTTGTGAAAATTGCTTTTGCAGGTCTTGAAATTTTTGCAAGGTTACTTAAAGCAAATCCGCGGAACAAAGCTTCTTCGCAAATTGCCGGCGTTATACATATTACAAAAATCACAACTGCAAATTCATATAATGAATAAGCCTTAACTATTTTCATCGTACCTGTTTCAAACGTGTTAAATATATCCTGAACCGGTTTTACGGTATCTCTGATAAAAGGGAAACTATTAATAGCGAGTTCCTGAAAATACATATACCCCTGTAAAAAAGGCTGAATCATTACAATGCCTAATACAGCAAGCAGAACAAGCATTGGTTTAGGTTTGTTTAATCTGAAAATTGATTTCAGGTCAATGGTTTGAAGTCTTGCAAAAAATATTGTAGGGGCTAATATAAACATAAACTGTCCAAATGAAAGAATAATCCTTGTCATTTTTACATTTGGATTTTCCATTTGTATATCACCTGCGACAATAGCAAGCAAACCACCCATAAACTGGTATAAAAAGAAAATTATTGCCAATACAATTAAAACATAAGCTAAGGGATTAAGTCCTTTTAAGAAGCTTACTGCCGGTTTTTGGCTATCGTTGTTATCTTTGGAATTAAATTCCTGCAATATATGTGGTTTAGTATGAAATTTGTAACACTAATATAAAAAATTGCAAATTTAGTTATTATTCATAAATTTTTACAGAAATTAAGTCTCACTCTTTTAGGCTTATGTTCTAGCAGAGTCTCCCTAAGCCTTTAGCTTGAGTGTTTAATAAATGCTAATTAGGGATTCTGCGTTTTGAAATGTGAAACGTGAAATGTCAAATGCTAAATAATATTATTTCGTAAATACCTATTAATCCCCCGCATGTTCTATCAGAAGCAAAACCCCCATTGTTACTCAATGAAAACTCAATACATTTGTTCAATCTCAACAAAACTAATACT
>CAMTUP010000039.1:0-16254 GCA_947084945.1 uncultured Ignavibacteria bacterium | reverse complement strand
GACTGCTCCGAGGGAGTCCCTTCGGGACAAGAAAGCGCAGAAAGCGGAGACTCTTCGGGTACGAGGAGTAACTCATTATTCAGAGTTGTGATGCATATTCCTCGCAGAGTCCACTTCGTGAGACTCTGCGAATACAGTCAATACAGTCAAAATATTATCATAAAAAAAACTCCTCTCTCCAAATAACCAGGGAGAGAGGAGTAGATTAACTACAAAAATAATTTCCTTATTTTATAAGCAGCCCCGCAAACTCAAAAACCTGAGAGACCAGGCTTACTAGTCAGGTCGGGATTTCAGATAAAATAGCTAACGCTATTTTATCAACAGCATTTTCTTTGTATCTTTAAAATCACCGCTTACAAGTGTATAGAAGTAAACTCCACTGGCAAGCTTCGAGGCTTCAAAGGTAACTTCATATGTCCCTGCTTCAAACGGGTCATTTACTAAAGCCATTATTTCTCTTCCAAGAATATCATATATTTTCAATTCTACAAACCCGCCTTTGGGTATTGAGAATTTTATGCTCGTAGATGGGTTAAATGGATTTGGATAGTTTTGGTTGAGCGAAAATGTGTTTGGTATAATATTCCCAACCGGTACAATTCCAACTAAATTACAGTTTGCACCCGGAACAGGGAATGAAACCGTATCAAATCCTACAGTTCCCATTGGTGTCCCGTTAAATGAACTGATAGAATCTATATAAGTGCTGTCAAAATGCCATAAAGCTCTCAGTCCTGTTGTTGAGGAGAATTGAGATGGAAATTTTCTGCATCTATTAGAATCAATTGCTCCTTGTGTTCTGGCTACAGTCCACAACCTTAATTCCTCTATATTACCGTTACCTGGATCGGCATTTCCTCTTCCAATACGCATTTCATTGGAAGAACTGCCTGGTGAACCGGCTAAAGGAACTGTTGAAACAAGGGCACCATCTTTGTAAAACCTAACATTAGACCCGTCAAAAGTTGCTGCAATGTGTGTCCATATTCCAGCTGTTACAGTGAAGCCTGTTGCTGTAGCAACAACACCCTGTAATCTTACAAAAGGAATCATGGTAGTAGCGCTTATGCCTAATTGATAATCAAAAGAAATTGCGCCTTTATTTAATATTGTAGCGGCAGTGGTTGTGCCCGCTGGTTTTACCCAAGCTTCTATTGTTAAATTTGTAAATCCTATCATTCCTGCCTGATGAGGTATAGCAACGTAATTTGTATTAACGCCTGGATTCGGCAGCAACAGTGCTCGGTTAATTAATGGAGCTGGTGCTACATCAATACCCGTATGTGTTGTAATTCCACTTGAATTACCCCATATATGTGGACAAGGTAATACAGCTAAAGGACCGGCGTGTCTCTTAGTTCCGGATAATGTTGTATTATGTACACCAAAACCTGTTCCTGAATACCCGCACTGGGTTATTTCGACAACAAGACTTCGCGTAGGATCATAATTGAACGGAGTAGTCAATGTAATTCCTACAAACTGTCCGGCGGTTGTAACCATATTATAATTGCTTTGATCGAATACTGTTACTAAGGGTGTGAACCATGCACCTGTTGGCAAATCAGTATCTGTAGTAAGTGCCATTTTAATTGTTAATTGTGTATAGGTAACATTCACAGAGCCTACTGTCTGTACATATAGCCTTGTGATATTTCCTGCTGGAGCAGATGTTGGTTGACTGAATGCTCCTGGAAGGTAAAGTGTTTGGGTCGATTTACCTGCTGTTGGATTTACACCAAAAGGAAAAACATTGTTCCCGACTAGTGTGTTATAATTATAAAATTGAGGCTGAGTATATGCTGTGGCTGTTAGTGCCAAAAGTAAAACCAAGAATGCCGAAACATTCCTGAAACAAATTGAACGTTTAGTTTTCATAGCTATTATTGTTTAGTTTGGGAAGTATTCCCTAAAAGTGAATTTATTATTAAACTCTGCTATAAAATTTTATTATACGCTAGATCAATTTTTTATTTTCAGATGGTTGGAATCTGATGGTTATAAAAAATTGATCTTAAAATTTCAATTCTAATACTAATTAAAAAAATTGCCTGTAAATTAAACAATCTGAATAATCATTGATTAAACGTATTTTCTAATATGTAAAATTCGTTAAACAGAATTTAATAATCAAGTGTTAAAATATTGAAGCAAATTATATGATTTTTATCGTATTTGAAAACCCTGAATTTAGCGGGGTTTTTATATGTGATTTATGATTGTTAGTTATACACCGAAGGTGCTCCTTTCTCCAAAGGAGTCCCTTCGGGAGGAGCAAATATATTCAAAACAATTGTTTAAATACATGAAATATTAGGGGTAATTTAAGTATTATTTGTTTTCCCGTAATTTGTAACTTATTAAATAATTAGATATTATTATTACTCTTCTATAATAATCATATTTTAAAAAGATAAACATCATATTTTAGTTTGAGTGAGTTAGTTATATTTGTAGATATTAAGTGACCTTACGCAAACGTGTGAAGAGTTAGAATATTTTTTATTGAACGCTCTCACCCATTTACCTTTACAAGGCTTACAAGGTTGTAAACCCTAACCCCTCTCCCAGAGGGAGAGGGGAGCAAATGCCGATAAATATAGGGCTTAACTCCCCTCTCCTTTTAGGAGAGGGGCAGGGGGGTGAGGTTATATACTTGTATTTCAAATAGCATTTATTGTTTTGCGTAACATCAGATATTAATTTAAAATAGAATATTTTTAACAGGGAAGTATTATGATTAAACTTAATCACTTGGATTATTACCGTTTGCCATGGAATCTTTCAGATAACATTATTTCATGGCTTGAACCTACTGCAAAATGTAATCTTTCGTGCCTTGGCTGTTACAGGAAGAATGAAATTAACAGCCACAAAACTCTTAACGAAATTAAAGAAGAATTAAATGTTTTTATGCATTACAGAAAGTCAGATAGCATTTCAATTGCAGGAGGTGAGCCTCTTTTGCATCCGCAGATAGTTGATATTGTTAAAATGGTAAGTAATTTTGGATGCAAACCTATTGTAAATACTAACGGTATTGCTTTAACTCCGGAATTACTGAAAGAATTAAAGAAAGCTGGAGTTTATGGTTTTACATTCCATATTGATAGCAAGCAAAACCGTCCGGGATGGAAAACATCTGATGAAGTTGAGCTTAACGAACTAAGGTATAAATACGCAAAAATGCTTGCTGATGAAGGCGGCATATCATGTTCATTTAATTCCACGGTTTATGAAGATACAATGAAATATATTCCCGATATGCTTAAATGGGCGCATAAGCACATTGATATTGTGAACGTGATGGTATTTATTATTTACCGCGCTGTAAATAATAATTTAGTTGATTTTTACTTGGGACCAAAGAAAATTGATATGAGTGAACTGGTATATAATGAAGATGTACCTGATAGAACTGATATTAAGGCTGAAGAGGTTATCGAAATGTTTCGCTCGGTTTACCCTGATTTTGACCCATGCGCATACTTAAACGGAACTGAAAAAGCAGATTCATTCAAATGGCTCCTAAGCGGAAGGCTTGGTACAAAGAAAGTTATTTACGGGTATATGGGAAGCAAAGCTATGGAAATTGTTCAGGCAGTCTATCATTTAATGTATAACAAGTATCTTGCATATACTCGCCCAAAGATGAACAAAAAGGGTAGATCAATGCTGCTGATGGGATTATTTGATAAAAAACTCAAGCGGACATTTTTTAAATTCATAAAAAATCCATTCCGTATTTTCAGGAAGCTATATTACCAATCAATAATGATAATTCAGCCGGTTGATTTTATGGATGACGGCACGCAAAGCATGTGTGACGGTTGTCCAGATATGACAGTATGGAACGGCAAGCTTGTTTATTCATGCAGGATGGAAGAGCAGCTTAAGTATGGCTATAATTTCAGAACTTTCCCAAAGAATATGGAAAAATTAATTGAAAAAATGGAAGTATAATTTTTTATATTTTAAAAGGAAGTAAAGTTAAGCAAAAAGCCGTCCCAAACCAGATAACTCAGGAAGGAGGGCTTTTTTATTTAATTGATTTATTGTAAATTATCGAGATAAATTTTTGTATTATTTTTATTAATAGAATATTGCTATTTTAACACAATAATCTGTTATAAACAACTATTATAGTAGATGTTTATAGAGTTTTTGTCGATTTCATAATAAAAACAGTACAGGCTTTCATAATAAAAACTATTCAATTTTAATTGATATTATGAAAAAGTGATAATTTGAAAGTATAAAAAATATTTTACAAATACAAAGGGGTAATAATGGCTTCACCAAATTTAAAATTAGCAGAATCTCTTAAAGTATTAAAAAAAATACAAAAAAGATACGGCTCAATAATTAGAACAGAAGAACTATCAGACACTCACAGAGTTCGTCTTGTAAAAAGTGGTTTTATTCAAGAAATAATAAGAGGATGGTACATTATTACGCAGCCCGATGAAACAATGGGCGATAGCACAGTGTGGTATCCCTCATTTTGGTTGTTTTGTTCAAGATTTTTAGAAAATAAATATAAAAGTAAATGGTGTATTTCTCCAGAACAATCATTGTTACTCCAGGTTGAAAAATTTTCTATTCCAAAACAATTAATAATTAGATCACCTAATGCAAATAATACAATAACAAAATTACCGAATAATACTACTATAGTTAATTCTAAATTATTGTTAAATAACAAAAATGAGATTGAAGTAAAGGATGGACTTCGAATGTTATCTTTACCTTCGGCGCTTGTTAATTGCAATGAAAGATTTATTAAACAAAATGCCATGAATGTTAGAATTGCATTATCCTTAATAAACAATTCATCGGAAATATTAGAATTACTTATTCCGGAAGGGCGCAGTGTAGTAGCAGGCAGATTAGCTGGTGCATTCCGTAATATTGGAAGAGATCGTATAGCAAATGAAATTGTCAATACTATGAAAGCCCTTTCATTTAATATAAGAGAAGTTGACCCATTTGTTGATAAAACATCATATAGTATTACCTCAAAAGAAAAATCACCATACGTAATGCGTATCCATCAAATGTGGAAAGAAATGCGTGAAGATGTATTAAAATATTTTCCGAAGTATAAAAGTTTACCAAAAAACAAAACCGGTTACTTAAAGGACGTAGAAGAAGTTTTTCTCATTGATGCCTATAATTCATTATCAATTGAAGGATACCAGGTAACAGCAGAACTAATTGAAAGAGTTGCTAATGGAACTTGGGATCCTGATAAAAACGAAAAAGATAAAGAATATAAAAATGCAATGGCTGCTAAAGGTTACTGGCAGGCATTCCAAAAAGTAAAATTAAGTACAGAAAAAATACTTAATGGAGGGAATGCCGGAAATATTGTAGATGAAGACCATAGCGAATGGTACCGGGAATTATTCGCACCCTCTGTAACTTCAGGTTTTATTAAATCTTCTGATATTGCCGGTTATAGAAATGCGCCTGTATATATACGAAATTCATTTTACGTCCCTATGAATTACCATGCTGTTAGAGATGTTATGCCTGCATTTTTTGAATTGTTAAGAAATGAAAATGAACCTGCTGTTAGAGTAGTACTTGGACATTTTATGTTTGTTTATATTCATCCATATATGGATGGGAATGGCCGGATTGGTAGGTTTGTTATGAATACGATGTTAGCTTCAGGAGGATACCCTTGGACAGTAATTCCGGTTGAGGAGCGTAAAATCTATATGGATACACTCGAAAATGCCAGTGTTGATAATAATATAGTACCATTTACCAAATACATAGCACGATTAGTAAACGCTACAATATCAGGGAATCCTATTGCTAAGAAGGTTAAGTAAATGAGTATAAAATTTCAAAATAAGAAAAAAACCGCCAAAATGGCGGTTTTTTGCGGAACCGACGAGATTCGAACTCGCGACCTCTTGAGTGACAGTCAAGCGTTCTAACCAGCTGAACTACGGCTCCTTGAATATCAACAAATTTACGCAAAAATCAGAAATCTTACAAATCATAAATATAGTATCATTTATCGAATAATTGAACTAATTTTATTCAAATTCAATTCCGCAGCTTTTTCAATATATTTTTATGCTCTATAATTTGTTTCTATATTACTTTTCAGGTCAATAAGTCTCTGCTTTACTTCTGCTTGTAGTTTTAGCATGAACCTGTTCTGTAACATTGAAAATGGCCATCTAAGCTCGTAGGAATATATGAACGATACATCAGTTACCCCTGGCTTAAGCAGCTCAAATTTCCATGAACCGGCAAATGATTTGAACATAAAAGGACCTTTTGTCATTTTAACAGCAGTCCCATCAGGTCGGTTAAAAGAAACATATTCCGTTATCATACCAAATCCGTTTTTGGCAACACAATTAGCTTTGACCCCTATACCGGCTTCCGTTGCGCCGTCTAACAGTTCCGCTTTTTTCAGGAAGGTATCCCATTTGAGCCTGCCCGCATAATCCTGCGTATAGTCAAAAGCAATCTCACGGCTGCAATTTATGATAATTTTTTCCGATAATTTAGTCCGTGCCATATTTTATATATCCCGAATAAGTTGTTTATTTTTATCTTACTAAATATACTGATCTGGTCTTAATTTACCCCGTTGTTGGTGCTATGACTGCCCAGGAAGTTTACCAACAACATATAAAATAATTAAAAAGGCACCTGTATTCTCATCCAGGTGCCTTTTAGCTTTTTCACTTTTGATTTTTTACTTTTTACTTAAATCATCAAACCTGTCATTATTCATAACTTTATTCCATGCGGTGGCGAAATCATTTACAAATTTTTCCTTTGCGTCTTGGCTGGCGTAGACCTCGGCGAGTGCACGCAGCTCACTATTTGATCCGAAGATAAGATCAACACGTGTGGCTGTCCATTTAAGCTCACCGGTCTTGCGGTCTTTGCCTTCAAATATTTCATTGGTATCATCTGTTGCTTTCCATACTGTTCCCATATCAAGCAGGTTCACAAAGAAATCATTGGTCAGCACTAAAGGACGGTTTGTAAACACTCCGTGTTTACTGCCATCATGGTTTGTACCAAGCGCTCTCATACCGCCAACAAGTACAGTCATTTCAGGGGCTGTCAGGTTTAATAACTGAGCCTTATCAACCAGCAATTCTTCAGTTGATACCGAAAACTTGGTCTTTAAATAATTACGGAAACCATCTGCAGCAGGCTCTAAGAATGCAAATGATTCAACATCAGTCTGTTCCTGTGAAGCATCCATACGTCCGGGTGTAAACGGTACATTAACATTTTGACCCGCATCTTTTGCGGCTTTTTCAACACCGGCATTACCGGCAAGCACAATAAGATCGGCAAGTGAAACTTTTTTGCCGTCTTTTTGCGCGCTGTTAAATTCATTTTGAATTCCTTCAAGTGTTTCCAATACTTTCTTTAGCATTAGGGGATTGTTAACAGCCCAATCCTTTTGTGGGGCTAATCGAATGCGCGCGCCGTTTGCGCCTCCGCGCTTATCTGAGCCTCGGAATGTTGATGCCGATGCCCATGCTGTTGAAACTAACTCTGATACAGTTAATCCTGAAGCTAATATTTTTGCTTTTAAAGATTCAATATCGTTTGCGTCTATCAGCTTATGGCTGGCTGCAGGTATCGGATCCTGCCAGATAAGAATTTCTTCCGGCACTTCGGGTCCTATGTAGCGTGCACGCGGACCCATATCGCGGTGTGTTAGCTTGAACCATGCTTTTGCGAAAGCTTCTGCGAACTCATCCGGATTTTCGAAGAAGCGTCTTGATATCTTTTCGTATTCAGGGTCAAACCTTAATGCCAGATCAGTTGTAAGCATTGATGGCGTGTGTCGCTTTGATTTATCATGAGCATCGGGAACTGTGTTTGCGCCCATGCCGTTCTTGGGTATCCACTGCTGCGCGCCTGCGGGACTTTTGGTAAGTTCCCATTCATAACCAAACAAATTCCAGAAGAAATTATTACTCCATTTTGTTGGGGTTGTTGTCCATATTACTTCAAGTCCGCTTGTAATTGTATCATCGCCTTTACCTGATTTAAATTTGCTCATCCATCCCAAACCCTGCTCGGTAATATCGGCAGCTTCGGGTTCAACTCCTACATTTGCCGCATCACCTGCGCCATGGGTTTTACCGAATGTATGACCGCCTGCAATAAGCGCGACTGTTTCTTCATCATTCATAGCCATACGCGCAAATGTTTCGCGAATATCTTTTGCCGCAGCAACTGGGTCAGGGTTGCCATTAGGTCCTTCGGGGTTTACATATATCAATCCCATTTGCACTGCTGCCAGTGGATTATCAAGATCACGCTCACCTGAATAGCGTTTATCGCCTTCAAGCCACTTTGTTTCTGAACCCCAGTAAACATTTTCATCAGGTTCCCACACATCTTCTCTGCCTCCTGCAAAACCAAAGGTCTTAAATCCCATTGATTCCAGCGCAACATTTCCTGTAAGTATCATCAGATCCGCCCATGATATTTTTTGTCCGTATTTCTGTTTGATAGGCCAAAGAAGTCTGCGTGCTTTATCTAAGTTACAGTTATCAGGCCAGCTGTTAAGCGGGGCAAAACGCTGCTGTCCTTCTCCAGCTCCGCCTCTGCCATCACCTGTGCGGTAAGTACCTGCCGAGTGCCATGCCATGCGGATAAAGAGTGGTCCGTAATTACCAAAATCTGCCGGCCACCAGTCCTGAGAATCGGTCATAAGTTTTTTAAGATCCTGCTTGATAGCCTGATAATCCATACTTTTGAACTCTTCAGGATAATTAAAATCTTTTCCCAGTGGATTGGATAGGGAAGAGTTCTGACGAAGTATGTTAAGTTTTAGCTGGTTCGGCCACCAGTCACGGTTTTTTGTACCGCCTCCGCCAAAACCGGCTCCCCCTGTAATGGGGCATTTGTTGTTGTTATTTTCGTTTCCCATAATTATGTTATAGTTTAAGTTAATATTAAATGCGAATAGTACAATAAAGAACCTCAGCAATTAGCTGTTAAAAAAAAATGATAATTTCTATGAAATTGGAAATGAAAATTAACTGATAAATTAAAAAAATTAAAGGTAAAAATTATAACGAGTTGTGGTAATTAATTTCGCAGAGTCCCTTACAGGAGACTCTGAGGAAACTGAAATCCTCGGTTTGGGTATGTTTAATTTCCCATGCTCATCACAAACAGTTCAGGGCTAAAGCCCTTTTTTTGGGGAGACTCTGTCCCACGGTCTAAAGAGCCTGTCTCAATACATCCAATATTAGACGACTCGCCGAGTCGTCTTTACAAATTTTGGAAGATTTTCGTGTAGAGACGACCCGTTGGGTCGTCTTTTTTGAGTTTTGAGACAGACTCTAAAGACCGTGGCTAAAAAATTAACAAATGTTGGAACTCATATTTCTATATGTGTGTTACAACACATAACAACTAACTCCATTTAATAATAAATGTTCTAAACATGAAAAAAATCTCTCAAATTTTTCTTTTAATTGCAGTATTTGCGACAGTTAACCTGTTTTCGCAAACGGTGTGGAAACAGGATCCTAATCACTCAAAGCTTGGTTTTACAGTTACGCATTTATCAATTGCGGATGTTACAGGCTACTTCGCCAAGTTTGATGTATCGGTTACAGCAGTCCAGTCTGATTTCAGCGATGCAGTTATTGAATTAACCGCTGATATAAATTCAATTAATACCGGGATTGAAGCAAGGGATAATCATTTAAAAACCGCTGATTTTTTTGATGCGGCAACATATCCAACTATGACATTCAAAAGCACATCAATCGAAAAAACCGGGGACAAACAATTCAAGCTGAAAGGTAATTTAACAATGCACGGCGTTACGAAAGAAATTACTGTTGACCTGATTCACCGAGGAACAATACAGAATCCAATGGCTAATAATGTTGATGTTGCAGGATTACAGATATTAGGCACAATTAAGAGATCAGATTTTAATATCGGACCTGGTTTCCCGGATTTTGCTATTAGTGATGAAGTAAGAATTAAAGCAGATGGTGAGTTATCGAAAAAATAGTTTATTGATATAATTCTCATCACATTTAGCCCATCCTTTTGGATGGGTTTTTTTATTAGTATAAACGTATATAAAATATAAATATCGTGTTTAGATCTTTAACCATTAATATCTATTATAGTTATTTTTGATTCAGTACAAATAAGGCTGATTATTTTTTAAAATTAAGATTGCAATATAATATATTCCAATCATATGTTGTTGACCATAGTGTAATATCCATTTGACTGAGAGTCTTTTTTAGCTAAGATTACCCAGTCCTTTCCCCTATAATGTATCATATACAATGCGTATATTACAGCACTACCTGATTTTTTTTAGAGCAAATCCTAATTTCGGCTTCTTTACCAATGCCGCCATTTAAATTAAAATTTACTTCTAATTGATAGTGAAATTATGCTTTTATAATTTTCTATTATTCTGTTTATTCTAAAATAACTGGATTCTATAAATCATATAACAAAATAAATTATGAGTATTTACAAAGATCACAAATCAATCGAACTCTTCACTCGATACCAAGGCAATCCTGTTTTAACTCCCTCAATGTGGCCATACAAAGTTAATGCTGTGTTTAATGCGGGTGCAACATTTTTCAATAATAAAGCATTATTGTTAGTAAGAGTTGAAGATATGTGCGGTTTTTCACATCTCTGCAAAGCAACCAGTGATGACGGATTTACCAATTGGCAAATAGAACCGCAGCCAACAATGATTGCCGAGCCTGATAAATACCCTGAAGAATTTTATGGTATAGAAGACCCCAGAATAATAAAGCTTGATGAAGAGTTTAACAATTCTATCGGTTATGCAATTGCTTATACATCATTTTCTAAAAGCGGACCGCTTGTATCACTTGCTATGACAGAGGATTTTGTAAATTTCAATAAAATTGGCGTTATTATGACCCCCGATGATAAAGATGCATCTTTATTCCCGAGAAGATTTAACGGAAGGTGGGCTTTGTTGCACAGGCCAACCCCAACAAATGCAAGAATGGGTGCTCATATATGGATATCATATTCACCTGACCTGATACATTGGGGTAACAGTGCAGTTGTTCTGCCGGCACGTGAAGGAAGCTGGTGGGATGCTAATAAAATTGGTTTAGGACCGCCCCCAATTGAAACCTCAGAAGGCTGGCTGATAATTTATCATGGTGTTAGGCAAACTGCTGCAGGAAGTATTTACAGACTTGGCCTTGCAATGCTTGATTTGGATGACCCCAGTAAAGTTATTAAAAGATGTGATGAATGGGTTTTCGGACCCCATGAAATGTATGAAAGAGTTGGCGATGTACCTGATGTAACTTTTCCCTGTGGTGTAATTATAAAAGATGATACATTAATAATGTATTATGGCGCAGCCGATACAACCATTGCCATTGCAACCGCTTCTATGAGCCAGGTTCTAGAGTGTTTTCGGAATCATAAATAATTTATCTGTAAAATAATCAAGAATAAATCAACATGAATAAACCATTAAATATATCTTTCTTTTCTTCATATGTACCGCGTCAATGCGGAATAGCAACATTCACTAATGATCTTTCAGGCTCAATAAAAAAACTTTCAACCGAAAAAGAATATAGCATAAATGTTTCAGCAGTCAATGATTTCCTTGACGGTTACAAATATCCTTCTGAAGTAAAATTTGAAATAAAAGATAACAGTGTTAACGATTTTATTGAAGCGGCAAATTACGCAAATCTTTCGGATTCTGAAATTATAAACATACAGCATGAATTTGGTCTCTATGGTGGTGAAGCCGGTTCAAACTTGCTTTACTTCATTGAAAGGTTAAAAAAACCTTTTGTTACAACTCTTCATACTATTTTAGAAAAACCATCAGATGAACAGTTGAAAATAATACAGGAAATTGGCGAGTTATCTTCATTTCTTGTTGTTCAGTCAAAACGCTCCACTCAGATGCTTGAGAAGATATATAATATTCCTAAAGAAAAAATTAAATACATCCCACATGGCGCGCATGATGTTCCTTTTTTAGATACTGCTTATTATAAAGATAAATTTCAGCTCTCAGAAAGAAAAGTTATCTTAACATTCGGACTCCTAAGCCCGGAAAAAGGACTTGAAGACGGCATTAACGCCATGGCAGAAGTTGTTAAAACATATCCTGATGTTATGTATATAATCCTCGGGGCAACTCACCCAAATGTTAAAAGACAATTTGGCGAAGCATATCGTTATTCCCTTGAAAATCTTGTAAAAAAACACGGACTGGAAAAGAATGTAATTTTCATTAACAGGTTTGTTGATCTTGATGAACTTCTTGATTTTCTGTTAATGAGCGATATTTATCTTAGTCCATATCATATTAAAGAGCAGATCGTATCCGGTACTCTTACATATGCGCTTGCCTGTGGTAAGGCAATAATATCTACTCCTTATTGGTATGCCCAGGAAATTCTGGCAGATGAAAAAGGGATCCTTGTACCTTTTAAAGACCCTGAAAGTATTGCTAAAGCTACTACAGAACTAATTGGTGATGAGAATAAAAGGAACAGGCTGAGAAAGAATGCATATGATGCCGGCAGAGAAATTATTTGGGCTAAAACCGCAGAACATTATGTAGAAACATTCCGTACGGCTATTGAAGAATTTAAAAGAACCGGAAGATTAATAGTTCTTGATTCAAAAGATAAAAGTATACCTGCGCTGCCTGAGTTAAGTTTTGCACACTTAAAGAAAATGTCTGACTCAACAGGAATTTTTCAGCATGCAACTTACAGTTACCCAAACCGTGATGAAGGATATTGCACTGATGATAATGTCAGGGCTTTAATGGCTGCTATATTAAATAAGTATTCACAGAATGATGATTCACTTAATTGGTACATAGATAAATATTTAACATTTGTTCTTCATTCGTATAATAAAGATGTGGGTTTATTTCGTAACTTCATGTCATTCGATAGGAAATGGCTTGAAGATGTTGGCGCTGAAGATTGTAATGGCAGGGTAATATTCGTATTAGGATACATTGTTAAAAATACAACTTCAAATACAACATTATCTCTTGTTAAATCAATGATTGACCAAAGTATTAAGAATATGTCATCATTTAAATCACCCCGCGCAATTGCCTATATTATAATGGGATGTATATTCTATCTTAAAAGATTTTCAGGTGCAAGAGAAATAAAGAAAATATGTAAAACACTTTCTGACAGACTGCTGGAGTATTATAATGATACTTCAACTGATGACTGGAAATGGTATGAATCATACCTGACGTATGATAATGCAAGACTTTCGCAGGCAATGATAACCGCTGGAAGTTTTCTGGGCAATAAAGCATATACAGCCGCTGGTATTGAATCATTGACATGGCTGTATGACCAATTGTATGACACGGAAAAAAATTGCCTTTCATTAGTAGGAAATGACGGGTGGTATTATAAAGGTAAAATTAAAGCCAAGTATGACCAGCAGCCTATGGAAATTCCGGCAATAATAGATGCATGTTATCAGGCGTTCATGATAAGTAATGATACCCAGTGGATAAATAAGCTAAGTGTTGCATTCAGCTGGTTCCTTGGGAATAATGACAGGCAGGAACCGCTATGTGACCTTATTACAGGTGGTTGTTTTGACGGGCTAACACCTGCTATGATTAACCAGAACCAGGGGGCTGAATCAACTATCAGCTGGCTGCAATCCTTGTTACGTATGATGAACATCAGGCAGGAATTAAAGATGATGAATTAATATATAATTACGCAAATGAATATAGAAAATAATATTGTTCCTGAAAAACAAAATCTAAAAGAGATGTTATCTTACCAATCAGGCTCTGTAGTTAGTAAAGTATTGCTAAAAAAGAATACCGGCAATATCACATTATTTGCCTTTGATAAAGACGAAGGATTAAGTGAGCATACAGCTCCGTTTGATGCATTCGTCCAAATAATTGATGGTGAAGCCGAAGTAACTATTTCAGGAAAGATTTACAAATTAACTGCGGGTGAGTCACTTATAATGCCGGCAAATCAGCCGCATTCATTAAAAGCATTGGTCCAGTTTAAAATGATTCTGGTTATGATAAAATCATAATTAATAACTCGTGTTACGCATGTGATATATCATGTGATATATATAGACAATTGAAAATCTAAAAGTATAATTATCGAAACAAAACTCTTCATGCTCCCTCACTGCTAAACTCCAGTTTAGCAGCTACTTTTTAAGCAAAACTCTGTTTTGTGCGAAACGGAGTATCTCAAGAAGTATACTTTCCAAACTGGTCCGCCAAGGCGGATTGGAAAGGAGTGTGTGGTTTTGCGTAAGGTAAGTTAATAAACAACTCACTTTACGCAACGTGTTTAGTAACGCAGACTTTTGTAGTTTTAACACATTCTAACCTAAAGGTCAAACATTTTCAATATTACTTTTCTTTGAGGGCATCGCTAATATTATTCCCGCTACCAACCCATAACCTGTAGTAATGTACCATGTCGAGCTTAGCGGACATCCATTTGTACAGCCTATAAAGTAATAGTATGAGTATCCTGCTAAAGCTCCAATAATACCATAAAGTGTAAACTTCAAATATTTATTACTTAGATACTTATTCATTTAGTTTTTTTCTTAAAGTACTCAAACCCAAAGGCAGGTATAGAGGACAAGTGCCTATTAAGCTTGTTAATACAAATATAACAGCAAATATACTAAGTATAATTCCAAATGCACCTGAGATAATCCCAAAATAGTATAAAGTAAATATAGTTAATGCTATTATAATTCTTAATGTTTTATCAAGTGATCCCATATTCTTTTTCATGGATTTATTGATTTTAGTTTACTAAAAGTATTTCATTTATAGCCTTAATAAAACCTGCTTTTTGCATTGCGCCTGTTGTCATCTGCGGTTTGCCATCGATTGGAATAAATAGAATCGATGGGATGCTCCGTATCCCAAACACTGAAGCAAGTTCCTGTTCTTTATCTGTATCAACTTTATATATCTGTACTTTGCCGTCATATTCCTTTGAGAGCTCTTCTAAAACAGGAGCTACCATTTTGCAAGGACCGCACCAATCGGCATAAAAATCAATTATTACCGGCTTATTACCTTCAAACTTCCAATCTTTGTTAATTTCGTAATTGAATACCTTCTGCTTAAAATCTGCTGCTGTTAAATGTACCATTTTTGTACTTTCTGTTTTATTTTCTGAATTAGTATATTCTTTTTTAGTCGATTCTGAATTATTATTAACATCATTTTTTGTATTAAGGTTTTTTTCCCCGTTGTATTGATAACCATGGTCATTATTGATACTCGTTTTATCCTCTTTTTTGCCGCATCCGCTTAATAATGCTATAAACAAACCTGCAAGTAAAATAATGTGAATTTTGAGTTTTTTGTTTTTCATAAAATATCTAACAATTAACAATTCTAATTAGTTGCTAATAGCAACTTAATTAATTATCTTTGTAAAGTCAAGGATTGAAATTATGCACATACATTTTATATTGAAAATCAGTTAAAAAACTTATATGTTGCCTATAGCAACTAATAAAATGAATAATAATATAGTAAAAATAATATTTGATCTAAAGCAAACATGCCTTATCAAAGAAGAAAGGATCATCAATGAGCTAAAGCTCTCTCCCTCGGAATACCGCGGGCTGCTTTCTGTAAATCCCGGAGAAGTAGTTTCATGTATGCAAATCTCTAACACTATGGGACTCTCTAAATCACGCGGAAGCAGGGTTATAGATAAGCTGATAGATAATGGTTTCTTGAAAGAAGCTAAAATTCAAGGAGACAAGCGTGTATTTAATGTTAAACTTACTCTAAAAGGTATTAGCGCTGTAAAAAATATAAATAGTATAATGAAGGAATGTGAAAACGCTATATTAAAAAATATTTCATCTGCCGAGCTTGCTGCTTTTACTAAAACTCTTCATAAAATTTCTGAAATTCTCAGAATATGAAATTATTTTTGTTATAGCAGTATCTTCCTTACTTATATTCTAGCAGAGTATCCCTTATTCTTTATCTTGAGTGTTTAATAAATTGCTTACAAGGGGACTCGTATGTTAGTAATAAGTAAAGCATAAGAAATTTGCGAAATTAGTGGTTGTTTTTTGGTTTGCTTTTCTCTGCGTCCTATGCGCCTTTGCGAGAAAGGCTTTAGCTTTTTGTTTGTGAGACTTTGCGTGCTTTGCGGTTTTGGCGGTAAT
>CAMTUP010000038.1:0-32295 GCA_947084945.1 uncultured Ignavibacteria bacterium | reverse complement strand
GTTTTGATTGTATCTACATTCATATTATTTTTCTCTGAGGTGATATACTTTCTTGAAAATAAATCTATATCGTACATATGGCTTCTAAAATAATCAAAGTCTGGATTCCCGCCTTCGCGGGAATGACAAAAGCGGAGTGCAGACGGGACACTTGCCGGATTTAATTGTTTCTACATTCATGGTTTTTAATGTTAATATTTTTCAGTAAATAAAAAACAAGATTCCTGCCTTCGCAGGAATGACAAAAAAAGAATTATAAGTGCATATTATTTCCAGCCGGTGTTTATCCCGCACTTGATGCGGGGCAAGAATGACAAATCCGATGACATTTTATTTTAAGTATTTTCTTCAGAAAGTTTTTCGGCTCTATCTGCGATTTTGAGTTTTTCGAAGAGTTCTTCAAGGTCACCTTCCATAACCTGTGCAAGATTATACATTGTAAGTCCAATGCGGTGATCGGTCAAACGGTTCTGTGGAAAGTTGTATGTGCGTATCTTATCACTTCTATCACCTGAGCCGACCATTAGTCTTCTTTTCTGCGAAACTAATTGGTTTTGTTTTTCAATTTCAGCCTCAAGTATCCTTGAGCGAAGTACTTTCATAGCTTTTTGCTTGTTTTTAAGCTGTGAGCGTTCATCCTGACACTGGACAACAACCCCTGTGGGTAAATGAGTTATTCTGATCGCTGTTTCAACTTTATTTACATTCTGCCCGCCAGCGCCGCCGGAACGGAATACATCAATTTTTAAGTCAACAGAATTAATAACAACATCAACCTCATCGGCTTCGGGTAATACCGCAACTGAAGCGGCAGATGTGTGAACTCTGCCCTGTGTTTCTGTTTCAGGTACACGCTGTACACGATGGACACCGCTTTCATATTTCAAAGCGCCGTATATATCTTTACCTGTTACATTAACAATTACTTCCTTTAACCCGCCGGGTCCGGATGATTCATTATAAGTAACAATTTCCATCTTCCATCCAATTCTTTCTGCATAGCGTGTGTACATTCTATATAGATCAGCAGCGAAGAGAGCAGCTTCATCTCCGCCTGTGCCTGCGCGTATTTCAAGTATAGCATTTTTAGAATCGTTGGGGTCTTTAGGTACAAGCAGTTCTTTTATTTCTGCTTCAATCTTATCAAACCTGTTTTGCAGGTCTTCCTGTTCAGCCGAAGCAAGCTCTTTCATATCAGCATCATTGGTTTCAAAGAGCAGCTTTTTGTTTACTTCAAGCTGTGATTTGACTTTTATGTATTTGTCGTATGCGTTTACAATATTGGTTAAGTCAGAGTATTCCTTTGAAAGCCTTCTGAATTCATTCTGGTCTTTTATTGTTTCGGGTTTATTAAGCAGTTCCGCAATTTCGTTATACCGCTGCTTAACTTTTTCTAATTTATCGAACATTTACATTTATAATTTTTCTGATAGCAAAAATACCGTTATTTGTTTGGAGATTCAATTCAAATAAAATTTGTTATCCTGAACGAAGTGAAGGATCCATTTTTCAATGTCAAATGTCAAAGCTCAAATTCCAAACAGTTAAAAATATTCGTTCCACGAAAAAATAAATTCTTTCCCATGAAGCCAGTATTCTTGTAAATATTTTCTTCTAAATATTATATATGAACTATTTGTGGCACGAAAAATATTTTTTTAAAATTTTATGCAATAAAAGTTTTTTATAAAATTTTCTTTGAAAAAATAATTTTCATTTTTTTGCGTTTACCTATTGACTATGAGTGATAGAATGTTATATTTGCAAAGAGTTTTTGATTGTGAATACAGTAACATAAAATAAATTTCAGAAAAAAGTTTTCTGAAAGTATAAAAAGAAAGTTTCACATCAAAATAAATTAAAAGTAAGGAAGAAACCAAATTAATTTTTTGCGGGTAGGATTTACTTACAATATAAAAAAAGAAGCTGAGCAGAATTCCGTTGGACATTGCTCAGTAGAGCCGGTATCCGAAGGAAAGGATCAGAAAGCTCTGAATGAAAACATTGCCACGGGCAATTATGTTGACGATAATTTAGTCAATAACTATTCTCAACGCTTGAGTGATGTTTATGCAGAGTGGGATGATGAAGAAACTATTTCTGCTGTCGAGTGTGCAATTAAAAAAGCGGGACATGAAGTGATTCGCATTGAAGCAGATGAGGATTGTTTTGAAAAACTTCGCATTACAAGACCCGATATAGTTTTCAATATGGCTGAAGGTTTTGGCGGTGCATCCAGAGAGTCGCATATTCCATCATTACTAGAAATGCTTAACATTCCCTATACAGCAAGCGATCCAATCACAATAGGCAACTGCCACGATAAATCACGATGCAAGGAGATTTTGACCTATTACGGTGTGCCAAATCCAGGGTTCTTTATTACAGATACGTATGTAAATGGTTACCCAAAGGTTAAATATCCCGCTTTTGTAAAGCCACTGCACGAAGGCTCCTCAAAGGGCATTTATAACAGCAGTGTTGTATATAATAGAGAAGAGTTAAATCGTGAAATAACAAGAATTAAGCAAAATTACGAGCAACACTCTATAATAGAGGATTTCTTAGATGGTAAGGAATTTACGGTTGCTTTGATTGGAAATGGCGATAAAGTGCGGGTTTTACCTATAGTTGAAATAAATCTGGAGTGTTTACCGAAGGATTTTCCCAAAATTTATTCATATGAGGTAAAATGGTTTTTTGATACCAGAGAAAATAAGCTTGATATATTTACCTGTCCGGCAAAGATAAGCGATAGGTTGACAAAACGAATTGAAGTGATTTGCAAACAGGCTTATTCTGCATTGAGAATTAAAGACTGGGCGAGGATGGATGTTAGATGTGATTCATATGGCGAACCATACATTATAGAAATTAATCCATTGCCTGGAATACTTCCAAATCCGGATGATAATTCATGCTTCCCAAAAGCTGCAAGGGAAGTAGGTATTGATTATGACGGGTTGATACAGACTGTATTGAATGGAGCGATAGAACGTTACGGATTGAATAAGTAAAAAGTAAAAAGGCAAAAGTAAAAAAAATATGTCATGCTGAACTTGTTTTCAGTATCTAAATAGACCCTGAAATAAATTCAGGGTGACAATAGTGAGCAATGAGTAAAAAATTAAACATATCGATAATCTTTAATGATCCGGTGCAGTATGCGCAGGGTCCCATATACGAAGGCACTGATGTTGATATAGATGCCTTACCTGATGCTATTGATATGAGCGAGTATGGTGTGCTTGATGAAGTTAAAAGTGTTGAAAGAGCACTTGCTCCATTAGAACATAATACAAAAATAATTCCGGTTGCTTTGGATATTAACAAACTGATAACAGAGCTTAACGAAAATAAACCTGATATA
Organism: uncultured Ignavibacteria bacterium; assembly: GCA_947084945.1. Taxonomy (GTDB): domain Bacteria; phylum Bacteroidota; class Ignavibacteria; order Tepidaquicellales; family OLB5; genus OLB5. Next base: position 28,925 of record CAMTUP010000038.1, on the reverse strand, counting down.
ATTTTTAATCTGTGTGAGAGTGTTGATGGAGACCCGACACAGGAAATGAACATTGCTGGATTATTTGAACTGTTGAAAATTCCATACACCGGCTCACGTGCATTTTCACTTGGACTTGCACTCAATAAACCGTTAGTTAAAACAATACTTAACCAGAACGGGATACCGACTGCAAAACATTTTGTTACTAATACATCAGGAATACATTTGAACGGGCATAAATTTCCGATGATAGTAAAGCCATCGCGCGAAGATGCAAGCATTGGCATAACAAATGAATCGGTAGTAACCAACGAAGCAGACCTAAGGAAGAGAATTGAATACGTGCTTGATGAACATAAACAGCCGGCATTGGTTGAAGAATATATTGAAGGCAGGGAAATAAATGTTTCTGTTGTTGGTAACGATGAGCCGATAACTTTTCCGATTAGTGAAATAGATTTCACCGGACTACCGGCTGACTATCCAAAGATAATAAGCTATAATAGTAAATGGATGTATAAGACCGTTGAGTTTGAAAATACAAAGGCAGTATGCCCGGCGCAGAATTTAAGTGATAAAGAAGTTAGCATAATACAGGAAACAGCGAAGAAAGTTTACAGGCTTCTTGGAGCGGCTGATTATGCAAGAGTAGATATGAGATTAAAAGACGGTGTGCCGTATGTGCTTGAGCTGAACCCGAATCCGGATATTGCAAGCGATGTACCCGAAGATACAGGCTTTACCAGAAGCGCAAAGGCTCATGGATGGGAATACAGCTATTTGATTCAGCAGATAATTAGTTATGCATTGAAGAGATGGGGAGTGAATTGATTGCGGATTTGAAATTGCGGAATGCGGATTTTTTTACGAATTATTAGTAGTACAGACATTCCAGTAAAAAGAGTTAGTAGCACAGACATTCTTGTCTGTGAATATGAAAAATGATAAGAAAGTTAATACAAAGCGATAGGGAACAGATACGAAGGATACTAACTGATACGCATCATTTTAATGATGAAGAGATTAAAGTTGCGATTGAGCTTATAGAAGTATATCTGAATGATGAAAAGCAAACCGATTATATTATTTATGTGTATGCAACCGATGATACAAAGGAAACAGCAGGTTACATTTGCTACGGAAGAAGACCGCTGACGGACTGGACATATGACTTATACTGGATTGCAGTTGACCCAAATATTCACGGTAAGGGTTTGGGCAGCCGACTGGTAAAACATATGGAAGAGGACCTGAAGTTAAACGGCGGAAAGATTATACTGATAGAAACGAGCGGAAAACCGGAATATGAAAATGAACGCAGGTTCTATATTAAAAACGGTTATGAAGTTCAGACTATAATAAAAGATTTTTACAGAAGCGGTGATGATTTATTTATTTACCGCAAATACCTGTAGAGAAAGGCTCTGCAAGGTAAGGTTGCTGATACATTTATTTTGAACAGCGCCCTGTGAAACCTACCCCGGAAAATAATGGGGCGGGAATCCAAAAAACTAAACAAGGAGTTAATATTTTATGGAACTATGGCAGCAGCTGCTAAAACAAAGCGTCAGCTCAGTAGATCAGCTTGTCGATCAGTTCGGAATTAAAAAAGAAGTTGCCGAAAAGCTGGATGATTTTTTTCAGGCGAGGATAAATCCGTACTACCTAAGCCTCATCCGCTATCCAGGCGACCCAATTTGGCTGCAGGCAGTACCCGATGAAGTAGAATTATATGATATTGATGCAGCAGAAGACCCGCTCAATGAAGATGAAATGAGTCCGGTTCCAAATATTACCCATCGTTACCCGGATCGCGCATTATTTTTAACAACAAGCCAGTGCGGGCTGTATTGCAGATTCTGCACACGCAAAAGGAAAGTTGGAGACTCAAGCAAAATTAACATGCGTGAGCTTGAAGCCGCATTTAATTATTTAGAGCAGCACACTGAGATAACCGATGTTATTCTCTCAGGCGGAGACCCGCTTATGCTGACAGATGCTATGCTTGAAAAAGTACTCATCAGACTTAGGCAGATACCGCATATACAAATTATCAGGCTTGGTACAAAGATGCCGTGTGTACTTCCGCAAAGAGTAACACCTCAGTTATGCGAGATGATAAAGAAGTATCACCCGATATATGTAAATACTCACTTCAATCACCCGTGGGAAATTACACCCGAAAGCACAAAAGCGTGTGAAATGCTTGTGAATGCAGGTGTACCTGTTGGATGCCAGACAGTATTATTAAAAGGTGTGAACGATGACCCCGAAGTGATGAAGGAGCTTATGAAAAAACTTCTTGCAATAAGGGTAAGACCTTATTACATTTATCAGGCTGATTTGACCAAGGGCGCAAATCACTTCCGTACACCAATAGATGTAGGTTTGGAGATTATGGATAACCTGCGCGGACATATAAGCGGGCTTGCTGTTCCGCAGTTTGTTATTGATGCGCCTGGCGGAGGCGGAAAGATTCCGTTACTGCCTGATTATGTACTTGCGCGTGATAAAGAAAAAATTATTCTGCGTAATTATAAGAACGAGGTTTTTGAATACCCTGACGTGCAGGAAGAGCATATTGTGCTTAAGCGCGGAAGGAATATTGATAAACCGCCAAAGAAAAAGGTGAAGAAGAAAGTACAGTTACCGGTTTTGCAGTAAATATTCAAAGTGAGGAGAAAAGCATTAAAGGCATTCAGTTGAATGCCTTTTTTGTTTAGTAAGTGTGTATCGTCCTGATATAAGTTGACATAATCAGGAGTAACTAAATGGAAGAACAGAGATTAAACACTAAAGTAAAAAGGACTCAAAGGGATTACAATTTAGCGTTCAAATTATCAGTTATTAAAGAGAGGGAATTAGAGAAGAAAGTTAAGCAGTTAGAGATGGAAAAAGAGGTCTTGAATCGCAAGATAGATATAGCAGATGATATGCTTGGGACACAGATCAGAAAAAAGTACTTACCTCTGTTGTTAGAATTTTCCGAACAGTAGAGCAACTCACCGGAAGAAGATACAGAGTAAAATTCATATACTCAACTTTAGGTTATCAAAGACAAAGTTATAATAAACAAAATAAATTCCAAAACAAAAAGCATTAGTTTCAAAAAAGATCGATATGAATTCAAGCAGATGATGAAAAAAAATTGATGGAGTATGGCAATGGAAATCAAAACAACAATTCATCCCGCCAAGTCGGGACTTCTCCAAAGGAGTCCCTTCGGGACGAAACTGCAAAGCAGTTTCCCGAAAGAAACTAAACCAACCGAAATTAAGAATAATTACAAAGCAGCTTCAAAAATCCTTTACAAAATTTTTCTGAATAATCAAAACGCTATTTTTCAGAGTAAATTATGACCCAAATATCGGGAAACTACTTTTTGAAGCTGTTATAAAAGTTTTTTCCCAAAAAGGCAAATTTTCTTTTTTTAAGAAATTAGCTATCCGCAAGGCTTTACGGCTTGTCAAGTGTTTTCGGAAAAAAATTTCTTACGATGTAATTTGCATTTATAGTTTTGTTCTATTAATTTTGTTTCCAATCATTAACGAAAGCTAATCAAGGATATTCTCAGGAAAGCTTTTTAGAGATAATATCTGTTGAACCAGCCCATACGAAATCAAAAGATATATTAAAGATGTTACTTCAGAGTTAATGATGGATTAAAATTAAATAAAGAATTCCGAAAATTTTTAATTACTTGCCGCATGAAGATAGACAGACTGTTTGCTGGAGAAACAAATAATCCTTATGATAAAATTGAATTTGATAAACGTACATCTGTTATAAGAAATCCGGACGGCTCTATTGTTTTTGAAATGATAGATATAGTTGTTCCCAAATCGTGGTCGCAGGTTGCCACAGATATTCTTGCACAGAAATATTTCCGCAAAGCAGGTGTTCCGCGCGTATTAAAAAGAGTTGATGAAGAAGGTATGCCGGTTTGGCTTCAGAGATCAACCCCGGATCTTGATGCAATGAAAGATATTCCTGAATCTGACAGGGATACATCCGAGACTGATTGCCGCCAGGTTTTTAACCGATTGGCTGGATGCTGGACATATTGGGGCTGGAAATATGGTTATTTTAACACAGAAGAAGATGCATTGGCATTCTATAATGAGCATTGCTATATGCTGGCTCAACAAATGGCAGCACCTAATTCACCTCAATGGTTCAATACAGGCTTAAACTGGGCATATGGAATTACCGGACCATCACAGGGTCACTATTATATTGATGGCAAAACCGGCGAGCTAACACAATCAGAAGATGCATACACACATCCACAACCCCATGCATGCGCCCGCGGTAATACTAAAATATTTACTGACCAGGGAATATTTGACATATCCGATATTGTTGATAATAATATTGAAGGTCTGAAAATATTTGACGGGGAGCGTTATGCAGACTTGATTGCAGTAAAGAATAATGGTGTAAAACCGGTTTTCAGGGCAAATCTTAAAAACGGAAATTATATTGAATTTACCGATGACCATTTAATATATTCATCTGATAAGAGATTAAAAGATGGTGGCAATTATGGATGGAGTGAGCTAAAAACTATTTTAGGTAAGAAAGTACAGCAGTGCAGTCTTAAATACAGCCTTGTGGAATCACCTGTATTTCAATATGCATATGAGGCAGAGGGAAATTTTACTATTAATGAAACCGGCAGCCTGATAAAAGATACACCTGTTGAGCTTATAGATATAGCAAAAGCATCACTTGCTGGGTGGGTTTTGGGTGACGGTTATTATGGTAAATATAACCGGAATAATAAAACAACCCAGTTTGGAGTTATTACAATTAATGATGATGAATATAATTATGTAACAAATTTATTTGATCTGATTTTTGGTAAATATAAAGTTGTAAACAGGAAAACTATCAGCGATTTATATAGAATAGTTAAACTTGATTCCAAAATTGTAGATGATTTTGTAAACGAATATGAGCTTAATACAAGGTCATTGGCGGCTTCAGTACCGGAAAGGATATTCAAGGGGACAAAGGCTGAAAAAACCGCGTTTTTAAGAAGTTTATTTCAGGCTGATGGCTGTGTAAGGGTTAGAAAAAATGATGAAAGAAATTCCGGGGATGTTGTATTAACAACGATTTCGGAAGAGCTTGCGCATGATGTGCAGGTTTTGCTTTTAAGCGTTGGCATATATTCAAATGTAACAATTTGCAGGGATAAGAGGGAAGACAGGAATAATCCTTATCAGGTTTCGATTTCATATTTTTCAGAAAGGATAAAATTTGCTGAAATAATTAACTTTATTTCATCGGATAAAATTAATAAACTTTCGATACTTAACAAATTAGTTGACGGTAAGAAAAAACCCTCTGTTTCAGAAGAAGATGTATTATCAATTGATTATATAGGAGAGGAAGAAGTTTATGATATACAGACTTCAAGCTCTAAATTTGCAGCAAATGGAGTAATTGTTCATAATTGTTTTATACAATCAGTAAGCGATGATTTGGTTAACGAAGGCGGCATAATGGATCTTTGGGTGCGCGAGGCAAGGTTATTCAAATATGGTTCAGGTACAGGTTCAAACTTTTCTAATATAAGAGGTTCAAGTGAACCGCTAAGTGGCGGCGGAAGATCATCAGGCTTGATGTCATTCTTAAAAATAGGTGATAGATCAGCCGGCGCAATAAAATCTGGCGGTACAACCAGACGTGCTGCAAAAATGGTAACACTTGATCTTGACCATCCCGATATTGAAGAGTATATCAACTGGAAAGTTATAGAAGAACAAAAAGTAGCCGACTTGGTAACAGGTTCAAAGCTGATGAACATTCATTTGAATAATGTTATCAAGGCATGTTACGAAGTTCACCCTGAAAACGATCCGTATGATAAAAAACAGAACAAGCATTTAGCCAAAGCTATTAGCGATGCCAGGAAATCTTTGATACCTGAAAATTATATTGATAGAGTTATACACCTTGCAAAACTTGGTGTAAAGGAAGTACACATTCCAACTTATGATACTGACTGGAACAGCGAAGCATATCTGACAGTATCGGGGCAAAACAGCAATAATAGTGTAAGAGCCACAAATGAATTTATGAAAGCCGTTGAAAAAGACGGAGCGTGGAATCTATACTGGAGAATTGAGCTTAAAAAAGCAAAAAAAGAAGGCAGAGACCCCGTTGCATGCAAAAAAATAAAAGCAAGAGATCTTTGGGAGCAAATTGCATACAGCGCCTGGGCTTGCGCTGACCCGGGAATGCAGTATCACACTACTATTAATGAATGGCATACATGTCCCGCTGGCGGCGAAATAAAAGCATCAAATCCGTGCAGTGAATATATGTTCTTAGATGATACGGCATGCAATCTTGCATCACTTAATTTGGTAAAATTTTATGATATTAAAAAAAGTGAGTTTGATATAACAGCCTACCGCCACGCTGTAAGGTTATGGACGATTGTGCTTGAAGTGAGCGTACTTATGGCGCAATTTCCAAGCAAAGAAATTGCAAAGCTTTCATTTGATTACAGGACACTTGGTTTAGGTTACGCAAATCTTGGGGCATTATTAATGTTACAGGGTATTCCGTATGATTCACCCGAAGCGCTTGCTATCACCGGAGCATTGACATCAATTCTGCATATGCGTTCATACGCAACCTCGGCAGAAATGGCAAAAGAGCTTGGTGCATTTCCGCGCTTCAAGGAAAATGAACAGAACATGCTGCGTGTTATCAGGAATCACCGCAGGGCGGCATACAACGTGCCTAACGAAGAGTATGAAACACTATCAATAGTTCCGGTAGGCATAAATAAGAAACACTGCCCGGCACCGTTACTGAATGCCGCAAGGGAAGATTCAGATATGGCTTTAGATTTAGGTGAGCGTTATGGCTACAGAAATGCGCAGGTTACAGTTATTGCGCCAACAGGCACAATTGGTTTGGTGATGGATTGCGATACAACAGGAGTTGAGCCTGATTTTGCGCTTGTGAAATTTAAAAAGCTTGCAGGCGGCGGATACTTTAAGATAATTAATGAATCAGTTCCGCCCGCATTAAAGAAACTTGGCTATACCGATAACGAAATTCACGATATTATAAAATACTGCACAGGTCATGGCTCTATTATAGGCTGCCCGGAAATAAACCCGCAGTCACTTGCAGAAAAGGGATTTACCTCTGATGTACTTGCACAGGTTGAAAAATCACTGCCTGCGGCATTTGATATAAATTTTGTATTTAATAAATATACGCTTGGGGCTGATTTTTGCAAGGATACACTTGGATTCACCGATGAACAGCTTGATGACTATAACTTCTACATTTTAAAGACACTTGGTTTTACAAAAGAGCAGATAGATGAAGCAAACGATTATGTTTGCGGTACTATGACAGTTGAAGGTGCTCCTCATTTACGCGAAGAGCATTATGCAGTGTTTGACTGTGCAAGCAAATGCGGTAAAAAAGGCACACGCTTTATTTCTGCTGATGCACATATAAAAATAATGGCAGCAGCACAGCCCTTTATCAGCGGAGCAATTAGTAAAACTATCAACCTGCCTAACGAAGCATCAATAGAGGATATGAAACATGCATATTTGCTTTCATGGAAACTTGGAGTTAAAGCTAATGCGCTTTACCGTGATGGCAGTAAGCTATCCCAACCGCTCAATTCCGTCAGCGATAGCGATGAATTTGACTCGGAGCATGAGGAAATGGTTGAGGCACTTGGCAAACCAAATGATATTATCCGCATTGCAGAGCGTATCATTCATAGGTACATTGCAAAACGCCGTAAGTTACCATTCAGAAGGCGCGGATATACACAGAAGGCTAAAATTGGGGCGCACTCGGTTTATTTAAGAACGGGCGAGTATGAAAACGGACAGCTTGGCGAGATATTTATTGATATGCACCGCGAAGGCGCGGCATTCAGAAGTTTGATGAACTGTTTTGCTATAGCAATATCTTTAGGATTACAGCACGGAGTACCATTAGAAGAATTTGTTGACGCATTTGTATATACAAGATTTGAGCCAAATGGTATTGTTATCGGCAACCCTAATATTAAAATGACAACATCGTTAATTGATTATATCTTCCGTGAGTTGGCAGTAACATATTTAAGTCGTAATGACCTCTCGCATATTTCACAGGAAACCGAAATGCGAACGAGTCCGATAGACAGCATAAGCAAGCTTGATACCGAGACTGATTATGAGGATGAGGAAATATACTCTGAGCGCTTTATTGATGAACCTGCTCCGAAGGAGTCCATTCGGACTAACAAGAATGCGCCAAAAGTAGATCAGTTACAAGGCACACAGCAGCAAAATATTCAGGGGAATAAACCTGTGCAGAATGTTTCGGTAAGCTCACAGCAGACAATATCAGGCGGAGCGCTTGGGATACAGATGACAGGTGCGGCTAAGATTAAAAATGTAAGTATGACGGAAGAGACCGAAAAAATTAAGCAGGCAAAGCAAAAGGGTTACACAGGTGATATTTGTCAGAGTTGTGGAAGCTTAACAATGGTTCGCAACGGCACATGCTTAAAGTGCATAACCTGCGGTGATACGTCAGGATGCTCATAGACAATTAGGAATTACGAATTAGGAATTAGAAATTGGGGAGGCGTAAGCCTCCCTTTTTGATAGAAAGAATGCGTAAGAAATGAATTCGTGGTTAAAGCTTAAAAATTATTAAAAAAAAGATTCCTGCCTTCGCTGGAATGACAAAGAACAGCTTTTCTTTGTGACTCTGTTTCTCTGCTACGACTTTCGCTTTTTGAAAGTTGTTGAAATAGCTTTTGATTTTTTATAACTTTGAGTCTTAGAGTCTTTGCGGTAGTTTTGTGTTTTGATTCTAAATTTCAAGTTATTTTATAATAAGAATGGATACTTCGCTTCGCTCAGTAATGAAAATAATACGTTCCAAACGCAGAACGATTGCGCTGCAAGTAAACAGTGATGCAACACTTACGGTTAAGATACCGTATGGAATGTCCTTGTCTTATGTTGAGCGGTTCATAGAGGAAAAGCGGAATTGGATTGAAAAGAAACAGGCACAGTTCAAAGAATCAAAAGGGAAACATAAACCCAAGCAGTTTGCAGATGGTGAAGAGTTCTTATTTGCAGGCAGGGCTTATCCGCTGGAAATTGTTCCGGGAAGTAAAGCTAAAATTGCACTCTCGGCTGATGGGAAATTACGAATTACAGAAAAATGTCTTGATGCGCCCAAACATTACATAGAATGGTTTTATAAACAGTTTGCAAAGAAGTATATTAACAGTCGCACCCGTGAAATTGCGGATGCATTCGGTTATAAATACTCCTCAATTAAAATTAACAGCGCAAAGACGAGATGGGGTTCTTGTTCAATGCGCGGGAATCTGAATTTTTCGTGGAGACTGGTTATCATGCCCGAGGAGATGATAGATTATGTTATTGTTCACGAGCTTGTTCACCTTGAAATTAAGGATCACTCAATGAGGTTTTATGCAAGAATGAGCGAGCTGATGCCTGACCACAAACGCAGGGAGAAATGGCTGAAGGAGAATTCAGGGATGACACAACTCTGAGGAGCAAAATCAGTGTAATGAGTGTATTGAGTAAGCTAAATGTAATAAAGATTTCACTTCGTTCAATATGCTTTTGAGTAAATTTTTTTTTGAAAGCTCTTAATTATCCACAGACAGGAATGTCTGTGCTACTAAAGGAAAGATAATTCGTGAAAATTCGTGAAATTCGTGGCTACAGATTTTTATGTTTGTAAATTAACAGGTTACCGAATGAGATCCTTCACTCCTGCCAAAAGCGGGCAGTCGTTCAGGATTGTGGGGAATTTGATGTTAATTTTTCGGTGGAATGCAACTGATATTGCCCTTATTTTTGTATAAATTAATTTATGTTAGAATGGAAATGAAACACTTCTCAATGCCGCCTCAAGCAGAAATGAAAAAGGCAGTCTATGGTAAAGATAAAAGCTATGATGGCATTTTCTTCGTGGGGGTTAAGAGCACAAATATTTTTTGCCGCCCTGCATGCTCAGCCAAAAAGCCAATGGAAAAGAATATGGTGTTTTATTCCACCGCACGTGATGCACTGTTTGCAGGCTACAGACCATGTAAGAGATGCAAACCGCTTGAGCTTTCAGGTTCACATCCTGACTGGGTGCAAAAGCTGATTGAGAAAATTGATAGCTCTGATGAAAAAAGAATCCGTGATGGAGGACTAAGGGAAATGAGTATTCAGCCTGAAAAAGCAAGGAGGTATTTCATGAAAAATTACGGAATGACATTTCACGCATACCAGCGCAGCCGAAGACTTGGTTCGGCATTTACACAGATCAGGCAAGGCACAAAGATTGATGATGCGGTATTCAACAATGGTTATAATTCACACAGCGGGTTCAGGGATGCGTTCTCGAAAATATTCGGCAAGCCGCCGGGGAAATCGGTTAGTACAGATTGTATTGTAACATCATTATACCAGAGCGAACTGGGTCCAATAATATTAGGCGCAACATCAAAGGGAGTGTGTTTGGTTGAATTCAGTGACCGACGTATGCTTGAATACCAGCTTAAGACATTAAGGAAAAGATTTAATGCGGCAATAATCCCCGGAAGCAATCAGCATATTGAACAGATAATATTAGAGCTTGATGAATATTTTAAAGGCAGATTAAAGAGTTTTAAAACACCGCTTGTATATCCCGGAACAGAATTTCAGATGAAAGTATGGGATAACCTGATGAAGATTCCCTATGGCACAACTATTTCTTACATAGATCTTGCTGAAAATATTGGTGTAAAAGGAGCATCACGCGCAGTAGGCACAGCAAACGGTATGAACAGGATAGGGATAATTATTCCATGTCACCGTGTTGTGAATAAAGATGGCAGGCTTGGCGGTTATGGCGGCGGCTTGTGGCGCAAGCAGTGGCTGATTGATATGGAGAAGAGCAGCAAATCCTGAGCGTAGCGAAGGATCTCATTCGGAGAGCTAAGAGTCAATTATTCATGTGTAGTGTATTTAGTTTGCTGAGTTGTAGAAATTGCATTTGCAGAGTCCTTCACAAAACGAAGAGACTCTGCAAATAACAGTATACATATACTGATGGGTCTGCCTGCATTTATGATAACCCGTTTATTTGATTGATTGATTCTTTATCTTAACATTTATGAGTAGTATAATTTAATAATATTTATTACATTTATATATGAACACAAAAGTTGAGGAAGCTTTAATAGTAATTGAATTGCTAACAATAGAAGAACGGGAAGAACTTTTACAAATTCTTATCAAAAAAGTTAAAGATCGAAGAGAAAGAGATTAACACTTTATTTTTTTTTGAAATAAACATAGCAGTATAATGTATGGATTCCCGCCTTCGCGGGAATGACAATATTGAAAAAAATTAATTACACAAAATACCCGCTGCCCCGCATAAGGCATCATGCTAAATCCGGACTCTACTTTCCGCTAAAGCGGCAAAAAGGAAACAATTTTTATTATCATCCTGAATTAAATAATATTGACTGGAAGCAAACTTTTTCAGACGGCAATCCGCCTGAGTTACTTGATATAGGCTGCGGCATTGGAAAGTTCTTAGTCGAAACTGCAATGAATGAACCTGATAAAAACATACTTGGCTTTGAAGTAAGAAAAGGCGCAGTTGAATGGACAGAAGGTGTGATAACCGGTGAGCAGCTTCCTAATGCAAGAGCCATGTGGTACAGCGCAGTAAATGGATTTCCATTTATAGAGACAGGTTCAGTTGAAAAAGTATTTTATTTTTTTCCAGACCCATGGATAAAGAAAAGACATTATAAACGCAGGGCATTTTCTGTGGAGCTGCTTAGAGAGATTCACCGCATATTAAAATCAGAAGGCAAGTTGTATCTAATGACGGATGTTCACGAAGTAGATGAATTCCAACAGGAGATAATTGATGATTCAGGTTTATTTAATTTTAAATATTCAGAAGATGGTGATTGGGATTTGAGTGTAAAGACAAACCACGAAATGTTTTGTATAGAAAAGGGATTACCTTTTATAAGGATGTTGTGTGAGAAGAAGTAAATTTATTTTCAGAGTCCTTCAGAAAGCGAAGAGACTCTGCAAAATACGGGAGACAAACCATGAGGAGTTTTGTAATTGTAATGCAATACCGTTTATCGGGATGGTGTGTGAGAAGAAGTAAATTTATTTTAAGAGTCCTTCAGAAAGCGAAGAGACTCTGCAAAATACGGGAGACAAACCATGAGGAGTTTTGTAATTGTAATGCAATACCGTTTATCGGGATGGTGTGTGAGAAGAAGTAAATTTATTTTAAGAGTCCTTCAAAAAACGAAGAGACTCTGCAAAATACGGGAAGTATAGAATTATCAATGAATTATGTTAATAGTTCATTAAAATAAACCCGCAAAGATTATATTTAATTTACGGGTATTTTGTTAAAATAACCTATAATTAGGATTTTTAACCTTTCAAATTATTTGATTTTCAGATATATTTACAGTTCAACCTATTAAATTTACAGTATTAATATCACAGGGTTTATGTGAAGTAAGTACTTGTAATTGTGATTTTTGAATTACGTTATAGAATTCAAAACTTGATGATGATTTTTTTTGTTATATAATTTTTTTCAGATAACATTTTTTATTTAATTTATTTTAAAGAAAAGGAGTAAAACATTTAACATGTCTTTGTTGAAAGCAAAACTTGCTTCTCAAATTCCGAATTTGAAAGAACGAGTGCGGAATTTGGGAAAGAATTACGGCAGTAAAGTTATATCAGAAGTAACAGTTGAACAGGTTTTTGGGGGTATGAGAGGAATTAAATCACTTATTTGTGATACATCAGAAGTTGGATTAGATTACGGTTTAGTAATCCGCGGAATACCGATATTAGAACTAACCGACAAGCTTCCCGAAGATGTATTATGGCTAATGCTAACGGGTGAACTTCCCACAGAGGAAGAATCAAAAGATTTACAGCGCGAACTGAATGATAGAATGGATATTCCCGAGTTCATATGGAACTTACTCAAATCATTCCCCAAGGATGCGCACCCGATGACTATGCTAAATTCAATTGTAACAGCTCTTAGTCACGAATCAAAATTTAAACGCGAATACGATAAAGGATTAAAAAAGGATCTTTATTGGGATTATACCTTAGAAGATTCTCTTGATCTTATTGCAAAGATGCCGGTTATAGCATCAGCAATTTATAGGACACGATTTGGTAAAGGTGATATAATAAAGCCTATGAAAGATCTAGATTGGGGCGCTAATTATGCGTATATGCTTGGTGTTGAAGGTAATATGGATGAGTGGTATAAGTTAATGAGAATGTACATGGTAATACATTGCGACCATGAAAGCGGTAACGTAAGCGCATTTACTTCTCATGTAGTTGGTTCAGCTTTAAGCGATGTATATTATTCGTTAGCAGCCGGGCTGAACGGTTTAGCTGGTCCGCTTCACGGGCTTGCCAACCAGGAATGCCTCAAATTCGTTTTAGAACTTCTTAATCATTTCGGCAAGGTGCCAAGTGATGACGATTTAAGAATTTTCGCAAAAGAAAGACTTGATAAAGGTCTTGTTATCCCTGGCTACGGACATGCAGTATTAAGGGTTACTGATCCAAGATTTACCGCTTCACTTGATTTCGGCAAAAAGGTAATTCCCGATGATGACAGGTTTGTAGTAGTTGAAAAATTATTCAAAATTATACCACAGTTATTGATAGATCAGGGAAAGGCTAAGGATCCCTGGCCAAATGTAGATGCAGCAACAGGCGCGCTTTTGTATCATTATGGTATAAAGGAAGTTGAATATTACACTGTGATATTCAGCGTATCCAGATCACTAGGTATTTGCTCACAACTTATACTAAGCCGCGCAATGGGCGAACCAATCACCAGGCCTAAATCGGTTACAATGGACTGGCTTGAAAAGACGGTAACTAAATAATACTATTTGAGCGAACAAACAGAAAATAACGGTTCATTAGAGGAAGCAGAATTACAGGATAATTCGGTTGATTTCATTGAAAGCACTAATGATGAAACTGGTAAAGGCGGGGCACTGGCTTTTATCTTTCCATTGGTTATTTGTGTATTTATGTTTGTTGGCTTTACACAAGAGTTTTTAAATAAAAAGACCGTAAGTTATACTGTATTTGATGATGAGATAGCAGCAACGGATAACAACTCTCCGAAAATAAATTTTTCGGCTTTGCTTGCCTCAGAGGAATTTTCGAAGAATCTGCGTGATACAATTTACACTAATGATAATTTATGGTTAGAATTCAGAATTGACCAGCAGCAGTTATATGTTCATTACCGTAACGGTCGGATAATTAAATATCCGGTTTCTTCAGGAATACCCGGTGCTCATAAAAGCGTTGACTCCCGTCCAGGGTTATTTGCTATCTTTCACATGAACCAAGCGCATAAATCTTCACAATTTAATTCACAGTTGAATTATTTTATGGCTTTTAATATGGGGGTTGGGTTTCATGGTTTGTCGGGAACAGGATATTATGTTCATCTCGGAATCCGGCCATCATCACATGGTTGTATAAGAATGAGAAATGAAGATGTAAAGATACTGTTTGGTCAATGTAAGATAGGTACTTTAGTGCTTTCTCATAAGGGGAATACAAACAGAGTAGTAGCATTTGCACCCGAGGGTTTTAAAAATGAAGCTGAATATACCAAAGAGGATTATATGAACATGCTTGCTTACAATCTTGGTACCATTATGGAAGGTAAGTATTTTATTAATCCTCCAAAAAGATTTATTTTGGATGGTACTGTAATACCAAGTAGCGGAATAAATATAAAATCAACAGAAAAAATTCCGGAAAAACAAATTCTTCCATATGCAGTTGTAAAAATTGAGATGAAAACTGATTTTCTGAATAATTACAGATTTGGTATTTTAAACAGAATTAAAGAGCCTGAAAATCTTGCAGATAAATATGGCTTTACTGCAAATGATTCATTAAATACTGGTAATGTACAACTTACAGTAGCGCCTGAAAAGATAAAGAAATATGTTCACAACCCAATAGGCATATTGCCATATTTTCCGCCAGATAGGTAATTAACAAAAATTAATTAGATAAAATATTTATGGTAAAGTTAGTAGCTATGTATAAGACACCTCAAGATATAGAAATGTTTGAAAAACATTATTTTGAAACTCATATGCCTCTTGTTGATAAGATTCCCGGTCTTATAAAGTCGGAAGTATCAAAGCTTAAGGTGTTACCCGGTACTGAATCAGAATATTATATGATGTCAGAGATGTATTATGAGGATATGGATTCATTTAATGCAGCAATGGGTTCAACAGAAGGCAAAGCATCGGCAAGGGATTTGGTTAATTTTGCAAAGGAAAGAGTTGATTTTTTTCTTGGTAAGGTTAAATAAATAAAGAATGAAATTAACCGTTTTTTAATAATTTTAGCAAAAAGTGGGCTTGTATTTATTTTCTTTTTTATCTATAATGCAATCCCGATTAACTGGAAATTGGAACAAAATTTATACAAATTTAGTATAAATTATAAAGAATTTATAAATTGCAGTACATTTTAACGGAGGTAATATGGTTACCGATAATATAAAAATCCTGCAGGATACAGGATATGGTGCATCAGAACTGAAGAAAGCATACCAAAAGTATCTTCAAAGAGGTCTGATTTTTGCAATAGTTATTCACGGCTTTTTAATTGGCACATATTTGTTTGCTAATTATATAAGCAAACTTGAAGATCAGAAAAAAGGGGATATTCAGCAGAGGATTATAAATGTGAGCGATCTTGAACCGCCTCCATCGGCAACAGATGAAGATGAACCGCCTCCGCCAAAAATGGAAGAACCACCAGTAGCACCGCCTAAAGATCTAACAGCTTTAACACCAGAGCCGGTTGCAAAAGAGAAGGCTGAAGAGCAGACAATAAAAACCCAGAAAGAACTTGAAGAGATAAAATCACCAGTCGGAAGTAATGATTCGGGTAAGTTTCAATATACTGGCAATCTAAGAGTTGAAGAAAAGAAGATAGAAGAGAAGATAGAAAAGAAGGAAAAAGTTGTTGAAGAAAAAACAGTATATCAGTCATTTGAAGTTGAAAAAGCACCAGAATGCGTAAATCTATCACAAGTAAGAGCTTCAATGAGATACCCTGAAATTGCAAGAGAAGCAGGCATGGAAGGCAGGGTAACAGTAAAAGTTCTTGTAGGACCTGATGGAAATGTAATTAAAGTTGGTTCTATAAACGGACCAGATGTATTCCATGATGAAGTAAGAGATAAATCTTCAGATCTTCAATTTACCCCAGGATTACAGAATGGCAAGCCGGTTAAGGTTTGGGTAACAGTACCATTTAACTTTAAGTTGAAATAATATTTAGGAAAGCTGCATTAAAAGCTCCAAAGGAGCTCCTTCGGAGCAGTGTTATTTTTTGGTTTCAACAAAATGCGCGATAATAATTGAAAGCATATAATTATTTTACAATAGGAATTTCCCTCATCTTTTTGGTGATGGGAATTCTTATTTTAATAGGCGCCTATAATACAGGCGAGTTGTTTAAGAATAACGAATTTTTCCGCTGGATATTCGGGGTGATACTAGTTATCTATGGAATTTTCAGGGCTTACAATGCATATCTAAAAATGCAGAACCATGGCAAAAAATTAAGATATTACGATCGTGATGAAAAGTAGAACAAAATCCTCACAATTATTGTTTAATATTACATGAAAGCCGAAGTAAAAAAAATAGTGTTATTAACGGTATTTATTACCGGTATAATATTTAACGGATGCGATTTCAAAGTGAAGAAATCAGAAACAACAATCGGAGAAATTACCTTTGGTATTGATGAAGGGATATCGCCTGTTGTAAAAGAAGAAGCATCGGAATTTATGCGGCTAAATAATGAAGCCAAAGTTAACCTAATAGTTAAAACCACAAATGAAGTAATTGCCGATTTGAACAATGGAGTATATAAGACAATTGTTGTAGGCAGAGACCTTACAAAGGAAGAGGCAGATATATTTGCATCCAATAAAATTGAAATTAAGAAGAGTTCATTTGCACGAGATGGCATAGGTGTTATTGTTAATCCTAAAAATCCGTTAACAAAACTTAATTACAACGAGCTTAAAAGGATCTTTTCAGGTGAGCAGAAGGAATGGAAAGAACTTGATGGCGATAATAGAGATTTGTATTCGGGAAAAATAAAAGTATATATAACCAGGAAAAATGCATCGATACATGATGTATTTAAACAAAATGTTTTAGCCGGCGCAGAATTTGGCACAGGTAATATTATTTGCAGCACATCAACACAAATGATGAACGAAATAAAATCGAATGAAAATGCAATTGGCTTTATTTCTATGGCATGGATAACAGTTTCAAACGATACTCTTGATGAATCGGTTAAACCGCTTAAAATTGCAGAAGTAGATCCTAAAACCGGTGCAGTAGGAAATTATGTTGGGCTTCACCAGGGATATATAGCAAATAAAACTTATCCGCTTGTAACGGAAGTGTATATCTTTACAACAGATTTTTCTATGAACCTATCGGTAGGTTTTTCAAGTTTTATGGTTTCATATGACGGGCAGAGAATTGTGCTGAAATCAGGGCTTGTACCCGTTACCCAGCCTGTTAGAATCATACAATTGAATTAAAAAAAATTATTAAACCCGTTTACAAATTGTTACACAAATAATTGCTCAAAACTGAAACATTTATTCATTATACAAACTTTAAAATAAGCAGATACTATAAATTAAATTTCACTTCATATGTTGACTAAATATTTGTTAAGAGCGGTTTTGGTTATTATGATTTTTGCTGCTGCTGTTAATGCACAGGGAAACCTTGAAAAAGGCATCAATGCCGTAAAACGCGGTGATTACCTTGGGGGGTTGAATATACTAAAAGGTGTTTCAAAAGATTCATATAATGCTAATTTGTATTATGGAATAGCATTATTCCAGACAGGTTCAGTTAAAGATGCAGAAAAATTTCTTAAGGATGCGATAAAGAAAGATGAAGAGCGTCCCGAGGCATATTCAGTTTTAGGTGAAATTTATACTTCAAAAAAAAACTACGGAGAAGCTGTTTCACAGTTTGAAAAAGCAAAAAAATACCTTCAGCTTAACAAAACCAAAGAGGACCTTGATAAGTCTGAAATTGAAACAATAATAAATGTTCTAAGCGCAGAATCAGATAACTTTATTGCAGATGGAAAAGTTGATAAGGCTATTACCTCTCTTACAATGGCAAGGACATATGATGATAAAAATCCGATGATATATGTAGGACTTGGAAATTCATACCTTGCAAGAGGATCTTTTGATGTTTCAAAAACAAATTATGATCTAGCACTTAAATACAAACCTAATTATGCACCTGCTTTATATGGTTTAGGTAAAATTTCTTTTAAACAAAAAAAATATAGCGATGCACTAGAAAACTACATAAAATCATCCGAAGCAGATAATAATTTTGCACCTGCTTTCTTTGAAAAAGGCTTAATATTTTACCTGCTTGATAAATACTCAGATGCAATTGAAGCATTTGAAAGATATGACCAGCTGGTACCGGGCTCTCCTAGAGGTAAAACATACTTTGCAAAATCATATTACGGTAAAGGTGATTTTGATAAAGCAATGGAAATACTGAATGAAGTATTGGCTAAAGATCCTGATTTCAGTGAAGCCAATAAATATGCGGCTTATGTATATATAGAAAAAAAGGAATACACTAAAGCAGATGAATATTTTGCTAAGGTTAAGCCTGAAGACCTGAACAGTGAAGATTATACAAAAAGAGCAAAGATTCATGTAGAAAAAAAAGAATTTAGTGATGCATATTCCGATCTTGATAAAGCTATAGAGCTTGACCCGAATGACGAGAACACATATTTTGAATACGGAAAAGCATTATTTACAGAACAGAAATACGCTGATGCAAGAATAAAGTTTTCTAAAGCTATAGAGTTTGGAATACTGAATGTTGCGGCATATGTATATGCCGGTATTTGTGATTTTTATTTGAACGAGTTTGAAAAAGGTGTTGAAGTTTTGACAAAAAGCATTGAGTTGAACCCAAATATTGCAAGCGCATATCTTTGGAAAGCTAATAACTATGCAGGTATTGCAAAGAATTCGGAAGCCTGCACTGATTACAAAAAATATCTTGAGTTTGAGCCTAATGATACTTTTGCTCAGGAACAGGTAAAAAAATTCTGCAAATAATAATTTTAATATGAGAAGAACTTAATATTTTAATGGCTGAACTTAAGGATTTTATTAAAGACAATAATCAAAGATATATTACAGAGCTTAAGCATTTTTTAAGCTATCCAAGCATAAGTACAAATCCTGAAAACAAAAAGGATGTACTTGAGTGCGCTGAATATCTGAAACAGCAGATGGAATCAATTGGTATGCAGAATGCAAAGGTGTATCCTACAAAGGGTCATCCTGTGGTATATTCTGAATGGTTGAGTACCGGCAGTGATAAACCTACTGTTCTGATATACGGTCATTACGATGTACAGCCTGTTGACCCGATTGAACTTTGGACATCACCGCCATTTGAAGCCGAAATTCGCGGAGAAAATATTTTTGCACGAGGTTCAGCCGATGATAAAGGTCAGGTATTTATTCATCTTAAAGCTATTGAGGCACACTTGAGCCAGAACAAATCTTTACCTGTAAATATTAAACTGTTAATTGAAGGTGAAGAAGAAATTGGCAGTATGAATCTAGGTGATTTTATCAGGGAGCATACTGAACTATTGAAATGTGATGTTGTAGTTGTTTCTGATACTGCAATGTTTTCTAAAGACCAGCCTGCATTAGGGTATGCCCTTCGCGGACTTTGTTATATGCAAATAGATGTAACCGGACCAAACCGCGATCTACATTCAGGGCAGTATGGCGGGGCAGTAGGGAACCCTATAAATATACTGGCTGAAATGATTGCTAAGATGAAGGATGAGAATGGGAAGATTTTAATAGACGGATTTTATGATGATGTAGCTCCGTTAAGTAAAGAAGAGAAGAATAATTTTGCAAAGCTTCCATTTGATGATAAAGAATATGCCCAAGGACTTGATGTTGCAGAGCTAGCCGGTGAAAAAGGATACAGTACACTTGAAAGAATATGGTCAAGACCAACACTTGACTGCAACGGTATATGGGGTGGATTTACTGGTGTAGGAGCAAAGACAGTACTTCCTTCTAAAGCATCTGCTAAGATAAGTATGAGGCTTGTACCGAACCAGGACCCGGATAAGATTGCGCAGCTCTTCATAGATTTTGTAAAGAAGATAGCTCCTAAAAGTATAAAGATAGATGTTTATGGACAACATCATGGTAAGCCGTGGATATCGCCAATAGAAAGCAAATGGAACCAGGCAGCAATTCGCGCTTTAAAAGCAGGCTTTGGTAAAGAGCCTGTATTTATGAGAGAAGGCGGGTCAATCCCTATAATATTTACACTTGAAGAATGCCTGAAAGCGCCAACAGTTCTGCTTGGGTTTGGTCTGCCTGATGAGAACGCACACTCACCGGATGAGCATTTGAACCTTAGTAATTTCCATAACGGAATATTAACAAGCGCGGTGTTTTATGATGAACTTTCAAAAGTAAAATAAAGGATAAATTGCAGTTTAAGACTTAAAACTATTAGGGTTGAAATTATTTTATCAAAGGTTTATCTTTGAAAACAAGTAAAACTTAAAAATTACAATAAACAGAGAGTTAAGTAAATATAATGCAAATAAAAACAAAGGGCAAAAAATTACAATCAAGCAAAGCAAAGCAAAAAAGGGAATTTTCTTTTCCAATGGAACGAGAAAATTTCATGATAATTGGCTTTGGAATAGTTCTGCTGATAATAGGATATATTTTAATGTCAGAAAATTCTGTAGATGGCTTTTTGCCAACAGTAATTGCCCCGATATTACTTTTTGCGGGTTATTGTGTTATTATTCCTTACGGAATTTTAAAAAAACCAAAAAGTGAGAAAGCTGATATAAAAACAGAAATTACACCGGAATCAGAAGTTGCTTCGGCAAGCTCAAATGTAAAGACAAGCTAAAATATTTTTAAAGTATAAGTTTTACCCAAAAGGAACGTTAATAACTTTCCTTTTTTTTATAACTTGCACATATCATAATAATGATATAATTTTGATAAAATAAAGCTATTATAAATATGCCAATAATAAAACCAATTTCAGCATTAAGAAATAAATCAAAAGAAATTTCAAAGCTGGTTCATGAAAGCAGGGAGCCTGTGTTTATTACAAAGAATGGCGAGGGTGATATGGTGCTGATGTCAATGCAGGAATATAAAAAACTTACTTTTGAAAAAGTATTGATTAGTAAGCTTAATGAAGCAGAAGAAGAATATGCTAAAGGTGAAAGAGGGAAAGATGCATTTGAAGTTATAGATCGTTTAAGGAAAAAACATAAAATTGGTAAAGCAAAATGAAAATTAAGCTTTTACCTTCAGCGGAGAAGGACCTAGAAGAAATCTATGACTATATATATATTGAAAGCCCCGCTTACGCAGGAGAATTTTTAAATAAATTCTATTCATCAATAAAGAAACTTGAAAGATTTCCAAGGGCGGGTAAAATGACAGAAATATTTAATTTGAACAGACCGCGTTTTAGATATATTGCAATGGGAAATTATTATATATACTATAAAATCGAAGAAAATACAGTTTATATTTATAGAATTATCCATACTTCAAGAGAGCAGATTAAACACCTGAATAATTAAAATCATAGAATGCCAAAGAAATTTAATTACAACGGAAAAAAATTTAACCTGCGGGCAGAATTTAAATGTATCCCCGAAAAACTTTATAAAAGTGGTTCATCATAAAATTGCGTACTTGATTTGAATCATATCAGCCACAAAGACTCGAAGACTCAAAGAAAAACAAATTTAAAGTTATAAAAATTTACTTTTCAAATATAAGATTTTTATACAGGTTAAGGTACAAAGTTTAAAATCACAAATATTCTTTAGCGACTTCTAAGACTGGTTTTTTCCCGAAGGGACTCCCGTAAAGGTCCTTCATACTTCTGAGCAGTTTTAACTATGTTTCTATTTTCTTTATTTTTTTTCGTTTTCAATAGTTTTTTAGCTTTATTATGTAATTTTTGTGTCCCTTTGTGCTTGTCCGCCTATGGCGTGGTCTTTGAGCCTTTGTGGTGGTTTTTTGTTTTTCTTTAATATGATACTTAATGATACTTAAATTAGCTACTGACTAATTATATAAGTTTTAGCTTCAGTTAATTAATTTTGTTACTAAAAGTTATCATTAAGTATGCATTATTATGAAGACCCATAAAAGTTTATAAATATTACATTTTTTTATATATTATTTATCCCTAATTAATGATATTTTTGTAAACAATAGAAAAATGGCACAAATTTTAGAATCAAGATCGAATAGAATTGCCTTAACTCTGCTTGTTATTTCTGCGATATTCTGGCTTGGGGGAATTAATATCAGGACAATAATTGGCAACGAGCTAATGGATTATGACCAGTTTGAATTCAGGACATCAATTCCGCCTGATAGAGAGGACACATTATTCCAGATGCTAACAAATTCATCGATTGTTGTAGTGATAAGTTATGTCTTTGTACTGGTATCTGCTATTTGGTTTTTAGTAACAACAAAATTAAAAATGAAAGAGAACGGCTGGCTTTTAATGAGCGCAGTGCTGTTTTTTATGTTTGTTCCTGTAGAGTTTTACACAAACTACATTGATGTAAGGTTTATGTTACTGTTCCATCAGGGACCTCCTAATCATGATGAGCTTTTAAAACTTTTTGGTGAAAGAATAGGAGCTTTCAGGGGATTGCCCGTAATAGCTGTGTTATGTTATTATTCTATAATACCAATCGCGATATTCAGACCTTTGAGGAAAATTAAAGAAACAAATGAAGAAAAAAAAGCAGGTTGACCCTGATTTAAAAATAATGCTTGCTGAGCTTGAAGAAGTAGCAGATAAGCTTGGTTATAAAGTGCGCTATGAAAAAGGAAATTTTGCAGGCGGTTACTGTATATTACGGGAGTCCGATCCTTTGGAGAAAGAATCAAGACTGCTTGTGATAAATTCAAGGAATGAAGCAGAGCGAAGAATTATTATTTTAGCCAAGAGCTTAAAAGAAATAGGCATTAATGATATTTTTGTGAAGCCTAATGTAAGAGAGATAATTGAAAAGGAAAGCTCCAGAAAAATAACTAATAACGAAGAAGTTACAGAGGCAGCAGAGACTGAATGAAAGTAATTATACTGGGAAGCGGAACCTCACAGGGAATTCCAATAGTTGGCTGTAATTGTCCCGGTTGTACTTCAAAAAATCCAAAGGATAAAAGATTACGTGTTTCAATATTTATAGAAACAGATATTATACTTAACAATAAACCTTTAAGAATATTAATTGATACATCACCTGATTTCCGCCAGCAGATGCTTACTAATAATATTACAGATATAGACGCAATTTTATATACGCATTATCATATTGATCATATTATGGGGCTTGATGATATTCGTCAGATAAACCAGCTTCAGAAAAAATATGTTGAGATTTATGCTAATAATGAAACTGCTGAGCGTATAAAACAGACATTCAGTTATGTTTTTGATGAAAACATATACAAAGGAGGCGGAATCCCTTTGGTGAATATGCATGAAATTGATCTGAAACCATTTGATGTATTAGGGCAAATAGTTATACCGATAGAGTATTTTCACGGTCCAACAAAGGTTTATGGATTCAGACTTGGTAATTTGGCTTATATGACTGATTGCAATTTCATACCGGAAGCTGAATATGAAAAGTTAAATGGATTAAAAGTTTTGATACTTGATGCCTTAAGGTATAAGCCGCACGAAACACATTTTTCAATTGATGAGGCTGTTACGGTAGCGCAAAAAATAAATGCCGGGCAGACATATTTTACCCATATGACACATGATATTGTTCACGATGAAGCAAATAAAAAGCTTCCATCGCGGATTGAGTTTGCGTATGATGGGTTGGTATTTGAAGTATAAAAACTTTAGAATCAAAAACATTATAGAATCAAAAGCCTTTCACCACTAAGGCACTAAGAACACTAAGAAATACTGATTATATTATAATTAACTTTTAAAATATAATATGACGCAAAAATTAATAAATGACTTAGCTTATAAAGTGGTTGGATGCGCGATTGAAGTACATAAAATAATGGGACCGGGATTGCTTGAAAGTGTATATCAAAAATGTATGATTAAGGAATTAAGTTTAAATGATATTGCAGCTAAACAAGAGTATAGAATCCCTTTAATATATAAGGGAGAAGATTTTGATTCAGAATTAATAACTCACTTTACGCATATAACATGATTCACAGACAGGAATGTCTGTGTTACTAACTCACTTTGTGCCCTAAAACAGGGCATACGGTAACGTTGCGTAAGGTGAGTTATTAATTGATATATTAGTAAATGATTGCTTGGTAGTTGAACTGAAATCTGTTGAAAAAACCTTGCCAATTCACAAAGCTCAATTACTTACATATCTTAAATTAACTGAAAGACCGAAAGGTTTATTAATAAATTTTAACACTGAAAACATTACAGCAAGTTTGATACCAATGGTAACGGAAAAATTTGCAAGTTTACCTAAAGAGTAAACTTAGTGTTCTAAGTGCCTAAGAGGTGAGGAAAATATGAAAATAGATAATTTACAGGAAATATGGGCACAGATAAGGCTTGTGCTTAAATCACATCCTTGGCATGGTGTGTTAATAGGTAACAACATGCCTTCTGTTGTGAATACTTATATAGAAATTGTTCCAACGGATACTGTTAAGTATGAAATTGATAAGAACAGCGGATATTTAAAGGTTGATAGACCGCAGAAGTATTCCAATATATGTCCTACACCGTATGGATTTATCCCACAAACCCTTTGCAGTGAGAGGGTTGCTGAATTCTGTATGGAAAAAACCGGAAGAACCGGAATTAAAGGCGATGGCGACCCGCTGGATATTTGTGTGCTGACGGAAAAAGAAATAACACACAGTGATATTTTCCTTAAAGCTGTGCCCATTGGCGGATTAAGGATGATAGACGGAAATGAAGCCGATGATAAGATTATGGCGGTGATGGAAGGTGATGGAATTTTCGGTCATTGGAAAGATATTCTTGATGCGCCGAGTACATTGACAGAAAGGTTAAAACATTATTTCCTTACATACAAAGATGCACCGGGAGCTGAGCATAGAAATTGCGATATAACGCATGTTTATGGCAGAGAAGAAGCCATGGAAGTGATAAAACGAAGTTATGAAGATTACCTTGCAAAGTATTCAGATCTTGATGAGCTTCTGAAGATGGGGAATGAAAGAAATAAGCTGTTATAAATTGGGAATAAAAAATCCGCAAAGAGACTTTATCACCACTTCAATTTAACAGGCTTTTCGAGACTGTTTTAGAAAAGTTTCTTTGCGGATGAAAATTATGTTTTAGAATGTTTATTTTTAAACTTTGATACTTTCAAACCCTCAAACTTTCAAACTTTTTTTTCTACCATTCTCCGAATGTAAAACTGTTTTGACCAATTGTTTTATGACCTGAAATTTTATCGGTTACTGATACTGTAAAGCCTACTGAATACGGGGAAGGCTTCCCTGCAATAAAGTTTTCATATGAGCTAATTGAGCCAAAAGCGTTCATTGTTACATCATATATATTTTCGGTAACCTTTTTATACGAAACCTGTCCGTTGATTTTCACCTCAAGCTGATCAGGATAGTCATCATTTACTGTTACGCGGAACCCAATATTTCTTTGAAGGGTTGTAACTTTAGTCTCATCGTTCATTGTTGTGATTCTTTTGAATTCCACCATTGGTTTCTTGTTTTCTTTAACGCTAAATGACTTAGACACTCCACCTACAGATAAGGTAATTGTATTATCGCCCATTATGGTAATCGTTTTAGTAGATTTGGAAGGAATATTAACAGTACCCGCTGATGTTGTAACAATCATATCAGCATTATTAGGATTTTGTATAGAATTTTGTCTGAACTGAACAAGGTTTAAGTTACCAGGCCATGTAATTGTCGGGTCGTTACCTGTGTTTACAGGTGGTGGGTCATCAATTGGCGGCGGCGGCGGCGGAAAAAGACCTCTATCATCTGGGTAGATTCCAATTGGAGGAGGAAATTTATCGGGATCTTTTTTATAATCCTCTTTTGAAACAATTAAATATTTTGATGAATCAAATTGTATTAACTTTGCATATTCATTTTTATCTATAACAACATTTCTTACTGTATCAATATAAGCATAGGATGGTTCCATTAGTCTTTTTATCTCCACAGGATCAAGATTGATATCAGCACCTTTTATGGCTATTACACAAACTACAAATATATAAAGAGCCTGATAGATAATAAATTTTACGTCTTTTGATTTTTTCATGATGATTCTCCTTTAGAATTGTTATACAAAAATAATTCATTCAAGGAGCTAAGTAAATCAGAAGATATACTCGTTTTATGTAAGTAGTTATACTTGTTTTTGTTATTTCTGAATATCTTAAGAGAGTTTTTGGGATAATGAACAATTATAATGATAGAAAAATAGGGTAAGATAAGTATTTTAATTAAATCGCAGAGTCCTCTTGGCAAGTGCCCTCCTTCGGAGCGAGAGACTCTGCGAATACATTCAGGCATTATTCCAAACTTTATCGTCTATTTCGTTATTCCAGAAATCCATTCCCGATACAGAGGCTTCAATTAAATCCTGAAAATTATTCGTTTCAACGGATATATCATTACTTTTTTTTGCTTCTTTTATAAGCTGTTCAAATTCATCTTCAGGTATAAGAATTTTTTTATTAATTTTTGTTATGTGTACTTTTAACATATAATTAAATATAATATCTGTTTTATTTAATTAAAACACATAAAAATAAGTTTAAGCATATTTGTAAATCTATAATTATCAGTAATTTTTAGAAAAATGAGGTCTTATTTATCTTTTCTTGCATAAACTGCAAAGTCGGTGAAATATTTATCCAAAGAAGTTAGTTCTTCTTCAAGGTTGGGAGTATTAGCGCTATCTGTTAATAAAGTACAAAAAACTTCTCTGCTTCTGCATATCTCCTTATATCTGCCAATCCATCTTCTATCTTCTAATGTAAGATCGAATAATTCAAGAGCTCTTTCAAACGCATTTTGAAAGCGGTCGTCTTTTTTTAAGAACCAGTTTATGCTTCTGTGGACTTCACTGCCTATATTTCCCATTTGTTCGGCAAGAGTGAACTCAAACCACTTTCCAAGAGCCAGCTCTTTATGATAAATTGTCAATTATGATATTAGTTTAGTTAAAATTTCAACAATTTTAGTCTGTATTTCAGGATTTTCAACACCACGAGTGCGGTTATTTTGTCGGGGTCTTATATTAATCATTGAATCAAATTCAATCCTTTTACTCATTTCGTTAAACGGATAAATATTAATACCCCAAAGATTTTCCTGTTTTGAACCATCATTTAGCAACAAAGACTCTTCATCAGCATGAAGATCAGCTCCAACAGCCATAATTTCATTTTCTATATCAACAACAGCTTTTACAAAATCGCCAAATGATTCTTCAGCAAGTTTTTTAAGCTCATCTAAAGATATTTTATTATCAACAATTTTCATACTTTAAATTATTTATACAAAAATAAGGAATTTAGTGGATTAATTGAATGGAAATAAAAAATCCGCAAAGAAACCTTATTACCACTTCAACTCAACAGGCTTTTCGAGACTGTTTGAGAAAAGTTTCTTTGCGGAAAAATGAAAAACCCTGAACTTTTTACTTTCTGCGTTTTTTGTCCCGAAGGGACTCCTTCGGAGCAGTCTGCACCTGCCTTAGGCACGGCAGCTTTTTCCTGTCCGCCACGGCGGATTAGTTGCTTAGCGGGATTACTTTTGCCTTTTTACTTTATACTTTTGCTTTTTATTTTTGCCTTTTTACTTTCTGCGTTTTTTGTCCCGAAGGGACTCCTTCGGAGCAGTCCCGCTTTTCTACTTAGCGGGATGCCTTTTTACTTTTATACTACCATTCTCCAAATGAGAAACTGTTCTGTCCGGTGATCTTGTGTCCTGCAATGTTATCAGATACTGATACTGTAAAGCCGACTGAGTAAGGCGCATCCTTGTTGTCTGTAAAATTATCAAATGCTGATCTTGAACCAAATGCATTCATTGTTACATCATAAATGCCGCTGCCTACTGTCTTAACCGTTACCGGTCCGTTGAATTTAACATCAAGCTGACCCGGAAAGTCATCGCTAATTGTTACCCTGAAGCATACACTGCTTTGAAGCTGAGTTACACGTGTATCTTCACCCATTGATGCAACCCTCTGCATATTGATCTTAGGTTTCTCATTAGGCTTTAATTCAACTGTCTTTGTCTGGTTACCTACTTTTATAGTAACGGTACTCTGACCACCTGTCTGAAACGTCTTAGAGCTTTTTGGCGGTATTGTGGTAATACCTTCAACCTCTAATGGCGTATCATATGGATTATTAAGTGTATTATTTGTAAACTGGGTTAAAGAAATACTGCCAATCCTGATTTCCTTCATTTCACCAGGATCTTTTTCTTCTTCCTTCTTTATTTCAGGCGGCTTTTCAACCAGGGGATTGGTGGTGGTAAACGTACTTATCTGCGAAGAAGAAACCTGAACATTCTGCGGATTAACAACAAGCTGTTTTATCTTGTCGTCCATCTTCGCAAGGTCTTCTTTCTTGATTATAACATATAAATTGGTATCAACAATAAGTGATTTCTTAATTATCTCATACAGTTTCCTAAGC
>CAMTUP010000037.1:0-18345 GCA_947084945.1 uncultured Ignavibacteria bacterium | reverse complement strand
TTGAGTTTTAATGATTAAAACTCAATATGAAACATGTTTTTAATTCTTAATATTCAAATCGTTTAGACTAAATATGTCAATAATTTATAATATTATATGATAGTTACGTCTATTCTATATATTTTAATTGGACAGTAGTGAAATAGGATATAGAAAAGATATTTAAAAGTAAAACTTAATGTATATCAAACTTTTCAATTGGTGATTCAATCGGCTCATCAATTTTCTTGCCCAAAGTAAATTTTCTGTTCTTCCATCTGCCAAGACTCCACCAAATAGCAATCAGAATTCCTTTAGCAATTGATGTAGTAAATATCGCGATCCATATTCCGTTCATTCCGTAAATAGGTGCTAAGAGTGCGGCTAATGGAATCCTTAATGCGGTAACAGGCAAATATATTGCAAGCGGGGGGAGTGAATTTCCCGCACCTGCAAATGCGCCTGTAAATATTTGTTCGCTCATTGCAAAAAATATGCTGAATGCCGCAATCATATTATAGACCTTTGCGGTTTCTATCACAGCCTGGTCGGTTGTGAATATTCCAGCAATCTGTGCAGGGAAAAAGAAAAGTATAAATCCATAAATTCCCATAGGAATCCACGAGAGATACAAAACACGCCATGCAGCTTTATTAGCTCTTTCAATATTCCCCGCGCCAATATTCTGTCCAACTACTATTGATGCGGTAATAGCAAAAGCTTCGCCAACCTGGTATGGAATAGCCTCAGACCTGTGACCAATGCCAAGAGCTGCAAGTCCGGTTGTGCCGAAATCAGCCACATACCTGCTAACAAAAATATATATGAACGAGAAAGCAAGTCCCTCAAGCGAGATGGGTAGTCCTATCTTAATAGTTTCCTTAGTTACCTTGTAGTTATACTTTACATTTTTAATAATTGAGATGAACTTCTTATTGATTGAACTTATAAAACCGCGCCTTTTTAGCAGCACAAACTCAATTAAAAAAACACTCCCAAATGAAACCATTGTAGCAATAGATGCACCTTGTATGCCCAAACTAAATGTGAATATTAATACTGGTGTTAGAATTATCTTAAGTGTGAATACAACAAGCAGCAGTCTGAAAGGAGTCTTTGTATTGCCGTGACCCCTAAATATTGCGCTGCCTGTTTCAAATAATATTAACGAGGGAAGAAGAACAAGAATAGGAAATAAATATTCATTTGCAAGGACTGCTTTTGGTGTATCAAGGTTTGTGAAGCCGTAAAGTACGGGTAATAAAGGTATCATTATTGCCGATATCATCAAACCCCATATAACGGAATTAACAAGATTAAGTGTACCGATATGACGGGCTGAATCTTCATCCTTAGCACCAATAGATTGTGCTACAAGCGCATTTGTGCCTATTGGAACTAAAGCACCCAATGCAAAGGCACCCCATGAAAGGAACGTGCCCACAGCAAGCGCGGCAAGATGCTCGCTCGATATTTTTCCTATCCAATATGAATCAAGTATCGCTATTGCAAGACTTCTACCCAGATTCTGAAAGAATACCGGCCAAGCAAGCTTAATTATCTGTTTATTTAAATTTCCTGAGGTTGTAAGCAAGTATATTGAAGATTAAAATTTGTTTACTATATTACTGATAAGACTACAAAAGTCTTTACTTTTATTATAGAAAAAAGTGAACTCAAAAAGTCGGAGTAATTTATACAAGTTCAGCAGACTATTGTATTCTGAAAATCATTATTTAAAATTCAAACTATATTGAAATAAAACTACCTTCTTATTTCAAAAAAGCTTCTTATCAGCTCACCGCATTGCTTATCCATAATACCGCCTGTAACGCTTAGCTGGTGGTTAAGGGATAAGTTGTTTGTAATATTTAAAACACTTCCGCATGAGCCTGATTTATTATCATATGCGCCAAAATATAATGCTTCAAGTTTTGAAAGCACAATTGCACCGGCGCACATTGGACATGGTTCAAGAGTAACATACATTGTGCATCCAAGCAGCACTTTTGATGAAAGATACTCGGCAGCAGATGTTAACGCTATCATTTCTGCGTGAGCTGTGGGATCTCTGAGTGTTTCAACTTGGTTGTGACCCTTTCCAATTATCCTGTTTTCAAAAACTACAACTGCGCCAACTGGGATTTCTTTCTTTTCATAAGCTTTTTCTGCCTCTTTAAATGCATGCTGCATCCATATTTCATGCTGTTTCATCACTGATTAATCTGATTAAATGATCGCAGATTAACCTGATTAAATGATTTCGCTGATTTTCTCATAAATTTGAATTAAGAAATCTCTTAATTTGAAGACTTTTTGCACCAAAATTAATTAATAAACCAATTTCTAATTTATATGCTTTTAAATAATTGAGAATTTGAGAATAATGATTTTCACTTATGTCCCCCCAAGAGCCTTTAATTCTACAAGCACTTTATCCTCTATCAAAAAATCAACAATTCTTGTTCCTACTTTCACATTATCATAATAAATATCCTGTTCTAATTCTCTTTTAAATCTAATTCCTGATTTTTCTAATTCTATGGCAAGGCTTCTCTGGTATATTACTTCAGGAAAACCGTTTCCCAGAAAAGAATGAACTTTCATTGCGCTTCCAATAATTTTCTCAGTTAAATCAGAATATTTGTAATTTACATTTTTCTTAATCTGCGTCATCCAATAATCTGTTTCATCACTGATTTACCAGATTAAATGATCGCAGATTAACCTGATTAAATGATTTCGCTGATTTTCTCATAAATTTGAATTAAGAAATCTCTTAAATTGAAGACTTTTTGCACCAAAATTAATTAATAAACCAATTTCTAATTTATATGCTTTTAAATAATTGAGGATTTGTGAATAATGATTTTCACTTATTTCCCCAAGAGCCTTTAATTCTACAAGCACTTTATCCTCTATCAAAAAATCAACAATTCTTTTTCCTACTTTCACATTATCATAATAAATATTCTGCTCCAATTCTCTTTTAAATCTAATTCCTGATTTTTCTAATTCTATAACAAGGCTTCTCTGGTATATTACTTCAGGAAAGCCGTTTCCCAGAAAAGAATGAACTTTCATTGCGCTTCCAATAATTTTCTCAGTTAAATCAGAATATTTGTAATTTTCTTTGATCATAATCAGAGTAATCCTTCAATCAATTTAATCAGTGGTTGTTTTTTGATATTTTCTTTAATTCCTGCAGCTTATTCAATGCCTCCATTGGTGTCATATTTTCTAAATCAATTTTTTCGAGTATATCATTCAACTCATTATCTTTGTATTCAAACAGGTTTATCTGAAATTCATCTTTTCTTCTTGCTCGCTCCTCGCGTTTTTCTAGATTGCCAAGTATTTCCCGGGCACGCTTTGTTACAATATCAGGCAGTCCCGCCATTTGAGCTACGTGAATGCCAAAGCTATGATCCGCTGTCCCTTCATTTATCCTGTGAAGGAAAATTACTTTATCGCCTACTTCTTTAACCTCAACCCTGGAGTTTTTTATCCTTGGGTAAAGACTTGCAAGCGCATTAAGCTCGTGGTAATGTGTAGCAAAAAGTGTTTTTGCTTTTGCATTCGGATTTTCGTGGATATATTCAGTAATAGCCCATGCAATTGAAATGCCGTCATAAGTGCTGGTACCTCGCCCGACTTCATCAAGCAATACAAGACTTTTTGATGTTAAGTTATTTAATATGTTTGCTGATTCCTGCATTTCAACAAGGAAAGTACTCTCACCCCTTGCAATATTATCCATCGCGCCTACTCTGGTAAATATCCTGTCGCAAATACCAATCTTAGCTTTTTTTGCAGGAACAAATGAACCTATTTGAGAAAGTAAAACAATCAACCCAACCTGCCTTAAATAACTGGATTTACCGCTCATATTGGGACCTGTAATAATTACAATTTGCGTTTCACCAGGATTGAGTAAGGTATCATTTGGTACAAATTTTTCTCCGGCAGGAAGAAGTTGTTCTATTACAGGATGCCTTCCTTCAGTAATTTCAAGTATATCGCCCTCATTTAATTCAGGTTTGGTGTATTTATACAGTTTTGCAATTTCAGCGAATCCAAGCAATACATCAATTATGCCAATCATAGCAGCATTCATCTGTATATCATTGGCATACTCCACAACCTTCTCTCTTATATCGGCAAATAATTTTGACTCCAGTGCCGCAATTTTTTCATTTGCAGTTAATATCTTCTCTTCATATTCCTTCAACTCCTGCGTTATGAATCTCTCGGCATTTACAAGTGTCTGCTTACGGATGTATCCTTCAACCTTATCAGCTTTAACCAGATTTGCTTTTGAGATTTCTATATAATAACCAAAAACCCTGTTATAGCTTACCTTTAACGAATTTATTTTAGTTCGTTCGCGTTCTTTTCGCTGGTAATTTTCCATCCATGCTTCGCCGCTGTTTAAGATATTCCGTAGTTCATCAAGCTCTTTATTATAACCGTGCTTAATGATTATCTTGCTTTCCATTTGCAAGGTACTTTCTTCATTGATTGAACTATCAATAAGCTCAACAAGGTCATTCAGCTCTTTTAAATTATTATTAATATCATTTAAAGTCTTTGATGATGCATTAGAAAGTTCAAGTTTTACAGCGCCTATGTTCTTTAGCGAATATTTCAGATTGATAAGGTCTCTTGCCACTGCACGCGCCGTAGCAATTTTTGAAATAAGTCTTTCCAGATCACCTATATTTTTAAATAACCCGGCAAGATTACCGGCAAGCGGTTTGTTTTCGTAGAACTCTGATACACACTCCTGCCTTTTGTGTAATTGTGAAAGTTTCTTTAATGGGCGGGATATCCAGTTCTTTAGCAGCCTTGCACCCATTGCTGTTTGTGTGCGGTCAAGTATGGATATAAGTGTACCTTCACGGCTTCCACCAGAAATTGAGGAAATTATCTCAAGGTTACGTTTGGTTGAATCATCTAAAATTATATAATCACTCGTATTGTAATAAGAAATCTTGTTAATATGAGCAACATTGCCTTTTTGTGTTTCGTTCATGTAACTTAATATTCCTCCTGCTGCAATTATTCCAAGAGGGTAATCATCTATACCAAATCCTTTTAGAGATTTTGTCTTAAATTGTGAGAGAAGTAATTCATTACAATAATCAAAATTGAATATCCATTCATCGAGTTTAGTTATGGTTACGCGCTTTTGGATAAGCGGGTTATGTTCCATATCTAGTATGTTACTAAAGAGTGCTTTTTGTGTTTTTGAAATTATTACTTCGGCAGGGTCTATTAGCTCAAGTTGGTCTTTGATATTTTTAAATGGAATTTCACACGTTAAAAATTCACCGGTTGATATATCACAATAAGCAAAACCGCATCGGTCATCTTTTGTGAAAAGACAGCTTATGTAATTATTGCTTTTGTGGTCAAGCAGTTTATCTGAAAAAGTTAATCCGGGTGTTACGACTTCAACAACATCGCGTTTTACAATACCTTTTGCAAACTTTGGGTCTTCAAGTTGTTCACATACAGCGACCTTATATCCTGCTTTTACAAGTTTTGGCAGATAATTATCAATTGCGTGGTGAGGAAAGCCTGCAAGGGCAACTTCAGATGCAGAGCCATTTGAGCGTTTTGTAAGAGTAATTCCTAATACTTTTGAAGCGATAGCGGCATCGGTTTCGAATGTTTCAAAAAAATCGCCCATACGGAAAAGCAGCACAGTATCAGGGTACCTTGCTTTGATTTGTGAATATTGCCGCATTAATGGGGTCTGGGTTTCAGCCATTAAATCAGTTTAAATGCTTTGGAATTATCAAAAATACTTTAAATTTGAGGGAGTTTCAATTGAGAAAACAGTAAAGAATCAAAATTAAAAAGACTGGAAAAGCATAATTTAATAATTGTGAATATGGATAAATCTCTTACTCATAACAATTAAAGTATATTAGAAGCCTTTGCAAAACCTCATGAGATGAAAAAATATTTGCCACAAAGT
Source organism: uncultured Ignavibacteria bacterium (assembly GCA_947084945.1). Taxonomy (GTDB): domain Bacteria; phylum Bacteroidota; class Ignavibacteria; order Tepidaquicellales; family OLB5; genus OLB5. The sequence continues at coordinate 12,380 of CAMTUP010000037.1, read as the reverse complement.
CACCAAGTCACTAAGTTTCACAAAGATTTCTTAGTGTTTCTTTGTGTCATCGTGTCTTGGTGGCAAGTTTATTCTTCTTCTTTAGGGTTTTTCAATGGGTTCTATTATTAACTCACCTTACGCAAAACCACACACTCCTTTCCAAACCGCCTTGGCTGACCAGTTTGGAAAGTATACTTCTCTCGTAACTCCGTTTCGCACAAAACAGAGTTTTGTTGAAAAGTAGCTGCTAAACTGGAGTTTAGCAGCGAGGGAGGATGAAGAGTTTTTGTTGTGATAATTATACTTTTGGATTATCAAATGTCTATATATATCACATGCGTAACATGAGTTATTAACTCTAATATCCTGAAATACTAAAAGCAATTTCAACAAAATAAGTATAAAGTTTTATTCCAATTAAAATGTTAAAAGGAAAAGTAATTCCTAATGACAATGTTAAATATAAAGTAGGATTAGCATTAGGCAAAATGATCTGAACTGCAGCCGGTGCCGCTATATATGATGCGCTTGCTGCAAGAGTTGCCAGGATAATGGTACCGCCGGGGGATAGACCGCATAACATACCGGTAATAATTCCCAATACTGATGCAATTATAGGAAATAAAATTCCGAAAAGTAATAAAGGAATCCCTACTTTTTTTAAGCTGCCAAGTCTTTTTGCTGCGATTATACCCATTTCCAGCATAAAAATAGCTAAGAAGCCTTTGAATAAGTCGAAAAAGAAAAAATTAAGTTGTTTGTTTCCGGAGTAACCGATAAAGACTCCAATAATCAGCCCTCCTACAAGTAGTAAGATGCTTTTACCAAGAAAAACATCATGCAGCAGATTTTTTATGTTAAACTTTGAATGGACATCTATTTTTGCAAGGAAAATTGCAGCAGCTATTCCTGGTATTTCAAATAATACCAAAAGAACTGTACTGAATTTCTCATATGGAATAAGCGATGCTATCAAATAGTCAGTTACTACAGCAAATGTAACAGCACTGCAAGAACCGTAATGGGCAGCAATAGCTATGGAATTTACTTTATCAAACTTTAGAATGAACCTAAGTAAGCCGAATGAAAGAAATGTAATTACAGGTCCCAGTATTATTGTTCCTATAGTGGGATAAATTATGTGTTCAAAACTTGTGTCATACAGTTCAATACCACCCTTAATTCCAATAGCCAATAATAAATAAATGCCTAAAGTGTTATAAAAATCATCGGGAATCTTTAAATCTGATTTTACAATTTGGGCAATAATGCCAAGAATAAAAAAAAGTATAACTGGATCCAGCAGGTTCATTGAAAATATAATTTCACAAATTTATGTATAATCCCGAAAACTTAAAATGCAAACTTGCTAATTTTAAAACTATTTATAAATATTGTAAATATGCTAAAAATTAGTAAAACATCGAATAATTAATAAATTTTATTATACCATAATATGTCAATTTAATTAAACTATATAAATAGTTAATTTACCTGAATTATATAAAAAAGAATCCCTATTTAGGGAGATGATAAATAAAGTATGTTCATAACATTTGAAGGGCTGGATTTTTCGGGGAAATCTACACAAGCTAAGTTGTTACATGAATATTTAGGCTCAAAGAAGATTAAGTCTGTTTTACTTAGGGAGCCTGGTGGAACACCTATTTCAGAAAAAGTGCGAGAAATAATACTTGATCGTGAGCATATTGACATGACGCCGCTTACCGAATTTATGTTATTTTCCGCATCGCGCTCACAGCTTGTAAGTCAGGTAATAAAGCCTCATCTAAAAAAAGGTTTTGTTGTAATTTGTGACAGATACTATGATTCATCAACGGCATACCAGTCATATGGAGGCAGTTTGGAACTTAAGCAGGTAGAGAAAGTTAATGATATAGCTACCGGGGGACTAAAACCCGATATGACCATTTTTATAGATATTCCTCCAAAAGCAGCATTTTCGCGGGCTGCAATACGCGGGGTGGATATGGATAGGATGGAGAATAAGAATTTATCGTTTTACAATAAAGTTTATAAAGGATTCCAGAATATTGCTAACAATAATAAGAAAAGATTTGTTGTAATTAAGGGTTCTCTTACTATAGAGCAGATTCATAAAAAAATCACTGAAAAAGTAAATAAAAAACTAAATATATCTAATTAATTTTTAAAAATGAGTAAATTTAAATTATTTTCGAGATTATCGCTTATTCTCACAATTTTCTTTGTCATTACTGGTGCAAAGTATTCTGGTACTGGGGGAGATGACGATGTTTATACACAGATAAACAAAAATATGGATGTTTTCGGCAAGCTGTATAAAGAAATTATGCTGGATTACGTTGATGAAATAGATGGCGATAAGTTTATGAAGGCGGGTATTGAGGGAATGTTAGGGACACTAGATCCTTATACTGATTTTCTTGATGAATCACGCAAAGATGAAATTGACTTAATTGCAACAGGCAAATATGGCGGAGTTGGAATAACTGTTGGGATGAAAGACAGTATGATAATAGTAACTGATATACTTGATGGTTATTCTGCACAGAAAGAAGGGATAAGAAAAGGGGATAAGATACTTGAAATTGACGGTACAACTATGCTTGGCAAAAAAGTGGGTGATGTAAGAGCATATACACGCGGAGAACCAGGCACTCGGATGAAAATGAATATCCAGCGAGGTGATAAAGAAATAGAATTTATTTTAACAAGACAGGAAATTCAACTTAAGAATGTTAGCTATAAAGGTACAATAGAAGACGGCATAGGCTATATTAAACTTGACCGTTTCAGCCGTTATGCTGTAAATGAAATAATCGACGCTATTAATGAAATTAAAGCAAAGGGTGATGTTAAAGGTGTTATTTTAGACCTCAGAGGTAATTCAGGTGGTTTACTTGATGCTGCAATTGGAATATTGAACAAATTCACAAATAAAGGAGACCTGCTGCTTACTACAAAGGGAAGAAAACTTGATTCAGAGCGAAAATATTTTACAACAGAAAATCCAATGCTGAACAAAGATGTACCGCTTGTTGTTTTAATAGATAACAATTCTGCCTCAGCAAGTGAAATAGTTGCAGGAGCTATTCAGGACCTAGACCGCGGTGTGCTTGTGGGTACAAAGTCATTTGGCAAAGGACTCGTCCAAGTATTCCAACAAATCAGCTACGGCAACCAGATTAAAATTACCAACCAAAAATACTTTACACCTAGCGGAAGGTGGATACAGGCTAAGAATTATTTCAAAGAAAATAAGTATGGTGTTTTTAAGCCGAATCCATATTTTAACCAGAAAGAGTTTAAAACCTTAAATGGAAGGATAGTATTAGCCGAAGGAGGAATTACACCTGACTTTATAGTTGATGTGATTAAGGATAATGAACTTTTGGAAGCGCTGAATTATGAAGATATGTATTACCGCTTTGCTGTTAAGTATGTCATAGATAATCCTGATGATAACAGCTTTGTGATGAACGATATAGTAATTGGAGCATTTTATAATTTTGTTACAACTACTGATTTTTCATTTTATACTAATGCTGAAAAAGAACTTGCACTACTTAAAAAAAATACAGATGATAAAATGTATTCTGAAAAAGTGAAGAGTTACATTGGGCTATTGGAAGGTGAGCTTATATCAGAAAAATTCAAAGATTTCGAAAACTCTAAACCTGTTATCAGGCAAAAGCTTGAGTCAGAAATACTTAGAAAATACAACAAACCTGAAAAAGTAGTTGTTGAGGCTTCGTTAAAAGATGATCAGCAAATACAGGAAGCTTTGAGGATAATTAAAGATAAAGGCTTATATAACAGTATGCTAGAGCCTAAATAAGTTAAATTGAGTATAGAAACAATATTAATTCTCTTTTGTATAGGTATAGCTGCGGGTATCTTGTCAGGACTATTTGGAGTAGGAGGTGGTATTATTATCGTCCCTGCTTTATTAGCAGTGTATGCATTTAACCATTTTGATTCCCCTTACATAGTTCACATTGCAATTACTACAAGCCTCTTTACAATAATCTTTACCAGTATATCTTCATCTCATAAACACTTTGGACTTGGTAATGTTGAATGGAAAGCTGCTCTTTTTATCGGACTTTCAAGTGCAGTAACAGTTTTCCTATTTTCGAAAATTGCAATATTAATGCCGGGTGATACTTTAAAAAAAATATTCTCAATTGTTCTTATGATAGTAGCTATAAAAATGCTGCTGGATAAAAAAAACAAGCATGAAGATTCTGAAGTAAATAAGCCCCAAGTTTTTAATAATTGGATTTGCTTAGGTATAGGTATGTTAAGTGGAGCTATAGCAGCATTTTCAGGTCTGGGTGGCGGAGTTTTCGTAATCCCTTTAATGCATTACCTAATGAAATTTCCATTTAAAAAAGCTATCGGGACTTCATCTGCTGCAATTTTAATAACAGCTGTTGCAGGAGTAATAAGTTATTTCATTAATTCACCACAGGGTGCTGTAAATATTCCGTATTCATTTGGTATGGTTGATACTCTTTCTGCGCTTCCTATTATAGCAGCCTCAATTCCGTTTGCATGGGTTGGTGTTTACATCAACAAAAAGACACATCATTACTTATTAACAAAATTATTTGCTGTTTTCATTATTATTGTTTCGCTCAAACTGATCTTTTTCTGAATTCCCCTTATTTTCATCTTTTCCATTCCCGTTATTTTTTACAGAAAACTCCTCGTAAGCATTAATAATATCTTTAACTAGCCTGTGGCGAACAACATCTTTTTTTTCAAGGTAAACAAATGTTACGCTATCAACATTCAATAAAATGTTTTGTATCTGAACAAGCCCTGATGTTTGCTTTGTTGGAAGATCTATCTGCGTTATATCTCCTGTTATAATAGCTCTTGAGTTTAGTCCAAGTCTTGTTAAGAACATTTTCATCTGCAGAGCTGTTGCATTCTGGGCTTCATCAAGTATAAGGAATGCATTATTCAGTGTTCTGCCCCTCATGTAAGCGAGCGGAATTATCTCAATTATATTTTTTTCAAAATAAGACTTGAGCTTATCAATTGGTACCATATCTTCCAGAGCATCAAATAGTGGTTTTAAGTATGGATTAACTTTTTCTGAGAGATCACCCGGTAAAAAACCAAGGCTCTCACCTGCTTCAACCGCCGGTCTGGAAAGTACAATGCGGTTTATTTTTTTTGCCTTTAATGCTGCAAGAGCAATTGCTACAGCTAGGTAAGTTTTACCCGTACCTGCAGGACCTATTGCAAAGACAATTTCATTTGTTTTTGTTTTTCTGAAAAACTCAAGCTGTCCTATTGTTTTGGGCTTAATGAAGTCACTTTTTTCGACTAAAATAACATCATCAAGCTCATCACGTTTTAATCCAACACGTTTTTCTATCGCTGCATCCTGTGAACCTGTAACAAGTTCAATGATAAGATTTACGTCGCCTTCTGTTATCTTCCCCTGTCTTTTCTGCAGAAGCATAAGCTCATTAATGATAGTTTCAAGCAATGAAATTTCCTGTTCATCTCCTTTGAGGAAAATATTCTCCCCTCTTAATGTGAGGTTTGAAGAAAATCTTTCTCTTATCAGGTCAATATTCTTATCATTTAATCCTGCAAAATTTATTAGGTCAATATCATTATTAAGTACAATGTATTTTTCTATTATAGCCAAATGTTTTATTTTTAATAGTACAGTTTTTTTGAAAAAGTTTGGTAAAAAACAAGCCCTTGAACCGAAGTCCAAGGGCTTGAATAATACTTTGTTCAGATTGACAAAGTCAGATTTAAAAAGAGTTAATTATTTCTTAACGTCTTTCTTTTCATCTTTCTTTACATCTTTCTTAACATCTTTTTTTACGTCTTCTTTTTTCGTATCGGTGCCATCAGTCTTCTTTACAGTTCTTGTTTTTCTGTATTTCTTTGACTTCAATTCAGCTTCTTTTTTCTGAGCATCTGTGAGTGTTGGGATCTTCATGCACTGTCCAGGATAGATCAAATTAGGATTGGTTACCTTTTTGTGTCTAGGTTTCATTTGAGCTTCGTTAGAAACGCCATTTTTGTTAGCATCCCAAATTGCAGGCCAGTAATACGGTGAACCGTATTTCATTTTGGAGATTTTCCAGAGGCAGTCACCCTTAACAACAGTGTAACAAGCTTCAGGTGCTTTAATGCCTTCCCAATCTTCCAGTTTTTTCTTCATTGAAGCGTATCTGTCCTGGAATTCTGGTAAGCAACGAGCTTTATCTTTTGTGATGTCGTCGAAGTACATCTTACGAGCGTCAGCTGGTGTTCCAACTTTACCGTTGATCTTCTTTTCGGTCTCTTCAAATTTCTTTCTGAAATCTGCAACACCGCTTTTTGTAGTACCAACTAAAGCGTAAAGATCGTTCTCGCATTTTTCGAGTTCTTTATCTTTGTTAGCTGAAGTCTGCTTTAAGCCGTCGATTTCGCTTGTTAAAGCGCTTAATCTTGACTGTAAGTTAGATTTTTCAGCATTGAGCTCGTCCATCTGTCTCTGCCATTCTTCTTCATCCATTTCTTCCATCTGCTGGTCATCATCATCATCATCGTCATCATCCTGTGCAAAAACGTTAGCATTGTTTAATGTTAAACCTAATGCTAATAAGAATAAAATAAATAATTTATGAAATTTCATTATTATTTACCCATCCCGTCTAAACATGATTTTGTTTTTGCCATATCGTCGTTACATTTTTTAATTTTTGCATCTTTATCTGAAATCTGTTTCTGTAAAGAAGCTTTTTCGTCTTCTTTAGCTTTTACCTGTGAGCGTAAGCTTTCAACTTCTGCTTTCAGGTTATTTAAAGCTTCCATCTGCTCTTCGTCAACACCGCCGCCGCACCCAACCATGAAAGCTGATCCGGTGAACATTGCTGCAATTAAGAGCATATAAAGCTTGCTTCTTAAATATGCCATGAAATACCTCCTGTATTAAATTGGCTTGTTAATAATATAGTTAATTTACATAGCAAATATAGCCTTTTTGTTTCAGTTTGTCAAGTGTAATTATAAAAAAATATACAGTAAAATTGTTTAAAAATAAGAAAAAAACGAAGATTATGAGATTAGTGTACTAAATTTGATACACTCAGTATTGCAAATTATTTTGTGTTTTTCTACTCTTTCTGTAATGTTTTGCTCTTTCTATTGCTTTTATTCTGTCTTCATCATTTATCAGCGGAATTTTCAAAACCTTTCCAGGGTAAATTAAATTAGGATCAATTATTTCTGATCTGTTTGCTTCCCAAATTGCGGGCCATAAATATGGTGTGTTATAATTAGCAGAAGAAATTTTCCATAAGCAATCACCTTTAACAACTGAATATATTCCTTTTGTTTCAGTTGTGTTATCAATGGATTTAATATTTGCAATTAATTTATTTAAACTATTATATCTGTCAATAAATTCAGGCAGGCATTTTATTTTTGATGAGCTGATTTCCTGCATATATTTCAATGATGCATCATCAGGTGTGCTTTTGCTGTTTTTAATCCTTCTTTCTGTTTCATCAAACTTTATTCTGAAATCAGCAACCTGTTCTTTAGTAGCTCCTACTAAAGCAAGCAGCTCGCTTTGGCAATCAAGTTTTTCGAAGTAATCATTAACGTTTATTAAGCTGTCTATCTCTGCGTTAAGTGTATCAAGTTTTGCAAGAAGTTTTATTGCATTTACTGCATAAAGGTCTCTTACGGTTTCCCATTGTTCTTGGTTCAGGTCATCTGGCAGCTTATCCGGAAAATTTTCGGTCTGAGAATTACTTTTTAATCCGAAAACCGGAAACAAAAGAAGGATTATGAGTAAATATCTAAGCAATAATATTTATTTAGATAGTTTGTAGGTTTCAACCAGTTTGATTCCGTTATCGTATCTTAATATATTCAGCTCTGAGTTGATTCCATGGTAATCTAACGATATTTTTGATTTAATTGCATCGTAATTTAACAGATTTTTAAGGGCTGTGTTCAGCTGTTCTCTGGTTTTGGCACCATTACCAATTAGCTTAAAGATAAGTTTACCTGTATCATAACCAAATAGAAAATTTTTGGAAATTTTGAACTTGGATTTTTTAACGTTCTCTTTTAAAGCTGCATATTCAGGGTCATCATTATTTGGGTAATATTCTGATTCAAACACCACATTTTTTAAATATACTTTATTATCTTCAAGAATTTTCTCATTGTTCCAGTCGCCTGTGCCGGCAATGTACATACTAAGTCCATCTGAAAAAAGCTGGGGAACTATTACATTAATTTCATTTGGATTAGCTATAGGTATATAAATAGCATCAATAACTCCCTGTACAAATTTTGTAGTTTCCGGTTTAGATTTATACGGCTTGATATTCATTGTATCAACCATCTTTTTTGCATTCTTACCAAACATATAGTATATGCTCACATCCATATTCAATGTTACAGAGGAGTCAATTAATGACCATCTTACACCGCTTTGCTCCAGCTTTTGCTTTTGTGTTAAATTAAGATTTGCTGCGTTAATAAATAGATCGTTTTCCTTGATGTATTTTATTATAGCATTAATTTGAACTGTTATGCTCTGGGGGTCTTTAGCATAAGTTTGAGTTATTAATACCTTCCCGCCCATTTTTTTTACTTCATCTTCAAAAGGTTTCCTGAAGTTATCTCCGTATGTTTCCTCGGATATAATTGCAAAATTCTTCATCCCGTTCTTTTTGATCAGGTAATCAGCCATAAGTTTTCCGCGCACTTCGTAGCTGGGATTAAGCTGGAATACATAATTGTAATTAGCGGCAAGCTCATCACCGGTTGCTGTTGGTGAAATTATCGGCAGGTTGAACTGCTGACCGTTTTCTGCGGATTCTGTCAACTCACTACTGAAAACTGGACCTATAACACCAATAATACTTTCATCTTCGCCAAAACCTTTTATGACTTCATTTGCTATTGCAGGATCGCGTTTTGTATCCATTACTTCTAATGTAACCTTTACAGTGGGATTTTTACTGTATTCTGTTAATGCAAACCTGATGCCATCGAGTATTTCACTGCCAAGCTGTTTCTTAGTATTATCCTCAGATTCAGAGAACATCGGTAATGCAATACCAATCTTTACTGTACTTTGTGAAACAACTGAAACAGAATTAATGAATACTAATCCAAGAACAAATATTTTAATCACCAATATTTGACATTTGGATTTTGGAATTTGTAATTTATTATTTCTTATTCCCATTCTATTGTAGATGGAGGCTTGTTACTAATATCATAAACCACCCTATTTATACCAATTACTTTATTTGTGATACCTGTTGAAATTTCTTCGAGCACTTTTGCCGGCATTGGGTACCAGTTAGCTGTCATTCCGTCAACACTTTCCACTGCTCTTAATGCAAGCACTTTTTCGTAAGTTCTGCTATCACCCATCACCCCGACTGTTGAAACCGGCAATAATACGCAGAAAGCCTGCCATATTTTATCATAAAGATTATGTTTATGCAGGTTTAATCTGTAAATATAATCAGCTTCGCGTAATATATCAAGTTTTTCTTTTGTAATATCACCAAGAATTCTTACTGCTAAACCCGGACCCGGGAACGGATGCCTGCCCAGAATTACCTGCGGTACATTTAATAACTTCCCTATTACACGAACTTCATCTTTAAATAGTTCTCTGAAAGGCTCAATCAACTGCATATGAAGTGATTTTGGCAAACCCCCTACATTATGATGCGACTTAATTGTAACAGATGGTCCGTGAAATGATGATGATTCAATTACATCGGGATAAAGCGTTCCTTGAATGAGATATTTGATTTTCTTGTTTCTCTTGCCCTGTTTTTTGGCAAAATCCTGGAATACATCAATAAAAGTCTTACCGATTATTTTTCGTTTCTTCTCAGGATCCGAGACACCTTTTAGGCGGCTCAAGAAAATTTTAGAGGCATCTATGAATTTTAAATTTAACTTCTTTGAAAAATATTTAACTATCTCAGCGCTCTCGTCCTTCCTCATCAAGCCGTTATCAATATGAACGCATATAAGGTTTTTGCCAATTGCTTTATTAATAAGGTAGGCAGCTACTGCGGAATCAACCCCACCACTCATTGCGCATATAGCCTTTTCATCACCAATAGTTTTCTTTATCTCTTTCACTTTTTCATTTACAAATGAACCCATCTCCCACTTGTTATTTATTTTACATATTTTATACAGAAAATTGTCCAGTATTTTTGTACCTTGCTCTGTATGATTAACTTCAGGGTGGAACTGTACTCCATAAATATTTTCCTTAACGGCTTCAAAGCTGCTTATGAGTCCGTTTTCACTCCTTGATGTTGCTTTAAATCCAACGGGTAATTTTTTGATATGGTCATTATGGCTCATCCATACTGTTAGCTTATTTGATACACCGGAAAGTATTCCACTTCGTGATGTAAGTTTAATTTTTGTTTTACCAAATTCCCTCGTCTTACCACCTTTTACACTACCTTTAAAGTGGTGCGAAAGAAGCTGCAAGCCATAACAAATGCCTAATATCGGAACTTTAAGTTTTAAAATAAGCTCCGCAAGGCGATTTGAGTTTTTCATGTAAACACTCTGCGGACCACCAGAAAGTATTATGCCTTTTATGGTTTTATCATTTACCAGTTCGCTCAGGTTTGCTGTGCATGGCATTACCTCTGAGTAAACGTGGCACTCCCTTACTTTCCGCGCAATAAGCTTGGTATATTGAGAACCAAAATCAATTATTATTATTTTATCTGCTTGCATATTCTGAACGAAGTGAAGAATCTATTTATATTATAAAAATCAAAAGCTTTTTCACAACAGAGAAACTAAAGTCACAGAGAATCAAAATCTTAACCACTAATTACACAAATTTTCACGAATTACAAAAGATTTTTTTTGATTTTTGATATTTGATATTTGCTATTTAATATTTGCTAAAGCTACTTTAACCGCACCCCATACAGGCTTAAATTCAGGTTTAACAAGTTTAATATTCGGATATTTTTTCTTCGTTGCTTTTTTTAATTCTACAGCAAGAAGCTTTTCTTCTGTCAGAAGTGCGCCCATCATTGCAATTCTGTATTTTTTCCCCCTGAGCGGAATAAAATGCGTTAGTAGATTTTCTGCTGCACTTTTAATTATTTCCTTAGAAACTTTATCTCCTCGCACAGCACACCTGAATACATGATGAGTTAATTTTGAAATCTCAAATCCTTTATGATAAACATGATATATGATATTATTTTCATCAATCCCAAAATCTTTTTTTATTACTCTGGAAAGCATTTCAGCTTTATGTCTCTTGTCATAATGTTTTGTAACCTTGTATAGTGCTTCTCTTGCTATCCAGTAACCACTGCCTTCATCACCAATATGCCTGCCCCATCCGCCAATTCTGTTAATTTTTCCATCATCTGCTCTATAATATAGTATTGAGCCTGTCCCTGCTATCAATATTCCACAATTCTTATCATTATGCTCAAATGCAGCAGCGAGTGCTATTTCAGTATCAGGCAGAATGAATATATTTTTTATGCCTATTGTATTCTTTAGAGCCGATGCAATTTTTTCCCTGTCTCTACTATACCTAGCGCCTGAAATACCAGCAGAAACTGCTACAATGCTTTCTTTTCCGACTTTTTTGGATACATCATTAACAATATTCTTTAAACGTTTAACTGATTCATCATATCCTAACAGATTCAGATTAATAAACGGATATTTGTAAATCAATTGTCCCCCCACTGAACTCAAAAACGAGTCAGGAAAGCCAGTTCTTCGATTTTCCAATACCGAAAGACTATTGAAGTGAGGGATTAAGGGGGCTTGATTAAGCGGATATAACAAAACTTCGCTTGTTGTAGCGCCGGAATCTATTGCTAAGATATATTTCAAATGATATGTTTTTAGAAATGTTCTACAAAAATAGGGATAATTGCATAAAAAGAGTATGATAGAAAGAAAGATTAAAAAATTAGAATATTTAATTTAACGATTAACCATAAGTTGTTAATTTTGAAAAAATGTATTTAAACACAAGACTTTATTTAATGAAACATTAATCTGAAAGAATAATTAAGTTGGTTTATACAGGTGATGGATAAATGACGCAGCAATTTTGATTATTACGGGGGATTGAAAATGTTTGGATCTATACATTATAACAAAAGATGCCCCACATAGGGTGGCAGACATTGCAAATATTTTGAAGTAAGGTAAATTTTTTTGCGGAGAAGGTGGGATTTCTCCGAAGGAGTTCCTTTGGAAGAACCCGTACGATACCTTTGCCTTAAATTAATTTATTCTGCTTCAACCAAATATAACCATCAATTGACTTAAAAAATCTTTCTCTTGCCAAAGCTTCCTGATTTGTTCTAAATTCTTCA
>CAMTUP010000036.1:0-9628 GCA_947084945.1 uncultured Ignavibacteria bacterium | reverse complement strand
ACACAATTTTACAGATTTTAAGTCTAACTTTATTTGAAAAAGTACCTGTAAATCAGTTGTTTAAAGAATCTAATAACGAAAATTATTTCAAAGAACAAAATAAACAATTGTCTTTATTTAACTTCTGATTGGACAGTAGTGGTATTAAACAAATAATATTATTCTATATAATCACAATATATTCATGTTATTTGAAGATTAGATATTCATTTCAGACAGTTTCTTATGATATTAAAATTATCAACTATTACCCCCTTACAGTTTAGTCTTCTACATAAACTACTAACCTTTTAAAATGAATTTTATTTATGCTTTTAGATACTTAAATTAGCACTCAAATTTATTAACCGTTTTACAGTATAAAATTGACATAATTAAAGAATTAAAATTTGACCCATAGACTAAAAGACATAAAATTAATAGTTATCGATATTGATGGCACTCTGGTCGATCAAAATGGCGATGTAGGCGAAAAAACGCTGCTTCTTGCCAAGGAACTGAAAAAACAGAACATTTTTTGCACTCTTTCATCAGCCAGATCTTTCCATTATTCATCTCATATTGCTGATGAACTTGAAATTGATATACCGTTTGTAACACTTGATGGCGCTTTAATAAAGAACCGGAAAGGTGATACCATTTATAAAGGAGTCATCAAAGATTCATTTGTCCATAAAGCTATAAGCCTTTCAGAAGATAACTATGGAAAAATTACAATGTGTGATGAATATAATCTTTTTGTTACGCCCCGTAACGCAGTTGTAAAAGAATTTACAAAGTTGAGCGCGCCGATAAAAGAAATTTTGGATTTTACCGGAGTGAAAAATGTCCTTGAAATACTTATCTTTTGCGAAGATAAAGCAAGTATGAAACATATAAAACATGGCTTTAGTTTTTTTGATAAACGCGGAGTTCACTTGAGCGTTACAAAATCACCCCGCAATGATTATTACTTACTTACCATTAAGAAAAAGGAAAGTAATAAGCTTGAAAGTGTAAGAAGGCTTGTAAAACATCTTGGCTTAAATAAGAAAAACGTTGCTGTCATTGGCGACTGGCACAATGATATGCTTCTGTTTGATTTTGGCGCTTATAACATTGCTGTACAAAATGCTATCCCTGAACTTAAGCGCAAAGCTGATTATGTAACTAACTCAACCAACAACGAAGATGCTGTTAGCGAAGTATTAGAGCTTGTTAAAGCTCATGCAGCTAACGGAAAAAATTAGATTTTATTTTAAATAATTTTAAAAGCTGTTTATTATTAATTCAAGTTGACCGTTTACTGTTTATGAATTAACCCCGACATTTATGTCGGGGTTTAGAAATACCATAAATCCAGGGCTTTAGCCCTGAAATATCATTGCTAAAACCAGAAAATTACTCCAAAGGAGTCCCTTCGGGATAGTGTTACTTATAAATGAATTGAAACTCGTAGTTATTGTAAAACTGTGAGACCTTTAGGCAAGAGTTTGTTAGAAAAACGGTCAACTTGAGTTATTAATTCTAATTATTTATATTCACATTTCTGCTTTAATTTTTTTTTGTTTAATTGAATAAACCAAAATGTATCGGTATCTTAGGCGGCGGGCAGCTTGCGCGGATGACGGCTATTGCTGCAAAACGTTTGGGCTTTGATGTTGCAGTTCTTGAAAAGGAATTGGGCTCGCCTGCGGGTGAGCTTACCCGGCTTGAGTTCTGCGGCAGCACATCAAACAAAAAGCTGCTTAAAAAATTCGCTTCCCCTTGCGATGTAATTACGCTGGAAAACGAGTTTATTGATTTTCATTTAATTGAGTATCTTGAGTTACTTGGAAAAAAAGTTATACCGTCATCTATAACTATTTCTCTGATACAGGATAAACTTATTCAGAAAAAAACTTTGCAGAAAAGTAATATTCCCCTTCCCAAATTTATTGAAGTGAACCATAAAAAAGATTTTGTAAATATTGTAAACACATTAAAACTTCCGTTTGTTTTAAAATCACGGAAAATGGGTTATGATGGCTACGGCAATGCACTTGTGAAAAATAAAATGGATTTTGAATCTGCTTTTGATAAACTTACCCGCCGACATTCAAAGCTGCTTGCTGAAGAGTTTGTTGATTTTAAAATGGAGCTTGCTGTTATGGTTGTAAGAACTAAAACTGAAATTGCAGTTTATCCGGTTGTTGAAACTATTCAGAAAAATCATATTTGCCATACAGTAATAGCTCCTGCAAAATTAAGTGTAATAATGATTAATAAAGCAAAAAAAATCGCTTTGGATTCAGTTAAAGCCGTTAAAGGTTATGGGCTGTATGGAATAGAAATGTTCTATACAACATCAGGTAAACTGCTTGTTAATGAAATGGCGCCAAGACCGCATAATTCAGGTCATTACACCATAGAAGGATGTGTAACTTCACAGTTCGAAAATCATATCCGTTCAGTTTTAGGATTACCACTTGGTTCAGTAGAAATGGTTAAACCAAATGCCGTTATGGTAAATCTACTTGGCAAAACTAACAATGCTGGTGTTGTAAAAAATTATAATAAAGCACTAAGTAATCCTAATATTCATCTTCATATATACGGCAAAAAATTATCTCGTGTTGGAAGAAAGATGGGTCATGTAACGGTTATAGGTGATAGTTTGAAAAAGATTTTGAACAAAGCAAAAAAAACAGAAGAAAATATAATAATTTAATTTATCATTCATGCTGAAAGCCTACAGCAGGCAGCGGGAATGACAGTAATTACTTTTTTGTGGCAGAAAAAAAATCATGAAAAAAAAACCAATCATCGGTATTATCATGGGAAGCGATTCAGACCTTCCGACAATGCAGGAAGCTGCAAATGTATGTGTAGAGTTCGGCGTAGCATATGAAGTAAAAATTACCTCTGCTCACCGAACACCAAATTTTATGGCTAAGTATGCCGAGAGCGCCCATAAGCGGGGAATAAAAATTATTATTGCAGGAGCAGGCGGCGCAGCTCACTTGCCCGGTATGGCTGCATCTCACTCACCACTGCCTGTTATTGGTGTCCCCATCCGTACTAAATCGCTTGAAGGTATTGATTCACTCTTATCAATTGTACAAATGCCAACCGGTATTCCAGTTGCTACTGTTGCAATTGGTAACGCAAAAAACGCAGGCTTGCTTGCTGTTGAAATGCTGGCAATTCATAATAAAAACCTGTTAAGGAAAATTCTGGCGTATAAGAAAAAGCTCTCATTAGAATCACTCGAAAAAAATAAAAAGATTAAAAAATCATAAATATTAAGCTTTTAACAATTTTGTAACTAATTTTAAATGCCGTGTTCACGGTATTCACTTGTAACCTAAATTGGTTAATCTTTGTAATACTTAATTTTTGTTTAATACTTAAACTTCTAAATGAATATATTTGAATTGTTTACAAAAAAAAATCAATATTTATGCGCAAAACTATAATCAGTATTGTTTCACTATTTATTATTTCTGTTTCAATTTCTTTCACGGGATGTACAAAGAAAAGCGAAACTGAACTACGAAGAGAAAAAGACTCGCTTGAGCAAGTGAAATATGACGAGATAATTAAGGAGCTTATTGATTCAAACCTGATAAGAAAGCGCGACAGCACTGATATATACGGAACAGGTAACTTTGATTATAAAGATTCACTTGAATCATACCACAGAGGATACAGTATTCCAAGAGATAGTTTGTACAAAGTGTGGAACACAAAAGCTTTCCAGGAATTGAATGAACTGATCAAGAAAAAACCTATTCTTCCCGGACCTTATTTAGATAGAGGCAACCACTTCCAGAACATTAAATTGTACCGTGCTGCAATTTCAGATTATAACGAATATATCAAGCTCAATCAGTCTAATCACTCTGCATATATGAACCGCGGAAATGCATATGAAAGATTCAAGATATACGATTCAGCTATGGCTGATTATAATATGGTGCTATTCCTGAAACCGGATGATACTATTGCTAATTTCAACAAAGGAAATATTTATGATATTCTCGGAAAACCTGATTCTGCAGTTTATCAATACGATACAGTAACAATTAAAGATGCAAGGCTTGCTAAAACATATTATAACAGAGGAACATCTTATCTGGCACAAAGAAAGTTTAAAGAAGCAGCACGTGACTGGGAGCAGGCTATCCTGCTGAACCGTACATATGAAACCGAATTAAGACCCAAAATAAATAAAATTAGACCTCTGATAAAATAAATCATTTATAAAAAAAATTTGAAACATGCTTTAAGTGAGGAAAACAAAAAAAGGAATCCCGTTCGATGGACGGAATTCCTTTTTGATTTTTTTAGTTTGATAAAATATGTTACTCTCTGTAAACAGACCACTTTCCTTCTGTATTTACATCAAGAACATAAGCTCTTGTTTCGGGTACTGTGATATTCTTTTTACCTTTATAATCACCTGTAACATCAGCCAAAACGTCTATTACAGTTCCATCTGCATATATTAACGTACACTTAAACGGACCAGTACCTTCGTGAAAAATATCAAATGATGCAGGACCCTGAATTAAGTCTATTATCTGCTTCTTGCTTCCTGTGAAAATTTCTGCTACCCTGTATTGATCCTTTTTAAAATTGATAGTATCCTGTTTGTTTACTGTAGGTTTATTATCTTTATCAGATTTATTGCTGTTACACGCTGTAACTAACAAAAACAGTATTAATAAAGAAAATGCGAATTTTACTTGATTTTTCATAATTCTTCTAACTATTTTACGGTATTACAACTTATTTATTAATTGTATAAACTTACTACATTAATTTCTAAAATTCAACTTAAATATGATATATAAATACATAATTTTTATCCTGCTAACTGCTGCTTTTTTAATAGGCTGCGCCCAAAGAAATCCCGAAGAATCAATAAAACATCTTAAGTCCGGTATAGAACTGCAGAATAAAGGCAAGCTTGATGATGCTATGAACGAATACAACAAGGCAATTGAGCTTGATAAAAAGAACCAGACCGCTTGGTATCACAGGGGTATTCTGTACGTTTCTAAAAATAACTTCCCAAAAGGAATTGATGACCTGACTGAAGCCATCAGCATTGCACCTGATACCGCAAGGTTTTACGATGCAAGAGGATATGTATATATCACAATGAATGATTTTTCCAAAGCTATGGAAGATTATGAAAAAGCTGTAGAAAAAGATCCTAAGAACGCTGTTTATATCAACCGGCGAGGATATGTTTATGCACTTTTGAAAGATTACATTACCGCTGTGAAAGATTACTCAAAAGCTATTGAGTTAAATCCTAAATATGAAGATGCTTATGCAAACCGCGGCTTTGCTTACTTAAGTCTTAATAAATTTGAAAATGTTGTAAGTGATTTTTCTAAAGCAATTGAACTCAATCCAAATCGTGCTGTTTATTATAACACACGCGGCTACGCATATGCAAACATGAAAAAATTATTTGAAGCACTGCCTGATTATGATAAGGCAATTCAGACTGATTCAACATTTGCAGATGCATATATCAACAGGGGATACATATTTCTGAATACTGACCAGTTCCGGTTTGCTCTTGAAGATTTTGATAAAGCAATAAAACTTGGCTCAACCGGTGCGTTGAATTATAATGCCCGCGGATTTGCTTTTGCTAATCTCAGGCAGTATCCCCAGGCTATAAATGATTATTCAAAAGCTATTGAATTAGACGCAAACCTGACCGATGCTTATGTGAACAGGGGATTTTCTTACTTCAACTCAATGGATAAACCCAATGCTTTAAAAGACTGGCAGACTGCCGTTGGACAAAAGCCTGCTCTTGACAGCTCATTAAAAAACTACATGAATAAAGCAAAAAAATAAATTAAGCTAAAAGTTTTTTAAGTTTCAGAGTTTTTTAAATTTTGTTTCAAAAAAATATTTACCTCCGTTTACGGGCAGCTTTGGCTGCCCTTTTTATTCTCATCATAAATGATTTTCTTTGGAATGCATCGACTATTTCGATGCTAAAACGACAGGTCTGCACAACAAAAAGGACAGCTTTGCGGGAAACTGTCCTTTTTTATTTAAGCAGTAAGGATGTAAAAACATAAATTGGCAAATAATTAAAACGGCACTTCTTCGTATTCTCTGTATTGCAAATAAGAATACTCAGGTGCAGCAATCTTTGGCTGTCGTTTAATTTCTGTGTGAACTGCCTCGTCGCCATCAAGCTGTGACCGGTCAATTATCAGCAGTGATTTTGCAGGATTTTCGTCAAGGTGAAGTAAAAAGCTCTCAGCCCAGCACTCCATAGCCTTCATTAAATTTTTCCTGTGGGCTTCATCCTTTGATGAATATATCTTTTCCCATGAGCTATCATCGCACTCGCCGCCATCATAACTTACAAAGCCAGTGTAAATTTCAAAATAATCCTCGCCAATTGTGAACGAACTATAATCCAAAGAGCCGCCGGGCAAATGTGTATTTGCGGATATATCAATGTAGCCTGTTATCTTTTTTAAGGGAAAGCTCTCAAGCGCATAGTATGCTTTTACAAGCGTGTTAAACTTTGCCGCAGATACATTGTATTTATCTGAGCGCATTATCAGTTCTTTAATTAAATTCCTGCAAATATGTGAGACCTTCAGGTTTGATGCTAAAACATCAGACTGGTAAGCCTGGTCTCTCAGGTTTATTTTAATTGTATTGTTCATTGTTATATTGTTTATCTTTAAATTTTCGGTTTATATTGCCAAGTCTTGTTATATTGCTGAAACCCAGATACTAAGAGCAAGGAAAAATACTGAAAGCAAAAGTGTGAAAGCCATTAAGCCGCGCTCTTTATCTTCACGCCTTTCTTCTCTTAGATCCTCTACAAAATTCTTAAGTGATACCATTTTAAAATTCTCCTTTCTTAATTACACTACAAATATATCACGCCAAAACCCTCTATGTGTATCATTGAATGATACTTTTTAAAAAATCTTAAAAACGCATTTTTTTGGCTATTTTAGGTATATTTTGTATAAATAATCCCACTGTCAGAGCCAGTTCTACGACTTGAAAAGGGGGAAGATATTTTCAAGTTATCATTAATCCACAATTAAACCAGTTTAAATTCGTTCATAAATTATAGATGGGGATTTAAGAATAGGTACAGAAATTCCTCATAACTATTTTATGATTTTTAAGCCCTCCCCTTCGGGGAGGGTTTGGGTGGGGTATGTAATAAATTAAGCAGTGATTTATCGTAAATTAGCCATTATTTTACATGATATGTTAGACTTCAAAATAAAATTCAAGCGTCAGATAGAAATCTTAGGGCTTTGTCTTGCAAAAAAATATGAGGGAATTTCACTTGGCGGGTTTGCCGAATTATTTAATGTGGAAGAGCTGACCATAAAACGCGATCTGAATGACCTGCGTGCTGCAGGAATTTCAATTCACTCCGCAAGAGGCAAAGGCGTTGTAATGGATACAAAACCATCTGCTGATAAGATACGCGAGCTTATCAAACAATATTCCGCACTTATCAGCTCAGGAGGCTTTGTGGAAAAATCAACTGCCCTGCTTGTTGCAAAGCTTAAGGAAGAAGCGCTTGCAAACATGGTTGTATTGCAAATGTGTATTGATAGCAACACTATGTCTGTTATTGATTATGAAAAGGATGCTGATGTTTATGAACGCAATCTTGAAATTTCACCACTGCTTATTTTTCAGACAGATAATTATTGGCGTTTGCTTACAATTAATGATGGCAGGATAAAACAATTCTTAATGAATAAAATTCTTCATGCAAAAAGGTCACCCAGAACATTTAAACCTGTTTCAAAAGAAAAAATTGATGATGTCTTTAAATATTCATTCCGAAGCTGGCTTGGTGAAGATACATATACAATAAAACTTTCATTTTCATCATACTGGGCTGATAGGCTTAGACCTAAACAATTGCTGGATTCCGAAACATTCACCCAGCTTGCAGACGGCTCGATTGAATACACTGCAACGGTGAACTCACTTGATGAAATCGCCGGCTGGATTGTAACCCGCGGCGAAGGCGTAAAGGTAATTGAACCACCCGAACTGAAAACCCGTGTTATAGAACTTGCCGAAGGAGTTTTAAAGAATTATAAATAGTTTTTGTTTATATTCTGGGGTGTAAGGTTCATATTTCAGTTCTTCGTTTATTCCTCAAAATTATGGAAAGGCAAACCTTTTGAAACCGTAATGCGCATTATATTTTCTATGACATGGATATATTTAACGGTAGTGTTTTTTATGATAGCGTTTAAAATGTAATCAAAATTATAAATTATTTCTAATATTATGAGCAAAGATCCTGAAGATATTAATGATGATATAAATGATGATGAGGATGATGATAATCGAGAAGGTGGATTCAACTTTGAGGATTACTTTGATGATATTGATGAAGAAGAAATGCAAGAGGCTGGGGAAGAAATCGAAAAAGAAAATAAAAAGGTCAGGGAAATGCCTTTATTTAAGAGTGCTGAAAATATCAGGAAACTCACAACTTCACTAATTGAAACAATAAATGAAGATGATGATGCATTGATGATGAAAGACCAAATGCTGCTTAATGCCTTTATGCTGGGAGCTAAAATTGCAGGTGCTGAAGGCGGGGATTTATATACATTAAGAATGGAAAATGCTGTTATAATAAAAATTCACGCAAGAGAACTGTTAACCCAAATATCATATTGTAAATTAGAAAATCTTTCAAAACCGGAATACTTGAAATTATTAAGAGATGAAATTGAAGTTTTCAGGAAATTATTTGTAGAATGGGTAAAGTCTTTTGATAAAGAAAACGATATTCCCGATGAGTGGGGTTTATTTTATTAATATTTTTTTTTGATTTTCTTTGCGATCTTGGCGGTTAAATCTTTTGATTTTCTTTGAGGCAGTCTTTTGTTCTAAACCTTCACCATATCAATAAAAACTTCCCAGCCTTCTCTTGGCTTAATTGAATTCTTTGCTATTTCATACTTCCTGATATCAAACACGCCAACAAAATATTTATAGTATTCTTCTTTTGTATCTATATATGGCGGTCCGTCGGGTGAGGGTTCATCTTTAAATATCAATAGACCCGTTAAATGTCCACCGGGCTTTAAAAGCTCTTTCATTTTCTTTGCATACACACCTCTTAATGCAGGGTCAATTGCAATAAAAAATGTCTGCTCTATGATAAGGTCATACTCACCTGTATGCATAAAGAAGTCTTCCCTCAGCAAATGGTCATCAGGGAAATCACGAACGCGCTCTTTGAAGTTTTCAAGCGGTTTTGGCGCAATATCCATTACATAAACATTCTTGAAACCTTTGTTATAAAGATACTCTGCTTCATAAGCATTCCCTGCCCCGGGTACAAGTATTTTTATATCTTTATCCCCAAGAGTATCAATAAATTCAGTAATAGGCGGAGCCGCATAGCCGATATCCCAGCCTGTATTGCTCTCAAGCCATCTTTGCTGCCAAAAATCTTTTTTATTTTCCATAGCACTACTGTCCAATCAGAAGTTAAATAAAGACAATTGTTTATTTTGTTCTTTGAAATAATTTTCGTTATTAGATTCTTTAAACAACTGATTTACAGGTACTTTTTCAAATAAAGTTAGACTTAAAATCTGTAAAATTGTGT
>CAMTUP010000035.1:0-5485 GCA_947084945.1 uncultured Ignavibacteria bacterium | reverse complement strand
TATAATTTTGTCATACCCGCGCCGTGACTGAGGCAGGACCCTTGTCATTCCTGCGAAGGCAGGAATCTTGTTTTTGATTTTATGATGTTGACTTTTCATTTATCAATTTCTTCTCTGTATCAAATTCTTCGCCACCAATATTATAATACAGGTCTTTCTATTCATGATTCTTTTCTTCTATAAGCCAGATATTCCAATCTCGTTTCCTTCTTTTTACTAGCGAGAATATATACGCAAAAGCTATACATGAAAATTGTTTTAAATTAATAATTGTGGATTAATTTCTAAAGATTCCTGCCTTCCTGCCTGCCGCAGGCACGGCGCAGGAATGACAAGACCAGTGATTCCGGCTTGCCTGCCTGTCGCATGCACAGCTCGGGAGTAAAAGGTGAGTTATTTATTTATTCTAACAAAACTAATTACTTGAAATTGAAAAAACAATTACAAACATTATTAACGAAACAGTTGTTTTTCCCTACCTGCAATTCTTTATAATTAGCTTAAAAATCTTACCCTGCTTTTTCAATCTTTTCTCTTTCAATCCACTCAGCACTTTGACCACACACTCACTAATAACCTCAGATGATTTGCTATATTCCTTTTCTCCGTGATTGCTTACGCCCAGTATCAGTTTTCTCCTGTTATTTGGGTCAATCTGACGGGCTACATAGCCTTTTTTGTTAAGCAGTTCAATAATCCTTGTTACCGAAGCCGTATCTTTTGATGTTTTTTCTGCAATTTCGGTTTGCTTTACATCTTTATTATTAACAATAACATCTAAAACCTGCCATTGATCAAAGGTTATGTCAATACTATGCTTAATTAAGCAAGATTGTATATATTTTTTATACTGTTTTAGAGTAGATTCTAAATTATTGAAAAATTTTATGTTTGAATGATTGCTCGTTTTCATTCATATAATATAATAAGATATATCAATAATTGATATATCAATTTTATGGATAAATAGACTTTGATTTTCGTATTTTACCCCTGCTACGAGAATCTTTCTATTATATTTAGTTAAAAATAGCTTGACTTTCGTTTTTTGATAGTTGAAATTTGTGGCAAATTTAATCTTATGACAAAGAAAAATATTCAAAATAAAGAAAGTGCCTTGAAGATTTTAGATGCTTTATCAAATGAATATCCTTATGCAGGATGTCATCTTGATTACGATTACGAAATCCCATTCCAGCTTTTGATATCAACACTTTTTGCATAGTAAAATACTGATAAAAGAGTTAATTCGGTGGTTTCAGGTTTATAGACTTACACGAGGACAGGGTCAGTTCATAATAGATTCTTCTTTCCTGCCTGAACTGCCGTTACGGCAGGCAGGCGCTCCGCTTGCTCTTAATTGAAAATTATTTTTCCTTAAACCTAACTATCGCCATTCCCCCCGAATCAAACAAATACAGCTTATCTCCGGATATTTGATATGCGAAAACCTTCGGGAGCAGTTTGTAATAGGCGGATTCCACATCAAGCTCACCGCAAGCCATTTCAGTTGTGAAAATATTCCTGAATGAAAGCTTGTTATTTTTTTTTACATAAGTAGAGCCATATGTATTGCATGGAGCCTTACCGCTCATCTTCTTTGTCTTGCCATCAAACATAATAGTAACATTTTTACCGCTAGCGTTCTCATATTTTACGCCATCCATTTCAAACATAACCCATTCAGTACCCGTTAACAAGATTCCATCTGATGTATCCGAAGTACTGCATCCGTAAAACAATATTACTGTAAAAATTTGGAATAGCAAAATAATCGTTTTCATTTTTTAAATAATTTATTGTTTAAATACTGCTATCACAGAACCTTTGCTTATCAGACTGAGTCTCCCGACCGATATCTTATAACTATCAATGCTTCCAAGAGAATTAAAATAATCAGATTCATTCAAATTATCATCACACATCATTTTAGTTGAACCAATTCCACCGAATGTTATGGCATTTCCGGTTTTCAGATATTCACCGTAATATGTATTGCACACGGCAACTCCGTTTATCTTATCTGAGGAAGCTGAGAAATTAAGTGTAATATAATTACCGCTGTTGAGTGATACAATTTTTCCGTTTAAGGTCTCAAGTTTCCATTCAGTGCCAATAAGGGGAGTGAGCGATAATTTTTCCTTGCTTCCAGAGCAACCGCTTAAAATTAAAACAAAAAACATTGCTGCAAAAAACGGGATAATATTAATTGTTTTCATCATTGTATGATTTATTTTATTTATTTCCTGAGTACCGGAAGAAAATATTTATTATACTCCACACTCAATAAACTCAAAACACTTTATGCACTATTTTTTAGACTTATACTTTGCAATTACCTCTTTCAGTTTCTCAATGCGGTTATCCGAACTGGGATGAGTGCTCATAAACTCCGGCTGATTTCCACCACCTGAAGCCTCTTTCAAAATTTTCATAACATCTATCATTGCCTCCGGTTTATAGCCCGCTTCAATCATATATTTTACACCGTAATCATCAGATTCCAGTTCATCTTCTCTGCCATACTTCATATTTACCATGTTCCCAACAAATCTTGAAATCATTCCAGGTTCGCCGCTTGCAATATCTGTTGCTCTAATCAGCCCCTCGGTTAATTCCTGTTTCGCAATATGCTCTGCGCTGTGGCGGTTTATCACGTGTCCAATTTCATGTCCAAGAACTCCAGCTAACTGGTCTTCTGTTTTCAGCCGTTTCAGTAAAGCGTATGTTATGAATATCTGTCCGCCCGGCAAAGCAAATGCATTAACTGTATTTGCATCTGCTAGTAAATGAAACTCAAATTTATAAGGAGATTTACCCGCTTCGGTTGAGTTTACAAGTTTACCGCCCACCTTATCTACATATAACTGTAGTTTACTATCAGGATATTCGCCTCCAAATTTTCTTATCATCTCAGGTGTACTTTGAAGCCCGAGTCTTATTTCCTGGTCAACCGTTAGACTTACCTTTTGCTTTTCACCTGTAACCGGGTTCTCATCCGTCTTCATGAAATATGATATTACCGCAATTAAAGCAATGACAACCCCTATTATAATTCTTACTTTAAAATTTTGCATTTTCGTCTGAATTTCAAGTTTAAAATGTTTTCGGAAGCTTAGGGTCAGTGATGATAATATAATCACCTAAATGCGAGAATTTGCTCCATTCTATATTTTCCGAAGAAAAAGATTCATCTGCTCCGCATGAAATAATGAGCGTTTTTAAATTCGGAGTGTATTTCGTCAGCTGAGTTACAACTCCAAAACCTTCATCACTATGAAACCTTCCGTTTACATGCATGATCTTTTTTCCCGGATGTTCACCAAGATAACTGGCTATTGAGTGTGCCATTGTCGCATCCCAAAGCGATTGACCCATAACCATGCTGAAGTTATTCATAGGGGGCATTACCGGCTGTTTTTTCACCGTATCTTTTACAGATGTTGTATCATGGGTAACTGACATGAGTTTTTCATAATACTTTCCTTCTGCCGTATCATATGGCAGCGGTGCAAAATATTTCTTTGATTCCTCTGGCAATTCCATAAGAGCTCCCTGACCTTTTCTTCCTGCAAGGTTTGTATAGCGGATTGGAGCATTTGCGCAAATAAGATCAAGATTATTTGCCTTCGCAAATTCGACCATTGCTCTGTAATTCTTGTAATTTTTCCATACGCGTGCGTCTTTTGTAAAATTTTTCTCAAGAATTAAGTGCGAAAGATATTCGTTCACCACCAATTGCACGTCCCGGTCAAACATTTCCATAGAAAGCGTTACAGCGCTGCCGAAGTACTGAAATAATGCCTCAAGCATTTTACTCTCAAGGTAGTGGGCAGCCGAATCATTATGTTCTTCACCAAAAAAAAGCACATCATAATTATTCATATCCCGGGCAATGTCATCAACAGTAACTTCTTTTTCCAGCTTAACTGAATATATGCGATAATTCTTTTCTGAAACTTGTCCATACAATTGAATACAGGTAAATGACAGTAATAATAAAAATATAACGCTGAGATTTTTCATGGATTATTAGAATGTTTTACAAAACAATAGGTTTGTTTTTTTGATAACCGACTTAATTGATACGGAGCGAATACCTGGAAACCTTTTTATTTAAAGTTATTTAGCCCCCGAACAGACTGATGCTTGCTCTGCAAATGGATTTGTAATCTGCAAGTACTTTTAAAACTTAAAAGGTTTTGTGCAAGGGTCGCACTCAAATCCAAGCACCAAGCCAAGAGATTTCCACTTGCTGCCTTTTTGTATGTGAACATAAGCAAGGTCAACCGCATCCCTAAAGCCGCCACCATTAAACGTAACTCCTTCAATAAAAATCTCGTAATATTTTGGATCGCTTGCCGGTTTAAAATATATTTTCGATACATTAACAAGTAATTTACTATCATTATCACAGCAGGCGCACCATAATATTACCTGTGATATTTCATTTTCTTCAAAATAACTAACGGTCTTTTCTGCCTGTTCTTTTGTTATCCACGCAAGCTGATCAGAATAACTTAAATTAACGGCAATAAACATAAATAATATTGCAAATATTGTTTTCATTATCTTTTGATTAATTAATTTATGATGATTTATAAACCACAAACATTTATTTAACTATTGTTAAATTTTTTGAAATCACTCATTCAAATATAGCAAGATATTTAAATATAATCTATTTAACATGAATGCGGGCAAAGTAATTGCATAAAATAACTTGATAAAAATCGGTAATCTATATTATAAGGTCTATTCGGGAAACAGAATTAAAGCTCAGTAACTTCAAAAGGCAGGTTTATATCCGAGCGATAGACTTCGTCAAATATTTTCATAATATCATCAGCAAATTTTTCAATCGATGCTTCATCACCGGTGTAATATTTTCTGTTGTAATTGCCACCTTCGGCAAGCAAATAGCCCATTTTTACAAAAGAGCTTTCAAGCTGGATATCTAATGATGAATGATAATGATGACTTATCGCTTCGCAGTACATTTCTGCCGGTAAAGTTGAGGTTACCTGTACATAATGCTCGCCTATTGCAAACACCGCAGCACCACTATCGTTTTTGATCCAGTTTAAAGTGTTTATTATTATTTGTTTATCGGCTGCCATTTAATTTATTCTCCTGATGAAAATCGCTCTGCCTTAGGCGGATTATCTGCATTCAACATTTATTTATTTTTTTATAAAGAAAACAAAATATACTCAAACCTAATTCCTAATAATTTAAAGCCAAAAAAGTTATTACTCACCTTACGCATTCCCACTCCGCGCCTGTGTAGTGCTTTCGGAAGGCAGGTATGCCTTAATGAGCGGAGCGAAGGAAGGAATCTTGCTTTTGATTTTAGTAGTTAATTATAATTTTGTCATACCCGCGCCGTGACTGAGGCAGGACCCTTGTCATTCCTGCGAAGGCAGGAATCTTGTTTTTGATTTTATGATGTTGACTTTTCATTTATCAATTTCTTCTCTGTATC
>CAMTUP010000034.1:0-7050 GCA_947084945.1 uncultured Ignavibacteria bacterium | reverse complement strand
TAAATATTATTTATTCCAAAGAATATGCTTAAGATAAAAAGTATTTTTAAATTCATTATTCTCTCCTCTAAAAGTTTTAATTTTGGGTTACCCTAACTTCTATATAAAAGTATTAAAAAACAAGTATAAACAAAAGCGTTTTGCTCCGCATTTACTAAGTCAAAATCGCAAATTTTTCTTCATTTGAAATACCAATTTGTTTGAATTGTAATAAATATAGAAAATTTGTAATTTATGTATTCTATAACCGCAGAAATTCAGCAAAAAAGGCTTAAAAACGCTGAAAATTCTTTGAAATATTGCCCGGATGGCGGAACTGGTAGACGCGCAGGACTTAAAATCCTGTTGGGATAATATCTCAGTGCCGGTTCGATTCCGGCTCCGGGCACAATGAACTTTAAATAAATTTATTTTTATTAACTCACCTTACGCAACGTTACCGTCTGCCCTGTTTTAGGGCACAAGGTGAGTTAGTAACACAGACATTCCTGTCTGTGAATCATCTTTTATGCGTAAGGTGAGTTATTAATTTTATTTTTGGTAGACGCGTCCCGCTAAAGCGGGATTGGGATAATATCTCAGTTTCCCGACAAGTCGGGACTACGGACACATAGTTTTAAATCAATTTCAATCTTTCTATTACAACAATGAAGTGGAATGCTGAAAATATAATAACCCTTTTATTTGCCATCCTGGCTTTAGGCTCGGCAATTATGATGATAACAAGGCGCAGCCCAATTACAAGCGCAATATACCTTATTGTTAATTTTTTCTCAGTTTCAGGAGTTTACCTTATGCTACGTGCACAGTTTGTTGCTATCATACAGATACTTGTTTACGCAGGTGCAATTATGGTGCTTTTCCTTTTCGTTATTATGTTATTAAACTTAAGCGGAGAAAAGAAACTTACTGAAACCCTGACTTATAAAAAACTCTCCGCAGTAATACTCGCTTTGTTTTTATTCAGCTCTCTTGGCATTACTGCTTTTTTTGAATTCTTTGGTAAATTTAAAGTACTTAACCAGAATGCCGAATTACAGGGCACTATAGAGGCAGTTGGCAAAGAGCTTTACACGGTTTATTCTTTCCCGTTTGAGCTTGTTTCATTTGTCCTGCTTGCAGCAATTGTTGGTGCTATAGTTCTTGCAAAAAAGAAGTTTGAATAATGTCTTCACCCCTAATATCTAAAACTAAACGAATTCTCTCAGGTGTTAAACCTACGGGCAAGGCGCATATAGGTAATTACCTTGGTGCTATGAAAAATCATGTTACAATGCAATCTGATTGTGAAAATTTTATTTTTATTGCAGATCTGCACTCACTAACCACTGTTAAAAATAAAACTGAACTTCAGGAACTCATCATTGATCTTGCATTAGATTACCTTGCTCTTGGAATTGATCCCAACAAAACAGTTTTCTTCCGTCAAAGTGATATACCTGAGCATGCAGAGCTTACTTGGGTTCTAAGCTGTTTAACACCTATGCCAATGCTTGAGCAGGCTCATGCATATAAAGATGCCGTTCAAAGAGATAGTAAAGAAATTAATGCGGGATTATTTACCTATCCCGTTCTTATGGCTGTAGATATACTTATCTATAAACCTGATATAGTTCCTGTTGGCAAAGACCAGAAACAGCATGTTGAAATTGCCCGCGACTTAGCCGGGAAATTCAATCGTATGTATGGAGAGGTTTTCAAACTTCCTCAGCCTTACATACAAGAAGAAGTTGCAGTTGTTATTGGTACCGATGGTCAAAAAATGAGCAAGAGTTATGGTAATGTAATTGAAATATTTGCATCTGATAAAGCATTAAAGAAACAGGTAATGGGTATTATAACTGATTCAACTCCGATTGAAGCCCCTAAAGATCCGGTTAACGATACTATCTACAAACTCTATTCATACTTTGCAACAAGTGAAGAAAAGTTTGAACTCGCTGAAAAATACCGCGCTGGCGGAATGGGTTACGGCAATGCAAAGAAAATGCTGCTTGAAAAAGTTATTGATACATTCAAACCTTTCCGCGATGAACGTGAAAAATTAAAGAATGATTTATCGTATGTAAAGGATATCCTCAAAAAAGGGGCTGAAAAAGCAAGAATCGTAGCCTCACTGACAAAACAAGAAGTCTGGGATAAAACCGGCTTAAGTATTTAAAATTATAGTAGCACAGACATTTGTGCGACCTTTAGGCTTGTCTGTATAAAATAAATATGATAATCTTCATCTCCGGCTCAATTAATTCCGGTAAAACCACAATCGCACAATTACTGAAAAATGAATTCCCGCGTACTGCTCCAAAGGAGTCCCTTCGGGACACATATAGAAGTTGATTTGCTGCACGATATGGTTGACTGGATGCCGCTTGAAGATGCAATTCCGTTAAATCTAAAAAACACACTTTCACTTACACTTAATTTCATCAAAGAAGATATAAATGTAATAATCACTTATCCATTAAGTAAAACCGAATATGAATTTTTCAATAAAAACCTTCCGCTTGAAGTAGAAAGATTTTTCTTTACACTAAATCCAAGAATAGATTATACTATAACAAATCGCGGCTCACGAGAACTTACTGAATGGGAAATTGAAAGAATTAAATTTCATTACTCAACTGGAATCAACAATCCCGGCTTTGGTATTATTATAGATAACACAATACAATCACCTGAAGAAACTATTAGCGATATACTTTATTATATTGATCAGCGAGAAATTAGATATAAAATGGAAGATTAAGATTTTTGATTATGAAAATTTCGCTTTTTTTGACCCTTTCATTTAAGTAAAATCAATAACTTAGCTTAAAAACATAATAATTGGTGAATTGAATCACCAAATATTATAATAATTTGTGAATTGAATCACTTTTCATTATATTTGTTATATGATAAATAGAAAGCTTGAAAAAAGTATAATAAATCACCTTTTTAGAGGGAAGGCTATAATAATATATGGCGCAAGACAGGTAGGAAAAACTACACTAACCAGATATATTATTAAAAAATCTGGTTATAAAGCATTATGGTTAAATTGTGACGAATTAGATACAAGAGAATTACTAAAAAATTCAAATGCAACGAAACTGAAAAATATTACAAGCGGATATAAAATTGTTGTAATAGATGAAGCGCAACGGGTTGA
Source organism: uncultured Ignavibacteria bacterium (assembly GCA_947084945.1). Classification (GTDB taxonomy): domain Bacteria; phylum Bacteroidota; class Ignavibacteria; order Tepidaquicellales; family OLB5; genus OLB5. The sequence goes on along the minus strand of CAMTUP010000034.1, from coordinate 3,899 downwards.
AGAAATCGGTTTAACAATTAAGATCTTTACAGATTCTTTACCGGGTGTTCAGGTAATAGCAACCGGCTCAGCATCATTTGATCTTGCTGCAAAAATAAGTGAACCCTTAACGGGCAGAAAATATGAATTCCACATTTACCCGCTTTCGTTCAATGAAATGTCTGATCATAACGGACTGATTGAAGAAAAAAGAATGATAGAGCACCGGCTAGTATTTGGATATTACCCGGAAATAGTAAATAAGCAGGAAGAGGAAAGAGAACTTTTATCAATGCTTTCTTCAAGTTACCTGTATAAAGATGTTTTAACTTTTGATAAAATAAAAAAACCGCAGCTGGTTGAAAAACTTGTTAAAGCTCTTGCGTTGCAGGTTGGAAGCGAAGTCTCATATAATGAGTTAAGCTCTTTAGTTGGAGCAGATAAAAATACAGTTGAAAAATACATCAATATTCTTGAAAAAGCTTTTGTGCTATTCAGATTAAATGCCTTTTCAGGTAACGTAAGAAATGAAATTAAAAAAAGCAGGAAGATTTATTTTTATGATAATGGGATCTTAAATTCGATTATTTCAAATTACAAAAATATCGAAAGTAGAAAAGATAAAGGGTTATTGTGGGAAAACTTTATTATCAGTGAGCGCAAAAAAGCTTTTAATAATACCGGAAAGCAGTATAATCAACATTTCTGGAGAACAGCTCAACTGCAGGAAATTGATCTGATAGAAGAAACCGAAGATGGTATTAATGCTTATGAAATAAAATGGAATTGTAAAAAATTTAAACTGCCATCAACTTTTAATTCAAGTTATGAAGTAAGATATTCAGGCTGTATCGAAAGAAATAATTTTGATGAATTTCTTTTGATAAATTAGCTGCTCACATTTTCAGCACTATCTTCCCAATCACTTCACCTTTAGCCATCATCACATGAGCCTTTGCTGCATCCTTCAGGTCAAGTGTTGCGCCAATGTGGGGTTTTACTTTTCCTTCAGATACCATTTTTATCAGTTCTTCAAGCTCATTTTTTTCTCCAAGGTATAAACCCAATAGACTTATATGCCTTAAATAAGTTTGATGTAATGATACCATTGCTTCTCTACCTGTTAATATTCCGCAGAATAAAATTTTTCCGCCTTTTTTAACCATCTTAAAGTTTTTAGGGAAAGCCTCGGGTCCAACGTAATCCAGAATTACATCAATACCCATTCCTTTTGTTATGCTTATTACTTCATCATCAATTGCTGAACCATCCCTATGATTGAAGATATGATCTACTCCAAAGTTTTCAAGAAAATCAATTTTATGGGGATAGCCTGCTGTTGCAAATACTTCTGCGCCAATACTTTTTGCTAATTGAATTGTAATTATTCCAAGTCCGCTTGTACCGCCCCAGATAAAGAACTTATCACCTTTTTGTAAATCGCCAACTGTTTTAATAGCGTGGTAAGCAGTAAGTCCGGCAACAGGCAGACATGCAGCATCTTCGAATGAAACATTATCAGGCAGTTTTATGAGTGATGATTCCGGTACCGCGGAATACTCAGCGTATGAACCATTGCGATGCATACCAAAATACTGCCATGCGGATGATTGTCCCGCTTTTCCTCTTTTTGACCAGTCATCATCTGCTTCTGATACAATTGACCACGAAACAACTCTATCTCCTTCTTTGAAATTCATAACCTCTCTTCCGGTTTTTGAAACAACACCGGATATATCACCGCCAAGTATGTGCGGAAAGTTGAGCAGAAGTCCCGGATAACCGCCTCTAATCACCAGGTCAGCCCTGTTTATAGATGTTGCCTTTATATTTACCAATACTTCATTTGGTTTTATCTCGGGTATAGGGTGAGATTCTGTGTAAATTAGTTTATCTGTTCCGCCGTTTTCGTTTATTACTATTGCTTTCATAATATACTTTTGTATGTTTATATTTAAATTATAATCACAAAAATAACCAATAGCGTTTTATCTAACAATACGAATAAAATTATATTGAAAAATATCTACTTAAATTAAACAATAAATCACTTATTTTTGTAATATGGCTAAAAAATCCAGGTACGTTTGGTTACTTATCATTCTGCTTTTGATCCTAGTAATAGATGCATTCTATCAGGTTGAAAGCTCACCCGTACCTATATGGCAAACACAGTGGTTCTTCTGGAGAATGTGTACAATATTATTGATAATAATAGGTGCATTGTTTTACTATTACATAGAAGCTTCAAAAAAACAGAAAAAAAAGCTCGAGGATTTCAAGCAAAAGATAATTGAACAGCAGGAATCAGAATGGAAAGTAATTGCAGGTGAACTTCACGATAGTATCGGACAAAATCTCAGCGCAATAAATATTTTCCTTCAGCAAGAATTAAAAAGCTCCGATGTACCCAGCGAAAAACTCATTCAAGCATCATCTCTTGTTATAGAAACTGTTGATGAAGTAAGAAGAATTTCTCAAAGGCTTTATCCCAAACAAATAGAAAGGCTTGGACTTACTATATCCATTGAAGCAATGATAGAACGTATATCATCAGCATCAGGGATAAAATTCATCTGTAATATTGATAAGGTAGATAATGTGTTATCCCGTAAAAATGAAGTACAGTACTTTAGAGTTGTGCAGGAATTACTGAATAACATCATGAAACATTCTGAAGCTAAGAATGTTATATTTAATGTTAGAAAATCAGTAATATTCATCATAACTGAAGTTATCGATGATGGCATTGGCTTTGAATTCAAATATCCCGCAAAACTTGGATTTGGGTTAATAAACATAGAAGAAAGATTACGAATGATAAAAGCTGTTTCTGAACTAAGCTCAGAAAAAAATAAAGGCACAAAATTTAAATTTACCGTACCAATAAAATAATAAATGACCGGAAAAATAAAACTAATAATCGCAGATGATCATCATATTTTTCGTAAAGGAATATTAAGCATTGTTTCTGAAGATAATAACATTGAAATACTTGGCGAAGCATCAAATGGTGAGGAAGCATTAAAGCTGATAGAAGATATAAAGCCCGATATAGCCATACTTGATATCGATATGCCCTATCTAAGCGGACTTGATGTTGCAAGAAAAATAATAGAGCGAAAACTAAATACAAAAATTGTTATTCTTACTATTCATAAAGATAAGGAATATTTTGATGAAGCGCTGGAGCTTGATATAAAGGCTTACGTGTTAAAAGAAAGCATTGCCAATGATCTGATTGACTGCATAAAACAGGTCGCAGCAGGTGAGTATTATATCAGCGCATCAATATCAGGTTACCTTGTTGAAAAAAATAAATCCACTCCTAAACAAAATGTGCTTGATAAATTAACACCCTCAGAAAAAGAGATATTAAAACTTATTGCCCAAAACAAAACAAGTGTGCAAATTGCAGATATACTTTTCAGAAGTGTACGGACAATTGAGAACCATAGAAACAATATTTGCAATAAACTTGAGTTAAAAGGTCCGCATGCCCTGCTTTTATATGCAATACAATATAAATCAATACTTTAAATCTAAGTAGTTCTACTTAGAAAAATCAAGTATAGTCCTCTATATGTTTAGCCTATAGCATATGTTATTTTTGTATAATAATTAATTGCTAAGCTATCATGAAAAAACAAAAAGACGTAAAATTTATAATCTATCAGGCGTTATACATATTGGTAATATGCATAATAGCTCTCAAGGGTGCCAACCTAGACCTGACTCAGGTAATAGAAGATGACGGAAAACCTAAGGTTGATATAACAGAAGACTCGCTTAGGAAACTGTATGAGATAATTAAGAAATCACTTATTGTTGATACCAATTTATATGTTATAATCAAGAAAGAAGACCTTGCGAAGATGGACGACAAGATAAAACAGCTTGTTGTTAATCCGCAGAATGTT
>CAMTUP010000033.1:0-23017 GCA_947084945.1 uncultured Ignavibacteria bacterium | reverse complement strand
CGATGGCGCCAATCATGTAACCGCCTTGTGCCAGCAGTTCCATGTACTCATCTCCTTCAGTATTGGATGGATACTTGAGCATTCGATAATACAGCTTGGCCGGGCAGCTTCGCGCAATTTTATAGTCGGTTTTGGAGAGGGCGAGCAGGCTTTGGGACATGGTCGGAGAGGAATCTCGATTTAAGTAAATATGATGTAGAAAGTGCAGGGGGCGGGTATGTTTTGATAGTGAAGAAGAGAGGCACTTTCGAGCCCAAACCTACGAGCTATACGGCAAGTTCGGCGGCAAGCCTATTTCTGAGCGAAAGACAAGAAATGTGATGGATATTATTCAGCAAAGGCAACTACTTGGCTATATATATTTAGTTCTTGCAGACGTTTGGCATTGTTCTGGTTCAGGTGCTGACCTGGAAAGCATAAAATCTCGTAAGACTGAGGATCATAAGCATAATATAGAATTTGAGCCTGATCCGGCTCAGGCAGACGCGCTTTCCATAGTGGATGAGCGAGAGTGCCAATATCCACAAATCGTTCAGGTAATTGCTGTAATGCAATTTGAATTGCCATCTTCAGTAAGGTTTCATTTTGCAGGCCATCTATCTGCACCATTGGTAGCAGATCATTCAAAGTGAATGAAGTTTTTTGTAACAGGATCTGATACATGGATTTAAAAATGCTTAGCTCGATTACAGGCAATTTAAGAACGAGGTACCATTTCCCTTCCAATCCCACAAACCTCTCGTCCGATTCCAATGCATGCAATAGAGCGCTGACAATTCTATTTCCAAAACGTAGAACAATACGTTCTACTTCTCCATATTTCTTTTCGACAAGATCCTTAGCAAATTGACCGACACCAATGGCATCTGGGTTGCCGTATCTAAAAATAACCGGTTTATCTTGACCATCTAAACGTATTTCAATATGATGCGGTTTTATTTCGTCAACACTAATTACTTCACCAACGAAACATTCATAATTATCATCCCCAATATTCTTGGGGATGATAATTCCATCGCCAACAGACCACTTTACAAACGGGTCCCAGATACGCACCGAATCCTTACCCGTCCACGATTTCAAAACAGACGGACTGACTTCATGGCCAAATTCCAGGCGTCCTTTTATTAGTTGCTTGACCAGGCTGGTGGTGTCAAAGATTTTATTATCTTGCCGTATTCGTTCATGAAAACGATCAAGGTCTGCAGCCGAAATTGTGAATTCTTCTAACCAGTATTCATCCGAATAAATATCGGTCATGGCTTTCTCCTAAACAATCTTTGCAGGAATTCTGTAAGCATGCCCCATATACGTTGATAAAAAGCGGGGTGATGGATAAGCAGGGGCTTTTCTTCGTTATCGTCGATTACGCGCTGATCAGGCAAATACATATCCCCAGTAAATTTGCCGCGCAGTTTTCCCTCATTGATCAGATTTGCCAATACAGATTGCAAACCGCTGGAGTAAGTGTCTTCAATCCACTCAACAAGCCACGCCAAATCTTGGGGCGAATATTGAGATAGATCAGAAACAGGAAAGGGCGCATTGTCAATTCCGCAAGCCAACTGGAACTGCCGCTCTCCGATATCCAATGTCAATACTTGAAAACTCCCTTGAACTGGATTCTCCGCCATATCCGCTTTTCTAACCTGCACAATTTGCCAAACCAACGGTTGGATGTTTTGAGCGTCGTGGACTGGCAGAGCGACCCATTGATTTTCATCAAATGTGTTTGATGGATGATAACAAGGAATAATGTCAGGACGATCTTCCCACGGATAACCTTGAAGCGTAATTTCAATCAAATTCTGGCGAACTTTACGGACAGGCAAGGCTTCGGAAATGCTTTCTTCCAAAGCGTCCAGGTCCGCTTGTAAAGGTTGGAGGTTCAGCCAGTTAATGAGATACATCGTAGCCCTAGAGACCCTATCCGCGATACCCCAATTTTATGGGGAGTATCCTTGTCGCTGTGTACGCCACGATTGGAGCCCACAGGTTTTTTTTATCGAACCGAACGCAAAGGTATGGGGCTCGCTTTCCTGTTTCACCAAGCAACTCCTGTTTGGTTCCGACTTCAGCGCCCACTTTTTTGAGTTCTTCAAACACGGATAATCCAGCGCCTTGATCCAAATCCATCTCGGAGGCAGTTGGATGAAGCGTTTGGTGTGTATCGAAACTATCTTTTGGAAAGGCTTGCCTGAGTTCGGCGTAGAGTTTGCTGGGATTGTCAGTAACAGGCAGCAAGGACAAACGAATCCCACGCTTGAGTCTTTCGAAGGTATTAAAATCCTTTTGAATATCCCGTGTTCGTATATCCCGTTCGCCGTTTATGAAAACTACATATCCAAGAAGAAGGTCAATTCTTTCATCCGTAACGTGAAAGGGGATAAATTTGCCAATTGATTTCACTTTTGCAACTGTATAACCCTCAAAACTTTCTTCAGGTCGTTGCTGAATAGCCAGCGTTCCAAGAGTAAGGACGTTTTCGTCCATCATTTTTACACTTCCTTCTCACTCACAACCACAGCAAAGGATACACCCAGCTCTTCAAAGTGTTTCTTCCCACAGTTGATCTTATCAACTTCGGAATTGCGGAGTTTCAGAAAATCCTTATTTCCTTTTGTTTCTCTGACCATGTAGATGGTGTTGTCGTTATGTTTGACAATTGCCCAATCGGGGATGTATTGACCGACGGGGGTGTCGATCGTGAATTTGTCGGGGAGTTTGATGAAGAGTTTGATGTCATCACGCTGGTCGAGTCTTTTGGCAAATTCATATTCGATCGAGGAACTGTAAACCACATATTCATGCGATGACTTGTTGACCTGCAGGGAAGTCATATAGTTGATCATTTCTTCGCTCTTGAACAACTCCATTTCCCATTCAACTTCCCTGCCATCCACGACCAGTTTTTCATATTTGATGCCGTTGACCAGCAAGCGATGAAGTTCATATTTTAGAATGGAAGCGACTTGATCCATGAAGCGCTGTGGGTCGAAGAAGAATTCATCGAGGCGTTCTGATTGTTTTAAGATTAGAACGAGAGTGGCGCGAGTAAGTTCTGTTTGTTCCTGGAGATATGCCAAAATATCGGGTACAGGACGCGCACGGTATTCAATCGTATCCTGTGCGACACTAAATGCGGTGGATGTGACGCCGCCTTTCTTGATATCCACTTGACCTGTGCGGACGCTGATAGTTGGGGCTGAGATGCGCGGCATGGCTTTAATGGCACTGACTGCCTTGACGATCAATTCGGCGGTTTTGAATTCAACGCGATAGGTTGTACGTGGTTTAATTTTGTTCCACAACTCGATAAATTCTGGGCTGAGCGCAACTTCTTTTTTGAAAGTATTTTTGCCTTCGTTTTTATCGCGGCGAATGTGACGTTCGATGAGATAGGATGAGAGCAGGTCAATCACGGCGGGCTCGAGAGCGGAGAATGATTCGGGGAGAGTCAATTTGAAGTCTGGGCGGCGGGGGTCAAAGGTCGGTTGGATGCGGTTGTCTTCATCCAGGAATTTATGTTCGATGAGGGCGGCGCGAATTTCCTGAGCGGCTTCGCGTCCGATGGGTCGCTCTTTATCTTCTACAACTTCCGTAAGTTTGGCTAATGCAATCAGCGGGACCTTGCCGAAGGATACGCCTTCGCTTTCGTATTCACTTTGCAAGCCGCGCGCGTAATCCTCGTAACTTTCGTTGGCGAATACATACAGCTTGTTGATCGAGTCATCGCGCACTCGCTCGCCATTTTGATCGACAGGCAGGCGCAAGCCGCGACCAAGAGTCTGGCGGCGCTCCCGTTCGGTGCTCATTTCGCGCAGGTTGCAGATTTGGAAGACGTTGGGGTTATCCCAACCTTCCTTAAGTGCGGAGTGACTGAAGATAAAGCGCAAGGGTTCTTCATTGGAGAGCAATTGTTCTTTGTTCCGCATGATTTTGTTATAGATTTCATCATCGGCTTGGGTTGTTCCGCTGGTATCTTTGAGAATGCCTTTTTTATCCTGTGCGAAATAGCCATCGTGCAGTTTTTCGATGGGATGTTTTATCGAATCAAGTTCCTTGTAACGCGGGTCTTTGATGAGTTCCAAAAAGGTTTCTTCGAAGGTTGTGGCAAATTTGCCTTTAACGGGTTTGCCGCCTTCGTCATAATAGCGATAGTTGGCGACGCGGTCAATGAAGAAGAGACTCAATACCTTGATGCCGCGTCCGCGCACTTGCAATTCCTTTTCGAGATGGCGTTTGAGGGTGTGCTTGATCTGCGCGAGCCAGATATCTTCTTTCATGCCGCCTGTCTCTTCGCCTGAATGCAAAATACGCCCATTATCAAAGCGGATGAATTCATTTTCTGGCTCGGCGTTGATCTCTGCCACGATGAAACCATCTTTGTAACTGGCGCGCTCGTTGGAAATATCGAACAGGTTTGCGCCATTTTTTACGGTGGCGACTTTTTCGCGTGGACCGTGTTCTGTTTGCTCGTGAAAGCGAAGTTTCGCTTTGATGCCTGTTTTGTAATCAATCTTTTCGACGCGCACAAAGGCGTCGTTGATGCCGCCTTCTGCTACAGCGGAGGCGACCACAATTTGTTTGACAAGTTTCATGTCGAAAGCGCGCACGGGGTCGAGTTGATAGATCAAATTGTAGGGATTGGTATGCGTGGCGGAATAACGCAAGGTGCAAAGCGGATTGAGCGCCTTGATCGCTTCCTGCGCCTTGTCGGTGTTATCCACACTTTGCGGTTCGTCAATAATGACAATGGGGCGCACGGCTTGCACGAATTCAATCGGTTGGCGTCCCGAAAGACGGTCACTCTCCTTGTAGATGACGTTGCTTTTCTTTTCCTCATCTGTGCCTGTAAAGTTCTTGCGGAAGGCATCAATATTGATGACCAGAATTTGCAGGGTGTTGTTGGTTGCAAATTGGTGCAGGCGGTTGATCTTCTTTGCGTCGTACACAAAATATTCGGGTTTGATGTTGTAAATGATGTTGAAATGCTCTTCGGTGATTTCCAGATTTTTCAGTACGCCTTCACGGATGGCAACACTCGGCACAACGATAATGAATTTCTGGAAGCCGTATTTTTGTGACAACTCGAAGATGGTTCGCAAATAGACATAGGTCTTGCCCGTGCCTGTTTCCATCTCAACCGAAAAATGGGGGCAGTTGCGGATGACATTTGCGGGCGAGTCAATGAGACTCCACGATTCGAGTGGTTCAGTCTCATTTTGAATCTCAATATCGTTATGGTGTTGAACCTTGCGTGTATTGCAATGCAGTTTTTCTTCATTCACAACGATTTGATTGCCCATACCCAATTCGGTTTGGATTTGGCCTGCGAAGATTTCCCCAAAATCACCAATGTTGATCGGGGTCATGCTGGGCGCGGACTGAGGCTGACCTTCAAAGAGGTCGGTGACGGCGGCGATGGCGTCGAGTTGGAATTGCTGATTAGGATCGAAATGCAGTTTCATGATTTTTATATGTCACTGCGAGCGCACTTTGCGAAACAGTCTCCTGTTAGCGGGGAGATTGCTTCGGGCTGGGTTTCGATATGCCGCAAAGAGCAAGTGCGCGGCTACTCAACAACCAGCCCTCGCAATGACATTAGGAAGCCTTTTTTTTATTTATTTTTTTGATCTCGCGCTCAAAGTCGCTTTCAAAGGTTTGATCCTGTTTGACCCTGAACCTGGCATATTCTTCCTCTGCCAGTGATCTGGCTACTTCGTGAGAGACCTTGCCCGCGTTGGTGAGGATTTCGTATTCGTTGAACTTCAGGAATGAATCCAGTTTTTCTACCCAGTCCTTCATCTTCATCGGAATTAGACGCTCGGCCTGGTTTTCGGCGTAATCCAAAAACATGGTAACAACGCGTTCGAGTTCCTTGATCTCTTTTTCTTCTAAATAATTTTTGGCAACGGTAACATCAGTTTTGAGGATCTTCCCGCGCGGGGCATTTTTCCAGGTTGTCAAACCCATGTTGGGCTTGGCAGAGTTGACTCTGCTTTTAATCAATTCTGCGGCGGTTTGTCCTGTGATAGCCCAATGCAATTTGTTTTGAACTGTTTTGAAGAAAGTCATCGTGATTTCCGCATCACGGGTGTAATCCATACTGCATTGTTCGTAAATGTCGGTAATTTTCAGGTAGAAGCGCCGCTCACTGGCGCGGATCTCACGAATGCGCTCCAGTAATTCATCGAAGTAGTCTTTCCCAAAGCGTGAGCCTTGTTTGAGACGTTCGTCGTCGAGCACGAAACCTTTTATGATGAATTCCCGCAGGGTTTGGGTTGCCCAAATACGGAATTGGGTAGCCTGCATACTGTTGACACGATAACCAACGGCGATGATGGCGTCCAGGTTATAGAAACCCGTCAGGTATTCTTTGCCATCCTCGGCAGTTATTCGAAATTTTCGAATAACTGAACTTTCGTCCAATTCCCCGCTTTTGAAGATCTCCTTAAGGTGATAGTTGATTGTGTGGACTTCCACGTTGAACAGTTCAGCCATACGGCGTTGGGTCAGCCAGAAGGTTTCATTCTGAAAAAACACTTCCACCTTTGCCAAGCCTTCGGGCGTCGTGTAGAGGATGATCTCGCCTTCGATTGGGTCTTGATCGTTTTGCCATTTTTTATGCGCCATTTTTTGCTCCTACACCGTCTTGAACACGATCTCTTTGTTCTTGAATATCTGCACGGCATTGGTCTTGAGTTGATCATTGCCCGCAAATCCCAGATCGAGGCAGACCACGCGCTGCGGTTTCATCTCTGCCATGGCGCGGATGAGTTTCAAAGTAAGCCCTTTTTCAAGGCAAATCAACATGCTGCCGCCTGCAACGGAGTAGACCCTGGTCCCAGACCCTAAAGGTTTTCTCGACTGACTCGCGCCTTGTTTGGCAAGACTCTCTTGCTTGCCGTCACCCTGGTTCGCAGAAGAAACCTTTAGGGTCTCCAAGTTTAGGGTCTCAATCTTGGTAGTAAGCGCAAACCCGCTCTTGAACAAAATTTCGTACAGAATATCCTCACTCGTGCGCCCCTCGCGGATATGCTCAACGTGCAATTCAAGTTGTTTTGCAAGCGACTTGCCATCCTTTGGCGCGGACGCATCCCAAGCTTTGAAGTTGGACTCTGCGAGTTTGAAGACGCGGAAGCCGCGATCTTGTTTTTCATTCAGCGCCAATTGACCCGCTTCTTCGTCGTTCATTTTTCGGATGACGCGTCGTACACGTTCTTTAGTAATTTCGGCGATAGTTGGAAATTCTTTTCGGTCAGTTGGTTCTGGCAATTGAACTAGAATAAATTTTCGGGAAGCATTATCATCTTTATTCGTTTCTAATACCGCTTGCCCTGTTGTACCAGAGCCAGCAAAAAAATCTAAAACCAAATCGTCTTTATTAGTTGATGTTTTTATAAGTGCCTTGATTAAGCTTGTTGGTTTTGGGTAAATAGCAATATTCTCACCCAGTATTTGTTGCAACTCTCTTGTCCCTTCTGAATTTAGTCCAACTTCATCTAGCCAAGTTGAAGCAGGATTGACATCACTTTTTAATTCAGATCTAAATCTCTTACTCATTGGTCTTCGAGAATTATCTTCTGGGAAAAGGACTCGATTCTCCTCGATCAATACCGACATCGATTCTCTAATATAAGCCCAGACGCGATTAGGGTTTGCTTGATATTTTTCTCCAGTTTTAGGGTTTACTAGTTCGTAGTACTGATTGGGACGCTGATCTTTTGTCATTCCAACAGTTAAGTCCCCAGGCACCCATTCTCCTCGTGGGTCATTATCAGGATTCGAGTAACTCGAAAATTCTTTAGGCAGACCTAAAGATGTATAGTCTTGTTTTTGATAGGCAACAACATATTCATGGTCAGTAGAAACTAACTTATCAGCCAATGCAGACGAAGCTCGCCTCCGCCATACAAAAGTCCCTACAAGATTTTCTTCACCAAAAATATCATCGCAAAGTTTTTTTAGATTCGCAAGCTCGTTATCATCAATACTGATAAAAATTACCCCGTCATCTTTTAATAGATTTCTTGCCATATACAAACGCGGGTACATCATGTTCAGCCAGCGCGAGTGAAAGCGTCCATCGGTATCGCTGTTCGTGCCAAACTTCCTGCCTTCTTCGTCCACTTGTTTTGTGTATTGCAAATAAGTTTGCAGGCTCTCGGTGTAGTTATCGGGGTAAATAAAGTCATTGCCCGTGTTGTAAGGCGGGTCAATGTAGATCATTTTAACTTTCCCCAAATATGCCTTCTGCAACAACTTCAAGGCTTCGAGATTATCGCCTTCAATGATGAGATTCTCGGTCGTGTCGAAGTCCACGCTTTCAGCGGGCGCGGGCAGTAACGTCCCCATGCTGGGTGTTTGAATGGTCTTGAAACACTCGGCTTTGCCGGGCCAGTTCATGCCGTAGCGTTCGCGGCCCACGTCAACGGTCTCACCCAAAACAAGTTTGAGTTTGTCGAAGTCTATTGCGCCGCCTTCGGTGCGAATTTCAGGGAAGAGGCGCAGGAGTTCGGCGGCATTGTCCGCGGGGAGGTTGTGAGAGGTGAGATCAAAAGGTTCGGGTTGATCGGTCATCAAACAATCCTTTTATTTCTTTGAGATAACAGTATATTTGTTCTTCAAGTTATTCAAGAAATCATCAAAGAAAATGACTTGAACATTTTTTAGTGAATTATTCAATAATTTATATGCTTTTTGCCCTTTGGGGTCTAGCATATCACGCCTGCTAATTAAAACATAACCTCTGGGACGTACAAGATTGACCTCAACTCCATTATTCTTGAAATCAGCAATAAGTCCATTTGCGTGATTCTCCAACTCGAAAATGTATTTTTCCACCTGTGCTATTGCCTGGCTTGCCTCGCTGCTCCAATAGTAATTATCGTGGCTTTTATCATAACTCAGGCATTTGAAGTCAGGCCGCTTTATTTCAAAAACATCCACAAATTGGAACTGGTCAATAAGTAAAAAATCGGGAATACTGATACTCAATCCAATATTCTTTCGGTCAATAAGTTTGATATAAGAAGAATTGAAAAACAGAATGTTCTTCTTGAAAAATTCTTGCCAGTCGTTTTCTTTCTGCGCCTTCTTTTTTAGGAGCTTATCATAACTTTCTATTATATTTTTCAATTCTAGTTTATTTGACTTGTCTCGCAAATCAGTAAATCGGATTTTAGATAAAAGCCCCGTTCTCGCCTTCGCTGACTTGTCCATCAAGGGAGGCAATATTTCTACTAACCTACTTATGTCATCTGCACTTAATTGGCTGACGACTCCTTTTTTCGATAATATTCTATTTAGAGTTCCTGGCACGTAAGCCGAAGATTTGGAGTTCGTTTTAAATTTCTTGGGGAATATATTTCCCATTTCTATTAATGCTGCATGACTCAATCTATTAGAGTTTTCCTTGAAAACCGTGCCAAGGGAAGACACCATTGTGTCGAACTCTTTTTTGTTGAAATAGATTTTCCTTCCTTTTATTACAGATTTGTGATTTGCAACAACAATTTCGTCGATTATTTTGAAATTATCTTTCAGCAGAAAAAAAAGCGGTCTTACTGCGCCTCTAAACCCATATCCACTTTGGCTAAAGCCTGCTGGTTTTTTGGTCGCATCTTTAAATATCAGCTTTTGGATTAAATTACCCTGTGCTGAATTTTTTAGGAACACGTATTCATAATGGTTTTTAGATTTATCAAATTTCCAGACTACAATCCCGTCTTTGCTTTTTAACTCTTTGAGCATGTTTGCCTCGCAATAGAAACTATTTCACTTCAAATTCCACTTAATAATGAAAAGAGTTGCACTATTTGTATTTTGTTCCAATCGCCTGCTAATATCATCCAACAAATCATCTTTCTGCTTATCCAACTCGCGGCTGGCTTGGTCATAATTGCGCCAGGCTTCATCGCGTTTGGATTCCAATTTACGCAAGGCTTGTTGCTTCTCCAATTTATCAGGCAGGTTGGGAGCAAGGCGGGCGGCTTTACGCGTTTCTTTAATCGTTTCGTCCAGATCATCCAATTCCACTTTCAAAGAAGCGCGGCGGTCATCTGCCCAGCGGTCAAGTTTATCAATCTCAATTTCAAACCAGTGCGCGTTGCGCTGGATCAATTCTTCGAGAAAAGTTTTTTGTCTGCGCGCTAGGGATTCCTCTAATTGAACTTTCACGTTTTGTGGAATAGAAAGGCTGACACCCTGTTCGGCGGGTAGGTCAAACAAGCGCCTGCACTGCGCTTCATCAATTTCTTTGCCATCTTCCGTAAAGCCGGTCAGTATGAGGGTATCTTCCGTTTCGAGCGCGCTAACCGTTAATTGTGAACAGGCCAGCCATCCTTGTCCTCCGCGCAGTGATTCGAGAATGGATATATTTTTTCCACTCGCTCCATATTCAAAAGTTAATTCGCAAACATGTGTCTCAATCTTGCGCGCCTGATCCAATACACGCTGCGCCAGTGGGTGCCCCACACGGTATGTATTAACATCTTCCACCTGCTTGCCCATATGGTACGGCCCAGGGTAAATGTTCTCTCCCGCGAATGGGTTGCGATGTAATATAAAACTGATTCCGTCATCTTCAAAGTGAGCGAAATCGTTCAGTAAAAAGCGGGTTACCTGCCATAGCTGGTGATTGAACCGATCCAAATAATCATGGCTTTGAATACGAACTTTCTCAACGACTTCCTGATCAAAGTTATTGAGCAGCTTCTCGCGCGCATCCTGTTGACCTGCGGCGATATCCGATTCCAACTCCTTTTGAAGCTGGTCAAACTCAAATTGAATTTGTTCCTGGGTTCGGCATTTCTGATAAATGGCAGCGATACGCTTCTCGAAATCCACGCCCGATTCAACTGCGCCTAATATTTCATCACTTGCGCCAAACACACCGTTGAACAAACGGAATTTTTCATCCAGCAATTCATACACACGCTTGTCGGCGGCATTCTTCCTGTTTAGGAAGTTGACCACCACCACGTCATATTTCTGACCATAACGATGACAGCGTCCAATACGTTGTTCAATACGTTGAGGGTTCCACGGCAGATCGTAATTCACAACCATGTTACAGAATTGCAAGTTAATCCCTTCCGCAGCAGCTTCGGTGGCAATCAAAATGGAAGCTTCATCACGGAAATATTCCACCAGCGCGGCGCGCATGTCCGCTGTGGGGGAGTCACTGACGCGATCTGTCCCTTTATTATTCTCAAACCAGGCTTTGTATATCGCTTTCGATTTTGCATCATTGTTTGTGCCATTAAAGATCATGACCTTACCAGCAAACTCGGTCTGTTCCAGGACGCGGAAAAGATATTCCTGTGTGCGGCGCGATTCAGTGAAGATCACGGCCTTCTGTTGCAAGGTGGCCGCGCCTTGTTCTTTTTGCGCCATATCAGCTTTATCAAACCCATTACGCAGTGCGGTCATTAGCACTTCGCCTTTTGAATTCTTGATAATCGACTTTGCCAACTTGTGAAACTCGCGCAACAGTTCCATCTCAATACGTAATTCAGTTAACTGCCAAGGAGTCAAACGGGTGCGCTCTGTTGGAGTATCACCATTTTCGTCTTCGTACCATTCATCTGCCAGCTCTTCCAGTTCTTCCCAATTGTCTGGCAGGTCAGGCGGCAGAGAATCCACTGCTTCTGCTTCGCGCGCCGCGGCTTCCAGCCTTTGTACCAAACCGTCTAATGTAGCAGAAATGGCATAGGTAGATGAAGCCAGCAATTTTCGCAGGATCAGCGTGATCAATTGTCTCTGGCTTGCGGGCAGGGCATAAAGTTTTGGTTGTTGTAAATATTCTGAAACAAGATCATAGAGACGTTGTTCTTCATCACTTGGCGTAAACTCCTGCACCAGTGCGTGGCGGTTTGTATATTTCACATATTCCAACACCTGTTTGCGCAATGTACGTTTGCACAATGGCTTGAGCCGTTGTTTCAACTCGCTAAAATCATCTTCATTACTCAGGCGGGTAAAGCGCGCCTTGTAACTCTTGAAATCTCCGAACGCATAATCATCAATAATACTAACCAGCCCGTACAACTCCAACAACGAATTTTGCAAAGGTGTGGCGGTTAATAAAACTTTGGGAAAAGGTGCAATCGCTTGCTTAATGGCGGTAGCAATTTTGCTGGATGGCTTATACACATTCCGCAGGCGATGAGCCTCGTCAATTACAACCAGATCCCATTTTGTCTGGCTCACATACGGCTCTTTCGTCCTGGCAAATTGAAATGAACACAAGACAACTGCTACTTGATGAAATGGATTTAAGTTGCCTGTTTTAATTATTTCATTGAAACTACGGGTTTCAAGAATGATAGACGGCAAATAAAATTTGTCAGCGAGTTCCTGGCTCCACTGCTTGCGTAAATTGGCAGGCAGAATGATTAATATTTTGCGTTTCCGCTCCGCCCATTTTTGTGAAATCAACAACCCCGCTTCAATTGTTTTACCAAGCCCTACTTCATCGGCTAGGATCGCTCCCTTTGAAAAAGGGCTGCGAAATGCAAATAAGGCCGCTTCCACTTGATGAGGATTCAAATCCACCTGCGCATCCGCAAGTACAGACGCGAGTTTTTCAACGCTATCTGAAGAATGGCGTCGGGTTAATTCGTGCGCGAAATATCGAACTTGGTGTGATGAGAATTGCATGATTGC
This sequence comes from uncultured Ignavibacteria bacterium, assembly GCA_947084945.1. GTDB lineage: Bacteria > Bacteroidota > Ignavibacteria > Tepidaquicellales > OLB5 > OLB5. The sequence goes on along the minus strand of CAMTUP010000033.1, from coordinate 10,345 downwards.
ATTTGGGGCGATACACCCCGAATAAGCTTTTAATATAAAATGTTACTGATATAAATAAAAACCGCTAGCACAAAATTTGCGCAAGGCGGCAGGATTATGCTATTATCACCCTATCCGCTACGCACTCGAATCACGTAGTACATTTCAAAGCCTCGCAGGATGTCAGTCTTGCGGGGCTTATCTGTTGAGTATAGACGAGAGGCGGGGTTTTGTCGATTAAATATTGCATTGAATCTAAAATACCTTACTATGTTGAAACGCTGTTTTATGTGACAACTCTCGTCCTTCACCCTCCACCCCGCGCTGATCTTGCCCTTATCACCAGCGTTTCCCATAGATCAGCCCAGGCAGTATCACAGCGGTATAAATCTATCAGCAATCGAAACAAAGCATAGACGCCCTTGCCGATGACGCATGTCATCAGCAGGGGAGCATGATGCAGTAATGAGGCTGCTCCAAGCCAGAGCGAGGTCAGGAAACCAAACAGTAAATCCCTTTTACAGCGTGTCAAAATGAATTGCGCGAACACGAAATTGTCGTAGGTCATATACTGCGATAATGACTGCATGGCATCCCAGTCCGCGTCAACCCTAACGAAAAGCCACTTGTTCAGGCGCTTTAGAAAAGATTCGTGTTTTTCATCCTGTTGCTTCTTTACACGCGCACTCTCTGCAAGCTGATCTAATTCCGTTTGCCTTGAAAACAAGTGGGAGCGGAAGGCTTCAAGATATTTTGGTTTATTCAAAAACCTGCGCCACCAGTGATGTGCGCGTAGTTGGATATTTTCGGGTAATGCTTCCAGGTATTGTTTCGCAATGTCCAGGACCTGCGGCTTGATTTTCCATTCATTTTCCTTGATCGCCCAGATCAAATTCAACTTTTCAAAAAGAGCCATTGTATCGGCAAGCTCTTTATCGGTCTTTTCCCAGAGCGTCTCAAAACAATCCAGATTGTATAAGGCCAACTCTGGCAATCCACCCAGTTTGGAGAAAGCCTCACGCAGATCGTCAGGGAACTGCGAGACGATGACGCCCTTGCTCTTGGCTAATGGTTGATGCAATCCGCCTTCGGCGTCCATAAGGGTCTTTCACCCTCCACGCCCGTGCTGGGCGCGCTAAAAATTCCCGAAACAATAGTTTCGAGAATTTTATTTTACGCATTTATATTATGCAGGCTCAGCGGCCTTTAAACACCGTCCCGAAGGTTTTTTCCGAGCAAATTCGTTGTCTGACGGCAACCCTTCGACAGGCTCAGGACAACGCCTTCGGGACGTTTTTGCTAATTACCGATAAAGTCTATTATGCAGGCTCAGCGGCCTTGGCAACTATGTCTTCCAACATCTTCGTCGTCAGCGACTTCGGACGCTCAAGTGGCTGACTAAGCGCGCGCGCCCAGACATAGTTGGCTGTCACACCCAGGGCGCGGCCTACGCCGAACAACACCGTATAAAAGTCAAATTCGCGTACGCCGTAGTAATACTGCAACGCGCCGGAAATGGCATCCACATTCGGGGCAGGATTCTTGGCTTTGCCCTGTTCTTTCAACACGGCCGGCACAACATCGAAGACCATATCCGCAAGCCGGATGAGTTCATCCTGCGGGAAGTGCTTCCTGGCAAACTCCATCTGCGCGGTGAAGCGAGGGTCTGGAACGCGCAAGACCGCATGTCCGTAACCGGGGATGACCTTGCCGCTGTTGAGGGTATCCCATGTAAATTTATACAAGTCATCGCGTGAAGGCACGCCGCCGAATTTCTTGTGCACATCCAGCAGCCAGCCAAGACACTCTTGATTGGCAAGACCATGTAAAGGTCCCGCGAGACCGCACATTCCAGCAGAAAAAGCGTAGTAAATATCCGCCAGAGATGAGCCGACCAAATGGGTCGCATGCGCGCTGACGTTTCCAGATTCATGATCGGAATGCAAAATGAAATACAAGCGGGCGAGGTCGGCATAACCCTTCTGGTCTGCAACGCCGAGCATCTTCGCAAAGTTCGCGCCATAATCCAACTTGGGATCAATTTCAGGCTGTTTGCCATCCTTATATTTCAAATTGTAAATGAACGCGGCAACGACTGAAAGTTCGGCGGTGAGATTCATGGAATCTTCAAGCGCGGGAATCCAGTATTCGTCTTTCTTCATGCCTTCCTGATATTTGCGCGCAAATTCAGATTGACCTTCCAATGATTGAATGGCAAGCACAAACAGGGTCATCGGGTGTGTGTTCCTGGGCATGGCGCGCAGCATGTCGAAAACATGTTGCGGCACGTGGCAACGCTCGATCCATTCGGCTTCAACTTCCCCAGCCTGTACCTTGGTCGGGACTTCGCCAACCATTAACAGATAGAACAAACCGCCCACATAAGGCATTTCCGCGCCATCGGGTTTGGGAAGCGCAGCTAAAACTTCAGGGATGGACATGCCGCGGAAGCGAATGCCCTCCGCAGGGTCCACGAAAGAGACATCTGTCAACAGCGACTTGATATCGCGCATCCCGCCAACGATCTGGCCGACATTAATTTCGGCAACCTTTACTTCAGAATGATCCTTGGCGAGTTTTTTGATCCGTTCGCGCCACTCGGGAAGTTGGGGTTGAATTTTTTCCTGCAAAATCATGGGGACTCCTTTTATAAGTACACAAGGTAAACATGTCTACGTGTCTACCTGTTTACATGATTCCGTTTACAACTTCACCAAACTCTTCAACGCCTCATGCGTCTCTTTCACCGAGGCAGCAGACTTTTCAAACATGGCTTTCTCTTCAGCATCGAACTTGTATTCGATGATTCTTTCCATGCCGCCCGCGCCAAGCATGACCGGAACGCCAAAGTACATATCATTCAAACCGTACTCGCCCTTCATATAAGTTGCGCACGGCACGATCAACTTCTTATCCTTCAAGATCGCTTCCGCCATTTGCACACAGGCGAGGGAAGGCGCATAGTAAGCCGAACCAGTTTTCAGCAAATTGACGATCTCGCCGCCGCCCTTGCGGGTACGGTTAACGATCGCTTCGAGTTCGTCAGCCGGGAAATAATCGCGCAACGGAATGCCCGCAATATTGGAATGTCGTGTAAGAGGCACCATCTCATCGCCATGCCCGCCCAACACATAACAATTAACATTTTCAACACTCACGCCCGCTTCCATGGCAACGAAGGCGCGCATACGAGCGGAGTCCAAAATACCGGCCTGGCCGATCACACGCTCACGCGGCAGTTTGGTGACCTTCAGCGTAAGATACGCCATCGTATCAAGCGGATTGGTCAAGACAATGAAAATCGCATTCGGCGAATGTTTCAAAATCTCTGTTGCGGCTTTGCCAACAATATCCGCGTTCGTCTTCAACAAATCGTCACGGCTCATGCCGGGTTTGCGCGCAATGCCAGCCGTAATAACAATGATGTCCGAATTCTTTGTATCGGCATAATCATTCGTGCCAAGCACATGCGTATCCTTGCCAATGATCGGCATCGCCTCAAGCAGATCGAGGCTTTTGCCTTGCGGCATGCCCTCCACCACATCCAGCAATACAATGTCGGCGAGTTCGCGTTCGGCGAGCCAATGCGCAGTGGCTGCGCCCGTATTGCCCGCGCCGATGATAGAGATTTTCTTCATGGGGTTCCTCCAAAAATTTATTCGGCGTCAGACGCCTTTATTTTTTCTAATTCTATCCCAAAGTATCACGGCTTAAAAGTACAAAAAGTCACATTTTTGGATACACATTCCTGCTGACGCTAACAAAAAGAAGGACTCCAGTTTACCGATTCAGTAAAGGAGTCCTTCGCTCGCTTCATGCTTAATCTCTAGCTTGATTCCCCCTGGGGAGTTGTGCTTGCTTCGAGGAAGCGGGTGGCCTGAATGGCCGCCGCCGCCCCCATCCCCGCGGACGTAATGACCTGCCTGAAATGCGGGTCAGCCACCTCCCCAGCCGCAAACACGCCTGGGACGTTGGTTTCCATCTTGTCGTTAACTTTGATGTAACCGAGGGCGCTCATATCCAATTTATCTTTGAACATCTGTGTATTCGGGGTGTGACCGATGAAAATGAACAAGCCATCCGTTTCAAATATCGTTTCAGTGCCTGTCTTTACATTCTTTAATTTCAAGGCTTTAAGTTTATCCGGGCCGATCACTTCAGTTACAACTGTGTCAAGGATAAAATTCATCTTCGGATGACCTTTCGCGCGCTTCTGCAAAATTGCGCCCGCGCGGAATTCATCACGACGATGGATCACGGTCACGCTGGAGGCGTAGCGTGTGATGAAGAGACCCTCTTCGAGCGCGCTGTCTCCGCCGCCCACGATCACAACTTTCTTTCCCTTGAAGAACCAGCCGTCACAAGTGGCGCAATATGAAACGCCGCGGCCTGTCAACTCAACTTCACCCGGAACATTGAGATGATTTGGACTCGCGCCTGTTGATATGACAACCGTATCCGCTTTGTATTCAGCGTTGTCTGTCATCACCTTATATGGACGCTTCGAAAAATCCACCTCATGCGCCGTATCAAACTCAACCTGCGCGCCAAAGTTTTCGGCCTGCTTTTGGAACAACTCACCCAATTCAGGGCCGCCCACCCCAGTGGGGAAACCGGGATAGTTTTCAATCACATGCGTCAACGCGGCCTGACCGCCCAACTGCATGCCCGTCAGCACGACCGGGGACAACTCCGCGCGCGCGGCATACAGCGCCGCACCCAGCCCGGCAGGCCCTGACCCTAAAATCAATACTTTTACGTGTTTCTCATTTCCATTTATAGACATTTTCATCTTCCTGACAGATGACAATCACTAATAAATGACTGTCATCTTTTTCTATGTAATCATCTTTCAACCATCATTGAGACGATTCATTATGCCTTCTTATTACCGCCCCGCATTGTATCAGATGCATACAAGGGTGAGAAGTTGAAATCACGCAATCAATATGGATATTTTGTGTCAGATTTCCATTTTCTCTGATGTGCCTCCTGCACAGCCTCCATAAAACCTGCCGCGCTCATCCACAATTCCTCCACAATGGCTTGATAAATTAGGGATTAAAGAACAAACCAAATCAATCACCTACTGGAGGTAAACATGTTTCGCAAAGGTTTAGTTTTTCGGCTGATCGGAGTTGTACTCCTCATTGTCCTCATGGTCGCAGGCAGCACAATGGCTTATAAAGCAGGTCTCGTGCAGGGAATCTCGCAGGCTCCGGCGGTGGCAACTGCCATTTCTAAAGCCGTAGAAAATGGACAGGGCGCGCCCATGATGTACGGCCCCGGCTACTACAAATACGGACATCCTCAACCTTTTGGTTTTGGTTACCGCCATACCTTTGGCTTCCTCCCACTTGGTGGAATTTGCTTATCCATCTTTTTCCTGTTCCTCTTCCTCGGCTTTTTGAAAATGATCTTCTTCCGCGGAATGGGCTGGGGACCTCATGGTCATCACCACGGCCCACCCTGGATGAGACACGAAGGCGACGGGGGTTATCAAGTAGACGGAAAGAAAGACGAATCGCCTGAAGAAAAGAAGTAATTGAGAAGGCAGCGCGAGATAACCATCTCGCGCTGCCGCTTTCCACTTCCCACTTTCCACTTTATACTCCACCCATGCAGGAACTCATCCTCGTCGTTGATGACGAACCCAAGATCGCCCGCCTCGCACGTGACTATTTGGAGAAAAACAGTTTCCGCGTGCTGACAGCAAGCGACGGTCAATCCGCGCTGACAACTGCCCGCCGCGAAAAGCCAGATCTCATCATCCTTGACCTGATGCTCCCCAAAATAGACGGCCGCGAAGTATGCCAGATCCTGCGTCGCGAAAGCGACGTGCCCATCATCATGCTCACGGCCCTCGCTGAAGAAGTGGATCAGGTCACTGGCCTCGAAATCGGCGCAGACGATTACATCACCAAACCATTCTCACCTCGCGCACTGGTTGCCCGCGTGCGCGCGCTCCTGCGCAGAACCCGCGGAGAAGTGAAAGCGCCAAGCATCATCCGCGCTGGCTCTCTCGAAATTGACGCGGACAAATATTCTGCCACAATCAATAACAACCCTATCAAACTCACACCCAATGAATTCAAGCTGCTCTACATCCTCGCAAGCCGCCGTGGTCAAACCTTCACCCGCGAACATCTGCTCGACGATCTGCACGGAGCCGCCTCCAGCATTGACCGCAGCGTGGACTCGCACATCAAAAATCTACGCAAGAAACTCGAAGCTGAATCAAATCAAAACATGATCGAAACTGTTTACGGAATCGGCTATAGGTTTAAAGAAAAATAAATGACGGTGATCGAGTAGCCGCGAACGTTAGTGAGCGGTATGTCGAGACCGCCTAACGAAAACTTATGTATATTGCTGGTCTCGATACGGGCGAGAAAAACATTCACCCTACTCGACCAGCAGAGATATAAAATGCCTCACGATCACCGCCCACCGCATCTGCCTCCCCACTTCCCGCCGCGTCACTGGCCGGGTAGCCGCCGATTCTTTTTACCCTTCGCCCTTTTCTTTGGCGGTATCACCTTGCTGTTTTTCATTGCCATTGGCATCATTATTTTTCTTGCCATAAACCTGGGGGATGGACATTTTAGAGGCGGCTTTCTCATACCACTTTGCGGCGTTCCAATCGCGTTCATGCTGATCGCAGCCATCGTCGGTGGTTTTACATTTCGGCGTTTCGGCAGACCCATGACCCAAATTTTTACCGCAATCGACTCAATCTCCGAAGGCGATCTCAGCGTGCGAGTACCCGAGCATTATCCGCGTCAATTCGGGCAGCTGGCGAGGCGCTTCAATCACATGGTCAACGAACTCGAACGCGCCGAAACGCAGCGCCGCAATCTCACTGCTGATATCGCCCACGAACTTCGCACGCCTTTGCATATCCTTCAAGGTAATCTTGAAGGCATGTTGGATGGCGTCTACGAAGCGAATCCTGAAAACATCAACAATACATTGGATGAGACCAAACTGCTCGCCCGCCTCGTGGATGACTTGCAGACCCTCTCCCTCGCCGAAGCAGGACAACTTCCGCTTCACCCTACCCGCTTCCTGCTTGCTGACCTGCTGGCTGATCTCACTTTGAGTTTTTCCTCCCAAGCCGCATCCGAAGGAATTGAGTTGCAGACAAACATCGCCAACTCATCACAGGAAATCACCGCAGATTACGACAGGCTCAATCAAGTGCTGTCCAATTTAATTTCAAACGCACTCAGACACACACCCAACGGCGGAACGATTTCTCTCGAAACGGAATCAGGTATCAGCGGACGCGAAGCGAGAGGCGCACGGATCATGGTCAAGGATACAGGCGCCGGCATTCCAGCAGAAGATATTCCGTTTATCTTTGATCGATTCTGGCGCGGCGACAAATCGCGCAGTGAAAGGGTAAACAGCGGGCTGGGCCTGGCGATTGTAAAACAACTCATCAACGCGCATGGCGGCTCAATTGATGCAGCCAGCGAACCGGGCAAGGGTACAATTTTTACAATTGAATTGCCTGATTCTCTACCGTACATCTAAAAAAAGGGACGCAGATTACGCATGGGTTTTGTACGTTAGGGAATTCCCTGAATAAATTTTGGTGAGACCATTTTGCAATTGATCTCCTGCACAAGTATTCGTAGCTGTGTTTTCAACAAAGTTAATCATCCGAATTGAAAAAGGGGACATGTTAGAATTGCCTCCAATGGAAATTTCAGAGAAATTACAGGGCATTCTTACCACCCTGCCTTCCAAACCAGGCTGTTATATCTTTCGCAATTCCGAGCGGACAATTATTTACGTTGGCAAAGCCATCAGCCTGAAGAACCGTGTGCGTTCGTACTTCCACGCTGATTCAAGCCACGATGCAAAAACCCGCCGCCTCGTACGCGAGGTTGCTGAAATTGAATGGATCGTCGTCGGCTCGGAACTTGAGGCGCTCATTTTTGAGATGAACCTGATCAAGAAGCATCGCCCCAAATACAATATCCGCTTTAAGGACGACAAGCGCTACCCATATATAAAAATCCACTGGCATGAGCCATATCCCAAAGTGACTGTGACGCGGCAAATGGTCGAAGACGGCTCGCGTTATTTTGGTCCGTACACCTCCGCGTGGGCGGTCTATCAAACACTGGATGCGCTGCGCCGCATATTCCCCTACCTGACTTGTGACCGCGAGATCACGGGACTCGACAAACGCGCGTGTCTTTACTTTGACATCAAGCTGTGTATTGCCCCCTGTATTGGATCAGCGTCCCAGGCAGGCTACCGCCAAATGATCTCCGACCTGATGGATTTCCTGAGCGGACACAGTCAAGACATTGTAACGCGCTTAGAAGCCGAGATGCAAAAGGCGTCTGAAGAAATGCGTTTCGAGAAAGCCGCCGCGGTACGCGACCAATTGAAGGCCATGGGATCCATTATTGAAAGACAAAAAATTGTTTTTGCACCCGATTACAAAGACTCAGATGTGCTGGCCATGGCGCGCTCAGACGGCGAAGCCTGCGTGCAGATCTTCTTCATTCGCGGCGGAAAATTGATCGGGCGCGAATACTACATCCTCGAAGGCACGGAAGATACAGCCGACCAGGAAGTAATGACGGAGTTCGTCAAGCAGTTCTACACCGAAGCCGCGAACATTCCAGAGCAAGTAATGCTCCCGCAGGAAATAGAGGAAGCGAAGATCATCGGGCAGTGGCTCAGGTCCAAGCGCGGCGGCGAGAAAGTGGAGTTATTTGTGCCAAAGGATGGCGAGCCGCACGAGTTGGTGCAGATGGCCGCAGAGAACGCATCCGAGACTTTGCAGGCCTTGCGCGCCCAATGGCAGGCGGACTCGCACAAGCAGGAGCAGGCTCTCGGCGAGTTACAGTCCGCTTTGAAATTATCCGCGCCGCCCAACCGCATTGAATGTTATGATGTCAGTCATACGCAGGGCGTGGCAACTGTCGGCGCGATGATCGTGTTCGAGCAGGGCGTGCCAGCCAAAAAACTTTATCGCAAATTCAATATTGAAAGCACAAGCATTGGCGAGCCCGATGACTTTGCTTCGATGGAGGAAATGCTTACGCGCAGATTCCGTCGGTGGCGGTCTGCCCAGGAAACGGAATCAGGTCCAGGGTCCAAGAAGGACGCGTCTTTTTCCTTCCTCCCCGATCTAATTATTATTGACGGAGGTAAAGGTCAGTTGGGGCGCGTGGTCAAAGTCCTCGAGCAATTTGACTTGCTCGAAAAAGCGCCTGTGGTTGGGCTGGCAAAACAGGATGAGGAGATTTTCTTCCCGCATAACCGCCAGCCTTTATTATTGCCGCGTCATTCGCAAGGACTGTATCTTGTGCAGCGAATTCGCGATGAAGCGCATCGCTATGGGATCACGGCACACCGCGCGAGACGGTCCAAACAAGGCCTGGCGTCTCAACTCGATTCCATTCCTGACATTGGACCGGCGCGCAGAAAAGCCCTCTTGAAACATTTCGGTTCCATGGATAAGATTAGAGAAGCAAAGGTTGAAGAGTTGGCTGTTGTTAAAGGTATGACCATCAGCGCGGCGGAAAGTATCAAGGCGCATTTGGAATAGGAGTAGGCATGGTTACAGAAGCAATTGTCGTTCCAGAAGCGATTTACCGCTTTGTAAGAAAAATAACAGGTCAATCAAATTTTCACATCGCGTTATTGCCTGCGACAAAGAATACTAGACTTTATCGGAAATAACATTCAAGCACCCTCCCGAAGGTTTATTTCGAGTAATTTGAGCGCCTGGCGGCAACCCTTCGACAGGCTCAGGACAACGCCTTCGGGACGTTTTTTCTAATTACCGATAAAGTCTACTGTTCAATCACGCATGGAAGAAACCCAGGCGCTCATTGCAGGTTTTGAAAATAAGTATAAAATGACATTTCCCGAATTTGAAAAAGCGTGCAACGACGCCAGAATTAAGGATCCATTTTCTTACGAAGTTGAAAAAGATGATTGGGAATGGGAAACCGCAATTAGCGAACACGAATTATTTGATGAAATTCTTGAATGGTTAATCAGCGTGGAAGAGAACCTATCAAAATGAAACTGGTCTGGATCGTAGACGACGATGAAGAAATGGGACGCGCTGTCAGCTTGATGCTTAAACTGCTGGACTGTGAGACAAAGTATTTTTTATCCACGCACTGCCGCGCAAGCCTTACTTGCCGGCGGGCGGCCTGACCTGATGATCCTGGATATCAATATGCCCGAAGTCAACGGCTTGGATATACTTGAATTCCTGCGCCGCCGCAAAGAGTGGAAAGACCTGCCCGTTATCATGCTTTCCTCAGAAGCCGCAGATATCATGGTGGATAAAGCCCTGCAATTGGGCGCGGATGGCTGTGTGATG
>CAMTUP010000032.1:0-16579 GCA_947084945.1 uncultured Ignavibacteria bacterium | reverse complement strand
TACAACCCAGTTATTACCTGAATTAGTCGTTTTCATAATATAACCAGTATCGTTAGTCTGAGGATTGCCATCTGTTACCACCCAGCCTGTTGAACTATCTAAAAAGAATATATCATTTATCTGGTCATTCACAGGCAATACTTGCTGGAACCAGCCGGGCGGAGAGTCACTCTCAAAAGTTGTGGCTAAAAATAGTATTATTAGTTCGAAAAGTATTAGTCTTTTCATATATTTTAATATTTAGTGGTTTTTCCCGCAAAGCGGGATTTCGATTCCGTTTCACGGAATCTCAAATTAATATAATTTCAAGGGTTTTTCAATCTAAAAATATAATAAAAAAAAGGGCAGCCTGTAAACAGACTGCCCTATTCTTAAAAAATGATACTTTATTTCTTATTTCCTATACCTTCAGCCAGCTTCATGAATTGCGAGATAAGATCAATTGGCAATGGGAAGATAATTGTTGAGTTCTTCTCGGTTGCAATTTCTGTTAATGTCTGCAAGTATCTAAGCTGTAATGATATAGGCTGTCGCTGGATAATTTCTGCAGCATCTGCAAGTCTTTGAGATGCCTGGAACTCACCATCAGCGTGAATAACCTTAGCTCTTCTTTCTCTTTCGGCTTCAGCCTGGCGAGCCATTGCTCGCTGCATCTCAATCGGTAAGTCAATTTGTTTTACTTCAACGTTTGAAACCTTTATTCCCCATGGCTCGGTATGGTCATCAATAATAACCGCAAGCTTTTTGTTTATTGCATCACGCTCACTAAGTAATTCATCCAATTCTGATTGTCCAAGTACGCTGCGGAGTGTTGTCTGCGCAATCTGTGAAGTTGCAAAGAGGTAATCCTGCACTTCTATCACAGCTTTGTGCGGCAGCATTACCCTGAAATAGACAACTGCATTAACTTTAACTGAAATGTTATCACGTGTAACAACATCCTGTGAGGGTACATCCATTACAAGTGTACGCAGGCTTACTTTTACCATCTTATCAATAAACGGTATTAAGATAATAAGTCCGGGTCCTTTTGTTTGTGAATACCTGCCTAAACGAAAAATTACACCTCTTTCATACTCTCTCAACACTTTTATCATGCTGAAAAGAATTATTATAAAGAAAAGAAATGCAAAGAATAAAAATGTTATTATTACTGCTTCCATATGTCCTCCGTATGGTTTAAATTAAATAAAATTCCTTTTATACCTCACCCCCTTAGCCCCCTCTCCTAAAGAGTTTGTCTCAAAAATCTTAATTTTGAAAAATTTATGTTAAAATTATTAAAGATTCCTGCTTTCGCAGGAATGACAAAGCACTTTTGAGACAGCCTCTAAAATGAGAGGGTGAAGCTAAATTTTGAGTTGTCGCTCCCCCTCTCCCAATGGAAGAGGGGTTAGGGGGTGAGGGTACGCTTTTATACTTTTTGTACTTTTATAGTCAAATCTTTTACCTCAATAACTTTTACTTTATTGCCCCTTGGAATATTCTCATCTGCTTTTGCTTTCCATATCTCGCCCATTATCTTAACTACACCGTTACCGCCGGAAATATCATTAAACACTTCACCAATTTCCCCTATCATACCTGATGCACCGGTCATAGCTTTGCGTTTATGCGCTTTTACAACTAACCAGGAAATCAAAACAAAGAGCCCTGCTATAATTAAAACAGTTGTTATTATTACTTTCATTGAAATATTTAAAGAAGTTTCAAAAGGTGAACCTGTATCTATTAGCATCATTGAACCAATAAACATCGAAATAACTCCTGCAACGGTGAGCATTCCGTAACTAGTAACTTTTATTTCAGCAATAAATAGAATTACAGCAAGCAGTATCAGTCCAGCTCCTGCATAATTTATTGGGAGTGTATGTAATCCATAAAGACCAAGCAATATGCAGATTGCACCTACAACACCTGGCAGAATTGCACCCGGATTGTAGAATTCAAGAGTGATACCCATCATACCAATCATCATAAGTATGTATGCTATGTTGGGGTCGCTTATAATTCCTAATAATTTCTGGAACCAGTTTTCTTCAAAATTTACAATTGTATAATTATTTGTGTTAAGGATTTTCTTACCTGCTGATGTTTCAACCTCTCTTCCGTTAATTTTAGTTAACAGATCATTAACATCATTTGCAATAAGATCAATCACACTATCCCTTAATGCTTCGGTTTCTGTGATGGATACACTATACCTAACGGCATCTTCGCTCCACTTAACATTTCGTTTTCTCTTTTCGCTTATTGAGCGTATAAAAGCCGCGGCATCATTGGTAACTTTTTCGCTCATGGTTGAATCCATTTTACTGCCATCACCGCTTACAGGATGTGAAGCACCTATGTTTGTACCAGGCGACATTACCGCAATGTTTGAAGCAAGCGTAATGAACACTCCTGCCGATGCTGCCTGCGAACCTCCCGGTGAAACATATACAATTATTGGAATTGGTGACATCAAAATATCGCTTACTATATACCTGGTTGATTTAAGTAATCCGCCCGGGGTGTTAAGTTCAATAATTAGGCACTCCGCATTATTTTTATTAGCTTGTTCAATACTTTTATGAATGAAATCAGAAGTTGCAGGATTTATAGAGCCATTAATTTTTATTAAATATACTAAAGGGTTCTGCTGGCAGTATATTACCGAACTAAATAAAAATATCATAAAGAATATTTTAGTTTTGATAATTATTGCATTCATAATAAATATTCCTTTTAAAATAATATAGTTATTTGATTATTAACAAAAATAATGAAAAATTAGCAGAAATAGACAATAAATTTTTAACCGCTTATTTTTTAGCCTGCTATTGTTTAATATAGCTTTGTTTTGTATATTTGTAAGTAAATAACACATCAAAAAAACCCCGGATTTAAATAATCTGAATAAATACACATACTTCATTAGATATCCAAAAAAACTTTCCAGATATTAGTAATCCAAAAACTAACATAAATTAAAATAATGTATAATGGCATCAGATAAAAAAGATGAATTAAAGCCTTCTATGGATATAGCTGAGCTGAAGAAGAAAAAGATTGGCGATCTTTACGATTTAGCCAAAAGCCTTAACATGAGTGATTACAGTGAGCTTAGAAAACAGGACCTGATATACAAGATACTTGAAACAGGCACACAAAATGATGGTGTTGCTTATAGTAAGGGTGTTTTGGATGTATTACCTGACGGGTACGGTTTTTTAAGATCATCCGATTACAACTATCTATCATCCCCTGATGATGTTTATGTATCTCCATCACAAATAAAGAAATTTGCGCTCAGAACAGGCGATACCGTCAGTGGTCAGGTAAGACCTCCCAAAGATGGTGAAAGATTTTTTGCCCTGTTAAGAGTTGATAAAGTAAACGGTGTTGATCCTGAAAAAATGCGGGAAAGAACACTATTTGATAATTTAACACCTCTGTATGCTAACGAAAGATTCAATCTTGAGTCAGCACCCGGAGAGTATGCTACAAGGATCATGAACCTGTTTATGCCAATAGGAAAAGGCAACAGGGGTATGATAGTATCACCGCCTAAAGCAGGTAAAACAATTTTGCTTCAGCAAATAGCCAATTCAATTGCAAAGAACCACCCCGAAGTTGAGCTTATTGTGCTTTTAATTGATGAGCGTCCTGAAGAAGTAACAGATATGGAGCGCTCTGTAAGAGCAGAAGTTATAAGTTCAACATTTGATGAACCGCCCGAAAGGCACGTTCAGGTATCGGATATTGTTCTGGAAAAAGCAAAAAGGCTTACTGAAGCCAAAAAAGATGTTGTAATACTATTAGATAGTATTACCCGTCTTGCAAGGGCGCATAACACAGTAGTACCACACAGCGGAAAGATACTTTCCGGTGGTGTGGATGCGAATGCATTGCACAGACCAAAAAGATTTTTCGGAGCTGCAAGAAATATCGAAGAAGGCGGAAGTCTTACCATAATTGCAACGGCGCTGGTTGAAACCGGCAGCCGTATGGATGAAGTTATCTTTGAAGAATTTAAAGGTACAGGCAATATGGAAATAGTTCTTGACAGAAAGCTTGCCGATAAGAGAATTTTCCCATCAATTGACCTTAATAAATCAGGCACAAGAAAAGAAGAACTGCTGCTTGATCAGGAAGAATTAAGCAAGGTATGGCTGCTCAGAAAGATCCTAAGTGATTTCTCACAGGTTGAAGCAATGGAATTCCTTTTAGGTAAAATGAAAGGGACAAAGCACAACAAAGAGTTCTTGAAAAGCATGAACTCATAAATAAGCTGTATTTTATATAAGCTAATTTGTGCTTAAGTCCAATTACTAAGTGAGTAACCTGGATCCAGAATGAAAAAAGAAATTGTCATCAATCAAAACACTGATGAAATCCGCATAGCTATAACCGAAGACGGAAAACTATCCGAACTTTTTATAGAAAATGAAGAATATGAACGGGTCGTTGGTGATATTTACCTTGGCAAAGTAGCAAAAGTAATACCGGGCATCAAAGCAGCATTTATTGATCTTGGTTTTAAGCAGGATGCATTCCTGCATTTTAGCGATGTAGGTGACCAGGCAGAAGATATGAAAGCGCTGCTTGGCGATGATTCTGATATTGATGATGATGAAGATGACGAAGATGAAACCCCTCCGCAGAAACAACAATCCCAGAAAAGAGGCAGACAGCTTCCAAAACTTGAGCGCGGTCAGAGAATAATTGTGCAGATTACAAAAGAACCTGTAGGCAATAAAGGTGTAAGGGTTACTTCTAAAGTATCACTCCCCGGCAGATATCTCGTATTTCTACCATTCGAAAATAAAGTCAATGCATCAAAGCAAATACAGAACATGCGTGAAAAACGCAGGCTGAAAAATATTGTTCGGGATTACAGAAATTCACGTAACCTTGAGTTTGGCGCAATTATCAGAACAGTTGCAGAGGATACAGAAGAAAAAGCATTGACCGAGGACCTTGAAAATCTTTATAGCATATGGAAAGATATTGAAAAACAGATTAAGACCGGTGTACCACCTGCCCTGCTTTATAAGGATCTTACTGTAACAACAAGTGTAATCAGAGACCTATTCAGAGATGATGTTGATAAGGTTTTGGTTGATTCCAAAAAGCTGTTTAAGGAAATACAAAGTTACGTTAAGATAAATTCACCCGATATGTTAAATAAAGTCGAGTTTTATAAAGGCTCTAAGGCTTTGTTTGATATTTATGGTATAGAAGCAGAAATTCATCAGACATTAGGCAAACGGGTTCCCTTAAAAATTGGCGGTCATCTTATTATTGAAAAAACCGAGGCAATGTATGTTGTTGATGTTAACAGCGGCAAGTATGCGAAAAGCAAAGATCAGGAAACAAACTCACTTAAAACCAATCTTGATGCAGCAAGAGAAATTGTCAGGCAAATAAGACTTCGGGACCTTGGGGGATTAATAATAATTGATTTTATTGATGTATATGATGATAAGAACAAGAAAAAAATTTATGATGAGTTAAAAAAAGAATTCAAGAAGGATAGAGCAAAAGTAACATTATTGCCTGTATCTGAATTCGGGCTTGTACAGATAACCAGGCAAAGAGTCCGTGAAAATGTTGTAAGATCAATTACCGAACAATGCCCGTTATGCGGCGGCAGCGGTATAATAGAAAGCTCAACAAATATTTTAACAAGAATAGAGCGCTGGATTAAGCGTTATAAACTGGATAAAGAAAAACCATCCGGTAAACTTACATTAAAAGTACATCCTATAGTATTTAAAACCTTACGTGAAGGTACAATAAGTAATATGACAAAGCTATCATTTAAATATCTCTTAAGGATAAGTCTTGAAGAAGATGCATCGCTTGCCTTCCAGGATTTCAGGTTTACCAGTATTAAAACAGGCGAGGATATAACTGCACGATATTCTTAAATATTGAGGTTAAAAACTGACATATTAGTAATTGGCAGCGGAATTGCAGGGCTATCCTTTGCGTTAAAAGCTGCTAAGTATGCTAATATCCTTATCATCACTAAAAAAGACAGCGCAGAATCCAACACAAATTATGCACAGGGCGGTATAGCCACTGTAATTTCACATGATGATTCCTATGAACTGCACATTAAAGATACACTTGAGTGCGGAGCAGGTTTATGCCACAAAGATGCAGTAGAACAAATTGTTACAAATGGTCCGCACCTTATTGATGAGTTAATTGAGCTTGGAGTTAAATTCAGCAAAGAACAGGGAAAACTTGATCTGGGCAAAGAAGGTGGACACTCAAGACAAAGGATAATACATTCAAAAGATCTTACCGGTAAAGAAATTGAAAGAGCATTACTTCACAACATAAACAATAACCCTAATATTACAGTCTTAGAGCATCATACTGCAATTGATCTTATCACAGAACACAATATAAAAGGGAAACCTAAAAATTTGAATCATACATGTTTTGGAGCGTATGCTTATGATGAGATTAATAATGAAATAAAAACGATACTATCGAAATTAACTGTTATATGTACAGGTGGTATTGGTCAGGTTTACCTGCACACAACAAATCCTGCAATAGCAACAGGAGATGGGATTGCAATTGGTTACAGAAGCGGTTGCATAATTGGTGATATGGAGTTTGTCCAGTTTCACCCAACAAGTCTTTATGAAAACAGAATGGAATATTATGACCAACAGTCATTTTTAATCAGTGAAGCCCTTCGTGGAGCCGGAGGCATATTAAAGACAAAAGGCGGTGAAAAATTTATGCATAAATATGATTCCCGCGGCTCACTTGCTCCAAGAGATATAGTTGCAAGAGCAATAGATAATGAAATGAAAAAGCACGGAGATGATTTTGTTTATCTTGATGTAACAATGCTTGGTTTAATAAAGATAAAGAATAAATTTCCAAACATTTATAAAAAATGCTTATCAATTGGCTTAAATATTGCAAAAGATATGATACCTGTTGTGCCCGCTGCGCATTATAGCTGCGGTGGAATAGTAAGCGACTTAAATGGTAAAACTTCACTGGACAATTTATTTGTTCTTGGAGAGTCTTCTATGACCGGAGGTCACGGAGCAAATAGGCTTGCATCAAATTCTTTGCTTGAAGCATTGGTGTATGCAGATAAAGCGGCAAAGATTTGTAAAAATGAAATCGTTGTTATCAAAAACATTAAAGATGAAGAAATACCTGAATGGGATTCCAGCGGAACCGAAAATGCTGAAGAATGGATTTTAATTTCTCAAAACAAACACGAAATTAAACAAATAATGTCTAATTACGTTGGAATTGTCAGGTCTAATTTAAGACTTCACAGGGCACTCAGAAGAATTAAATTGATAAAAAGTGAGATAGAAACATTTTACAAGAAAACCAAGGTTAGCAGAGAACTTCTTGAGTTAAGAAATATGGCATTGATTTCATATTTGATTATAAAGTCAGCACTGCTCAGAAAAGAATCACGCGGATTACATTACAGTACAGATTATCCGTTATCAAAACCCTCTTACCTGAAAGATACTCTTATTAACAATAAGACCGTATAAAAGTAATTATAAAATAAGTATAAATTAATGAGTAAAAAAACTACTGCATTAAAAACTTCTTCATTAAAAAAAGAGACCTTAACATCAAAACATAAGATAGCGTTATTGCTTATATCCTTAAGCGTGTTGATGCTTGAGTTCACATTGATAAGGGTTTTATCAGTTTCATTATGGTATCATTTTGCATTTATGATAATCAGTATAGCGCTGCTTGGTCTTGGTATTAGCGGCGTTACAATAATTATCAGCGATAGAATAAACAAAGCAGAGATTAATTCATTCCTTACAGTTACATCATTACTATTTACTATATCTATAATTGTTTCATTTGTTTTAATTAACAAAATACCATTTGACCCGTTCAGTCTTTTTATAGATAGCAATCAATTTCTTTATCTTCCGGTCTATTATATTTTAATTACTCTCCCTTTCTTTCTTGCAGGTTTGATAATAGGACAGTTATTCACAAGGTTCAAATCAGGAATTAACCAGCTTTATTTTTATGATCTTGTTGGCGCAGGATTAAGCTGTTTTGTATTCATTCTTGTACTTCCAAAATTCGGAGGTTCAGGAGGTATAATATTTGCATCTCTTATAGCTTGCGCAGGAACACTTATCTTCGCTATGGAAAAGAGCAGAAGACAGACTATATGTTTATATTGTGCAATGATTATGTTAGTAGTAAATGGACTTTTCTTAACAAACCCTGAATCTTACCTGCCAATTTACATTTCAAGCAATAAAGTTTATGGTAATTATATAAAAGAAAATGAGGAGCTTAGACTTCTTACAAAATGGAATTCATTTTCAAAAGTTGATGTAATGAAAGATGATGGCGAAAATGTTGATGATTATCCTGTCTATACAGCAATTATAGATGCAGGTAATTCTACAACTTATATTCCAAAAGTTCCTAAAGTGCTTGATTCAACTGCCCGCCCGCCTTTTGACGCTTCGATGCTTGCATTGGTTTTAAAACGCGAAGATACTGCAAAAGTTTTCATTCTTGGCTCAGGCGGCGGAGGTGAGATACTTTCTGCACTTACCAATAATGCAAAATCAGTTACAGCAGTTGAAATAAATCCAATCCTTAATGAACTGGTTGAAAAAGACCTTGCAGGCTACTGGACAGGCGGAATTGCCAACGATAAAAGAGTAAATATAATTACAGATGATGCAAGAAGCTGGCTAAGAGGAAAAAGAATTAAATATGATGTCATTATCAGCGCTCACACAATTTCAGCCTCGGCAAGCAACAGCGGAGCTATGAGCCTTGTAGAAAATTACATCTTAACCGAAGAAGCACTGCGTGAATATCTACAGCATCTGGATATAAACGGAATACTATATATAACCAGACCCGAACCGCAAATGCCAAGACTTGTTGCATCAATAAAAGAAGCGCAAAAGTTAAATGGTGGAAGTGATTTAAAAAATCAGTTTTATGTTTTCAAAAGACCACCAACGGAATTTGAAAAAGATTTAAGTTATTTAACAGGTGTTGTGTTTAAAAAAAGCGGATTTGATGAGTTTGATATTCAGAAACTTAAAACTATGTCAGCACTGCTTAACCTTGAGATAATTTATGATCATGTTTCTAAACAGGATGGAATATACAAAGATATAATAGGAAGTGATAATATTTCTGATATAGCAGGTAAATATCCTGATAAGAAGTTATACCCTGCGACTGATGATAATCCATACTTTGAACACAATACTGATTTCACGAAAATAAATTTTGGCAATATTAAGGAATCATTCTCTCAAGGTGATAGGGCAATGCTTTCAATGGTTCAAAAGCCCATTGCTGAATCAACCCTTGTAATTTTACTGATACAAACCATTTTAATTTCAGCGTTACTTATATTTCTTCCTATCTATGTAAAATTCCGCAAAGACCCTGAAATAAAGAAAGTAAAAAAAGGAAAGTACATAACATACTTTGCATTGCTCGGGTTAGGATATATTATTATTGAAATCTGTTTCATCCAGAAATTCACATTGTTCCTTGGTCAGCCTGTTTATACAATGCTTACGGTTATTTCAACTATGCTGTTATTTTCAGGAATTGGAAGTATGTTATCAAACAAAGTATTAGGAATTCTAAAGAACGTAAAAATAATTTACATTATAATTGCCGCTTTAACAATTTTAATTGGGTTATTGAATTCTGTTATATTTGATTCATTAGTTAGAATGGATATTATGTGGAGAGTAATAATATCAGTTGCTATGATTGCTCCATTAGCATTTTTTATGGGCATACCTTTTCCATACGGAATGAGCAGGATTGATAATAATTCGAAATACCTGGTTGCTTATGGCTGGGGAGTGAATGGATTTTTCTCGGTTCTGGGCAGTGTTCTTGCTGTAATGCTTTCAATGAGTTATGGATTTAAGGCGGTGTTTATCTTAGCAGCGGTATTGTATTTAGGTGCAATGGTTGTTGGGGGTAGGTTGGGAAATGAGAAAAGTCTGATAAAAGTATAAAGCATTACCCTATTATTAGTTTAGATACCTCTTTATAAATTATACAAAAATTTATGTTTAGATTTTTCGAATATTGAAGGACTGCTGTGTACTACTATCGTTTGTATTTTGCAGAGATTCATTAATTTTTTCGATATTTTTTATAAATATTTATTTATAAAATAATTAAGTATTTATTTATAATATCATAATATTTTAAGTATATATTTCCAATGATAAGCATATTTTCCTATACATTTTAGTTTCTATATTTGATTTGTAAGTATTTTCCCCCGATGTTGGTGTTTCTTGATTGCCCTAGCAGTTCACCAACGGCTTGATACAAATTCGTGAAAATTAGTGAAATTCTTGGCTGAGATTTTAATATTCTTTTTGCAATTAATATGTTTTAACATTCCCAAACTGGAGTTTGGGAATGAGGTAGTTTCCCTCGTTGTTGGTATTGCCGAAGGACTTTACATTCACCAACAACTAAACAAAATGTTCAAATTAAATTCGTGTAAATTAGTGGAATTAGTGGTTAATCTTTTGACTCAACTTCTGTTCCCAAATTGGTGTTTGAAACGAGAGATTTGAACAAGGCATACAGCATTGAATACTTTATCATGTTTTGTTAAGTTTATTGATAAATTTTATCAGGATTAAGAATGATTGGAAAATAATAACTGTAATAGTTAAATATTATTAAAAAACATAAATATAAAAATGAAAATTATTAAATTAACAATAGATTCAGATAACAATATTGCTTATATGTATTTAGATGAAAGCAAGAAGAAAGAAATTGTTAATACACTTGAATTAGGGAATATGAATATTGATATTTCAAAAGATGGTTCAATAATAGGTATTGAATTTTTGGATGCAAAGGAACAAATAAATTTCAATGATCTAAAATTTGCTTTTCAGAATATCAAAACAATGGCAAAACCTGTTGAATATCAAGTCGCAGGTTAAGTATTAATTTTGTTATAAAAAAACAGGTTTATGACCTGTTTTTTTTATGCACTTTTCCTCAACAGAATTAGATATTAACTAAAAAACCTGAAAATTATTTTGCCTTAGTAACAAGGCTTACGGCATTGAATATCTTATCATATTTTGCTAAATTTGTTTATAAATTATGACAGAATTAACAGAACAAATCAAAAATAAGTTTTCAGAAGCAAATGGATTCGGGGGAGTAGTTTTCTCTGAAAACATAAATTACCCTATGATAGAGGTCCCAAAAGATAGGCTCATAGAAATTGCTACCATATTACGGGATGAATTTCAATTTGAACAGCTAAGGGATGTTGTAAGCGTAGATAGATTTACCAAGAACGAAAGATTTGAGTGTCTATATAATCTATATTCACTCACTCATAAAACCAGGATTTTCCTTAAGGTAAAACTTGATTCAAAAAAACCCGAAGTTGAAAGTCTATACCCCGTATGGCAATCAGCCAACTGGTCAGAGCGTGAAGCGTATGATATGATGGGAATTACATTCTTAAATCACCCTGATTTAAGAAGAATGTATATGATGGAAGAATATGAATATTATCCTTTAAGGAAAGATTATCCGTTAATGGGTTTACCCGGAGCTGTAACATTACCAAAGAAATAAAAACACAAGCGAAAATTCGCTTATACTTATAATATGTCTGAAGAATTAACTAAAGAAGAATTTATAACGGAAACAAAAGAAGAGAGCCATATTTCTTTAGCTCAGGAAAAGATACTAAGGGCACTTGAATCAGATGATGTTCGCGGACACTTTGAAGGTACACTTGATAACCAGCTTGTGCTTAATATGGGTCCCCAGCACCCTGCCACACACGGAGTGCTTCAGCTTGTAGTTAGCCTTGATGGAGAAACAGTAGTAGGCACAGTGCCAGTGCTTGGTTACTTACACAGAGGTTATGAAAAGCTTGCCGAAAACATGACTTTTCATGAATTTATTCCTCATACAGATAGACTTGATTACTTATCACCATTAGCAAATAATGTTGGTTACATACTTGCAATTGAAAAATTACTTAAGATAGAAGCAACACCACGCGCTACATGGATAAGGACAATGTGCTGTGAAATGGCAAGACTTGCCTCTCATTTAGTATGGATGGGTTCTATGGCAATGGATGTAGGCGCATTAACTGTTTTTTTATGGTCATTTACCGAACGCGAAAAGATACTTGATATACTTGATATATTAACCGGTGTAAGATTCACAACAAGCTATACAAGGATAGGCGGACTTGCATTAGATATGAGCGATGAATGCAAAGCACGTTTGGTAACCTTTTTAGATCAGTTCATTCCAAAACTTGAAGATTGCCGAAACCTTATTGAAAGAAATAAAATTTTTATAAACAGGTGTGAAGGTGTTGGTTATATTTCTAAAGAAGATTCGATTTCACTTGGTGTTACAGGTCCAAACTTAAGGGCTGCCGGTGTTGCAAGTGACTTAAGAAAAGATGCTCCATATCTCAACTATTCTGAACTTGATTTTGATGTTCCCACATTGACTGAAAGTGATGTACTTGCCCGATATTATGTAAGAATAAAAGAAATGTATGAAACAGTAAAGATACTAAGGCAGTGTATCGCAAAATTACCTGAAGGACCCATCAATTCACCCGATGCAAAACAGGTATTACCTGATAAAGGCGAAGTATATTCCAAAATGGAAGAGCTTATTCATGATTTTATGATTGTAAATTTTGGCAATGCCCCTGAAAAAGGTGCAGAAGCATACCAGGCAATTGAATCAGCCAAAGGCGAGCTTGGGTTTTATGCTATAAGTGATGGCAAAGGTTATCCGTTCAGATTAAAAATTCGCTCTCCATCATTTGTAAACCTTGGCGCTTTGTCAACAATGATCAAAGGCGGTATGATAAGTGATATTGTTGCAATTATCGGCAGTATAGATCCTGTTATGGGCGAAGCAGATAAATAAAACGATTCATAAGATTTTTTCAGATTCATAAGATTTATCAGATTTTATAAGATAGAAGATTTCATATAATATGGAAATAAAATTTACTGAAGAGAATTTAAAAAAGCTTGAGGTAGCTAAATCTCATTACCCTACAAGCGCTGCGGCAATAATGGATGCCCTATGGCTTGCACAGGAACAGTTTGGATGGCTATCAATTGATGTAATGAAATACGTTGGTAACATGCTAAACATTCCTTATGAGCACGTGCTTGGTGTTGCGGAATTTTATACAATGTATAATAAAAAGCCTGTAGGCAAATATCATCTTCAGGTTTGTACAAATGTTTCGTGTATGCTGTGCGGAGGCTATGATGTAGTTGATTATATATCCAATAAGTTAGATATTAGTATTGGCGAAACAACTCCCGATGGCAAATTCACACTAATTGAAGCCGAGTGTCTTGGCAGTTGCGGTACTGCTCCAATGATGCAGGTAAACAATTATTACGAAGAGAACCTTTCAAAAGATAAAATAGATAGTATTTTAGAAAAACTTTCAAAAAGCTAATAGACCATAAAATTATATGTCTGAGTTCCAGCCAATCATACTGAAAAATATTCCTGATAATCACAACATCGAAGTCTATATGAAAAACGGAGGCTACGGCGCATTCAAAAAAGCGCTTAAAATGACTCCGGAAGCTATAATTGAAGAGGTTAAAAGATCAGGTTTACGCGGAAGAGGCGGAGCATGTTTTCCTACAGGAATGAAGTGGTCTTTTATGCCGCAAAAAACAGATAAGCCAAAATATCTTTGCGCCAATGGTGATGAATCAGAACCGGCAAGCTTTAAGGATAGAGAAATATTCGAGAAAAATCCTCACCAGTTCTTAGAAGGCACATTGATAGCTTGCCTAGCAATGGGCATAAAGACAGCCTATATCTACATTCGCGGTGAATACTATCCATGGATAGTTATGTTGCAAAAAGCTCTTGATGATGCGTATGCAAAAGGTCTTGTAGGAAAAAATATACTGGGTACAAAATTTTCAACAGAAGTCTATATTCATAGAGGTGCAGGTGCATACATTTGCGGTGAAGAAACAGCATTGTTAAATTCTATTGAAGGCAAAAGAGGAATGCCAAGATTTAAACCACCCTTCCCTGCTAATTTTGGTTTGTGGGGATGCCCTACGACTATTAATAATATTGAAACTTTAGCTAATATACCACCTATAATAGAAAAAGGTGGTGAGTGGTTCAGCAAAATAGGTGAACCAAAACATGCAGGCTCTCTATTATTTGGCTTAAGCGGTCATATTAATAAGCCCGGTATATATGAATTACCCTCAGGTACTTTATTGACAGATTTGATATATAAATACGGTGGTGGAGTAAAAGATAACAAGGCAATTAAAATGATAATTCCCGGAGGGTCATCTATGCCTCCATTAACAGCTGATGAAATTGAAGGCTTGCAGATGGATAACGAACATTTAAAATCTGTGAATTCTTACATTGGTACTGGAGGGATTGTAGTAATGAATGAAGATACAGATGTTGTAAAAGTAATTAAACGTATTACAAAATTTTATTATCATGAATCATGCGGTCAATGCACACCATGCCGTGAAGGTTGTGGATGGATGCTAAAAATATTAGACAGAATTGATAAAGGAATGGGTAGAAATGAAGATATTGATTTGTTAATAGATATAGCAAATAATATAGAAGGCAATACAATTTGCGCATTTGGTGAAGCTGCTGCATGGCCGGTTAAATGGACAATAAAGAAATTCTTACCCGATTTTCAGAAAAAAGTAAAAGATTCTGTTCAACTTCCTATAACGAATAAGGTTCACTCTTTAAGGCTAACGTATAAAGAGTAGTTTTTATATCAATTTTAAACTATAATTGACCCTTGCTAATTTTCTAACGTAAATATGGTATTGTTTTTTCAAACTAATTCTTAAATATTGCGGTTAATCAAAGTATTTATAATAGTTAACTGATTTCTATTAATTATATTTAGATACTATAAATATTAGGTACTAAATTAAAACTAAAAAAAACGGAGTCAACTACAATGGATCAAACTTCTGCTAATGTAAAAACGGCACAAAACAGTGGTACTTCACAACTTTTCGGCAGCAATTTTAAGAAAGATAACATGGATAAAAGAGTTCAGGAACTTCTTAAACAATCTACCGAATATCATGAGTTAAAACAATATATAATAAACAGGGGCGTTAATAGAATTCAGGAAGACGGAGTAGCAGGAAGATTTGCACCTGCAACCCCATCTGTAATAGCGCTTTTGCTATCAGTTTTTATTGATGTAGCACATGTTCCGTTTCTTGGACATATTGCGCAGACACTTGCAAATACAGTTTTCCCCGGAGCTGTAACATTAAACAAAGGTGTTGAACCTGTACAGTTATGGTGGATGCCTTTTATTGTTTTTGCTTTATTTGTTTTGCTTGCAGAGTTATCCTATAGAAAGCTTATGAAGGAAGTTTCAACAAAAGGCTGTTCGCAGGAAATTATAGAAAGAATAACAAACAGGTATGCTACTATAGTTGATGGTATCGGAACAGCGTTACCGCTGCTTGGTGCGGCTATTCTTCTTATATCAATAAAAGAAGGTCCTATAGTATTTCTTGGTTTTGCAGTTCCGTTTGAGATCAAAGCAATCGTAATACTTGCAGTTGCAAAATTATTCGAGACAGTATTTGATTCACAGGGCTTAAAATTTGCAGAGTTACGTGAAGAGCTTAATGATCTGGAAAAAGAGTATTTCGCTGAACGTGAAGATACCCATCAGAGAGCAATATTACAGCAGCTACATGACGGTTTTAAAGGCGCAGGAAGCTCAACTGCTCCGGGATACGAAAAATTCACCAAAGAAGAAGCAGCAGAAATTTCAAATTCACTCAAAAAAGCAGCGGAATTCGGAGAAAATATTTCAAAGAATGTTGTTATAATGAAAAATGCTATTTCTGAAATGAGCAAAACAAATGTTCATGATTCAGAACTGCTTAAGGAATTACAGAATACAAGCCAATCTTTAACTACAGCTCTAGCTGCTGCATCGCAGACAGCTGAATACAGTGAAGCTATGAAAAAGAACCTCGAAGCTATGCGTAATTTGATGGTAGAAATGGATAATATTAAATATCCTGATGATAAACTTTTGAAAGAATTACAGATTACTTCACATATGTTAACCGAAACAGTAAATTCATTTAAGGATGCAGGAGCTATTAAAGGATTAGATAATCTTGCATATTTAGCAGGGAAAAGAGCACAGTAATAATACTGTGTGAGCAAGGAGAAAATTACTTAAATGAAAAAACAAAAAGACGTAAAATTTATAATCTACCAGGCGTTATACATATTGGTAATATGCATAATAGCTCTCAAGGGTGCCAACCTAGACCTGACTCAGGTAATAGAAGATGACGGAAAACCCAGGGTTGATATAACTGAAGACTCGCTTAGGAAACTGTATGAGATAATTAAGAAATCACTTATTGTTGATACCAATTTATATGTTATAATCAAGAAAGAAGACCTTGCGAAGATGGACGACAAGATAAAACAGCTTGTTGTTAATCCGCAGAATGTT
>CAMTUP010000031.1:0-1750 GCA_947084945.1 uncultured Ignavibacteria bacterium | reverse complement strand
TTAGTATTACGACATTTGTCGTGTCCCTTTTTTTATACCCTTTTTATAGGATTAAAATTTTTGTACAATTTAACATATTGTTTCACAACATTCAAACTCCTTCCGGTTATCGATACTATAGCTTTATTATCTAATCCTTTTTTTAATAATTTCTTGATTTGGTCATATTGTTTAATGTATCGGTCAACTGCCGATTGTGAATGCGATGTCTTTAATACTATATCTGCAGGACTTACTCCATTTTCATACAAACTTATTATTATTCCTTTATGGGTCGGCAGACTTCCCTGGTCCAATACATATCCTTTTAACGGTAAAATCTCTCCTGTCTTCTCTTGATACGCTTTTAAATATTTTGTTATTGTCGTTAAGCTCCGGTTCATCAACACGCTCAATTCTGCTCCGCTTAATAAGCCACTCTGTTTCTTTGCACTCTTCAACAACCGCACCATCGTTTCTATGTCTCTTGATTCTCTGTGTCTGTAGTTACTGTTACGATCACCTTTCTTAAAATATATTCTTCGTTCTACATCTTCTTTTGTTATTAAAGGAAGAATGACTGTTTCACTTGCATAATCTTCTGCTTTCTTGCCATAACTCTGGCGCTGCCCATCATCCTTTGTTGTCCTGAATACTATTTCTCCATTGCCAACTCTGCCTGAATGAGGATAAAATTCATTATGTAAATCTTCTATATCTTCTGAGAGCATATCTATGAGCTTTCTTGAGCCTAATATCCTATATTCGCTCTCTAATAAATTTATTAAAGCACTTCTAAAGTCTCTTTTGTTTATTGTCTCATATCGGTCTCGTACCGGATTTAAACTCATATAACCCCTCCCATCATATGAACCGCTTTTCTGCCAAATTCGTCTAAAATTAAACTTTTTTTTAACCTCGTACCTGCTCGTTTCCATTGGTGGATTATATCTGATAGCTTTTGACTACGATGCTTTTGCTTATTGCTTTGCTCCAGCAACTCAACATATTGCTTTACTAATACCTCTGATAAACCGGTTACTGAACTTATGTCCTTCTTATCTTTTAACCCATGATGAACACTCATCAGTACTTTTATAAAACTATCTAAGTATCTTTTTATTGCTCCTACAGAATGATGTGTCTTTAACTTTATATCGCTGAAAGTTTTACCATCTAAATATAATCCTACTATCTGGCTCTTGTGTGTCTGACATCTGCCTATATTGTGAAGTACTCCTCTGGTTATTACTTCTATTCCCTGTTTCTTTATCGCTCGTATATCTCGCTGGATTGTTCGTACATCGCAACTTAAATAACGAGCAAGATCTTCCTGAGTTAATATTCCACCTTGTTCTATTGCCTCTGCTGTTATTCTTTGAATCCGTATTAATCGAAGCGATATCCTTCCGTATTCTTTGTGTATCTCTCTGTCTTCTATTGCACTTTCTATCGTCAATACTACTCGCTTCTTTTCTGATTTCTCAATCAACTTGCCGCTCTTCTCTGCTACTGCTAACACACTTATTTCTATTTGTCCTTCTTTTAATATATTTTCTCGTATTAAATAGTGCTTCGCACTCTCTAATACCAAACCTGACTCTTTGGGAGAGAAATTAAATAAGTTTTCTAGCTCATACAAAAACTCCCCCTCTGATGTCTTGTGTGTGTGCCTCTGTATTTTTCCTCTTTGAAATGATTGCATTGTCGTCCTTTCTTTTTACAAAGATAACTATCTTTGGCTTTTAAGACGACAAATGTCGTTATTTCA
>CAMTUP010000030.1:0-26112 GCA_947084945.1 uncultured Ignavibacteria bacterium | reverse complement strand
TGGATGGACAGCTCAGCGCATCCGAATCAACGCGACTCGAAACCCGCCTCTCTGCGGAGCCTGAGCTTGCTTCTGTTTTAAATGACATTCGCTACGCCCGAGGCATTCTCCGCAAACTGCCTGCCCGCAAAGCCCCGCGCAATTTCACATTGACCCGCAAAATGGTCGGGCTAAAACCGCCCTTGCCGCGCGCCTATCCCATCTTCCGTTTTTCAACCGCCTTCGCAACTATTCTGCTGATGATTTCATTTGCGGTCAATCTGTTGACGCCACAATTTAATTTTGCCGCGTCAGCGCCTCAAGCTGTGTTTGGAGTTGGTGGAGATTCTACCGCTACTGAAGCGCCCGCTCTGTCAGCGCCATTTTTGGAAATGGCTCCTGCGGCACTTCCAACAGAGGACGCCGCGGCCCGTGAGGGAGAACAATCAGAGGATGCAATGCAAACACCCAAACAGGCGGGAACTGAATCAGGATTACCGGAGCAGGCTGAGGTCAGGAACGAGGCGTTTGTTCCAGTCATCTGGCAGATCGTTTTATTCGTCATGATCCTGTTGAGCGGCTTGTTGATGTGGATCATGCGTCAATCTGCTTTGCGCAAGTGGCGGTAATTGATCGAGTTTCAATGGCTCACGATCATTTGATAAAATTCTGTCCGCGCTGCGGCGCGCAGGTTAAGTATGAAGAAAAGTTTGGCATGCTGCGCCCTGTTTGCCCGCAATGTGATTGGATCCATTTTCAAAACCCCAAAGTAGCCGCGGCTGTTCTGATTGAAGAGGATAGCCGCGTGCTGCTTGTGCGCCGCGCCAACGAACCTTTTCGCGGGTTGTGGACTTTGCCGGCGGGATTCGTGAACGGCGGCGAGGACCCGGCCGAGGCGGCCGAACGCGAATGTTTGGAGGAAACAGGTTTGAGCGTGCGCGTGCGGCGGGTTTTGGAGATTATCGCCGGTCGTGAGCACGAGCGCGGCGCAGATTTCATCATTGTCTATCTGGCTGAGGTCATCAACGGAGAGTTGGCGCCTGCTGACGATGCCGATGCAGTCGAGTGGTTTGATCGAAACAACCTGCCGCCGCTGGCTTTCAAGGCAACGCAAAAGGTTTTGTTGAAATAAAAAGACTTCGGAGTTCACTGCTCCGAAGTCTTTTTATTATGTTAAGAACTTAGAAGTTAAATCCTTGCACCAAAAAATCTCACCAAAGAGACCACAGAGATCATGGAGATTTTTAAAAAGGTTTTCACTTCGGCAGGCTCAGCACAGGCTCTGTGGACACCGTGATCTCTGTGGTTTAATCTTTTTCGGTTTGTCCGGGTTAGGGATTCGTAGGGCGGGTTTGCAACCCGCCAAAACCTGCGTCTTCAATAATTGTCAGGCTGCAAGCCTGGTTTACTTGGGGCTTTCGCAAGAGGGCTGCTAATTTTTCTCTTTAACTTCATGGTCTCATAATTTTCAGGCAGCCAACAGCACAACACCAACTCTCTCGCGGCTTTGACTTCGTCCATTCTGCAGAAGGGCGTGATGTGCGGCGCGACGTGGAGCAACTTAGGCTGGGACTTGGCAAAAGCTTCATAAAGCCTTCAAAACAGACCGCTTGACCTCTTGCAATAGTTTTTCTTCCGCGATTTTAATGAATTGTTCTGCAAACTTTAATATCTGTTCGGCTTGTTCCATGTTCACATTCGCATTATCTTCGTAGTCTCCCATCTGGCGGACATCGAAGGCTTTGCGCAGCATTTTGCTCATTTCGATTGGAAGGATTTTTGTCTTTATGAACGTCTCATTGAACAACGAAAGTACGCCTGTATGTTTTGAAGATTCTTGATCCACTGAGGCGAGCAAAGCCAATGCTGCGTAGAACATCGCGTATTAAGAGCGGTTTACAATGCTTGCAGGACTTCCATCTGTTTCATGTAAATTATGCGCGTCGCGCAGTGTGATACGCGCGCGTTCAAGGCGGTGTTGGATCAAGGCGGGTTTATATTCATTGCCGCTCATGCAGCCACCCCTTCTTTTTTTATCGAACGATAAAGCGGCAGAAATCCATACTTTGAGATATGTTCCTTTGTCGCTGGAATAGCGGAGATTATTTTTCCCGCCTCGAAGCCCACTTCCCATGTAATGTCTGAAATGATATTGCGCGTTTGCATATCTGTTGCAGGCAGGATCACCAGCAGGTCAATATCCGAATCCTTTTTTACATCGCCGCGCGCTTGCGAGCCGAACATAATCACCTTGACGGGTTGTCTCAATTTTTTCGTCAGGCGTTTGCGGACTTCTTTAGCAAGTTTAATGGCGCGCACCCTTGGACGGGACTTTTTCATGCGTTGATTATAAGCCAAAGCAGACGTAGGTCACGTTGCAAACATGACCTCTACGGAATATTTACTTCATCCCTCCGACACGGTGAGCCGCGACACTACCTGGCGCTGCCCGCCACACGCCACATTGGCCCGACGCTTATTCGGGAGTGCAGGTGAGCGAGTCGAACCGTCAGGGCAGGCTATCGTAATTTTCAGGCAGCCAACAACATAAAACCAACTCTCTCGCGGCTTTGACTTCATCCATTCTGCCAAAGGGCGTAATGTGCGGCGCATTGTGGAGCAATTCTGGACTGGTCTTGGCTTCTTCTGAGATTTTGATCAGTGCCTCGGCGAAACGATCGAGGGTGTCCTTGTTCTCGGTTTCGGTGGGTTCGATCATCAATGCTTCGTGGACGATGAGCGGGAAGTAGTTGGTGGGCGGGTGGAAGTTGTAATCCATCAGGCGTTTGGCGATGTCTAACGCGCGAATATCGCTGCCTTCAAATTGACCTTCGGCTACGAATTCGTGCATGCAGATGCGGTCATACGGAATCTTGTATGTACCGCGTAGTTTTACTTGCAGATAGTTGGCGTTGAGGACTGCGTATTGCGAAATATCTTTCAAGCCGTCGGGTCCGTGCATGGAGATGTAAGTGTAGGCGCGGACGAGTCCGCCGCCGAAGTGACCGTGGAAGGCTTTCATGCGTCCGATGGATTGCTTGGGGGTGACGAAGCCATACAGCGGGGCGGTTTCGTCATCTGCTTCTTTGACGATGCCAACCAATGGAGATGGGAGGAAATCCAACAGGCGTTCGCTGACTCCAACGGGACCAGAGCCAGGTCCGCCGCCGCCGTGTGGGACGGAGAAGGTCTTGTGCAAATTGAAGTGCATTATGTCAAAGCCGAGATCGCCGGGGCGGACGATGCCGAGCAGCGCGTTTAAGTTTGCGCCGTCGCCGTACATCAAGCCGCCGCAATCCTTGACCATCTTTACAACTTGTTCAATGTTCTCATCGAACATACCGAGTGTGTTGGGATTGGTGAGCATCATGCCGACAACGGTATCATCACATGCGGCTGCGAGGGCTTTCAAGTCAACATTGCCGCGCGCATCCGATGGGATGGTGAGGACGCTGATGCCCAACATGCCAGCCGAGGCAGGGTTTGTCCCATGTGCGGTATCGGGGATGAGTATCCTGGTGCGTTTGCTGTCATTGCGTGATTTGTGATACGCAGCCATCATCAGCACGCCTGTGAATTCTCCGTGCGCGCCTGCGGCAGGTTGAAGTGTCACGCCGACAAAGCCGCTGATCTCTTTCAGCCATTCCTGCAATTCAAACATCAAGACGAGATTGCCTTGCACGGTTTCAATCGGTTGTAAGGGATGAGTGTAAAGGAAGCCCGGTAAACGGCAGGTATCTTCGTTGATCTTCGGGTTGTATTTCATGGTGCATGAACCCAAAGGATAGAAGCCATCGTCCACGCTGTAGTTGAATTTGCTGAGCTTCATGTAGTGGCGGACAACATCCACTTCGGCGAGTTCGGGCAGGGGCAGCTCAGAGCGCAGCAAATGCCTGGGAGGTAGGGCAGTTGTCGGCACGTCTGATGCGGGCATGGTTACGCCGAGTCTGCCGGGGGAGGAAAGTTCAAAGATGGTAGGTTCAACTATCTTAGCCATTATTCCATCTCCTTTAAGACTTTGATGAGCGTGTCAATTTCCTGCTTGCTGTTCATTTCAGTGAACGCCATGAGGATATGATTTTCAAGTGATGGATAATCATTGCCGAGAGCATATCCGCCGAAAATGCCGTGATCGAGCAAATATTCGTTCACCTCGCGGGCGGGCTTGGGACAGCACAACGCGAACTCATGGAAGAATGGTTCGCTGAAACACAAACCGAAGCCGTCAATTTTGCTGAGTTCCTCCGCGGCGTAATGCGCTTTTTGATAACAAAGATTTGCGACTTGCTGTAAACCAGTCTTGCCAAGTGTTGACATGTACACTGCGGAAGCAAGCGCAAGCAAACCCTGGTTGGTGCAAATATTTGACGTGGCGCGTTCGCGTTTGATGTGTTGTTCGCGCGAGGTGAGGGTTAATACATAAGCGCGTTGTCCGCGTGAGTCAACGGTTTCACCGATCAGGCGTCCAGCCATTTTGTGAACATAAGACTTTTTTGTGGTGAAAAATCCGAGATACGGTCCGCCGTACCAAAGCGGAATACCGAACGGCTGCGCTTCGCCGACAACAATATCCGCGCCCATTTCTGCGGGAGTCTTGAGCATGAGCAATGCGGTGGGATTCGCGACGATGCAAACAAGCGCGCCTTTAGCATGGGCGTCTTCGATGAGTTTTGTGTAATCGTGGATGCGTCCAAAGAAATCGGGGTACTGGACGACGACCAGCATGGTGCTTTCATCTATGAGCGACGTCAACGCTTCGGGTCCGACTTCGAGATCGGCTGATGCGTCATCCCCGGCTTCTTCCAGTCTCATGCCTTGTGAGTATGTGCGGATGACTTCGCGGTATTGCGGGTGCACGGTGGGGGACATGACGATCTTCTTGCGTTTGCCGCGGAATTGTGCAAAGGCAAGGCTGACCGCTTCGGCTGTGGCAGTCGCGCCGTCGTAGTGCGAGGCGTTCGAGACTTCCATGCCTGTCAGGTTGGTCATGAGTGATTGATATTCAAAGATAGCCTGCAGCGTGCCTTGTGAAATTTCCGGTTGATAAGGCGTGTAGGCCGTATAGAATTCGCCGCGGCGGAGCATGTGATCCACTACCGATGGGATGTAGTGGTTGTATGCGCCCGCGCCAAGAAAGGAGATCAAATGCTCGCGCACATTCTCGTTGCTGGATGCCATGTCCGCGAGATGCGCGGCGGCTTCCATTTCGGTTAGCGCGGGGGGCAGGTCTAATTCGGGGAAGCGATGTTTCTTTGGGACGGCGTCGAAGAGATCATCGAGTGATTTTACGCCGACCGTTTTGAGCATCGCATCCCGTTCGTTGGGGGAGATGGGGATATAGGTCATGGTAGTTTCCTGGTTTGGTCGTTAGGTAGTTTAGGTAGTTTTACGGTTTCAACTATGAAACTAATCAACTATTCAACTACGTAACTATCCAACTAATGTGCGCGTTCTTCGCAATACTTTTCGTACGCGGCAGAGTCCATCACATCACCTGCGGAACCCCCTTCGATCTTGATCATCCAGCCTTCGCCGAATGGATCGGAATTGAGGGTTTCAGGTTTATCTGATAAGCCCTTGTTAACGGCACTGATTTTGCCTGCGGCGGGTGCGTAAATTTCGGCGGAGGCTTTCACTGATTCAACAGAGGCGATGGCTTTTCCGACTGTCACTTCCTCGCCTTCTTCGACGAGAAGCTCAACGAAAACGATATCGGAGAGTTGGCTCTGGGCAAAGTCGGTGATGCCTATTGTTCCATTGGATGGATCAAACCATTCATCGGATTTTGTGTACTTGAGGTTGGATGGGACGTTCATTGTTTGTCTCCTGTTATTTATTAATTTAACCGCCAGGACGCCAAGGACGCCAAGGGGTTTTGTAAATATGCCAAGATTAAGAATTAAAAATGACTCGCTTGATTCCGAGTTTTAGAAGCGGTACATTGAAGTTGATTAATAAACCCAATTGCAGGCCAGTCATTTTTAGATAAGAGATTAATTGGGCTTGATGAATGGGTAGTAATCCGCTGACTGCTTTTATTTCAACAGGCAGGAGTTTTCCAACAAGAAAATCCAACCTGCCCTGCCCAACCGGTTTTTCTTTATATTCAACACTGATCTTTAGTTGATTTTGAAAGAGAATTTTTCGCGTATCAAATTCAATACACAATGCTTTTTCATAGACGCTTTCCACATATCCTGGCCCTAATATTCGATGGACTTCAATTGCCGCGCCAATTACAAGTCGCGCAAGATCGTCTACTTCTTTACTAGGTTCTTTTATTAAGGGCTGAAAAATTCTTGGCGTTTGCATTTATGTTTCCTTGGCGGCTTGGCGTTCTTGGCGGTTGGTGGTTGGCGAATCAAAAAAGGACGTGCGATTATAGAATCGCGCGTCCTCTGTAATGGAACCTGAGAGATTAGTATGTTAGTTGAGTAGTTGAGTAGTTACGTAGTTGCGTAGTCTTTGACTACCAAACTAATAAACTACCAAACTAACTAAACTAACCCAACTTTACACCGTCGGTGTCTCGTTATAGATTGAGACTTTCCAGAGTTTATTCGGGTGCAGGGTCCTTTTGCCTGAGAGTTTCACCTGGTTTCGCCTGTTGCCAGATTTGCACCTTCGGCGCTCATTATCAGACCTGACATGTCTCACTATGCCCTTGCTGTCCTCAATCCGTGCGTGGACAAGGTAAACAATTGATCAAACTTTCGCTGAGACATGTCAGGTCTAAAAGAGTCTCTTCTCTGCGTACCGTTGAATTGTTTATGGATTCTAAGGTTGAGAGGGATGAGAGTCAAGGGTAAAACGTCCTGATTTAATAACTCACCTTACGCAGAACGTCCCGAAGGTTTCCTTGAAAAACCCTGTTTAGCCGCTCAAACCCTTCGACAGGCTCAGGACAACGCCTTCGGGACGGTGCGGAAGGTCACTTAATAATAACAACCGCTTTTTGGGCGGCTGTTATTTTTTGTCACTTGCGGGCAACCTTACGAATACGTTTTGGTTTGGCAGGCTCTTCCATTATTTCGGGTTCAGGAAGAACAGGTTCAGAGGGCGCGGGAGGTACTTCAGGCATGGGCGCGGAAGTGGGCGGTGTGGGTGTTGGCGCGTAAATTTGCACTCCGTTGACCTGTGCGAAATATTTTTTTACGCTCAGATCGTTGTAGAAGATAAGCGTGAGAATGCCAACGACCATGGAGAAGATGTTACCCATTAAAAATGTAAGGATCTGGAAAACCGCAATGGATGGCGAGGGTTTAATGGGTTCAGGTTGCACACTTAAGAGTTTCGCCGCGTAAATGATCTCGAAGACGCCAAGAATGGTGGGCAGGATCGTGATGGGCAGGCAGATGACGCCGATAATCGTGCCGAGGGCAGTGGCTGATGCGATAAATCCCCAGAAGAGGTTGATGATGCCGCTGGTGAGAGTCATTACGGCGATGGCAGTGAATAAGCCCGGTTTTTGATTTGGATAAGATGTGTTCATTCGTTACTCCTTGTTTTGTATGCAAGATATAACGAATGAAAGAGGGTTTGGTTGCAAGAAACGTCCCGAAGGTTGACGATGGAAATTTACAGTTTTACAGAAACCTTCGGGACGTTTGTAATTGTTACGGCTGTTGAAAAGTAAGCAACAATCCGCCAGTGTAGTTAACGCCGTTTGGATCTGTGCATTTGGGGGCCGAGATATTTGGAACGAATTCGCCGTCTATGACTACGCGGATGTTATAAATAATATCCGCTTGCATGACGAAGTCCGCGTATCCATTCCCAAGCTCGGGCTTGAATCCGGTGAAGAAGCGATCATCACCTTTATTCCATGTGACGATGATCTCGATTCCTGAAACCTGCCGCCGGCGCGCATCCATGAGGATGAATTGTAACAAGCCTGGTTGCAGACCTGGGTCACAAACTGTATCCTGCCCAACGAGTGTGAATGGCGCGCCGGGCGCAGGGATGGATGTGGATGTAGGGCGTGGTGTAGGTGTGTAAATAGCTTGCGGCACAAGCGGAGTTTGTTCAAATGATGAGGTCGGGGCGAATGTTAGCTCCGTAAATTCTGATGTAACAGTTGGAGTCGCTTCTTCGATAAATGGAGTTTCAAGCGCAGGTGTATTGATCACTGCGGTAAATGGTGTGCCGGTAACAGGAACACTTACAACACCTTGTTGCAGATCTGTGGCGAGTTGTGCGAGGGGTTGCACGCGTTCAAAAGATTCGCCTGCGCCCACCATGCGTTGTGCTTGCGCGCTGAGTTCGCCAATGGGATCTGTGTCGTTGAGCAGTTCAAGGCGGGCGCGGGCGCGCGCCAGGTCATGAGTGGATGCGTAAGAGGCGGCGATGACAACCCGGTATTGTTCTTTGAAATCAGCGCGCAGGATGGCGGGGCTTGCGTCCACGTATGTGACAGGGGAGATAAACCATGAGTACACCAGACCAATCCCAAGTCCGGTGAGAAGCGTAAGGATGAGATGAAGAGTCGCGTTGCGGAGGAAAAGTCTCATGGGGCGTAGATCTGCATGGCGGTGAGTAAACCTTGCAGGAGGTATATCTCATTTTGGGTGAAGTTGTTTTTTATGGCGTAATCCAAAATGGATTCAACGATCTGCGCGGGGGATTCACTTCCAAGAATTGCGAGGCGGCGCGCGGCGGTTTCGGAATCCTGTTCACTTTGATGGGCTTCCGCGACCATGAGTACATAATCGGCGCGGAAATCTTCGCGCAGGATGCTTGGTGTAACGTCGGTATATTCGATCGGGTCTATTACCCAACCGTAGACCAACCCAAGCGCAATACCGAGCGCTGCGGCGATGACGATCTTGATCCAATTTGATGAGGTCATGGGGAGATTATAAACACAAAGTGTGCTCTGTAAAAATATCCGAGCAGGCTGCCGGCGGCGCCCGAAGACTCTTCCATACCGCTGCTATCTTTCGATCCTGGCGGGGTTCGAAAGGCTTCGCCGCGCCGGGCCTGCCCGGACATGGGCAAGGATACCTGATGTAAAGGGGCATGTCAACTTATATTCAGAAAAACATGCTCATATTTGTTATGGGATTTTCCATTTCCATTTCATCATCCTTTTTGAAGCTGCAAATGCGAAGCCAGGCCAAAAACACATGATATAATTTTACCATTCAGTACCAAATCCCTCTAATTGATGAAGGAGTAATTATGGAAATTACAGCCCAGGAATTCAAGAATTGCAATTTGTTCAAGGTGCAGGGCCGTGTAGACAGCGCCACCGCTCCCGAGTTTTCAAAAGTCCTTGAGAAAGCCAATCATGATGGCCGTTTTAAGCTCGTTGTGGATATGAGCGGGCTTGAATACATGTCCAGCGCTGGTTTCCGCGCATTGCTTGCGGCCCAGAGGAATTGCAAACGTTTTAATCGTGGAGAACTGGTGCTTGCAAGCATCCCTGCACGGATTCGCGAAGCGCTTGAACTGGCAGGCTTTACAGAACTTTTTAAGACCTACAACGACTCGCTTGAGGCGGTAGGCAGTTTCTAACGGACGCCCTGGCGCCTTCTTGATTAATAACCACAAGAAACGCCGCCTCATCTTTCACGGTGCAGGCGGCATATTTTTTCTTATTTATGCCAATTTCAACATTCCCTGCCAGGTTTGAATTCCTGGATGAGATCCGCGACTTTGTGGCCAGGGTGGCTCACGAGGGTGGCTTCACCGAAAAAGCGATCTATTCCCTGCAACTTGCCGCAGATGAAGCCGCCTCCAATATTATCGAGCATGCCTATGAAGGCATTTTAAATGCATCCCTGCAGGTTACCTGCGATATGCAAAATGATGAACTGGTGATTACCATGCGCGACACAGGCAAGCCATTTGACCCTTCCCTTGTCAAACAACCCAATTTAAAGGCGCACCTCTCCAAACGCCAGATCGGGGGACTGGGTGTATATCTCATGCGGAAACTTATGGACGAAGTCCGTTATGAAGCAGACACAAGGACAGGCAACCTGCTGACAATGATCAAGCGCAGGGGATAAACCACATGAGCGCCGCAACACGAGAATCATGGGATTGGCTTCAATTATTATTATGTTGCCATCTTTACCCTGGATTCAAAATCCAATGCGTTACAATCTCGCTTGCGCAAGGGGATACGCTCTTTCTTTATACCGATGGTCTCACGGAAGACTTTTTGTTGGATGGGGATTTGTTCGGTGTCGCCCGATTGATGGACTCGTTGAAATCTGCCCAGGCGCAAACCCCTGAAGAAGTCTTCATTGCAGTCGAGAACCGTTTGAATGAATTCATCGGGTCTATACCGCTTGGAGATAATCTCACCATGCTTGTCATCAAAATGGACTCAGTCCTGCCGTTATAATATTCTGAAATGGAGAATGTACAGTCAATGAAAAAAATAATCTTTTTGTTTCTTGTCCTGGTGATATTGATACCCTCCACTTCGGGATTTGCCAAAGGTGAATTTGATTACATTGTGATCAAAGGGCCTGGCATTACCGGTGATATCAGCGTGACCAACCCCGAGCTGACCCAGGATTTTTTCATCTTTGCAGATTTTTCAAAAGGAGAAATTCCGCCGCCCTCCGACCCCGGGCAGGGTTACCAGATCGTGCGCATGTACGTGAAAGGCAGCAGCGCCGACCCGTTTGACCAGTTGCATTATTATCCTTACACAGGTTATGTTTATTATGACGGACTGGCGAACGGCTCATCCGAATATGATGGCAAGTGGTATGCGGCTAATCCTGCGGCTGAAGCGCCTTTTCGAGCAGTATTAGCCGAGCGTGCGCGCTTCACCTGGATCCCATTTGCGGCGCTGATTGTGATTTTGGCGGGATTTTTTATTGCGTATCGAAAAAAGTAGGTCACGCTTTTACCCCCACCCAGCCTCCCCCAAATCCAATGGAATTTGGGGAGGTGTCACGAAGTGACGAAGGGGGCTGGCGCCTGGGCTCGTTTTATCTCAGCTCAAATACATCCTTATTTTCATCATACGCGAGGATCAAGACCCGGCCTTGTTCAAAGTTAACTGCGCCTGAAAAGACAGTGCGATATTCAACCGACTCATCTTTCATCAATATTTCAACTTGATGTATGCCCGATTCAATTTCCAGGAATTCAAGGGCAGAAATGCGCCCATTGCCGCTAATACCGGAAGGTTTATAAGTTTTATCGAGAATCGTTTCATCATTCGCGATCACGCGCAGGCTGATGGGGAAGTGTTCGCCGCCGAATATTTTTTCCGCGTCTGCGCCTTCGGGCAGGATGACTCCCTTTGGAATGCTTGCGGAAGAGATCTTGCCTTTCGCATCGAGGGCGATCCGTAAAGCGCTTTCGTTTGCGGCTTGCATGCCTGCGGGAATGTCCAACGGGAGGGCGAGGGCGAACATGGCCAGCAATATTACTGTCCCAGCCAAACCGCTCACAATCGAAGGGATCAAATTCTGACGGTTATTCACAGGCGGCAAAACAGGCGCGGATTTGGTGGATTGTGTCTCTTCGCGCTGCAGGTTATTCAGAAAGGATTCAACTGCTCTTGCGTCGCCGGGTGTGGTTTCGAGCCAGTGCAAATCTTTTGTGACCAATGCCGGGCGCAGCTTCAGGCGGTTCAAAATCCAATGCGGGTCTTCGCGGTACAGGCCGTCATCGTAGGGATGCGAGAGGATAACCACATCACGCGCGCCTTCATGTTCAAGAGATTTGATCCACTCTATGTTGATGGCGCTTGCGCTTGGCAGGATGGCGGTAACGATGCGGGCATTGTCGTTCCAGGTGGAGACGGAAATGGGTATATCCGCGTAGGAGGCATTCTCTAATGCCGAATCGGACGTTAGAGAACGTCCACTAAGCGCGAATAGTTTGGACGGCAAACCGCCCAGCGCCTCATCACGATGGCTTGCAAACAAAACAGTGACATGCTTGCCTTCCATCTTTTCGCGGTGCAGTGCGCCTTTGACTACATTGAAAATTTGCTCGCCGTTGTAGCCGCCTTTCAAGTCAATTGCCTCGGTGGGACATGCGCCCACGCAAATCCCGCAGGCGGTGCATTGCGCGTTGTTGATGACGGCTAATTTTTGATAGCCAGAGTCATCGTCCCGTTGAACCATGTGGATGGCGTCAAATGGACATTCGGCGTAGCAAATGGTACAGCCGGTACACTTTGGATCGGTAACAACAGCAGGCCCCAGGTCCCGGCCTGAAGCGAGCCAGGGCAGCAGGAACAATATCCCGCCCACGAAAATCGCCAGTCCCCAGAAAATCAAATTGCCCCATGCGTCAATCAATGGAAGGAAGCCGAGATAGTAAGCGTCCATTGGAACGGATTGAAGGAGGCGCGACAGGTCTGCGGGTGCGGCGGATGTGACCGGTTTGATGAGCGAGAGCACGATCAGACCGATGATGGCTTGAATGCTGACCCAGCGCGGAGACCACCAACGCGTGCGTGAGAGGCGCAGACCGTGAATATAAATGCCGAGGAAACCGATCAGCGGCAGGAAGACATGCAGAAAAAGGATGATCACAAAGTTGGAGAAGGTGCGCGCCTCGATATCCACGGCAACGTAGGTGAGACCCGATGCGCCAGCCAGGAATTGCATCATGTATTCGGTCAGCCATTGCGCGCGTTCGTCCCAGATCAGCCAGTAGCCCATTGTGCCGACCAGCCATGTGGTAACAAGCATCATCCAGCCGCTTGTCCATGCCAGCCAGCGCGCCCCCCAGTAACGGTCGCTGAATAACATTTTGAAGAGATGCAAAATAATGAGCAATATCATCGCGTCGGAGGCGTAGCGATGAACGCTGCGCATGAGCGAGCCAAACCAGTTGGAATCTATTTTTTCAACAGTGGCATACGCAACGTCCAAGCCTGGACGATAGATGACAGTCAGATACACGCCTGTCCCGATCAGCACAAGCAGCATAAAGATCGTCAATGTGCCGAGATGATAGAAGGGATTGAAGTCCGATTTGGTGAAACGGTTGACGATGCCTTCGAGTTTTACCCAGAGTTTTTCAAAGGCGCGCAGGGTTTTGCGTTGTGCGTAGGGATTGAGAGTCATGTGTTGGGTTTTCAGGTTACAGGTTACAGGTTTCAGGTGTCAGGTTCATGCGGTGGTCGAGCAGGCGGCGGGTTTCGATGCGCAAAGAACTCTACTCAACCGCCGCCGCTGTATCGAGACCCGTGTTCCGTTGTCTACGTGTCTACTTGTTTACGTGTCTACCTGCCTCCCTGTTTTCATCCAGCAAAGGAAATTTATTCATCTTCATCGCGTTGGCGGTGACAAAGATACTGCTCGCCACCATTGCAAATGCAGAGAAGACGGGCTGTAAT
The DNA here is from genome assembly GCA_947084945.1 of uncultured Ignavibacteria bacterium. Lineage (GTDB taxonomy): Bacteria > Bacteroidota > Ignavibacteria > Tepidaquicellales > OLB5 > OLB5. The sequence continues at coordinate 12,809 of CAMTUP010000030.1, read as the reverse complement.
AAGCCAGCCATGGCAAGAGCGACCCCAATTACGTTATAGATGACAGCCCAGCCTAAATTTTGTTTTACGCGGAGCATGGATTCTCGTGAGAGATCAAATAGCCAGGGGATCAGGCGCAGGTCATCACGCATCAACACGATATCGGCGGCGCTGCGCGCCACATCCGTTCCGTGAATCATCGCAAGCCCAACCGTTGCGGCGGCGAGCGCGGGGCCATCATTGATGCCATCGCCAACCATGGCGGCGTTCTGCGCAAGACGCATTATCTTTTCATTGGGGCTGAGCGCGGCATGGACGGGAATGCCCAATGTCTTTTGCCAGCGCGCCCCCGCGCTGAACTCGTCGCCCGTCAACACGCCGAGCTCCAGCCCGCGAGATTGCAATTGATACACCACCTCTTGCGCTTCCTCGCGGACTGTCTCGCCCAGCCCGACAAGCCCCACAACCTGCCCATCCCAGCCAGCATACACGACAACCTGCCCCGCCTCTTTCCACGCCTCGGCTTGTCTCTTCACATTCGTAGATATTTTCAGCCCCTCAGCAGACATCAAAAGCGCAGAGCCGATTACGATTTGCCTGTCTTTCAATTTTGCCTTCACACCCAATGCGGGCAAGGCTTTGAATGATTCGGGCTTAGACAATTTTATATATATTAAGTTGGCATATTCAACAATGGCTTTTGCGAGAGGATGTTCTGAATCATTTTCGACTGAACCGATAATTCTCAAAAATTCCAACTCTGGAGTCAGGGAACATCGCTGTGGCGCCGTGGCGACACTTGCTCCCGTTTTTTTCAACAGCAAGCTGTTGGAGTCCAAAAATATTTCGCGCACCTTCATCGGCAACTGCGTCAATGTGCCTGTCTTATCAAAGAAGACTTTTTGCACTTTGGCTAATCGTTCCAGCGCGGCCGTGCTTCGCAAAATTGCGCCTGATTCAGCGGCGCGTTCGAGGGAGAGCCATAACGTAAGCGGAGTTGCAAGTCCCAGCGCGCAGGGACAGGCGATCAGCAAAACGGATAAGGCCACCAGCAATCCGGTTTCCAAGCCCGAGACATAATTCCAAATCAGGAATGCAATGGTTGCCAATGCAAGCGCAAGGGGGGTCATCCATGCGGAGAGTTTGTCCACCATTCTTTCCAACGGTGAACGCGCCCAGAGGGCTTCATGCAATAATCTTCCGATCTGACCTGCGGTGGTGGTAGCGCCAACAGCCGTCGTGATGATCTCAAAACTGCCATCGAGGTTGATTGTCCCGGCCTGCACTTTATCGCCTTCGTGATGCGTGACGGGTTTGGGTTCGCCTGTCAGGAGTGATTCGTCCACATCACCTTCGCCGATGGCAATCAGGCCGTCAACAGGGAAGCGTTCGCCAGGTCTCATACGCACGCGCATACCAGGTTTGAGTTCTGAGACCTGCACTGTTTTATCCTGATCGTCTGTCACCACCGTCGCTTGATCCGGTATTTGTTCAAGCAGCCGCGCAACGGCTTTATTGCTGGATTTATGCGCCTGCATTTCAAGCCATCTGCCAATCGAGACTAAAAAGATGAGCATCGTGGCGGTGTCGAAATACAGACCGCCGTGCCCCGCGATCAAATTGCGGACCGATAACCCAAACGCGGAAAACGTCCCAATTGTGATGAGCGTGTGAATGTTCGGTTGTCCGCGCAAAAGACTGGCAAAGCCCGCGCGCAAAATTGGCAAGCCAAGTAATAGCAAAACAGGAATACTCGAAACCAGCATCATGATCTGGAAAAAGTCCACCAACCATTGTGTTTCAGGGGAAGCCAGCCCGAGCAGTTCCCGTCCGTAAATCCCCGCCCCGACGATCACGTCGTGCAAGACCATCACGCCGCTGATCAGCAAACGCGTGAAGAATGATTCCTCCTCGTCGCGCGGCTTTTCGTTCGGGAGCGTGGCTTGATAACCCAGCGAACGCACGCGCTTCTTAAGTTTGACTGGGTTCGTGAGCGCATTATCAAATGTGAGGTTGGCTTGCCCTTGGATGAAACTCACTTCCGCGTTGACGACTCCCTTTGTGCGACGGAGTTGTTCACTGACCAGCCACGCGCAGGAGGAACACCACATCCCGCCCAAATTCATTGTGACGTTCTCGCCCTTCGACTGGCTCAGGACACCGCTTCTTCCCTTGACCTGAACCTGCTCCTGCTTAATGGCTGGACTCTCTGCTAAAAGAGCCGCCACCTCCCTGCACGAGGGACAGCAGAACACGCCGCCTGTTTCATTGGTGAGAGGGTGAAGGGTGGTGAGTCCGCACAGGGAGCAGGCGGTGAGTGTTTTGAGGGGGGCAGGAGCGGCTGCAATGGTCATGGATGATCGGTAATGCGTAATTTGTAATTCGTAAATTTCATCAGTGGTCGAGCAGATCCGAGCGATAGCGAGGAAGGTATCGAGAACACATGGTTGTAATCTCATATTTACTTGTGATTACTGGTTTCGATACGCCGCTTGGTCTCGATACGAGCGAGAAGAACGCTCGCTCTACTCGACCAGCGGGGCCACCCTTCGACAAGCTCAGGACATCGCTCAACCAGCGGAGTTGCACTTTACCAAAACATCTTACGCAGTACTCTCCCTCATCCCCAACCCTTCCCCCGAAGGGAGAGGGTTAAGGTGAGGGCGCGTAAGGTGAGTTACCAAAACATCATGGAGCCAAGCATAAAGTGACTGATCATTCCCAGTGAAGCAAATCCGCGCATGGCGAATTGAAAGCCGAGGAACATCATGACGAATGATGCAAGTCCGCGCGACCATATCCGCGAGTTGGATTTCAGCGCGAGCCATTTGACAGCGAACAGGCTTGGGATGGTGGCCAGGCCGAAGATGAGCATGTTCAATGCGCCTTGCAGCGCGTTGGCAGAAGCCATTGCGGTGACGAGCGCAGTCAGGACCAGGCCGCAGGGCAGCAGTCCCCAAAGAAGTCCGAACAGGTACGCGGTCGGGAGCGAAGCGGATTTGAACCTGCGCATGGCGCGTCCCCAGCGTTGAATCAGTCCGGAGAAAAAAATTTCGGGCGAGGGAGTTAATCCAATGAATGCAGAGGCCATGTAAAAGGCCATGATTGCAAATAGGATCGAAAGCACGGCCTGGAGTTTTTCAAGCGACCAAAGCGTTTGACCGAACGCGCCGAAGAGCAGCCCAAGCAATGCATAAGTAGTGACGCGCCCGGCGTGGGCGAGGATCCACGCGAACTTGTTTTGAAAGGAGGGTTGGCGGTCAAACAGGATGACAACTGCGCTGCACATCCCCACACAATGGGCGATACTTCCAAGTAAACCGAGAAGAAAAGATGCAAGCATTTTTCATTACCAATAAGAGCATAAATTTGAAGACTTCGGAAGTCATGAAGACTTCCGAAGTCTTATCAAAGGAGAGACTAACGAATGAACCAGGTGCGTCCCAGCAGCCACCAGTTGCTGAGGTAATACACGGCAAACCAAACCAGGAAGACAAAGACGATGATGAGCGTGCCTTTAGGTTGGTTTTTGGGATGTTCCATTTGCTCGTCAGTTAATTTGGTGGATTCAAGCAGGGGATTCTGTGTGCCGCCGACGAGCAACAACTGCCCTGCTTCCATGCGCGGACCTGTGAGTATGGATGCCAGTACTATGGTGATGTACATGATGCCGCCCACGACTGCGATCAAGGCCCCGATGCCGAAGATGGCGAGGGAGAGATCCACTGTACCGGGGACGACGCCTGCGAAGGTGATGTCCCAATTGCGGCGGGCAACGCCTTGAAGTCCGCTGGTGATCATGCCCAATGAAACCAGGATCGTGCCGCCGCCGAATACATACGGCTGCCACTTTGCCCAACTCTTTAGTTTGAGTTCCTTGCGGAAGATGAGCGGGATGACGTAGTAGGTGAATGCCATGAAGGCGAGGGTGGTGCCGCCGACGACGGTGGCGTGGAAGTGACCGGGCAGGCGCAGGGTGTTGTGCGCCAGCATGTTGATCTGTTCCGTGCCGATGGTCACGCCGGTCACACCGCCGATAAAGCCGAAGATTATCATGGACATGAACAATCCGCCGAAGCCGGGCTCGCCCCAGGGCGCGTTGCGAAGCCAGCCAAAAAGTCCTTTGTTGTGGCCTTTCGCGCGCTGTGCTACTTCAATTGCAGCGGGGATGGAGAAGGCGTGCATCATCGAGCCAAGCACTGCAAGGTACATGGCGTAGGAGGTATTGACGGCTTTCCATGCAAACGAAAGACCGGGGTCAACCAGCAGGTGATGCGCAGAACCCAGGTTGATGAAGAACAGGTACAGGATAAAGGCGAGGCGCGAGAACTTCTCGTTGAGCGGGCGAATACCCGTGGTCATTTGCGCGAGCATATACCAAATGGCGACCATCGCCGCCAGATTGACCTGCTGGGCGGGATGCCCAAAGCCCCAGAAGAAGTTGCGGTAGATGCCGGGGTCGTAATTTGCTATCCATCCCAGCGACCAGAATAAGGCCGGCACGATGGCAATGGCGCCCTGTAAAAGGGTGTACACGGCGAGGATGGCGGCGGTCATCAAACCAAAGACCGCCAGCGGGAGCGAGCCTTCAAAGCGCTTTTCGCGTTTGGCAACCACGATATTGATGAAGAAGGTGATGGTGGCGATCAACGCGCCGACGGCAAAGAGAATATAACTGAGGTAGAACAGCGGGTGCGCTTTCATCGGCACATAGGCGGTGAACATCACGATGCTGTTGGTGTCGAACAATACCACCACATTGACCATCAAACCGCCAATGACCATCAAAATAAAACCAAACCACGCAAGTTTGGGCGCGGCATGACGCGCATTCAGCAGTACCGTCGAGCCGAAATGCAAGCCCGCCATTTCAAAGAAGACGATCCACGCCACAAGCATATCAATGCCGTGGAGGGTCAACAGGCGGTAGAACCAGGTTGCATCCAAAAGATGGATGGCTTGCCAGCGGGTCAGCGCGATCAATAGCGCCGCGATGCCGCCCAACAAGAGGGTTACCACCGCCATGACTGCATTGGCGATGATGAGGCGTTCGGTGTGCAGATCCACTTTGAGGGTGGTCACACCGCAGACGCGATAATCATCCTTCGCGCTGGCTTTCCAGGGAATTGTAGGTGCAAGTGCTGTCATTTTTATTCTCCTACTTGACGATTATTTTACCAACCATGGTGTGGTGACCAAGATTACAAAACTCATTGCAGACGATGGTGAACTCACCAGTACTGGTCGGGACAATCGTAGCAACATAGTCATAACCGGGAATGACCTGCAGGTTGATGTTCACAGGCTGGAGCGAAAACCCATGCTGCAAATCCATTGAAGAAATATGCAGGCGATAGGTCTGTCCCTTTTCCAATTGCAAAATGGGATACCACTGCCATGTGCTGGCGCGCAAAAATACATCACTGCCGGGTGGGGGCGCCACAACGGGAATTCCGTTTTCATCTCCAACCTGGTATTGGGTAACAAACTCATTCACCTTCGCGGCGTACTGCTCGCGGGTTACGCGGTATGTTTCCGTTGGCACATTTTGCTTCCCGTAGAAGTACCACAACGGCATCATCACAGTCAGGAACACGCACCAGACAAATGCCACCGTGAGCCAGTTTTTTTCCATACGGCCGAACGGCTTCCACCAAATTTTTTCAGGCGCTAACATTTTCATCTCCTCTTCTTAGTATGGCGCTGGGGGAACATTGATCAGATCTATAATTCCCCAAACGTTATAGATCAAAGTACTGATCAACAATGACAACACGAACAACAACCAGATGTTGTCGAACCACTTTTGCCCTTGCGGCACAGGTTCATTCTGACGTTCATCTTTCTCGGGCATGGCACTCTCCTTTTGTAATGTGTCTTATTTCACAAGTATTATCTGAATTACATTCATCTTAGCAAGAGTGGCAACAAATGGCAGTGACTTTTGTTACACTTCCTGAGGTTTGGTTACATCCGTGTTCTTGGAATTGTTTTTTTCCCCGCTTGGTTTACTTCACTCATCTTACGCAATGTCATTCTCCCGCAGGACACATCGCACGCCACACGCCTCACTGCGTTCGGTGCAGTGCAGGTGAGAATCTCTGATTTCATGGGTAGGGACCCTTCCCCTTCACTATCGTTCTGGGTCAGGGTGACATGAAAAACGAGGTTGAGCGAAAGTCCTGCTTCTAAATTTTGATGGAATTCAACCAATCAGGCAATTGGCGAAATAACTCGCGCATCACGGTTTTTGTCCGCAGGTGGAATAGCTCGAGATTGCCATAGGCTTCGTCCCCGTCACCGCCCACCAAATCAGTGACTGCGCGCAGGATCAACAGGCGCGTATTATTCTTTTTTGCAACCCATGCAATTGCGCCTGATTCCCAATCTGCGGCGACGGCGTCATATTTTTCGATGAGCATGGGAATATCTTCCGCGACAATATCCCGGTCGGCAGAGACGAGCAGTCCGCGCGAGATGTGATCAGGCAAATTATGCGGCAGCCAGCTCAGGTCGAGGGAAGAGGCGTAATGTTCAATCGCCTCCGCGCCATCGCCCATCTGCTCGATGATGTCGTAGACCAGAGTCCGCTCCACGAGGATGATCGTCCCCGTTTCGATTCTCCCTGCAAATCCGCCGCATGTGCCGAGGTTGATCAGCAGGTCTGGTTTGAAATGGTCAATCACATATTGAGCAGAAGCCGCCGCAGAAATTTTGCCCCAGCCGCCGTGGAAGAGTATCAGGTGTGAGGTATCAAGTATCAGGTTGGCAAATTCTCCGTATGGAGATGGTTGAAGCGTGAGATGCAGATACAGTTCCTTGACCACGCGCCACTCTGCATTGGCTGAAATGAGCACGACGGTTTTCATGTCAGTTTTCCTTCCAGATAATCAAGCATGAGTTGCAAAGCGGCGTCGCATGAATAGCGTTTGTTCTGTTCGCGGTCGCCGTCCCAAATGAATTGACGCGCCCATTCACCTTTTGGGGCTGCCAACCCAACCCACGTAAACCCGACGGGCTTCTCTGGCGTGCCACCGCCGGGGCCCGCAATTCCGCTGACGCTGACGGCAATGTCGGCGTTCAAGGCCTGCAGTGCGCCGTGCGCCATCGCAAGCACGGTCTCACGCGAAACGGCGCCTTTTGTATTCAAGGTTTCCCATGAAACTCCCAGTAAAGCGACTTTGGCTTCATATGCATACGCGACGATCCCGCCTAAAAAATATTCGGATGAGCCTGGGATGTCTGTAATGCGGTGGGAAATTAATCCGCCGGTGCACGATTCGGCTGTAACCAGTTTTAGACCGCTCTTCTGTAAATGATCATGTAAAACTTTTTCAGGTGGGATCGACATGAAATCTCCTTCAATTTTGTCGAATTATACTATCGGGTGTAATCCGCGCATGTCAAATTGGAGTGAAAAAGGCCTTGGCAAGGTTCAAATCGGCGAATTGATCGCGCGCAGCAGCATGGCGGGCTTCGCGGTTCAAGTGTGCGGCAGCAAAGTAATTAAAAAATAATACCTCCCGAATTGGGAGGTATTATTTTTATATGAGATGAATAATATTCTATGGGGCGAATTGCAAACCTTCAAACACATTGCCGATCACAGGCGCCAGCAATGCCGCGCCTGCGAAGACAATACAACACAAAAAGATAAAGACAACCAAGCCTGGAATGAAGACAGAGCCGATTGCCGCTCCCCAGCCAAAGCGATTCACTCCCTTGACCGCCATTACCTGAAGTACGATGGCATAAATACCAAGGCCTAGTGAAAGTATCCCAAAACATGCCCCTACAAAAGGAATCGCAGTGAACAGCGCCAGCACGGAAGAAATCAGAGTGAAAGGCACCGTGATTGCCGCAAGCGCATAAGCCAGTTTGTCGAAAGATCCGACACCGCCAGAAAGTTTCGCGATCCACTGCACAATGGCGGTGCCAATTGCGAAGAAAATAACTGAAACCACGCCTATAACAGGCGAGAGGCATAAACTGATGATCAGCGTTATGCCAATAGCACTGGCATCCCCGCCGCCGCTTGGCATATACTGCTCAAAACCAGGAATTTGAGGCGTAGTCCCTGTTGCCGCGTAAATGGTTTGCAGAATTGCCTGAAAGATTCCAGAAACCGTTCCTGCAATAAAGACCCAAATAAAAGCCATCCTGGAAACTGCATCAGGTTGTTCGGTAATTTCCACAAAGGTCTGTTCATTGGGCTTGCTAACAGCCTTGATCCAGACCGGAAGCCAGCCCGCAGGACCAGGTTTGGATTCCATAATGGGCATATTTGAAGGCATTTGTTCCATTTCATATTCTCCTTTTGATCAAAGATTTATTCAATTGTACACTACCATACAAATGTCATTCCCCATTCGGGGACGATGTGCGAGGCGGTTTGTGCCGACACTTGCGCCGTACACCAGTGCAGCGGCTCGCACATCGTCCCGCTGCTCTTACGGGAAAGACATAAGTCCATGATAATTATTTCTTTACAGTCTTATCCGTGATTTCCAGCGCTTTATCCAAAACATCAAGACCCTCTTTCAATTGCTCTTCATTAATGATCAAGGGCGGGATGATCAAGACCGTATGCCAATGCGTGTACAAAAATAATCCATGATCCAGGCAATAATTTCTCAACGCCGCCATCTCTGGCGATGATCCATTCCACGGCGCCAGCGGCTCTTTCGTCTTTCTATCCTTGACCAATTCAAGGATGCCAAACAAACCAAGATTGCGGACTTCACCGATGGATGGATGCGCTTCGCCGAGATCGGTCAACATGCGCCTCAAGACTGCGCCCATGCCTGCCGCGTGCTGGACGATTTTATCCTCCCTGAGGACATGGATATTCGCCACAGCCGCCGCCAGCGAAATGGGATGCGAGGTATAAGTCAGTCCGCTTTCAAAGACCTGCTCATCGAAAACCGCAGCAATTTCAGGTTTCATCGCGACCGCCCCCAAGGGTGCATACGCGGAGGTGAGTCCTTTCGCCATCGTAATAATATCCGGGAGGACATCCCAATGTTCGACTGCAAACCATTTGCCTGTGCGCCCAAAGCCGCTCATGACTTCATCACAGATCATCACAATGCCATATTTGTCGCACAAGGCGCGCAGGCCTTGCAGATAGCCCTGCGGCGGGATGATAATGCCATTCGTACCCGTAACAGATTCGATCAAGATGGCGGCGATGGAGTCAGGTCCCTCATAAAGAATAATTTCTTCGAGGTGATTGAGATAATCGCGCGCAAACTCCTCTTCCGAAATATCGGGGTTTGTACGGTGGAAGGTGGAACGATAGCGATACGGGTCCAGGAAATGAACAACGCCCGGCATCAAATTCGGTTCCCATGCCACGCGGCGCGGATCACCAGTCGCCGCCATCGCCCCAGCGGATGCGCCATGATACGAGCGATAGCGCGCAAGGATCTTGTGACGTTTTGTGTAACCACGCGCAAGTTTGATGGCGTTCTCATTAGCATCCGCACCGCCGAGGGTGAACAGCACTTTGCTAAGCGCGCCATTGGGCGTGACATCCGCCACAGCCTTGCTCGCCAGCGCGCGGATTTTCGTGGCCATACCTGGCGCGGCGTAAGGCAACTCTGCCGCCTGCGCCTGCATGGCTTTAATGACGCGCTCGTCACCATGACCGATATTGACGCACATCGTCATGGAGTTGAAATCGAGATAGCGTTTGTCGTCCACATCCCAAAAATATACGCCTTTGGCGCGCTTCACTGCAATGGGATTTACTTTCGCCTGGGCAGACCAGGTCCAAAAGACATGTTCCTTGGAGAGTGGCAGAATTTCATCGTCGGGAAGGTCAAACATGGGGAGTCCTTGTGGAGAAGTAATTCGTTATTGGTAATTGGTAAATTGCGTTTCACTCATTACGAATTATAATCCCGCGTTCCTATGAAAAGATTTCCATTCAAACGCTTTGTCGTCATTGGCACGACTTTGTCCGGCAAATCCAAGCTGGCAGAACGGGTCGTTGAATAAATTTCTATCTCCGAAACCATGCAGGCAATTGCAGCAAGCCCAGCAATATTACAAAACCCAGTAAAACACCCCACTCAAAAGAAAACTTTGCCCGCATTAACATCATGATCGAAGTGAGAATCAAGCCTGCCAAGGCCAGCATGTAGAGGCGCGCCACATGACGCCGCTCGAGGCCTTTAATATCCTCCCTGGAAATCATAAAATGTAATTTCTGGCGAAAGTCTGTCAGATCCCATGCGAAGAGCGCGAAGATCGCGCCGCTAAAAATCCACTCGAACATAAAGTCAAACCATAACCCGATCATCGCAGCCAGGATGGTAAGAAACAAACCAAGCGAAGAAACCCAGCCCCAGCCGCGCCATTGTGAATATAACCATAGCAACCCAAAGGAAATGATCCAGATTGAAATGGCATCAAAGCCTGCTCCTGCATATCCCCAGGCAAGCGAGGCGATGCTGATGATAATGCTTAACCCAAGCGCGGCAACAGTCACAAAAACCTCCAACCCGGCAATTTCATTTTACCATTTTGAACAGACTGCCCAGCTGCTTCGTTTATTGTCCAATTCCTGGGGCGGGGGATTGGTTTTATACTTGATGAAAACTCTGGAGTCATGAAGCTTGCTCCACGACTTTCCGACAGCTTGCTGTCGGACTCCGGAATAGGTGAAAATATGATCCTCAACGATCAATACAACAAATGGAAAGAAAAAACGCTCAAGAAGTCTCTGGACAAATTCAAAGGGAGGAAAGAGCATTTCGAGACCTCGGCAGGCATCAAAGTCCTGCGCGCGGCGCTGCCAGGTTATTGGTAAACAGTGGTGAGTTAGGACATCCCCCATGCAAAATAGGTGGGCACTTGTAACACCCTTTCTCCGCGCGCCCGAGCCTGTTGATCCAACACTTTCATTTTTTGGATGTCTTCGCCTGCGACTGACCCTGCCAGATCAGATTCGATCACCGCCCATTCAATTTCCCATTCGTCGGGCGACGCATCATTTTCAACGCTTTGAATTGTTCCCGTTTCATTTATTTTTATCCCAGCCTGGAAGAATAGCCCAGCCAGCCGCGCGCCCAAGCTTGGGGCTGCGCCTTGTTTGATCAACGATTCTGTTTGCCATTTCCCCAATTGGACAAGTTCATCGGGTTTATCGATTCGGCGTGAATAATCTGGTTCAGCAAACGCGATAATATGCCCGCCTGATTTTGTTATGCGTTTCATTTCGAGCAAGGCCTGCAATGGATCACGCACCCACAACAATAAAAAATGGCAATAGACGATTTCAAACGACCCATTTGGATAGGGAAGGGAAAGAGCATTGCCTTGTATCAACGAAGCGGCTGCGGCGTGGATTCTGCATTCGGCGAGCGCAGCAGGGTCAAGGTCCAGACCATGAAACGGGATATGAGGCGGCAACTCGGAAAGAATCGCGCCAGTTCCGCATCCCACTTCGAGCGCCCGGCTCAAATCATCCAATTTTATATTACTGAAGATATAAGCCCGAAGGTTACGAGTCCATTTTGCTTGTTGGGCGTAGCGTGTATGCCAGTTCATTCTTCAGGAATGGATCGCCTGCCATTCATCGTTCAGAATATTGCCCAACACTTGATCTCCTTTACCTTGTGTTGGGAGAACATCGCCATCGGGCTCCACATAAAGCCAGGCCTTGCCCGCGCCATCAAGGATGTGGTCTTCAAGAGTTTCGAATGCCACTGGGTGATTGGCTGAATACGGAACAGGCAGGTCGAACTTGAGCGTGAGTCCCAGTTCTGCGGCTTTATCGCGGAGCGTGTTATATGTTTCGCGCAAATAATTATCTGAAATCGTAAGCGATAGACTTTGAACGCTTAAACCCGCCAGTCGTTCCAGGGCTTGCTTTGCGTTTTTGAGATTGTCTTTGTTTAGCGTGATATGGACGGTGACGAAAACATCTTCAGGCATGATGGTTTCGAGCGCGTCCCATGATTCTTTGTTATCAGGTTGGAGGATAAAGAGAATGTGATCGAGACCGGTCTGCAAAAGCAGGTCGAGATATTTTTTATCGGCAAGTTTTAAGCCATCCGTGAGAAGCCCGCAGACCTGACCGATGCCTTCGGCGTGCGCAATCAATTCAGGCAGGTCATCGCGCAGAGTGGCTTCGCCGCCTGTAAATGTGATGTGCGGGATTCCTGCCCCCCATGCTTTATCCAGGATCGTTTTCCATTCTTCCGTGGTCAGTTCGCGGTCTACGCGTTTGGTGGGCGCGTATTCTGCCTGTGTGTTTGATGGCAAACGATAGGTGAGAGCGCAATCAAGGCGCAGCGGCGCAGTGAGATCTGCTGAATGCGGGGCGGCCAGGTCAAAGCCCAGAAAAGAGACGGGATCAAGATCGGGTGTCGAAATCAAAGTTTGAATTTGATCCATGAAGTTGTTGTAATCATTAAACGCAGTCTTTTTGCTGACACGGTAGCGTGTTGAAATCTGCTTAGCGGCTTCTTCGGGCGCGGCGCCTTTTATGAAATGGAACGCGCATTCCGCCGCGGTGGGATTCAACTGCAGGACTGTGGACGCATTGAAGATCAGTATTCCTGAGCCGTCTTTTTGCAAACGCAGATGGATGCGGTAGGGCTTTTCATCTTGATTGGTTTGCAGATGATGCGTTCCAACAGGCAGCGGCTTAACTTTTGAGAAACGGCCGGCAAGGCGATTGATAAGTTTCATATTGACTCCAGGCTTTAGCTTTATCCAATTGAAATTAATTCAGGACCGAAAGCGGAACAACGGCATTATTTACTTGATATTGTTGACGGTGACTTTCGAAATTGAGCGGACATCCGCCGCCGCACTCG
>CAMTUP010000029.1:0-28209 GCA_947084945.1 uncultured Ignavibacteria bacterium | reverse complement strand
ATTGAGTTTTAATGATTAAAACTCAATATGAAACATGTTTTTAATTCTTAATATTCAAATCGTTTAGACTAAATATGTCAATAATTTATAATATTATATGATAGTTACGTCTATTCTATATATTTTAATTGGACAGTAGTGGTTTAATACATAAAAATCAAAGGAACGGATTTTAGCCGTTCCTTTGATAAGAAAAAATACTTTGAATTTATTTAAGTAAGATTCCCGCAAACTTAAAACAAGTCAGGTCGGGATTTCTGATAAAGTAACGGCGTTACTTTATCATCAACATTTTTTTTGTAATTAAAATACTGTTTGTTTTTAAAGTATAAAAATATATACCTGAAGCAAAATTAGAAGCTCCGCCTTCGGCGGACCATTCATATTCATATTTACCTGGTTTCAAATCTGTATTTATCAGTTTTGATATTTCTTTTCCTAAAACATCATATATTATAAGTTCTATTTTCCTGTCTTTTGAGTAATTTACAGAAGCAGGCACATCAAACTTTATTTTAGTTACAGGATTAAAAGGATTTGGATAGTTCTGGTAAAGATTGAATCTCTCGGGTATCTGGTTATTATTTGAAATAATTCCAATTGGCTGGGAATATTTAAATAACAAAATAGAATCCCTGTTTTGCTGAACAACATATGTATTGCCTGATATATAAATATTGTTATTCATATCCACAACTAAACCTGACGGACTCACTATCGTATCTTGAGCCCCACCGGAATTTAAAACCCACAATTTATTGCCCATGGGTGTATATTTAATAGTTTGCATTCGTGTAAATTGATTGGTATCCGCTCTTCCGCCAACTACATATAAATTATTCTGATCATCCAGGGAAGAGGTATAGCCCGGTGATATAGAATCCGACCACTGGTAATTTCCATTTGGATCATACTTTACAATAGAAGTACCTATAACAATAACATAATTTTTATTATCTATTTTAATATCAAACGGTATATCGTTAGCTCCTGTTTGGTTTGATAATACCCGGTTAAATTCCTTAGCCCAAAGCTGATTGCCTGCTGAATCATATTTAATTGTAAGATAATTTTTTTGTTCAGGCAATTGGTAATCAACAAGTCCTGTTACAGCGACATTTTTATCAGTATCCACTGCTATAGATATTGCCTGCGCATCGCAAAAAGTGGAAAATTCTCTTACCCATTGCTGAATGCCTGATTGGTTATATTTTACAGTAGTATATTTATAAAACATATTGGAATGCCCGCTATACCCGGTAACATAAATGTTTCCAGAGCTATCAATTGCTATTGCATTTGCATAATCGGGTGAGTTAAGTGTATTGTTGTAACGCGCTTCCCAAACCAGCGTTCCTGTAGAATCATACTTTAATGTAACAAAATCTACAGGTGTTGTTGTGCCTGTTATATAAACATTGGCAAATTTATCTATCACCATATCAGCAAACACATCATTTCCACTACCGGGACCGTTATATCGAGCAGACCAGATTCTATTGCCATGGGTATCATACTTTATAACAAGAATATCTTCCCCAGCTCCATTAAGGTAGTTTGAACTTCTACCTGCCACATAAACATTTCCGGAACCATCTGCAATATTCTTACTTGCATCATCTCCTCCTCCGGTTGATAATGTATCTGGCCCCTGATAAAAACTTGCCCATTGAAACACCCCTGAGGTATTATACTTCAATGTTATGAACTTACTACGGGTGGAGGAAATATGAAAACCTGAAATAAAAATGTTACCAAACTTATCAACCGAAAGTGAGCGGGATGAACTGAAAGTGTTATGGTATCTTGCAGCCCACTCAAGCGTTGGCTGCTGAGATAAAACACTACCCAGTGCTGTTAGTAATGTTACTGCTATTAAGGCAAATCTATTCATAAATTTTTATAGTTTTATTTTTAATCCCGAGTACTCGGGATCAATTTATCATCATGTCTGGGGATTAGCCCAGGCATTCGGCAAAATATATTCATCATAAAAATTCTGATTTAACATATATATATATATATATATATGTTAAAGGTATTTTTTTATGCACTATGAAAATTATTGTAAAACTATTTGTTAGCAGTACTCATTATTTCAATATTAAGAATCGCCTTTTTTATTCCACTGAAATTAACTTAGTAAATTAGTAATTTTGTTAGATATGAAGTACAATTTCACTGAAATAGAGCAAAAATGGCAAAAATATTGGGATGATAACAAAACCTTTGCCGCAAAAATTGATTACTCAAAACCCAAGTATTATGTTTTGGATTTCTTTCCATACCCTTCAGGTGAAGGTCTGCACGTAGGACACCCTGAAGGATATATTGCAACTGATATAATTGCGCGATATAAAAGAATGAAAGGCTTTAATGTTCTTCATCCAATGGGCTGGGATGCATTTGGTCTGCCTGCGGAGCAATATGCAATTAAGACAGGCATTCACCCAAGAATAACAACACAGAAGAGCATTGATAATTTTAAGCGTCAGTTAAAATCAATTGGACTTTCAATCGACTGGGATAGAGAAGTTGCAACTATTGACCCTAAGTATTACAAATGGACACAGTGGATATTTATGCAGCTTTATAAAAAAGGACTTGCATACCAGGCTAAAGTTGCCGTGAACTGGTGCCCTGAGCTTGGTACTGTACTGGCAAATGAAGAAGTACCTGAGCAGATAGAAAAAGGATATACAGTAGTTCGCAGACCGATGAAACAATGGATGCTTAAGATAACTGAATATGCTGAGAGGCTGCTTATCGATCTTGATATGCTTGATTGGCCTGAGAGCACAAAAGAAATGCAGCGAAACTGGATAGGGAAATCAGAAGGTGCGAAAGTAAAGTTTAAGATAAAGAACCCCACCCCAACCCTCCCTGAGAAACCAGGCTTACAGCCCGAAGGGGAGGGGGCAGAAGTACCCGGATATATGAAAACCAGTGCTGAGATTTGGGCAACATCAAAAGATAATGCCAGAGAGAACAGAAAAAATCCAACTGACGCTGAGGCAATAATGTGGGAGTTATTGAGAGATCATAGACTGGGTTATCATTTCAGAAGACAGCATGCAATTGAAAATTTTATTGTTGATTTTGTCTGTTTGCAAAAAAGATTAGTGATTGAAGTTGATGGTGGAATTCACAATATACCGGAGCAAAAAGAAAAAGACGGAATTAGAACTAATAAATTAATTGAATTTGGTTTCAGGGAAATAAGATTCACAAATGATGAAGTAATACACAAAAGTGAAGAGGTAACTAATAAAATTATCAAAGAGCTAGAAACCGAAGTCCTCCCTGAAAAACCAGGCTTTCAGCCCTTCGGGGAGGATTTAGGTGTGGTCAATGTTGTCGAAGTTTTCACAACGCGTCCCGATACTCTTTGGGGCGCAACATATATGGTGCTTGCCCCCGAGCATCCGCTTGTTGAGGAAATTACAACTGCTGACCATAAAACTGCCGTTGATATTTATATAGAGAATACCAAACATAAATCCGATCTTGAGAGACAGCAGCTTGAAAAAGAAAAATCAGGTGTGTTTACCGGTGCATATGCTATTAACCCGGTGAACAATGAAGATATACCGATATGGATTAGTGATTATGTAATGATGAGCTATGGAACAGGAGCAATTATGGCTGTGCCCGGACATGACCAGCGTGACTGGGAATTTGCAACGAAATATCACATACCTATTATTGAAGTAGTTAGGAACACAGGTACGCAAACCAGTAATCTTGCAAAAGAAGCATTTACTGATGAAGGCATTGCGGTGAATTCAGGTTTTATAAACGGACTTAAGACCGATAAAGCTAAGAAAAAAGTTATTGAGTGGCTTGAAGCAAAAGAACTTGGCAAAGGAACTGTTCAGTATAAGTTAAGGGACTGGCTGTTTTCACGGCAAAGATTTTGGGGAGAGCCTTTCCCTATTATTCATTTAGATGACGGCACAGTAAAACTTCTTCCAGAAGATGAACTGCCTGTTATGCTTCCTGAAGTTGATAATTATAAGATTATTGGAACGGGAGAGAGTCCGCTTGCAGGTATAAGCGATTGGGTAAATACCACTGACCCCGAAACAGGCAAACCCGCAAAGCGCGAAACTAATACTATGCCGCAATGGGCAGGTTCATGCTGGTATTACTTAAGATATCTTGATCCTAATAATGATCAGGAATTTGTAAACAAAGAAATAGAAAAATACTGGATGCCGGTGAATCTTTACCTCGGTGGCGCAGAGCATGCCGTACTGCATTTATTATATGCAAGGTTTTGGCATAAAGTATTATTTGATCTTGGGTATGTTTCGACCCGTGAACCATTTGTTAGACTTTATCATCAGGGAATGATACTTGGCGATGATTCAAACAAGATGTCAAAGAGCAGGGGGAATGTTGTTAACCCGGATAAAGTTATTGCCGAGTATGGCTCGGATTCACTTCGCTTGTTTGAGATGTTTCTTGGACCGCTTGGGGCAACTAAGCCGTGGTCAACCAATGGTATTGAAGGGGTTTACAGATTCTTAAACAAAGTATGGCGTCTTGTTGTGAATGAAGATGGAAGTATAAACGAAAAGATTAAAGATATAATACCCGAAGGTGATGCCGAGAGAATTATGCACAGGACGATTATGAGTATCACAGAAGATATAGAAGATATGGATATGAAGTTCAATACCTGTATAAGCGAGCTGATGATATATGTGAATGAGATATCAAGGTTTGAGGTAACACCAAAAGAACTTATTGTAACATTAATAAAGCTCATTGCCCCATTTGCGCCCCATCTTGCAGAAGAGCTATGGTGTAAATTAGGCGGAGAAGAAACTATTGCATATGAAAAATGGCCTGTGTTCAATCCTGCAAAAGTACAGAAGAGCGTAGTTACAGTGGTTGGTCAGGTAAACGGCAAGGTAAGATCAAAAATTGAAGTTGATACAGATACCCCGGATGATAAACTAATTGAGCTAATGAAATCAAATGAGAAGATTAAGAGATATATTGATTGCAAAGAGATAGTTAAGGAAATTGTTGTAAAGAACAAGCTTGTTAATATTGTAGTAAAGTAATATTGCAGTAAAGAAAAATATATTTATTTAAGAATTATTATATGAACTACCAGCACAGCAAACATTTTACGGTTGATGAAGCAAATGATATGATGGATATTATAAAGCCACTTATTGAAGAAATGATGAGTCTTAAAAAAAAGCTTGATGCAAAGGGTTTTGATATATATTCTCACCAGTATCTTGGAGGCTCGGGTCCAAATGGCATTGGTTCTTTCCCTGAAGAAATGGAAAGGCTGATTACAATACTTAAAAAAATTACTACTGATGGTGTGATGGTTAAGGGGATTGACAGAGGGCTGGTTGACTTCCCCCATTTAAGGAATAACGGAGAGGAAGTTTACCTATGCTGGAAGTATGGCGAAGGAGAAATTGTTTATTGGCATACAATTTCAGATGGTTTTAGCGGCAGAAGAAATTTAAGTGAGTTGTAAATTTTAGGGAACGGTTTATTAGTTCCTTTTTTTCATACCCAGTTCCCCCCCATTGGGGTGAAGGCGGGTACGTCTTGCAGAACGAAGTGATGAAAGGTATCCAAACAATTAGATAATTTTTAAGCAAATTAAATTTAAAGAATACAAAATTATCAGTCCCTGAAACAAAATTTTTTTAAAACTGGAATAAGAAAAATATAAAATCAGACTCTGAAACAAACTTAGAAAAAAGTCCAGGTTCAGAGCGACAAAACACAATGGGTATATTAAATAAAGTAATAGTAGGAACCCTGCCTTTAGTTCCAAAAGGTATCGTAAGGAAATTTGCGAACCGCTATATAGCAGGCGATACAATTGAACATGCTGTAGCAACATCAAAAAAGCTGAATGAAAAAGGTATAATGGGTACAATTGATGTTCTTGGAGAAGATGTTTTCAATAAAGAAGATGCAACACGCTCGAAGAACGAATGCCTTGAAGTGCTTAAGGCTATTGATAAACATAAACTGAACTCAAACCAGTCAATTAAACTTACTTCACTTGGGCTAAAGGTTGATATTGATTTCTGTCTTAGCAATGTAAAGGAAATATTTGCAAAAGCCAAAGAGCTGAATATATTTGTTAGAATTGACATGGAAGACTCAACCTGTACAACCGATACGATAAAAGTATTTACCGAAGCGAGAAAAGATTACAGCAATTGCGGAATAGTACTGCAATCATATATGCGCAGAACTTTTGATGATACAGCAGAGCTTGTTAAAAGCGGAACGAATTTTCGTTTGTGCAAAGGTATTTACATCGAACCTGTTGAGGTTGCATATAAAGAAAAGCAGGAAGTACGGGATAACTTTTTAAAGGTATTAAAGCTAATGCTTGAGAAGGACTCATACGTTGGTATTGCAACTCATGATGAATACTTAATTGATGGGGCTTATAAACTTATCAAAGAGCTTAACAAACCAAATGATAGGTATGAGTTTCAGATGCTGCTTGGCGTTAGAGAAGGTATGCGCGATAAGATAGTGAAAGATGGACACAGGATGCGAATATACATTCCGTTTGGCACACATTGGTACCAGTATTCCATAAGACGCTTTAAGGAAAATCCGCAAATGGCAGGTTATGTTATAAAGAGTATATTAAACGGGGGGAAGTAGAATGTGATTTAATGCATATTTCAGCTCTGATGATTCAACATAAGATCTGAAATATTTATTAAGTGAGCAAGTTCCACCGTTCTAAATATTTTCCTTCTTTATCGCTGAAACTTCTAATGTTACTGACCTGACGTTGTTGACCCTTTTTGCCTGGTGTTGCCTTCCAGCGCGCATGGACACTCTTAATTGTGTGTGCAACAATGGTACTTGGTACAATAAAATATTCAGGTCTATTTAGAAGTCCTTTGAGTGAAACAAAAATATAGAATATATTGCTTGCTTTAACAGTTTCTGCTTTTTCAGACAATGGCCAAGAACGCTTACCTGTCTGGGTTGTTTTCACCTGTATTGCGAAAATTTTATTGACATTTTTCCCGGGGGAAAGTTTAGAAGCATGAATGTCAATACGGTCATTATTTCTAAGTGTCACAGATGCCATAAAACCCCGCATTGAAAGTTCTCCAGCGACAAAATATTCACCTGCAATACCCGTTATTCCTTTTGTTAGTTTTTCTAAATTGTCCATTTTTATTTATATTTTTTTCAATTTTACGTTTGGTAAAACTAGAAATGTGCTACTAAATACGATGGTGTTATTGTCTATCTGTTTCTGCTGCTCTTCTTAACGCTAAAAACGCTTCTTTTAATGCTTGTGAAACAGAACTTGCAGGTTCTAATAAAACTAAATCCTGATAAATGTTCAGGAAAATATTTCTATGTCTGTGAAAAAAATGTAAGTAGTGGCGAAGGAAACCGATACAATCCAAAAGAGCAATCTCAATTCCTGTTTTATCATAAATTGATTTCGCATAGTCCATTACTTCGGGATCAATGGTATCGGTCGTAATGAAAATATAATTGTCAACTTTGGATTTTGCAGTTGATAATTTTTGTAAGCAATGGTCAATATCATTCTTGGTTACTTTTTTATCCTTCATCTCATAACTTGTTACTATTTTATCATCGTTGATGAGAGTTACTTCAACATCACCAACTGAACCAGTTTGTTTATCTGCTGCATTGTTCGCTTGCAGTGTTAAAGCAGTTTCACCAATTTTATCTTTTACTGATTGATAAGCAGCCGCAACAATAAGAACAGGAAGTCTGCTCGATTTTTTGCAGTTCAAATGTTGAGTAAGAAGTGTTACAATTTCTTCGGAAGATAATGGCAAAAAATCTTCGGTTTGCTCAAGGTTTACAATTAACTGTTGCATTCGCTTTTCATCTTCTCCTTTTATTATGAGAAGAAAGCGAATAATTTCCTGTAGAATATTTTCAGGGTTTTCTTTCTTTAGATGTACTATATCAAGAATTTCAATTGTTAAATCATAAGGTTTTCTTGGGCGACCAACTAACACAAATCCCTTAACAAGTGGCCTATCAATGTTTCTGAAAACCGGAGATAAGTATGCGGTTGTGGAGTTACAGGGTAATTTATACTTAAAAATAAATGACTCAACATAACCTTCGTCATAGCCCCTTCCTGAAAAAGTGTCCTTAGCTTTTATTTCAGTGTAAGGTTTTCTAATGTCTACTTTCGGGTTATCAATTTTACCAAGTAAACAAGACATTAAAAATCTGATGGGTGCCTTTGTAGCATTACATCTACAAATGAATTCAACCTTGCTCCGTAAATCGTCAGAACTAATAAAAGATTTCTTTTTATTTTTGAAAGAGCATTTATAGAAACTCTCTAATATTAGTTGTTGCTTACTCATTGCCGAAAAGAGAATAGTTTTTTGATAGTTTTTGTAAATCGTAATTCACCCAAAGCACTTCTTGTCTTTTATCTTTGGTCGAATGTATTGTTTTTTCAGGACTATATATTTTCTTCCACTTCTTGCTTGAGTAAAGTTTATTCATTAATTCGCAATCATAGTTTGAAAGAGCCACCATCCCTTCTGCTTCATTCAGAACTTCGGCTAATTCAATGTGCATTTGATTATCCATTTCAAAGCCATAAGCTTTTGAATCTCCTCTTGTTTCGTGTATGTATGGTGGGTCGCAATAAAAGAAGGTTTCTTTGCTATCATAAAGTTTTATAATATTGGTAGCTGGTCGGTTTTCAATTTGAACTCTTAAAAATCGTTCGGCAATAAAATCAAGTTGCTCTACTCCACCAAGCCAACGGCTCACAACTCCGCTCATTCCAGAACGGCTTGTATTTTTACAATTTGCCCAACGCCCAATTGATGCTGTTTGCGCAAGTCCTGTTCTTACTTGTCTTGCTCGAACATAAAAGCGTCTGGCTCTTTCAACATTAGTTAAATCAGGATCTAATTCACAGGCAAGAGCAAACTCCTCTCGGGAAAAAGGTGTTAATGCAATTAATTCAATAAGTTCGTCTTTATTTTCTCTCAAAACTCTAAAAAAATTTACTACTTCTCCGTCAATATCGTTATAAGTTTCTACTGGCGAAGGGTCTCGATTCATTAAAACTGCTCCAGAACCAGCGAAAGGCTCACAATAATGTAAACATTCGGGGAGTAATGGTAACAACCAGTCAAGGTGAGAGAACTTACCACCATACCAACCAAAAGCAATTAACTTCTTTGGTTTTGCCAGTCCAAGTAACGGTGAAGTAGTGCGTTTATTTTTTATTACAGCTTCCAAATTGTTAAATATTTTGTCCTAATTTATTTTTACCCGTCTTGTTTTGTCTGTAATTTAAAAAATTTCGAGAATATAAGTCAGACTAGTAATACATTAATAATAATAAAAACTAAAATAGTGTCTATTGTTATTATTTCCTTTGATTTATAGCTTTGCTTGCAAGTGTTGTGAGTTTACCTTTTGAATCCTCAAAAGATTTATTCCACTTCAATTCATCATCAATTTCCTCAAGCAGTCTTTTGGCAAGCGAATCCTGAGAATCAACTGATAATTCAGATGCTTTTTTAAATGCTTTGGAAAGTAATTCTGTCATATAAAAATATTTATAAAAAAGAGATAATTAAATAATTGCCTCTAAATAAAATTTAATTGGTTTATTGTTCTTTTGTTTTAGCGCTTGTTTTAATTGTAACTATACCTTTATCTGAATCAAATATAGTTTCAAATGTCTTTAAATTTTCTTTTGCGGGACCTTGTGTAACTTTTCCGTCAAGTGTATATTCAGAACCATGGCAGGGACAAACGAACTTATTTGCCTCAAGCTCAACATCACAGCCTTTATGTGAGCAGATTGTTCTTATAGCAAGGAACTCAGTTTCTGATCTCCTGATAAGTATTAATTCATCGCTTACTTTTACATTGCCGCCTACTTTTGTTAGCGCTGCATTATCCGATAACTTAACAATAATATCATCACCTGATTTGCGGAATGCAGCTTTTGATGCTGAAGATTTTGTAATGGCATCAATATTTATTGTTGAAAGCATCGCCGAGCCGGCTATTACACCAAC
This sequence comes from uncultured Ignavibacteria bacterium, assembly GCA_947084945.1. Taxonomy (GTDB): domain Bacteria; phylum Bacteroidota; class Ignavibacteria; order Tepidaquicellales; family OLB5; genus OLB5. Next base: position 18,136 of record CAMTUP010000029.1, on the reverse strand, counting down.
TGCAGAGCGTTTTATGAAATCTCTTCTTGATAATTTACCTGCCATTTGAAATTACTCCTTTTATTGTTATACCATTTACTATTTATATATAAAATTACGGTTTACTTATTAAACATTCAATATAAATGCATTAAATTTACAATTATTTGCAAAATATATTTCATTTAACTGATTTTTAAGCATTTGTGTTTCAATTGAATAATGTTAAATTTAAAGGTAATTTGTGAAAAATAGACCTCACCGCCTATCCTAATAGGAGAGGGGTTGCAAGTAATTAAAGTTATTTATCATTTAACTAATTTTTAAATATTATGAGTTTAGAACAAGATATAGAAAGATATTTTTCAGCCGGAGAGCTTAAATCAGGCGAAAAAACAAAAGCACTTGCTGCTTTTAAGGAGTTGGTTAAGCTATTGAATCAAGGCAAAGTGCGTTCAGCCGAAAAACAAAATGGCATTTGGAAAGCAAACGCATGGGTTAAAAAAGGAATATTGCTTGGATTCAGGCTTGGTAAGAATAAGGATTTTTCAATTTACAAACAGATGTTATTCTTTGATAAGGACACAATGCCCATAAAACCTATGACGGTGGATGATGGTGTAAGGATAGTTCCAGGCGGATCATCTATCAGGACAGGTGCTTATATTGGCAAAGGTGTAATTTGTATGCCGCCTATGTATGTTAATATTGGTGCATATGTTGATGATAACACACTCATAGATTCACATGCACTTGTTGGTTCATGCGCGCAGTTGGGCAAAAAAATACATCTCTCGGCAGCGGCGCAAATTGGGGGAGTGTTAGAGCCGATAAACTCAGTACCTGTAATAATTGAAGATGAAGTTATGATAGGCGGCAATTGCGGAATATATGAAGGAACAATTGTACAAAAACGGGCTGTGATAGGAGCAGGGTGTATTATAACAGGCTCAACCCCGGTGTATGATACAGTTAAAGGAAAAATTTACCGAAAAACGAAAGATGAGCCTCTTGTGATTCCCGAAGGCGCAGTAGTTGTAGCAGGCTCAAGACCATTAAAGAATGAATACGGAATTGAAAATTCGCTTTCGGTTTATACTCCATTAATTATAAAATACCGCGATGAGAAAACTGATGCGGGGACAGCTTTAGAGGAGAGCTTAAGATGAAAATGTGATCCCGCTAAGCAGAATGTCCTGCTACTAAAGTCAGGAAAGCAGGATAAACTGGGACTGCAAAAAACGCAGAACGTCAAATGTGAAACGTGAGAAATATTAAATTTGCCAAACTGCTGTTATACATTTGCTTTTCTTTTTAGGAAAGTTGAACGTATTGTTTTTCAAGCGTTACGTTAAAATGTATGTCGGCTTTTAACGCTTTAAACACTCTCATAATAGTGTCAATTGTCGCACTGTTTGTACTGCTTTCAAGTTTTGAGATTTGAGATTTTTGTACTCCAACAAGTTTTCCCAATTGTTCTTGTGTCAAATTTCGTTCTTTACGAGCTGTTTTAATCATTTTGCCCAAAATATCCATACGAAGTTTGTACTCGTACTTGTCTCTGTTCACAGTTCCTACTTTGCCGATGTATTTATCTTTCATTTCGGCAAACGAATAAGATTTAATTTCTGTTTTTTTCATTAGTTTATTTATTTAATTTGTAGGCGAAATATTTTGTTCTAATTTTTACAGCCCTTTCAATTTCGTTTTTTGGAACTTTGTCTACTTTTTTGATGAAACCGTGAGTTGCAAAAACTAATGTTTCTTTGTCGTCAGTTTTGTCCCAAAATGCAAGAAATCTAATTTGAAGTCCTGCAAATTTTGTCCTAAACTCCCAAATATCGTTTTGAAGTTTCTTAAAAAGTCTTGGGTCATTTGTTTGTTCGGCAAGGTCAATATTATCCCAAAGGGATGCCTTTGGCATAAAATATTTTCTTTACAGTTTTATTATCAAGTTCCGCTATGAATTTGTTAGCTTCTTCTAAAAACCTGGTTTGAAAATATTGCATTTACTTTTTTTATCTATTAATGTGTCAAAGATAATAAAAGTTTCCAAATATTGCAACCTTATTATTGAGTTCTTTGTCTGTAAGGTGTCACATCTGTCCAAAAAATATAAAAACATAAACTACTCCGAAAGAGCCCCTTTGGGGCGAATTTCAACTTTCAAAAAGCGAAAGTCGTGGCTAATTAGCACAAATTAAAAAACAATTATTATTGATTCTTTAAAAAAATGATAAAACTTTTATTTAGACAGCGCTAGAGGAGAGTTTGAGATAAAAACGTTAGACGTCAAATGCCAAAGTTCAAAAAACAAAGAGCTACTACAGAATCAGCAAGGGATAGTAAACGGTAGTTTATTTATGAGTAGCAACGTTCTATAGTCTATAGTCTTTAGAAGGTTGGATAAAATACAGAAGTGTTGGTCTGTTCCTGATTCCGAGTACTTGGGATGGAATAGGCTGTCTTGGAAAAAAGTCTATCCGATGGTCAATATATATTCCTGTCGTTTTGATTCCCACCGAGAAAATGTAATATACAATTCGCAGTTCCAAATTGTCATTTTTTTTAATCGTTTATTTCAATTTTCTTTTTAAACCAGTTTTTTGGATTTAAGTATGATTTGTATTTGCTTAAGATTTCTTTACCAACTAATAATCCGCCAGTCCAAAACGTAATTTCACCAATAATAATTATTATTGTCGTAAATGATATTTTATTTGTGTTATCAATTTTAAGAAAAGGAATTATAAGTAAAGACGCAAATATTAATGTTGACAGTATAATTAAAGATAATCCTAATTTATATTTCCAATTATTACTTTCCATTTTAAAAAATCTTGGTATTATAAACTTTACTAATGTTTATTTGTATCTAAATTCAGCAAACACATCCTAAAAAACGGTAGCTTATATAATGTTGTGTTTGTGGGTCGTCAAACATTACTGCTAATCCCGAGTGATCGGGACGGGGTTTAAGAAGTGCGGGGATTTTTCAGTGCTAAACTTTATTCAGAGGAGGAAAGCCCAAATTTCATTAAACCTGCTGATATAAGTTGCCATACTCTCTGTATTTTAAATTTTACTATCGCTGTCTCCAATTATTCTCTAAACCTATAAAATCTTCAAGATGATATACGGAGTCAGAATAAGAAAATAATATCGTTCTGTCGTCCACAATTGTATATTTTTTTCGTTTATCTACACTTAATTTTTGTATCTCCGGAAAATACTTCAAAGGTGTAATTATTATTCTTCCATCTTCCAATTTAAGTGTGATTTTACCAGGTATATCAAAAAGGATTTTTTCTATACAAATGGATTTATTTTTTAACATGTTTGCCATAATTATTAAAAAATATATTATTATACCAAATTTAGGAATAAATATTATGATTTCCAAGATGGTTGCACATAACGGTTTGCGGCTTTGCGAAGGGTGGCGATTTAAACCACAAAATTTCATACGAAGCACCGAACTTCAAATTTAAGAAAAACTGTCATACGAAGCACTGAACCGCCACTTTTGCAAAACCGGTGTTGGTGGCAGTTTTTCTATTTAGTCGTTGTAGTGTAAAAGTCATAAGTTGCTTTTGCGATGTCAGCTATAATTTTCTCGTTTGTGTCAAAATCTTCTTTCGATTCACTTACAAAAACACTGATGATAAAATACTCCCCGTTTTGCAAAAAGACAATCCCAATATTGTTTACGGCAGCCGTTATACCGGTCTCTTTATTTGTTCCAGACCAACCAGTTTTGTGAGCAACAATTGTACCTTCGGGCAATTGTCCTTTTATTCGGTTTTTCCCTGTTGTCGTTTCTTTATTTGTTTTCCAAAAAAAGTCATAACTGCTCTTTGAAAGTAAGTTGTTTTTATTCTCATAAAACATTTTAAGTGTCTCGCTTGCAGTTTTAGGTGTTGTCCAATTTTCAAACATATTTTCCCACTTTGCTTGCATTTCTTCCTCGTTAAAAGTGATTTGTATATCCTGAATATTGTTCTTTTTAAAATATTCTTCAACAGTCTTAGGTTTTCCGATAAGTCTAATTAAAATATCGCAAGCAGTATTGTCGCTATGGGAAACAGAATATTGAATTAATCTTTTAATAGTAAAAGTCCCACCTTTCGGATTTTCGTCTCTAAGCGGACTCCAAAAATCTTCGGGTAATAGGTCGTCTTTACTTATCTCAATTGTCTGGTCTAAAGAAAGTTTTCCTTTATCAACCTCCGACAAAACTGCAAGTGCAATATGGAATTTAAAAACACTTTGCATTGGAAATCGTCTATCTCCGTGTAAAGAGATGGTGTCTTTACCGTTATTCCCAATAATCGAAACTCCAACTACTGCTTTCTTGTCGGATACAATTTGCTCAATTTTATCCCGTAGAGAATCAGTTCTATTATTTAAAGTCTGGCAACTTGTTATAAGTAATAAAAGTAGAGCTGTCAATAGAAATATACTTTTCATATTTTTTTGTTTCTTTTATTTGTTTACGGGGTGTCTTTTAAAGTTGCCACCAACGTTTTCGGGCTTGGCGTTCGGGCGGGATTTTGTACTAAAGTTCTTACGATGCACAAATGTTCATTCGGAGAACTGCATTTTCTTTAAGCACAAAACTGTCTGCGGATCACCCCCCTATTGCAAAGGTTCTGTTAGGGGTTCGGTGTTCTTATTTCCAAGAAATTCATCAGTACAAAATTATTTTGTCCAGTCCTCCAAAGCGATACCCTTAATCTGTTTGAAATGGTCGGTGTTGTTCGTCACCATTGCCAAATTATGAGTTATCGATGTTACGCCAATTAAAAGGTCAAAGTCGTCAATTGGAGTTCCAGCCTTTCTTAACCTTGCTTTTTCTTTTGCATACAGGTCAAGCGAATGAAAAATGGGGACAATTTTTACTCCCTCCAAAAAATTGTTAAGCGCTATTTGATTTTTATCTTTTTTCTCGCTGTTCTCAACTCCAAACTTTAATTCTGCAAGTGTGATTTCAGAAATATAACAGTTGTCAGGATTGGCTTTCTTAAATTTTCTCTTGAGGTCATACTTGCCTTTGATGTAATAAATGCAAGTGTTTGTATCAATGAGATACTTTTTCAAAACTGTTCCATTTGCCGGTTAAAAGTTCTGCTGTTACGAATATCCTTTATAATTTCGTCAGCAGATTGTTTTGACTCCCAAGCACCAAATGCTTTGTAAAAAGAATTCTTCCTCTCGGCAATATCTGTCTTTACCGATAGAGTAAGTTTTGAAATCAGATCAAGTTTGTTGCTTGCACTGAGATTATCCAGTAACCTCAAATAACCCTCAATTAGTGTTATGTTTATGTCTTTTGTTTTTATTTTCGTCTTATTTAATTTATGCAAGTTTAACAAAAAATATGTCGTGTTTCAAGTCAGCAAAGTCTAAGTAGGAAAGTAAAGTATTTACTGTCTCAGCACTTTTTATTATCATAGTTTGTCAGTTAGTTGTTGGTCCTCATAGCATTGGGCATAACGTTTTACGGGTTTAAAAAGTTGGCGATTTAGAAGCACAAACCTGACTGCGGAGCACAGCCTGCCCAGCCACAGCGGGGAAACCCCGCCTATTGCAAATGTGCTGTTATATGCCGTTTTTCTTTTCACGCTGACCATATGTTCCAAGTTATGCAGTTAAGTATTCCGCCATTGTCCGCCACTTCATTACTGTCAATGGTCGCAATTGTTTGTCCTTTGAAAAGTTCTTCTAATTGTCGAACCGCAATTTCATCTTCTTTTATACCAAAAGTCGGAATGATAACGGCATTTTTCATTTGTAAATAGTTAATGTAGTCACCGTTTGCCTGTCCGTAATTTTTGTTGCCGTATGGATTGTAAGGTATTTCAATGTAGTCAAGTCCAGCGTTGTCCAATGCAATTTTAAAAGCTCTTTGGAAGTCCTTATTCTCTTTTGAATGGTCGTTAATTATTACTGTATTATTGTCAAGGAAACGAACCATTCCGTCTGCATGTCCTGTAAAGTCTTTGGGTTGTTGCGGAACAAAGTATAGTTTATCAACTTCAAAAAGTTCTTTCAATTTGTCAGAAAGTTGTCGCCTTGTGTAAGATGGATTTTCTATAAAAATCTTGTCGCACATTACTACTTTATCTGTTGTCTTTGTTACGTTTCCACCGTCTAATACGATGTCTGATTTAGAACGCTTAAAATTAATTGTATCACAAATACTGTCAACATTAGAAATGGATTTTATCCATTTTTTACTTTGTAAGTAGTCGGGATTGTAAACAAATTGAATAAATTTATTGAGTGCAATTTGAACAGGCATATAGTCAACTGCCCAAATGTCTTTTGTGTTTGGAAGAAGCTGAAAGGAAATGTTACAACTTTTCAAAACTGCTTCAAAGTCTGCAAAAAATTTTGGGTGATTTTTTGGTAAGCAGTCTGCCAAGTATAAAGTATTAGTTTGAATGTCAGTTACCATTATTGAAAAAATTAGTCCATTCTTCTTGTTTGTCGGCTCTGTAAAATCTTGCAGGAGTTGTTAGAAATTGAAATTTGATTTTAGCATTATCGCAGTGCTGCTTTATTGCATCAATTCTTATTTTCATATTAGGAATGTCGGCAAATGATTTTCTTGTTAAACAAACTCGTTTTATCTTTGGAAGATTTTTTATTTCACTAATTACATCTTTCCATTCTGAAACTTTATTGTCAAGATAGCTGTCATCATAGTTTGCAACTTCATCTACGTCAACTGCTGAAATTAAGTCTATAAAGTCAATTTTGTTTCTTTCAATAAACTTTAGTTTTTCTTCCTTGCTTTTGCTTTTCAATGAAGTCTGGTCAAATGCTTTTGGTATAAGTGTCCACAAGAAATTTCGTTGTCTGCCGTAAAAAAAGTCGGCAATGTTTTCTTCTGCGTCTGGGTTGAAAGTCCCGATTACCAAAGTTTCTGTCTTTGGATTTATTTTATGGTCTTTAAATCTATGTCTGATTGTTGTCATTGCGGTCGGTTTTTAAAATGGCATATAACGTTTTGCGGGCTTTCGTAGTGCGGGCTTTTTACCTCAAAAGTTTTTACTAAGCAAAGCCTGCCCAGATCTTTTAAAATGTTCAGCCGTGTTTTTGCCAAACCCGAGTTGGGTGCAGTTTTGATTTCTTCTCTATATATTTCATCAATTGTTCGTATGTTAAATCTTGAATTTCCGTTCCTATTTTATCTCGGATTTTTCTCAATTGTTGAACAGTTGATTTCTCTTTTTTTTCTTTTATATTTTTCATACTTCTAAAATTTCTCTTGGCGTTCTAATTTCAAGCATTTTGTAACCTAACATATGATTTACTCCGTTATAACCTCGAATTTTTGTAATATTTACAATGTGTTTAAAATTCCAACTTGCTAATAAGTCTGCATTGTTCAATGTTGCTATTGCTATATGTAAACAGTCAGGCCTGCTCGTTTTTCCAACTACATTTTCTGAAAGATATTTGTCCGCTAATATATTTACTTGTTCTGTAATTGTCAAAAATTCAATATTGTTTTCAGGTATTTTGTCTAACAGTTCTCTAACTCGTTTTGGTGCATTCCCAATTCAATTTCTATCAATTGAGAATAAAGCATCTTTACTTCTCCTTTAATAATGCTATCAAACAGAATTTTAGTCCAAAGTTCAAACTCTGGTTCAAAGTAGCCGCCAAAAACGGAAGTATCTAAATATATCCTGTTCATAAATCAAATATACAAATATTTTTCTTGTCTGCCAATTAGTTAATGGTTTGCAAAAATTGCACCCACCATCCAAATATACGCATTGCGATTTTTTTTTACTATGAATTTATTCGTAAATACTGGTAAATTTGTATAGTTAATATTGTAAATTTAGCAGAATAATATTTTGAAATACGCTATTATATCCGATGTTCACGCAAATCTTGAAGCGGTAACAGCATGCTTTAAGGAAGTTAATAAATCAAAGGTTGATAGAATAATCTGTCTGGGTGATTTGGTTGATTACTGCGCTGAACCAAATGAAGTTGTTGAATTGATAAGAAAGAATTGCGATGTAGTAATTTTAGGTAATCACGATGAGGCGCAATATAAACATTCAATGGTTGATGGTTTTTCTGAAAATGCTAGAATATCATCAATTCATACACGTTCAATAATTGCTCCCGAACACATCGAATATTTTAAAACACTGCCTTATTCTCATTCAGAAAATGGGCTGTTATTTGTTCATGCATCACCATTGAATGCAAACAAGTATGAATATCTTTTAGATGAAGAAACTGCTGAAAATAATTTTAAGAGTTTTACCGAAAAAATTTGCTTTATAGGACACTCACATAAACCTTTAATCTTTGAAAAATCTAAAGAAGGAATAAAATTAAAACATACAGAAAAACTGAATCCACAAAACAGGTATATTATTAATGTTGGCAGTGTTGGTCAGCCAAGAGATGGAAATCCAAAACTTTCATTCGGCTTATTTGATACTGATAAATTTATTTATAAAAATATCAGAGTGGAATATGATATTGCAAGGGCATCAGAAAAGATAAGAAATGAGGGTCTGCCATTATTACTTGCTGAGAGATTATAAGACTGGTTTTTTTCCGAGGGAACTTCTTCGGAGCAGTTCAGTTCAGTATTTTTCTTTTAGCGCAGAGAGTCTTTAATAGTATTAAAAAAACTCTCAAAGTAAAAGTTAAAGAAGAATTTGATAGAACAAAATAAGTAAGAAATGAGAAGCCTTCGTTAAAACAGGATTTTAATCTGCTGGACAATATTTCAAAAAGTAAAAAGCAACCCCCATCTAAGATTATCGAATCCTTCCAAAATATTTATTGATTGTCACGGGATTTAAAACTGAAAATCTTCTCCCCCCTTCATAGAGTCGGAAGGGGGGATAAAAGCCGATAAGGGTTTTTATTAGCATTTATGAAATACTCAAGGTATCAACCAATGTAGATTCTATAAAATCAAATTGAAGTTGAAATTGATACTTTTAATTTAATAAATTTAATCATTTAATTTTTCCATATAAACCGTTAAGGACATATTTTACATAATCTTAATTTATGACTAATATCATATTGACTAATGATATATATCATTGGGAAGTGCCGTTATGACTCTTAAATTTGTATATTGGATAATTTAGAATATGCAGTGAAATCATGAAAAATTTGTTAATACTTGGTGCAGGTACAGCAGGAACAATGATGTTGAATAAGATGCATAAAGCTTTGCTTCCTGATAAGTGGAGAATTACAATTGTTGATAATGTTGAAACTCATTATTATCAGCCTGGATTTTTATTCATACCATTTGGTATATATACAGAAAAAGATGTAGTTAAGCCCAAAAAAGATTTCTTTCCCGAAGGCGTGAATGTGATAAATACTGAAATATGGAAAGTATTACCTGAATTTAATAAAGTACACTTGGCAAGCGGAATCATTTTAGATTATGATTTGCTTATTATTGCAACAGGCTCAAGGATTGCTCCTGAGGAAACTGAAGGATTAACAGGAAAGCTATGGAAGAAAGATATATTTGATTTCTATACGCTTGATGGAGCCAAAGCTCTTGCAGAAAAGCTAAAGAACTGGGAAGGTGGTAAGCTTGTAATAAATATAACTGAAATGCCTATAAAGTGTCCGGTTGCCCCGCTTGAATTTGCATTTCTTGCAGATGCATTTTTTGAAGATAAAGGAATACGTGAAAAAGTTCATATCCAGTATGTAACTCCGCTTGCAGAGGCATTCACAAAACATAAAAGCGCAGAAATTTTGGGACATTACCTTGAAGATAAGGGAATTGAGCTTGTAGCGGAGTTTAATACCGGCAGGATTGACAATGATGGAAAGAAACTTGTATCTTGGGATGAAAGAGAAGTAGAATTTGATCTTTTGGTAACTGTACCAACAAACAAAGGTGCAGATTATATTGAAACAAGCGGGCTTGGTGATGAGCTGAACTTTGTTCCAACAGATAAGCATACTTTGCAGGCGACAGGACATGAAAATATATTTGTAATTGGTGATGCCTCAAATATTCCTACAAGCAAAGCCGGTTCAGTTGCGCATTTTGAATCGGAGATACTAAAAGAAAATATTATTCATTATATTAACGCCGAGCCGCTTAAGGCAAAGTTTGATGGTCATGCAAACTGTTTTATTGAATCAGGCCACGGCAAGGCGTTTTTAATTGATTTTAATTATGATGTTGAACCATTACCCGGAAATTTCCCTTTTGCTCATTTAGGTCCCTTTAAGCTATTGAAGGAAACAAAAATGAATCATTTAGGTAAACTTATGTTTAAGTGGGCATACTGGAATCTATTATTAAAGGGGAAAGAGCTCCCCATGGGGTCAGATATGTCATTAAAAGGAAAAATACTGGATGAGAAATTTAAAGATATTTTTATAACAGATAAGCAGCAATTATCAAAACTATCAGGAGAATAAAAAAATGTCAACAGCAGTTGGAGTAAAAGAAATACTTGGTAAAAATCTGGCAATAGATGCAGATAGTAACTTAGTTAATTTAAGTGATTGGAATGAAGAAATTGCCAAGGAGCTTGCCAAAGAAGAAGGAATAAATGAGCTAACCGAAAAACACTTTCAGGTGATAAATTACATGAGGAAAGTTTTTTCTGAAACAGGCGATGCACCATCAATACGCAAACTTACTAAGGATAGTGGTGTTGACACAAAGGAATTTTATGAATTATTTCCAAAAGGACCGGCAAAGAAAGCTGCAAGGATTGCAGGATTGCCTAAACCAAAAGGATGCATATAATCAATATGCAATTTGCAATTAGCAATGAACAATTATCAATAAACAGCAACAGCAACAGCAAGGAAAATAGGGGATAAGATGTTAGAGGATAAAAATTACGAACCAATAAGGAAAGTATCAATCATAATATCAAAAGGGTCGCTTGAGGGAGTTTATCCGGGTTTGATTATGGCAAACGGCGCAAGAATGGAAGGCATAGAAGCAAATCTTTTTTTCACGTTCTTTGGAATGGAAGCTATTATAAACAAAAAGATGGATCGCCTAAAAGTAGCAACTGTAGGTAATCCTGCAATGCATATGCCTACAATAATAGGCTCAATACCAGGTATGAGCGCTTTAGCAACTCATATGATGAGTAAGGAAATGGAAAAGATAGATATTCCTCCAGTCAGAGAATTTATAGAAATGATACACGATGCAGGATGTAATATATACGCCTGCAAAGCCTCGGTAGATATGTTCCATTTAAAGAAGGAAAATTTTTGCGCTCAGGTAGATGAAGTAATAACAGTTGGCGAGTTTTACGAAAAATCAGCTGGAGCAAATATCATATTTACATAGGCAATTGCTTAATTTTACATACAACTGCTTAATAATAGAAATAATTTTACTTATTAAATAAAATATTTATACATTATTTTTGTTTTATTAATGTTAATAATATTTTTAAGAAATAAGTTATCTGTTATAAATTTTTGTTAAACCTTTAGGAAAAAAATCTAAAATAATATTTTTTTGGAGAAATATGTTTTGTTAAATAAAATTAAAGAAAAATCGAATAACATCAGACAAAAATATTCGAGTAAGTTTGTTACGCCTGATGAATCTGTAAAAGTCATTAAATCAGAAGACAGGGTTTATATCCAGTCAGGCTGTGCTTATCCACAAAGACTTGTGGAAGCAATGACAGCAAGAAAAGAAGAATTGTATAATGTTGAAATATGCCATTTAATGGTATTTGGTGAAGCTCCATATATGAAACCCGAAATGGAAGGACACTTCAGGCATAACGGTTTTTTCCTTGGAGGAAATACCAGAAAACAAGTTAAAGAAGGTAAAGCAGATTTTATGCCAATATTCCTTTCAGAAATTCCTAACCTGATAAAACATGATACCAAGCATAATGTAGATGGAGTACTTATTCAGGTATCACCGCCTGATATGCACGGTTTTTGCAGTATGGGTGTAGCTGTTGACTGCACAAAAGCAGCAGTGCATGTATCTAAGTATGTAATTGCCCAAATAAATCCGCTGATGCCCCGCGTTCATGGTGATAGCTTTATTCATATCAGCGATATTGATTATGCGTTTGAATATGAACAGCAGCTTCAGGAACTTCCCGGCTCTAATTCAGAAAAAAGTCCGGAAGAAGTAAAAATATTCCAAAGTATCGGAAAGTATATAGCAGACATGATAGAAGACGGTTCCACTCTTCAAATGGGTATAGGTGCTATTCCTGATGCTGTACTCGGATTATTAGGTGATAAAAAAGATCTTGGCATTCATACAGAAATGTTTAGTGACGGTGTTATACCGTTGGTTGAAAGCGGTGTTATCAATTGTGATAAAAAAACACTACTAAAAGGAAAGATGGTAACATCTTTTGTACTTGGCACGCATAAACTGTTTGAATATATTCATGATAATCCATTTGTTGAAATGAGAACAACAGAATTTGTAAATGACCCGTTCACAATTGCCAGGAACGATAAAATGGTAGCAATAAATTCCTGTCTTCAGATTGATTTGACGGGGCAGGTTTGCAGTGATTCAATTGGTTATTATTTTTACAGCGGTTTTGGCGGTCAGGTTGATTTTATAAGGGGAGCAGGCAGGTCTAAAGGCGGCAAGCCGATAATTGCGCTGCAATCAACTGCCAAGAAAGGAACGATTTCAAGAATTGTTCCACACTTAGATGAAGGAGCAGGTGTTACAACCTCACGGGGAGATGTACACTGGGTAGTAACAGAATATGGCGCTGTAGATCTTTTTGGTATGAACATAAGAGAAAGAGTAAATGCTTTAATAAGCATAGCCCATCCAAAATTTCGTGAAAAACTAGAAAAAGCCGCAAAGAGTAAAAATTATATTTAAAAATTATACATTAATATGATAAACTATGACTAAAACTGCGAGAGTTGATTGGATTGAAGGATTTAAAATTGCAGGAAAGACCGATAACGGTAAAACCGTAATGATGGATTCCGGTGAGAACGCTGTTGCAGCATCACCTGCTCATTTACTTCTGCAATCATTGGCTGGCTGCACAATGATGGATTGTGTACTGATAATTGGCAAATCGAGGAAAAAGATAGATAAGTTCTGGATTGATATTACCGCAGAAGAAGCAGAAGAACATCCAAAGATATTTAATAAAATGCATGTTACTTATAATTTTTTTGGCAATGAGCTTGATAGCGCAATTGTAGAAAGAGCCATTAAGCTATCAGAGGAAAAATACTGCCGCGTTCACGCAATGTTAAGTAAGTCATCTGAAATAACATCATCATATAACCTAAATAAATCCCATAAATCTTAATCAAATAAATTTATTTTTGGAGAAGTTTATTAAATTACTCAAGTTGACCGCCTATGATACAAAAACCGTTAAAACGGTTACAATTTAGCAGAATATCATCATCCCCACGACTAAAGTCGTGGGCTACTAAATATCTATAATTATATAATTTACCTATTAGAACGGTCAACTTGAGTAAATTACATTAGTATTTATCCTTACTCAAAACATATTACCTGGAATACACTGACTTTGCGAAATTTTTTTAATAAATATTTCGTTTATGTTCTATTAATGTAAACTGATAAACATTTTGAATAAAAGTTATTTTAAAAGAAGGAGTTTATGAAATCGAAATAAGCAGAAGCGTCCTGGCAAGTACAGTATATTTTTGTATTTTAAGCAATGAAACTATAAGTAAATCTACGAAGAACACACTTTTAAAAATAGGCGAAATTATTTTGTGTTTTTATAGTAATATTTTAAGTATATTTAAAAAAATCCAAAAAAATGAGCAGTCGATATTTAATAATTTTAGTATTATTTCTTTGCAGAGTATCTTTCAGTCAATGGTTTCCACAGCAGGCGGGGACAAACTATGAATTAAAATCAGTTCATTTTACTGACCAGAATACAGGGTACATATGCGGCTATAACCTTATACTTAAAACCACAAATGGTGGTTTGAATTGGAATAATTCATTTTTACAGGGAAAACATAATTCAATAGTATTTCAGAATAATTTAACCGGATATGTTTCGAGCGATAGCGGAAAAATTTACAAAACAACAAATTCAGGGTTAAACTGGACAATTCAAAATTCAGGTACAATAAAAAATCTTACCTCAATCACTTTTTTAAATTCAGAAACAGGAATAGTTACAGGTTACGGAAAGACACTCCTTAAAACCACAAATGGCGGTAATAACTGGTTTTCTATTGCAAACATTATTTGGGAAATAGATTTTCTTGCTTCAAAAATTATTTCGGAAAATAGTTATTTTGTAACCGGAACCGATAGCCATATTATAAGAACCACAAATGGCGGCAATAACTGGATAACATTTACAATGGGTGAAGTAAACCCTTTATTTACAGTCGAATTTATTAACAACAATACGGGTTTTGCCACAGGCTGCTGCGGAATGTTTTTATCAACTACAAATGGCGGAATTAACTGGATAGAAAATCATTATCTTTCACTTGGATTTACTTTCCGTTCACTGAAATTCACAGATGACAATACCGGATTTTGTGCAGGCGATAACGGAATGATATTCAGATCTACTAATAGAGGTGTTAACTGGGATTCAACCGTTACAGGAACTAACCAGATACTGTATGATATTTTTATGTTTAATAATAATACAGGATGGGCAGTTGGTAACTATGGAACAATATTGAAATCAACTAACGGCGGCGGAGCCGGGTATCCAATAGGAATAGAACCAGTATCAAATGAATTGCCAAAAGAATTTAGTTTACATCAGAATTATCCTAATCCGTTTAACCCGGTAACAAAGATACGCTTCGCTATTCCGTCAAATGTGAAATCCGCCTTTGGCGGACAAACGTCAAACGTGAAGATTATTATATTTGATGTTCTCGGTCGCGAAGTTGAAACACTTGTGAATGAACAATTAAAACCCGGAACTTATGAAATTGATTGGTCCTCCGAAGGCGGAGCAACTCATTACTCGAGCGGGATATATTATTATATTCTGCAATCAGGCGGCTACAGTGAATCAAGGAAAATGGTTTTAATAAAATAGACCCGAGTTAAGTATGACAATTGCGTAACTTCAATTAAGAAAGTAACTCACCTTACGCAAAACCGCACACTCCTTTCCAATCCGCCCTGGCAGACCAGTTTGGAAAGTATACTTCTCTCGTAACTCCGTTTCGCACAAAACAGAGTTTTGAAAAGTAGCTGCTAAACTGGAGTTTAGCAGCGAGGGAGGAAATGGTTTTAATCAAATAACGGAGCTATTTTTTAGATTAATAAAGTAAACCATTAAAAAACACAAGTTTCTCAGCATTTACTCTTCTTTTAAATTAAGTGAAAAATTAGACTTGATATTTTTAAATAATTAAATTAGTTTATAAGTTACAAAATATACTAAATCCAATAATTTTATAAATTTTTAAGAGAGGAACTAAAAAAAATGAAAAAGCATGTACTTATTTTATTTGCTTTCATTGCTATAGTTGGTTTTAATAACACAAATACAAAAGCTCAAACAGGTTATAATGCTTTATTAGAGTATTGCACAGGTACTTGGTGTCAGTGGTGTCCGTGTGGTCATGATATCATAAATGATATTAAAGCGAATTTACCAAATACAATGGTAATAGGATATCATGGTGGCAGCGACCCTTGGACACCATATAGCGCACCTATGATCTCATTATTCGGTTTTAGTGGATATCCAACAGGTGTTGTTGGCAGAAGAACCGGAATAGTATCAAGAAGCGCTTGGAACAATCAGGTTGTAATTCAAACAAACACTTTTCAGCCCGGTGTTACAATAAATATTAATAACAAACAATATAATTCAGGAACCAGAACAATTACTGCGGATATACAAATAACATCTACTACAACTCTTTCAGGAGTTTATAATGTAATGTTCATTTTGACTGAAAATAACCTTATATATCCACAACAAGGCAATGCAAGTTGCCAAGGCGGAAGCAATTATGTTCATAAAAATGTAGTTAAAGGTTTAGTAAATGGCGCATTGGGAACACTTGTAAATACAGCTAATCCATGGAACAGCGGCACATCATATACAATACCTTTAAGTTATGTAATACCAAGTCATGTTGTTGATGGAAACGGTGTTATGAATATTTTTGTTTACAAAACAGGCGGAAATGTATCTGTTGATCAGGAAGTTCAGCAGACAAGGATGCAATCAATTACACAGCCTGTAGGTATTCAGAACTATAATGAAATAGCAGATAGTTATAATTTAAGCCAGAACTATCCAAATCCGTTCAATCCAACAACAAACATAAAGTTTTCAATTCCAAGTGATCAGGATGTAAGCCTGAAATTTTATAATTCAATGGGTCAGGAAATTGCAACTTATATAGATGGCTTTTTAAAAGCAGGAGTTTATAATGCTGAATTTGACGGAGCAAGTCTTTCTAGTGGAATTTACTTCTATACTTTGAAAACAACTAACTTTGTTGAAACAAAGAAAATGATGCTTGTAAAATAACGAAGTTATTTTACAGCCTTTTTTTCCTGTCCGCCACGGCGGATTAGCTAAGGTTGATAAAATAGCGGAGCTATTTTTGTCCGAAGGACTCCTTCGGAGAAATCCCGCATTTATCGGGACTGATAAAGTAAGATTTTAGTTATTAATTACTCCGCATAAGTGCGGGAATATCTGATATTATTACAGAGCGGGGCAGTTAGCCCCGCTTTTTTTACAATAAAATTACTTATCAAAATGAAAAAAGTTTATATATTATTTATTATGATGATGACAATACTATTATCATCATCAAACTCGCAATTTGTAAGGAAAGTTCTTTTTGAAGAAGCTACCAATGCATCATGCGGTCCCTGTGCAGCAAATAATCCATACCTGAAAGCATACATTGATTCGAAGTTTGATTCAATTATTGCCATAATGTATCATTCAAGTTTTCCGGGGTTTGACCCAATGTACAACCACAATCCTACGCAAAATCAGGAAAGATACTCGGCATATTATGGAATGAATGCAGTGCCATGGCTAAATGCAGATGGTATTGTAAACGATATATGGCCGTTTACAATAGCAAACCTTAATAATGGATTTTACGGAAGACTTGCTATTCCTGCGCCGCTTACAATTACTGTGAATGATCAAAGAATAGCAGGTGACTCGATAAGAGCTACAGTTAATATTAATCTTCCTTCAAATCTGCCGTCAGGTAACTACAAGCTAAGAGTAATGGCAATAGAAAAATGGGTGATATATTCCTCGCCGCCGGGTTCCAATGGTGAATCTGTATTTCAACATGTATTCAGGAGAGCATATCCAAATACAACAGGGACAACATTTAACGGAATTGAGGGTAACCAGCAGTTTGTATTTACATACAAAAAAGACCCGGTATGGAATGATACATCTATAATAACAGTTGCATTCATTCAGAACGATAATAACAAGGAAGTACTGAATTCAGGTAAAGGCACTATGATGCCTATAGGTATTAATAATAATAATTCCGGAATTCCGTCAGGGTATTCATTGTTACAGAATTATCCGAATCCGTTTAACCCGGTTACCATTATAAGTTTCGGACTTCCGGTTGCATCACAGGTTAAGCTAGTTGTTTATGATATGCTTGGTCGGGAAGTATCACTTCTTGCAAACGGAAAATTTGAGGCAGGTATTTATTCCATTGATTATGACGCGTCCGCTCTGACAAGCGGTATATATTTTTATACTATTACCGCAGGCAGATATACATCAACTAAAAAAATGATGATGATAAAATAGCGGTAGCTATTTTATCAGAAATCCCGCTAAATCGGGATGTAGCAAATGTTTATGATAATAAGTCAGAGGAAAAGGATGAACACAGATGAAGCAAATGGTATAAAGGCAATCATTAGCTACTAGATAGAAATTAATTAAATTATTAGTAACACAGACAGGCCTAAAGGTCAAACAAATGTCTGTGCTACTAAAATCAAAAGAAAAGCAAGAACACAGATGTAGCAAATGCCATAAAGGCAGGTCTGTGCTACTAAAGTCAAAAGATAAGAACACAGACAGGAATGTCTGTGCTACTAAAGTCAAAAGAAAAGCAAGAACACAGATGTAGCAAATGCCATAAAGGCAGGTCT
>CAMTUP010000028.1:0-39564 GCA_947084945.1 uncultured Ignavibacteria bacterium | reverse complement strand
ATTATGTCGTCAGGTCTGAGAACCTGAAACAAGCAAAAATTAGTAACACAGGCATTCTTGCCTGTGTATTATTTTTTTAAATTCATTAATCACAGACAGGAATGTCTGTGCTACTAAAAGCTTTAATTTATAAAACACAGATATGTCTGAAAAACTTAAAAACGAGTCAGGAATGGATGTGCAAAATGCTATAAAGACAGTCTTTGTAGTTAATAATATTTTAGGGAAAAAAAGTTATGGAAATAATTGAAATATTATATATATATTTGATAAGATAAACAATTGATTTTCGTCTAAAATCCCGTAACAACTGAGAGACCAGTCTTGAGAGATAAAAATCATATTTTCCAATGACGCAAGTCATATGAGAATATGACCAAAAAACCTAATTTTGTAGTAGAATATGCAGATTTCAGAAGTAGTAAACCTAAAGGAAGGGACTCTCTGCTATCACTGCGGTGATTTATGCACTGGGGGTCTGGGTATTCATAGTGGTGCGAAGATATTTTGCTGCACAGGCTGTAAGACTGTTTATGAAATCTTACATGAAAATAATATGTGCAGGTATTACGATATTGACGCAGCACCCGGGATATCACAAAAAAAGTTAGATAGTGCTCTAATCTCGAGGTACTCTTATTTAGATGACCCGAATATCATTAGACAGCTTATAAATTTTACTGATGGGAATATTTCCATTTGTAATTTTGTCATTCCCCAGGTTCACTGTTTATCCTGTATCTGGCTTTTGGAAAAACTCCACAAGCTGAACAAAGGAATAATTCATTCCGAAATTAATTTCCTCCAAAAAAATCTTAGTGTAAAATTCAAACCATCTGAAATTAACTTAAGGCAGATTGTTGAGCTTTTGGCTTCAATAGGATATGAGCCCCATATAAACCTTAATGATATAGAAAATAAAGTTAAGTTTCATTCAAACAAAAGTCTGTATTATAAAATTGGAATTGCGGGATTTTGCTTTGGTAATATTATGTTACTCAGCTTTCCGGAATATCTTGCTCCAATAGGTTCGCTTGAAGAAAGTTTCAAGCAAATTTTTGGACTTTTGAATCTGCTGCTTGGAGCGCCAGTGTTGTTTTATTCGGCAAGTGATTATTTTAAATCAGCGTGGAGAGGAATTAAACAGCGCAATATAAATATTGATTTCCCTATTGTGCTGGGGCTTGTAGCATTGTTCGCAAGAAGCTTATATGAAATTATCACTAATACAGGTGTTGGGTTTATAGATTCAATGACAGGTCTTATATTTTTCCTGTTACTGGGAAAACTTTTCCAGAGTAAAACATATGATGCCCTTAACTTTGAAAGAAATTACAAATCATACTTTCCTGTATCTGTAACTGTAAAAAAACAAAATATAGAAACTTCTATTCCGGTTACAAACCTTAAAAATGGGGATAGGATACTTATAAGAAATAATGAACTTATTCCAGCTGATGCGATATTATACAATGGTAATGCCAATATAGATTACAGTTTCGTAACCGGTGAATCAATACCGGTGCAGAAAGTTGCCGGAGAGATTATTTATGCCGGTGGCAGGCAATGTGGAAGCGCAATAGAGCTTGAAGTTATGAGAACAGTATCTCAAAGCTATTTAACACAATTGTGGAACAAAGATGCATTTATTAAGAAGGATGAAGATAAATTTAATTCTATAGTAAACATTGTAGGAAAGTATTTTACAGTTGTTATTCTTTTAGTAGCAGTTGCTGCATTTTTTTACTGGTATCCTACAAGTATCCGAATAGCGATAAATGCATTTACGGCAGTACTGATAATAGCCTGTCCATGCGGAATAGCACTTACGAGTCCGTTTGCACTTGGTAATGCAGTAAGGATATTAGGCAGAAACAAATTTTATACAAAGAATTCAAGTGTAATTGAAAGACTTTCTAAAATTGATACAATTGTATTTGATAAAACCGGGACAATAACTCAAACGGGTGAAGCAAGTATAACTTTTAATGGGAGTATATTTAACAATTACGAACTGAAATTAGTTAAATCTCTGGTGCGTAACTCAACACATCCGCTTAGCAGCAGAATATATGATGCCATAGACTCAAAAGAATTATTTGAAGTTGAATCGTTCAAAGAGCTATCAGGGAAAGGCATTGAAGCAGTTATTGATGGGATACAAATCAGGTTAGGCTCTGCTTTATTTGCAGCAGATAACAATAAAATTCTGCTTAACTCGGGAAGAAAAAGTTCAAAGCCAGATACAAGGATATTTCTTTCAATAAATGGCTCAATAAAAGGATTCTTTGCTGTTAACAATATATACCGCATAGGACTTGAGGAAATTACTGCATCTTTAAAAGATAAATATGATTTAATGGTCTTATCAGGAGATAATGAAGGTGAAAGAGAAAATCTGGAAAAATATTTTACTTCATCAAGCAAAATATTTTTTAACCAAACACCAAATGATAAGCTTGAAT
This sequence comes from uncultured Ignavibacteria bacterium, assembly GCA_947084945.1. Classification (GTDB taxonomy): domain Bacteria; phylum Bacteroidota; class Ignavibacteria; order Tepidaquicellales; family OLB5; genus OLB5. The sequence continues at coordinate 37,099 of CAMTUP010000028.1, read as the reverse complement.
ATGTAAAATCTTTACAGCAAAGCGGTAATAAAGTACTGATGATAGGTGACGGATTAAATGATGCAGGCGCATTAAAACAAAGTGATGTTGGAATAGCAATATCCGAAGATATTACTAACTTTTCACCTGCCTGCGATGCAATTTTAGATGCCAAAGAATTTGGTAATCTTAATAAAATAATAGGTTTCACAAAGACTACAAAGAAAATCATTATATTAAGTTTTATTATTTCAATTATGTATAATATTTTTGGTGTAACATTGGCATTTGAATCTGAAATATCGCCAATGGTTGCTGCAATATTAATGCCTGCGAGTTCTATTACAGTAGTACTATTTACAATTTTATCAACTAATTTTATGGCACGAAGAAGAGGACTATAATGAGCGTAATTGTAATACTTGTATTTTTTAGCGTACTGGTAGCAGGTGGTTTTTTAATAGCGTTTTTATGGGCAGTAAGAAGCGGGCAATATGATGACCGATATACACCATCGGTAAGGATATTATTTGATAACGAGGAGGACAAGAAAAATGAAAAAATTTGACCCCAGCACAAGTATTCACGATTACTTAGTGTTTGGTGAATTTGGAGATGTAAATCCATCAATAACCGATTCATCAACATTCACATTCTTAAGCCCTAATACAATGGCTGAATCGTTCCAGCATGAAACAGAGGGTTGTTTTCTTTATTCAAGGCACTGGAACCCAATAAACAAGTATCTTTCAAACGCATTGGCAAGGTTAGAAGATTCAGAAGCAGCTCAGGTAACATCATCGGGGATGGGGGCAATAAGCTCAACAATACTACAGTTATGCTCGGCAGGTGATGAGATAGTTTCAGAGAGGACCATTTATGGCGGGACGTATGCATTCTTTAAAAATTTCCTGCCAAAGTTTGGTATTACAGTAAAGTTTGTTGATATGCAAAAACCTGAATTAGTTGAGCTTGCAATAACCGAAAAAACCAAAGTGATATATGCTGAATCCATCAGCAATCCCCTGCTTGAAATAACAGATATACCTGCAATAAGTAAAATAGCAAAAGAGCATGGTATTAAACTTGTTGTTGATAATACATTTAGCCCGATGGTTATATCACCATTAAGATTAGGGGCTGATATAGTTATACACAGTATGACAAAATATATAAATGGCTCAAGTGATTGTGTAGCCGGTTGTATTTGTTCATCTCAGGAATTTATAAACAGTTTAACAGATGTAAATTCAGGTGCAACAATGCTGCTGGGTCCGGTGCTTGATAGTTTAAGAGCGGCAAGTATATTAAAGAACCTGCATACCCTGCATATAAGGATGAGGAAGCATAGTGAAAATGCAACATTTCTTTCTGAAGAATTAGAGAAGTTGGGTTTGAAAGTATTTTACCCGGGACTTAAGACCAGCAAACACCATTCATTGATAAATGAAATAAGGAATGATGGTTATGGTTATAGCGGAATGATGGCAATAGATGTTGGGAGTTATGAAAAAGCCTCGTCGTTATTAGAAATGATGCAGCAGGAAAAAGTAGGTTACCTTGCAGTAAGTTTAGGATATTTTAAAACTTTATTCAGCTCACCCGGTCACAGCACATCTTCAGAAATACCCGAAGAGGAACAAAAGCAAATGGGGCTATCCGAAGGGTTAATAAGGTTTTCAATAGGTCTTGATGGCGATATAACCATAGCGTTGGATAGGATAAAAAAGTGTTTAAAAGAGCTTGATATAATATAAAATTGAAAAAATAATATAGCAGAGTCCCCTTTTTAGCATTAATGAAACTCTCAAGCTAAAACTAAGGGAGACTCTGCTAGAACATAAGTGTTTAAAAGAGCTTGATATAATATAAAATTGAAAAAATAATATAGCAGAGTCCCCTTTTTAGCATTAATGAAACTCTCAAGCTAAAACTAAGGGAGACTCTGCTAGAACATAAAGATAATTTAGTATAGTTAACAGACTACAAAAGTCTGTTCATTTATTTAAGTTCTAATCTTAACATTTAAAAATAGAAACTACAATATATAATAAGACTTTTGTAGTCTTACAATAAAAAATAAGTATTTAACAAATAAAACGAACTAAACTTAATTCAATATAGGAGATTCCATAAAATGGAAATAGAAAAGTTCAGTTATGATAATCGAATAGTCCGCAACTTCGCCATAGCCACAATGATTTGGGGTATAGTTGGTATGTTGGTGGGCTTAGTGATTGCATTTCAGATGTACATTCCGGCATTAAACTTCGGCATACCATATATATCATTTGGCCGTTTAAGACCTTTACATACAAACGCTGTGATATTTGCATTTGTAGGAAATGCAATGTTCATGGGAATTTATTATTCATTACAAAGAATAACAAAATCCAGGATGTTCAGCGATCTTTTAAGTAAGGTGCACTTCTGGGGCTGGCAATCAATAATTTTATGTGCAGCACTAACACTTCCTTTAGGTATAACTACTAGCAAGGAATATGCTGAACTGGAGTGGCCTATTGATATCCTGATTGCACTCGTGTGGGTGGTATTTGCCATCAACATGTTCGGGACAATAGTGAAACGCCGTGAGAAGCATATGTATGTCGCTATCTGGTTCTACGTAGCAACTGTAGTAACGGTTGCAGTGCTGCACATTGTTAATTCAATAGAAATACCGGTAACACTTTTTAAAAGCTATTCTGTGTATGCAGGTGTTCAGGATGCGCTTGTTCAATGGTGGTACGGACATAATGCAGTGGCATTTTTTTTAACAACACCATTTTTAGGTTTGATGTATTATTATCTGCCAAAAGCAGCAAACAGACCGGTTTATTCGTATAAACTTTCAATAATACATTTTTGGTCTTTGATATTTATTTATATATGGGCAGGTCCTCATCATTTATTATATACAGCATTACCTGATTGGGTACAGTCATTAGGAGTAGTATTTTCAATTATGCTTATTGCTCCCTCATGGGGCGGAATGATAAATGGTCTTTTGACATTGCGCGGAGCATGGGATAAGGTCAGAGAAGACCCTGTTCTTAAATTTATGGTTGTTGCAATAACCGCATACGGTATGGCTACATTAGAAGGTCCGATGCTTTCATTGAAAAATGTTAATGCAATTGCACATTATACTGATTGGATAGTTGCTCATGTTCATGTTGGAGCCCTTGGCTGGAACGGTTTTCTTACCTTTGGAATACTTTACTGGCTAATACCAAGAATTTACAGGACAAATCTTTACTCAAAGAAGCTTGCAAATGTTCATTTCTGGGTTGGCACACTCGGGATTGTATTCTATGCAATACCAATGTACTGGGCAGGTATAACACAATCGTTGATGTGGAAACAGTTCACACTGGAAGGAATATTGCAATATCCTAATTTCTTAGAAACGGTTACAACTCTGATACCACTTTATGCAATCCGCTCAATAGGCGGAACAATGTATTTTGTTGGAGTTATAATTGGAGTATATAATCTATATAAAACAGCGAAACTTGGTACACTTGAAGCAAATGAACCCGCCGAAGCACCTGCAAGAGAGACAATGAATTTAGCAACACCGGGCGAAACCAAACACAGATGGCTGGAGAGAAAACCATTACAATTTGCACTTCTTGCTACAGTTCTTGTATTAATTGGAGGGGTAATTGAGATTATACCAACCTTTCTTATAAAATCAAATGTACCTACAATTTCAAGCGTTAAACCTTATACTCCACTTGAGCTTCATGGACGTGATTTATACATAAGAGAAGGCTGCAACAACTGCCATTCACAAATGATACGACCATTCCGCTCAGAAACGGAAAGATATGGTGAATATTCAAAAGCCGGAGAATTTGTTTATGACCATCCATTCCTTTGGGGATCAAAACGAACCGGACCAGACCTTCATAGAGTAGGCAATAAATACCCTAATATATGGCATTATTTGCATATGCAGGATCCAAGTCAGATTTCTCCGGGTTCAATAATGCCCAGTTATGAATGGCTGCAGAAAGATGACCTTGATGTATCTACAACAGAAGCTAAGATAAATGCAATGCGCACACTTGGCGTACCATATCCGAAAGGATTTGAAAAAATTGCAAATGATGACTTGATGAAACAGTCAAAAATAATAACAGATGATCTTACTAAGAACGGAGCTACTGTAACACCTGAGAAAGAAATTATTGCAATGATAGCATACCTGCAAAGATTAGGAATTGATATAAAAGGTGAAGCTCCTGCTGATATGAAAGGAGCAAAGTAAAATGTATAAACAGGTACTTGAACATATAACAGGAGTCGAAATTTTCCCGATTATTTCATTTATAATATTTTTTGTTTTTTTCCTTTTGATGTTGGGATGGGTATTAACATTAAGTAAAAATTATATCAGAAAAATGGAAAATATACCCCTTGATGAAGATTCAAACTCAGAAAAAAGCCATAATTTAAATGCAGGAGGTTTACAATGAAAAATATCCTTAAAAACAAAACTGCGATTATAGCACGAATGTGCTCCTTCGGAGCATTGATGCTTATAAATGCAAATTTATATGCACAAACAACAGCAGGTAAAAATGATAGTATGGATGAATACTCGAGACTTGCAGGTGCAATGGTATTTTTATTGGTAGCATTCCTCTTCGTTTTGTTTTTTATTTTATCAACACCAAAATATACCTATTCAGGCAAGAGAAAAAAAGAAGGGTTATCGTTTTTAGCTAAACTTTCTAATGTAATGAACAGGGCTGTACCAATTGAAAAAGAAAAAGATATAATGCTTGACCATGATTTTGACGGAATCAAAGAGCTGAATAACAGTGTACCCCCATGGTTCAACATTTTATTTTACGGCACTATTATTATAGCAGCTGTATATATGATAAATTACCATGTATTGGGATCGGGGAATGTTATGATTGATGAATACTTAAATGAAGTAAAAATCGCAAAAGATAAACGCGAAGAATTGGTTAAGACAGGCGCATTTATAAATGAAAATAATGTTGTTCTCTTAACAGATGCAGCGGATATAGATAAGGGTAAACAGATATATACAACAAACTGCTTGCCATGCCACGGTCCCGATGCTGGCGGAACAGTTGGACCTAATCTTACAGATAAGTACTGGGTACATGGCGGAGGAATTAAAAACGTATTTTTAATTATAAAAAATGGTGTACCCGCAAAAGGTATGATAGCATGGCAAACAATGCTTACACCAAAACAAATGCAGCAGGTTGGAAGCTATGTTTTAAGTCTGCAGGGAACTGCACCACTAACGGGCAAACCCCCAGAGGGACCTATATGGGTAGATAGTGTAAAAACAGGCAATGATTCAATTAAAGTTAATGATACAGGTAAAGTTAAGATTGATTCAGTTAAAATTAAAACAGATACGATTAAGATTAAAAAGGATTCAATAAAAACCAAATAATTTACAGTGAAAATCCCTGTTGCCTTCATCCGGTATCATGGATTAATTTTAAGAGCAGCAACAGAATTTTATGCATATGCAAAGTAAGAATACATTAATTGATACAGAATCTTTCAGGGATCATTTAGGTATAATTACTGATGACGGAAAACGCAGGAATATTTATCCTAAGAAGCCAAAAGGTAAGTTTTACAATGCCAGGAATTTTTCCAGTATAGCATTATTGGCATTTCTGTTTGGAATGCCTTTGATAAAAGTAGAAGGACACTCCTTTATGATGCTAAATATCATTGAGAGGAAATTTATTCTATTTGGGCAGGTATTTGGTACACATGATTTTTTTATTTTGGCTCTAGGATTTATAACATTTATCGTTTTTATTATATTATTCACAGCATTATTCGGAAGAGTATTTTGCGGCTGGGCTTGTCCTCAAACTGTATTTCTTGAAATGGTTTTCAGGAAAATAGAGTTCTTTATTGAAGGAGACTATATAAGGCAGAAAAACCTGAATGAATCACCCTGGACAGGTTCAAAGATATTCAAAAAGCTATTTAAGTGGTCAATTTTCTTCGCACTATCAGTACTTATTGCCAATACATTTATAGCATGGGTTGTAGGAATTGATGAATTAAAAAATATAATTGTAAATCCTGTTTCAAAACACCTTGGCGGATTTATTGCGATGATGTTATTCTCGGGAGCGTTTTATTTTGTATTTGCATATTTCAGAGAATATGCCTGTATTTATGTTTGTCCTTATGGCAGACTGCAGGGTGTATTACTTGATAAAAGTTCGACAGTTATTGCTTATGATTATGTTAGAGGTGAACCAAGGGGCAAGATATATAAAGGTGAGCAAAGAACCAATGGTGATTGCATTGATTGCAAAGAGTGTATGGCAGTATGTCCTACAGCAATTGATATACGCAACGGAACACAGCTTGAATGTGTAAACTGTACTGCATGTATTGATGCCTGTGATAACATTATGGATAAGATAGATAAGCCAAGGGGTCTGATAAGATTTGCATCAGAAAGTAATATTAAGAATCAGACAAAATTCAAAATAACTGCCAGAGTTATTGCTTATTCAGCAGTATTGATAATATTGTTGACAGTTTTAACAATTCTTATATTCAACAGGAAACCAATAGATGTAACAATTTTACGAGCTCCCGGGATGATTTTTCAGGAACAGCCTGATAATAAGATAAGCAACTTATATACAATGAAGCTTACAAATAAAACATTTAGAGATATCCCTGTTACAATGAAACTTGAAAACATTGATGGAGAAATAAAAGTAATAGGTAAAGATATTAAAGTTGGCTCAAACGATGTTTCGGAAACAAAATTTCTTGTTCTTCTACTCAAAGAAAATTTAAAAACTATGAACACACAACTTGAAATTGGTTTATATAGTAACGATGAAAGATTTGAACTGAGAAACATTAATTTTTTAGGACCTGCGGTGCAGAAATAAAATATGAAAGGAAGTATAGAAATATGAGTTGGGGCAAAGGTATAATACTTGTTTTTGCTGTATTTATGTTTGGTATTGGATTTTTGGTATATAAATCAATGACTAAGAACATAGAACTTGTTTCGGAGAATTATTATGAGAAATCATTGAAATACGATGAACAGATAAATAAGATAAATAATACAAATTCATTGAAAGATGGTATAAAAATAGAGTATAATGGTAATCAAATAATTATTATTTACCCTGCTGATAAGAATAATATAACCGGTGAAATATCATTTTACAAACCTTCGGATGCAAAGGATGATTTCAAAGCAAATGTAGAGCAGGGTTCTGATATGAGGCAGGTAATTAATACCGAGAAACTTCCAAAAGGTTTATGGAAGATTCAAATCAACTGGGTAATGGATGGCAAGGATTATTTTAATGAAGAAAAGGTGATGATACAGTAGGCTTGAATTGTTTCCCAAACTGGAGTTTGGGAAACAGATCTTGAACTGGAGTTTGGGAGACAGATCTTGAACTGGAGTTTGGGAGACAGAATTTAATTAAACTTTAAAACGCATTGACTCAGTCAATGCACTCCAAAAAAAGATATAAAATTAAAAAAGATAAATGGAATTATTAACAGGATTTTTGATAGGATTATTAGGCAGCTTTCACTGCATTGGAATGTGCGGACCAATAGCTATTGCCCTGCCAAAAAGTAATCCGTTAATTGTTTCCAGATTGCTTTATAATTTTGGCAGGGTTGTTACATATTCAATATTAGGCTTAATATTTGGTTTGCTTGGTTCAAGGCTTGAGATGTTTGGTTTGCAGAGGATAATTTCAATTACAATGGGTGTGTTAATACTACTTTCAGTTTTAACTCCAACTGCATACAGGATAAAAGTAACCAATGCTTTAGGGTTTTATAAATTAGTAGGAATATTGAAAATGTATTTTGGCAGGATGTTTAAAAGTCATTCAAGGCTATCAATGCTTACAATAGGCATTTTAAACGGTCTGCTGCCCTGTGGGTTCGTTTATATTGGGATAACTGGTGCAATTGCATTGGGTGACCCGGTAAAAGGCATGCTGTTTATGACAATGTTTGGTATAGGTACAATGCCTGTTATGTTTGGAACTTCATTGATAGGAAGTGTGATAAATCTGAATATAAGGCAAAAGTTAACAAAGTTACTACCTACATTATCAATAATACTTGCAGTAATATTTATTTTGCGCGGTTTAAATCTTGGTATTCCGTATTTAAGCCCAAAACTTGAGCATAAACCTGCAACTGAAGAGGTTATTTGTAATTAAAGCGTAACTTCATATTCAATCGTTTGCAGAGTCCCCTTCGGGAGACACTGCAAAATACTAGAAATACTAGCCAGCCCACCACTTTACATCCCCATTAATAATTTACGCAGAACTGAATAATTCAATTAATTTTGAAATTATGAAAACCTGAACCAATTGTCCCCCTTCAAAGGGGGAATATAATCATTGGCTTTTTAAAACTACCTGCTGTAATCGTTATTGCCAAGGCGGCTTTCGTAGCGTTTAATAAGCTCAATATTTTTCTTTTCCAGATCGGTAAGCATATTATCTACATTATCATATCTTGGATTGTACCATTTTTCATACATAAAATAATTTCGCATTTCTTCTTTCTTAAAAATATATCCATACCTTGCGAAAATTTCATTACGCATAATTTTAAGCTCCCACGCGGATAGATTATTTACATCATCGCTTGAAAGCATTCTATCAGATGCTTGCGGGTAACTGCTGTTGTTTCCACCGGCTGAATTATTTTCATTGTTAAGTGAGCCTTGGGAATTTTTCTTAATATCAAGTTCTTTTTCCTTAAGCTGTAATTCCTTTTCCTTAAGTTCAAGCTCTTTCTTTTTAAGTTCATTGTTTGATGATGAATCATCGCTTTTATTGCAGATAGCTGCAGTAAAAGCAAATGCTAAAAATGGAATTAATATTAGTTTTTTCATATTTGTCAATGTGCGACTCCTATGGAGTCGTAAAGTTATTTAATTAAATTTTATACATGTTGAACTCCTACGGAGTTGTGATTATCTTTTATTGATAATTGTTAATTGCTCATTGATAATTGTTAATTGAATTTACCTACCGTATTCATCATAATACTTTTCAGCATGATCTTCATAACGCTTTAACAGTTCGATATTTTTCTTTTCAATCTCGGTCAAATTGTTTCTTACATCGGTTGTGTAGGGCATATACCATGGAACAAATTTATCGAAAATAAAACGTACTCTTCGTGTTTTAAATGAATATCCATGTCTGGCATAAATTGCATTCCGTATTATTTCAAGATCACCTTTGTATAGATTTTCAATATCCTTTTTAGTAATCTCTTTTGTTGAAGCATTGATTTTAACTACATCTTCGGTTAGTTTTTCAATTTTATCGGGAAATTTAGGATTTGAGCTATATAATTCTGCCCATTGAACATTTTCGGGCAATCCGTGCTGCGGGTCATAACTAAATTCTTTTTTCTCAAGGTTGTATTTTCTTTCAGAAACAGGAAGATTTTTGTCATTTGCTTTCCAGGTTCCCTTCATAAATATCTCATTTGTATTTGCATCATCAATAAGAACAATATAGCTGAACTTACCGTCATATTTATCATCACCAGGTTCGGAGACATCAGCTTTGAAATTTGTGCCTTCCTTTGTAAATTTACCTTTAAAAGGACGGTTATTGCCTGCAACAACACTATGACCATACATCATATCTGCGGATAATGAATCAATAAAAATTGTTATGCGGTTTTCATATACATAATCTTTGGTTTTATCATAGACTATTGCTTCAAATCCACCTGTATAAGTTCCTATTACAGATGAATTATTTACTTTAGAATCCTTTTTCGGTTCATCAGAATTTGTTTTAGTTTCTGTTGTGTTATTGCCGGAAGTTGTGTTTTTGTTATCAATTGTTGAATTGCCTGAATCCTGTTTTTTGCCGCATGACATAACAAAGCAAAGTAGAAGCAAGATAGATATTTTTTTCATATAGATATAAATAGTATTATGAAATTATTTTTTAAATTTGATTATTTTCATTATGATAAGCTCAGCGAGAATAATATTAGGTATCCATCCAAGCCAAGCAACTAATTGGTAAACATCCATAGGTTTAGGTTGGAATAACAATACAAGAATATATTTCCACGCCCTTAATGTTATTGCAGAAAGAGTTAACGCAAAAGATCTTATCAGAAATTCGCGGTGAGATTTAAAATCACCCTGCACAGCTTTCAGAATTGCCATGAAAGTGAAATACATCCATAGTATTGCAAGCAGGCAGAAAGAAACCTGTGAGACCGCACCCCCATTTGCATACAAACCCATGTAAAAACCTGATGGACCGGCAAGCAAAATAACAGTAACAGCATATATCCAGCCGGTGTATTTATGTAACAATGTAAAATTTCTTCTAATAAAAACAGAAAATTGAGTAAATCCTGCAGGGAGAACAAAAATAGCAGTATAAACATGGATAAAAAAAGCCAGCTTATAGAAAGGAATATCAATGACATCCTGCTTTATCCTTAAAAAAGCTATATCGGTATTGTAAGGAATGTATTGTAAGGAGATTTTTAGTAACAGAAATGCAAAGAAGCCATATATCAGCAATAGAAATGCAGCAAAAACCTTAAATCCGGTAACTTTAAATTGTGAACCCTTCCTTGCTGATATGTTATTTTGAATAGCCTGCTGCAATAATATTGATAGTTATTTTACGAATATACTATTACTAATTATTCTATACAATAGAGTGGTAAATTTGTTAAAAATATTTGCTTAAAAACGATAAAAATCATAGTAAATATTGACGTAAATCATATTACAATAATAAATAGAATATTATATTTGTAACGGTACTTATTAGGGGCTGCTCCCTGATAAGGATGGATGAAGGTGGCATTGAGCCATTCAACAAAGCGGACGGGAGTCCGCTTTGCGTTTATATAAACCCTGATTTTTGATTTTGTAGAGGTGACCCGATGGGTCATCTTTTTGTTGCAATTTATGAATGGATTCCAGCATACCTGCCTGCCGCAGGCACGGCGCGGGAATGACAGAAAAACTACTTGAGTTTAAAAACAAAAGGAACTGAAACCCATACTTTGACAGGCTTTCCGTTTTGTAAACCGGGTGTAAACTGCAATCTCATAGATTTATCAGTAACTTCATCTTTGAAAATATCGGGTCCATTTACACTTCCTACCTTTAAAACACTACCATCAACATCCACAAGTACTTTAACAGTTACCCTACCTTCTATCTGTGCTTCAATAGCCATAGAGGGATAAACCATTGAAGCCCTAATCTGCTCAAGATTAACAGCTTCGGGTGCTTTATCTACTTCAAATGACTGAAAAACGGTTTTTTCCTTTTCTTCTATTAAAACTTCTTTCTTAGTGATTTTTTCTTCTATCTTTTTTTCTTCAATTTTAATAGGACCCGAGAAAGTAAATTTACCTGTATCGCCAACCATAGAAACAGGAGTTTTAATATCTTCGAGCTGCTGTTGAGTTTTAATAGTTTGTACATCTGCTCTTTCTTTGGCAACAGGTTCGGGTGTAAGAGCTTCCAGGTCTTTGGTTGGGGTTGTTATTTCTTCAACCTTAGTTGGGGGGACTTCTTCATCTAACGCAGATGGAGGCGGTTCCAAATCAGCCAAAGTAACATTTATTACTCGTTGCTGTATGGTTTTGAGTTCCTGTTCCTGTTTGTAAACTGAATAAAAATGAATTCCGCCATAAGTAAATACGGCAAGAATATGCAAAATTACAGCGAATATAAGTCCATTCTTCAAGTTCTTCTTATAAGGAATTTTTAATTCGTCAGTAAAACTTGAAGGAAGACTATTTAAAGCAATTATAGCGCTCATTTCAACGCCCTCCTTAAAATTATTTAAATAGAACTATTAAAAAAAATAGCAATCCTGCATCAGCAAAATTGCTTATTAATACCTGAAATCTTTAAAGGCTGTATTTAAAGACAACCTTATCATTTCATTTAGCTCCTTAACAAAAGCAGGATTAGAATAATTATATATTATTTATATGTGAGCGAAAAAACCCTCTTTGATCTTTTCTCTCATTTCTTCAAGATTCCTTTGCGAAAGCAGGTTATTTAATTCATAAATTAGAATATTACGTTTTTTATCAGCATTCCTTTTCAATAAATCAGCAAGTGCAATCATTTCTGCCTGAAGCAGATTTTTTTCCTTTCTGATCTCATCATTATCGGAAAAAATATTTTTTAATGCCTCCAACAGCAATAAAATATTAGCATTCTCATTTTTCAAAGTTTCGGAAAGTGCAATATCAGGAAGAACTTCATTAAGAACTTTAAACAAAATATCTTCTTCCAAAACAAACAATCTGCTTAACTCATTATAAAAAGAATTAACTGTATCATTAATCGATCTGATAACATGGGTATTTATCCCTTCTTTTTCTATATCCCAATAAAGTTCATCAAGTTCAATAGACATTCCTGTCATCCTGTTATATTCATTCTCAAAAAAGCTTGCAGTACTTACTGACTTATCTATATAAAGATTATTAAAATGTGAATTTTTCATATCAGTTCAAGCTAATTTTGGTTATAAAAACCGGATTAATTTTTATTTTTACATTTGATAATTCATTTGTTTCATAATCTGCATAATTGATACAGCATGAAACGGGACACACATCGTTACATCTTGGTGAAGAAAATGTTCCATTGCACTCATTACAAATAGCGGGATTAATATAGTAGTGTTCAAAAGACTGATAAGGTTTTGCCATGTATAAATTATTCAGGAACATTGATCGTTTCCAGGGGTCAAAAAGTTTGGGCATAACGGCATTAACCGGGCACTCTGTTTCGCAGGCGCTGCAATTGATGCAATCGTGTGTAATAAAAACGGACATTTTATCCTCTTGGAAAATATTGCTGAATAATTATTTAAATGAACAGGATATTTCTGCAATATTTTATTTTTAACTAATTTGCTCTGTTAAGAGTTAATTTCAGTTAAGAGTTAACTAATTGCATTTCTATAAAAATTATCCTTGTTCAGACTACTCAAAAATAGCACTTAAACGGCATTGTTTCCTATGATATGCCTCAATTATCAATATGATATATATCATAATAAAAAATCGGCACCTTGTTAAAATTTAGGATAAATATCAAAAAAATGCTCTTTTTAAAGAATAATTACTTTTTTCTTTAAATTTACAACAAGAATGGGAATATCTGATAATCTGACAATTCCTTCTGATACATCTTCTGAAAAAAATCTTCTTAAACCTTTTTTGCCGTGAGTACCAATAGCAATTAGATCCGCATTTACTTCTTTTGAATAGTTTAAAATACCTTCTTCTTTCATATAATCATTATAAAGAGCAGTTATGAAATTTCCACCGTTTTTGTTGCTGAAATCCTCCATTTTACGTCTATCATCAATTGTTCGGTTGAACTGATCAATAGTATTGATCTTTAGCAAGTGAATTTTAGATTTGAATAATTTTGCCAATTCTTGAACAAAGGGAAAAATTAGATAAGATTCAGGTAAAAAATCTGAAGCAAATACAATATTATTAAACTCAATTTTTGATGGTTTTTCAGGGATAATGAGAACCGGTTGTTTAGAAAACCTCACGACACGCTCGGCAGTACTGCCCAGTATAACTTCTTTTAGATTTCCGGAACCATGTGAACCCATTACTATCATATCTGCATTTATCATATCAGCATATGCAATTATCGATTTATGAATGTTAGAAGTTAAATCACAATTTACATAAACCTTTAATCCATTTAAAGATTTTCTCTTTTTTAGAGTATCGAGTTTTGCGAGAGAAGATTTCATAAGGTTATCATTAATATCTTCAATCATTATTGATGCAGGTGGAGATACCGCAAACGGATCAGTTCCATAATAATAGTTTGTTATTTCTGCAGCATTAAAAAGATGCAATTCAGCCATTGTTTTACGTGCAATTGAAGCTGCTGCATCAATGCCATAATTAGATGGTTCCGAAAAATCTGTTGGAACAAGTATTTTTTTCATAATGAATGCGATTAAAAGTTATGAAACAAATTTAGATTAAACAAGTTTTGAATCTCTCTAATCGACTATAGCCTCAATTTTCATTCTATTAAGTCTTGAGTAATAGTCGGGAAATTGCTTTAAATGAGCCAGAGCTATTTTTGCTGTCATTGTTAGGTCATCATTCGTTACATTTGTTACCGGATCAACCAAACCATGCTCAAGCTCAACTTCAAGCCCCATTCTGAACTGTTCAATATCATATTTTAGCCAATCAATTCCTAGCTCTTCACCAGCCCACTTTGCTTCTTCTGTAGTAAATGTTCTTTTTGATATCATTTTAAAATAGATTTAAATTCGTTATTAAAAAAAAATAAACAATTGTGCTTTAGAATTTAACAGCATACATTATTTCAATAATTTAAACAAATAATTCAATAAATCAGTTCAACAAATTCGTACAAGCAGAGTCGCAGTACTATCACAAAAAAAACTCTCAAGTTACAGGTTAATTGAGACTCTGCTATAAGAAAAAAAAATAGTTCTAAAAAAATCGTATAAAAAAACTGCGTCAGTATATATCATCGCAGTTTTTAAAACAGAAAGAATAATTAGAAATAAATTTAGCTTGCTAATTCTTTTGCACTAAACATAGCTGTAGTTTTCAGAAGCGTTAGATTCGGAATTTTAATAATTCCTGATGAATAAGTAATCAAACCCTTGTGAGTGAATTCTGTAATTATTTTTTTCATGTAACTTGTGGAAGTACAAGTATAGCTTGCAATTTCATCAATAGAAAGCTGGATATTCAAATCTTTGGCTTTATTTAGCCCATATTTTTCAACAAGTTCTAATAGAATATCAGCAAATCTTTCATCGGACATTTTTTCACTTATCTTAACAATATGTTCTTCCATTGAATCTATTCTGGAGCAAAGACTTTTCATGACTAATAGCTTATAAGTATTATTAGAGTTAATAAGATTCATAAAATCATGCACAGAAATAAAACTTGCCCTTGTTTCAGAAATTGCTACAGCAGAATTAGTATAAGAGTGATTGTTCACAATAGAATGCAATCCCAGAATTTCGCCAACAGTTGCGAGGTGGAGAATTCTTTCCTGCTGAGAATGCTCTTCTTTACAAATTTTCACACTACCTGATTCAATGCAATACAGTCCTGCCGGGAAGTCATTTTCTCTAAACAGCACATCATTTTTGTGAAAAATAAATTGTGTTAACTCACCGTAATTCTTAATTATTTCTTCTAAACCAGTATTTGATGTCATATAATAATACTCACTTTCATAACAAAATTAGCACTATTTCAATGCATTAAACAATGATTTTAGTCATAAATAAATATGATATATGTAGCTATTAATTATGATATAAGGAGCAAGAAAATGTATAAAACAAAAAAAAATGAAGAATTATGAAATACGAAAAAAAAATTAATCGAAAATATGAGCGGTTCTAATCAAACCTTTGTGATTATTGATTTTTATTTTCTTTCCAGCAAGTTCTATAAGTTTTTCGCTTTTGAAATCAGAAAGAATGCGGATAGTAGTTTCGGTAGCAGTACCAACAATATTAGCGATATCTTCTCTTGAAATAGAAGCATTAATTGCTCCATCATTATCAATACCGTAAAACTCATTAAGCATTATTAAAGCCTCAGCCATTCTTTCGCGGACAGGTTTTTGAGCAAGACCGGTCAAACGGCTTTCTGCTTCTCTAAGATCATGAGATAAAAGCTGCATCATTTTTGTAGATAGATCAGAATTGGTATGGAGGAATTCAAAAAATGTTCTTTTAGGAATGAAACAAACAGTAGCGTCTTCCATAACAGCAGCGGTACCAGAATATATTTCACCACTTATCAAAGCTCTGTAACCCAGAACATCACCCTCTTTTGCAAGTCTTAGTATTTGTTCTTTTCCTTCTTCACCAGTCTGGTAAATCTTAATTTTACCTTTGTTAATGCAATAAACGCCTGCAGGTTTATTGCCTTCGTTGAAAATTATCTGTCCTTTTTTATATATACTGCAATTTTTTTCGGTATCCATTTCATTAATCTGAGCAGTAGAAAGAGAACAGAAAACATTGCCTAAACGTGAACGGCATTCATCACAAACGGGATTTTCAAATTGGGATTTCATATTTTTAAATTACACTTTAAATACAGTAAATCTGCATCGTTTTAAGTAATTAAATCTATCAATAATATACTAAAAAAGCAATTAAATAAAGCCAAATATATATCAAAATCATATAAATTAATGACCTAAAAAAAACGGTAATTATTTAATTTTCAAACACTTAAAAATATGATATATATAGTTGCTGGTTAGTTTGGGTGTGAATTAATTTGATATTTAACTTTTCATCATACCAAAACCTGATAATTTGCGCTTCTCCATCTGATATTAAGTTACAGATTGCAGTAATATCATCATAATCTGCTTTTTTGGGTATGATATCTTTGTTAAGATTTTCAAAACCAAAATTCTTTACCAAATCATTATAAATTTCAAGAAAACGGATAGCATTGGGATAGTTTACAGTACAAACATAACCAAGACCTTTATTCAATAACACACGGTTCAATCACACCCGGATCAATTTTGACGTAAAAATCGGTTACTGCGGCATCAAGAGAGTTGTTATAAACATAACCCTGAATGTTGTTTGGGTCAGATAAATTAAGTCAGCAGGTTGTTTGGGAGATAAGATATGGGGTACAATCAAAATTTAAATGATCAAAATAATTTTAACAAAATGAGATGATCCAAAGGTTACCAGCTTCTTCACTTCGTTCATTGCAAACAATACTTCTATTAAATTATTTAACATCTCTTATAATCCGGTTTACCTTATATATTTTGATAAACTCATTTTCTGAATGGTTTGTTGGCGGATACTTGGTATTAATACTGTACAATGTAATGAGCTTATTTCTTCTATCCCAGTTTATGAGTTTTGCGTTTGCTTCGATAGTATCCGGCATGGATTTGAAAACAGCAACAACAGCGGTATTATCTTTCACTTTATCCTGGTGCTCACTGCAAAGCAGCTTATCACCGGGGTTAATGTATGGTCTCATTGAGTCACCTTTGGCAATAAGTATAAAAGGGTTAACCAGTCCTGAAGAGTCTGAAAGATCAACAACCTTAGATGCAGAGTCTTGCCATTCTGCAGATGGCGAGCCGCACTCCGCATACCCAAGCACGGGTACACGGCGGAACTTCACGGCTTTGGGTTCTGTATCCAGCCTGCTTTTTGCAACATAACCGAAGATAGAATCCATAGAAATTCCGTGTATATTTTTTAATTTATCCAACTGGTCAATAGTCCAGTCGCTTAATCCCCTTTTAATCTTGCTTAGTGAGCCTGCATTTTCGTCTATGCTTTGGGCAAGGGCGTAAATAGAATTAATACCCTTTGCCGATAGCATAGGGAAAAGTTTTTCGTTTATCTTTCGGGTAAGCTGACGATCTTTTGTATATTTTTTTTTCATTTTATTACAATATTAATCAATGCTTTATGAAAATATATATGCTAATACCATATATTGCTCTTGACATATATGCATTTTGCATATATATTTGTATCGTGTTTGGATACTTACTCAAATATAGCAATAATTTTCATAAAGTAATTTCTAAATTTTCTTACATAATAAACAGCAAAATATTTTACCCCTCACCTAGTGGTTTGTCTTAAAAACCATAAAAAGACGACCCGACGGGTCGTCTCTACTGGATATCTAATGAAATATAAGACTTTTGTAGTCTAATAAATAAAATTAACCAATAAATGATTAACCTAAACCCTGAGTTTGAGCTTGTAAAGAATGAAGGTAAAACTAATGAAACAGTTCTTTGTTCATCCTGTAACAGGATACTGCTAACCCAGCTTAATAATGAACTTGTAAAACTCAATAACAGGAATAAGTATATCGTAAGACCTAAACTTATACATATTTATCCCAATTAAATTACTTAAACTAACTATTATAATGGCAAAGAAAGAGAATAAATCAAAATTCAGCGATGATACGACTAAAGATATCTTAAAGCTGGTATCACATGGTGTAAAGAACAATGAAATAGAAAGTATTCTTAGAATTGAAAAAGGAAGTATTGAGCAGTTTTCCAAAAGGTCAACTGAATTTAGAACAGATATTGAAATTGCAGCATTAAAACTTGATATTGAAGTTGAAGAAGCTTTGTTTAATCGTTCTGTTGGATATGAGACAATGGAAGAACATTGGGTTAACACTCCAAATTTAACCGAAGGAAGCAAGGAAGCTGAAACAAAACTTAAGGAGAAAAGGATAGTTAAAAAGTTTGTTCCTCCTGATGCTTCAGCAGGTTTGATATGGCTTTATAACCGAAGGGGTGAGAGGTGGAGCAAGAATCCGAATACCAGTAGTAATGTATCAATGGAGGAATTATTAAAAGAAAAAGATTCAGCAGCACAGGAAGCAAAAGAGAATATGTAGTCTATGGGTAATGGAATAACAAACAGGTGGTTTAAGATTAATCCAAAAGCAAAAAAGCATCCGGTACAGAGTAAGTTAGATAAAGATTTCACGAATATGTTATACAAGAACTTTATCATAGCAGCCGGAAGACGCTCATTTAAAACAGAAAGATTTGCAAAAAGACTGCTCATAGTTGAGTGCCTGAGAAATAAAAATTATAGTAAAGCATATTTTGCAGGAGCACCCACAAGACAGCAGGCAAAGGAAATTTTCTGGGAAGATCTTAAAAAATTAGCTTTACCCAAATATGTTAAAAAAATCAGAGAAGTAGATATGAAAATAACTTTTGATAACGGTTCCTCAATTAAAGTAATAGGGTTAAAGGAGTTTAAAAGAGTGCAGGGTCAGTTGATGCATGGAATAGTGATTACAGAATACCAGGATTGCGATCCGGGAGTTTATAACGAATCAATTGAACCGATGATAAATGATACACGCGGGTGGTGTATAAAGGAAGGAAGACCGTTTGGGAAAAACCATTTCTTTGATGATTTCTTAAGAGGGAAACAGAAGCAAAAAGGATGGCAATCATACCACTGGACAAGCGAGGATATCCTTTCAAAAGAGCAGATTGAAGAAGCAAAGGCAAACCTTGCCAAACCTGATTATGACCGTGAATATAAAGCATCATTTGAAACAGCAAGCCAAAGACCATATTATGGCTACACTGAAAAGAACAATAAACGAACAACTATATTGCCTGATCTTCCATTTATTGTCGCATGTGATTTCAATGCACAGGATAAACCAATGAGCTGGGTAGTGGGTCAAAAACAAAAGCATGGTAACAATGAAATTACATACTGGCATAGATCGCTTTCATATCAATTCACAAATACAATTACGATGTGCGGTTTGCTTGATGAGGATTACTTCATGACATTATCTGGTGGTTATCCAAAGCTAATTATTTTTTATGGTGATTATTCAGGTAGGAAGCATACATCAAATTCAAGTTACAGTGATTGGGAAATTATTGAGCAATATTTCAGCAATAAAACAGATATTGAATTCAGAAAAAAGCCATGTATTAGTATTCGTAATTCAATTGGAGCAACAAATGCACAGTTGTGTAATTCAAAGGGAGAAATAAAACAGTATGTTGACCCGGTGAACTGCAAGGAGCTTATAAAGGATTGGGAATACTGCTCATGGAAAGATAACAGCAGAGAACTTGATGATAGGGACCCTTTGAGAACACATTTATGCCGCGCTGTAGATTATTATAATGATTATGAATATCCCATCTGTGGAAAACCTGTAACAGGCTCATTAAGAACAATATAACAAAAAAAATAAAAAATACATAACATGCTCTTAACCGGAAATATTTACGAAGAACTAAATAAAGCTTTTAATGCTGCATTAAGAAAAAGTGAGGCGAACAGGCTTGCTTTACATAATGAGTTTGCAGCTTTTTATAACAATGATTACGAATCAATATGCGGATATTTGAGGGAAGCAACTTATAATAATCCATTTTCAGCTGAAACATTGAAAGATCTCAGGTTCAGACATGTAAATGTTATCAAAAAAATAATCAGCCGTATTACAAGCGGAATATTTACTAAAGACCCTTTAATAAAGTTAAATAATTCCGGTGATAAAGATACAAACACTCTATCAAAAATATTAACTGATTGCCGTTTTGTGCAGAAAGTAAAAGAAGCATTCCAGAAAGCAATATATTTTAATACTGTTGAAGCAAATGTTGTTTGGGATAGCCAAGTGAAAAAGATAAGAATTGATATTATTACACCCAACAATTACGTTATTGAAACGGGCAATGATTACCTTGATAAAACTAAGATAGCGGTTAGGAAAGCAGATAATACAGGCGAGATATACTGGTCATATTGGAGCAATACCGAACATTACCTTGTAAAGAATGGAGAAAAAGTTGCGGCTGATAATAATCCTGAAATGGTGAATCCATATTACAATAGCAGAAACAACGAAAGCTCACTCCCCTTTGCAGTATTAAGAATGGATGAAGGTGAAGATTATTTTGGCGAGCCTAACTGGAATATTTTCCTTCATCAGAAAAATCTTGATATACGGCTGACTGATCTAAATGAAACAGAGCTTAAGACACTTCACCAGTTATACCTTGGGATAAATACAAATTTTTCAAATGATGAAACTTTCAGAGCAGGTGATTTTAAGCAGATAAATAATGTAAAGGAAGATGATAAAGAACCTAAGATAGAAAGTATAATTGCAAATGTTGATTATACTTCTGTTAGAGAAAATATTGACTGGCATAACAGGCTTGTACTTAACAGTGAAGGATTGAATGGGAATTCAACAAGTATGAATATTAAAGCAGAATCAGGCACAGCAAAAATGATAGATGAGCTTGAACTGATTGAAAAACGAGAGGAATACAAAACGATACTTTATCACTTTATGGTAAATCTGCTTGGGATAATTAGAATAGTATGGAATTACTACAATCCGCAAATTGCGATAAGCGATACATCAGGATTTGATATACGGTTTACCGATGCAAAAATATTTGAAACGATTGATGATAAAAAGAAACGGTATGATATGGCTCTGGGATATGGATACAAAGATGAAATTGATATTACAGCAGAAGAACTTGAGGTGAGTGAGGCAGAAGCAATTGATATTATTAAAGCGAAAAAAGAAAGAAAGAACATTCTTATATAGACCCCTCCCCGCACTGCGGGACTCCTCATTTGTAAGGGGAAGACGAAAAAAATATTTTAATAAATTAATAGATTCCCGCATGCGCGGGAATGACAGGAAAAAATATGAAATTAAAAACAATTGAGATATCATTTAACTCTGAAGGCTCATCACCCGGAGGAGGAAGTTCCGCAAGTGATGAAACTGTTACACTAACAAAATCTGAGCATGAAAAGCTTGTGAATGAATCAGCAGAACTTGTTAAACTTAAAGAAAATACTTCCAATCATAACTCAACCAGAATAAAGGAACTGGAAATTTCGGTTAATTCCCTTCAATCAGAAAAAGAAAGCATCACAAAAAAATACAACGAGCTTGAATCAGGGATTAAGCAGCAGTATTACGAGCAGTTAAACGATGAACATAAAAAGATCGCTCAGCTTATTCCAACCGTTGAAGGAATTGCTGAATATGTTAAGCTTAATACTCAAAAAGCGCCGGCAGGGAGTGATTCCGCCCGCCCAGGAGCAGGATTCAGTGATAACTTTAATTCCAAGTGGGATGAACTTAATTACAATGAAAAGGAAGAGCTTCGCAAGAAAAGACCTGAGCAGTGGAGGAAATTATACAGGGATAAGTTTGGAAGCAATCCTTAAAACTATTACGAATTAGGAATTAGGAATTACGAATTAATTACATAAATAAAGTAAACAATAATTAAATAAATAAAATTTAAGAATTATTAAAATACAATAAATCACAATTTCATTATTACACTATTTCACTATTTCTCTATTTCACAATTTCTCTATATCACTATTTCACCATTTTATTATTTCACTATTTTAATTAACTATCTTATTAATTTAAACTAAAAAACATTATGGCATCATTAACATTAGATGATTTAGCGGGTAAATTCCAGAGTGAGACCTTTAAGGCTACACTGAGAGGAACATTTACCAAAGCACTCAGCTTCTTCGGTTCAGGTTTTATGACAGAAGCCCCGGATGAGGTTGTTGACCCAAACCAGTTAGGAACATTCGGCAACTTACCGCAATGGAATGTAGATACATCAGACCCTGACCAGATAACAACATCATCAACAACTCCAATTAACAAACTTTCGGCATACAAAGACAGGTTTTCATGGATGGAGCTTGAAAAAGGCTGGGGAGCGCAGGAGCTTGTAAACACAGTTGCAGGCAGGGGCAACGATATGATAGAAGAAATTGCCGTTCATATAGGCGAGTATTGGGCATATGCATTGCAGAAAAGAGCTATAAACATTTTAAAAGGTAACTTTGCTACAGCCCTTGCTTCAAGCCACTCAACCGGCAACACATATTCAGGAGCTAATATTTCAAATGCAGGCGTACTTGCGGCAAAGTATAAATTGGGTGATTGGCACAGAATGCTGAGTATAATTTTAATGCATTCAAAAGTTCACGGTGATGCAGTTACCAATAACCTTATTACTTTCCCTGCCGGACCTGTTGGCAATACAACATTTGTTACAGGCAATCCGGGGCAGATACTTGGCTTGATGCCCTTTGCTGATGATGACCTAACAGCAACAGCAGGTGTCTATTCAACTTTTCTTGGCGGAAGAGGCTCAATGGTTTATAAATTAAGAAACCGTCCGGGCAGTGCTATGACCAATAAAAATGTGATAAAGACAGGCGGAATATATCTTGAGCTAACACGTGATGCCAAACAGGCAGGCGGTACTGATGAGATAATAACCAGAGTATCCTGCATGGTTCACACACCGGGTGTTGCATATGGAAATGCTGCACCGGAGAATCCTACACTTGCACAGCTTGCAACAGGCAGTAACTGGTCAAAAGTTGCACCTGATAAGCTGATAAAAGTTGCTGAATTAAAAACTACATAAGAAATAAATTGAATTAATTTACCTTTACTTATATCCTTAAAACTTTTCCTAAGCTCTCCCCTTTTAAATAAACGGGGAGGGTATGGAAAAGTAAAATAAAATAGATAATACCGTATAACAATGACTGAAAATACCAATACAAACAAATCAGATTCTGATAAAACGGAAGTATATGAGATTAACCCTGCGATACTTAACTCACCGATGGGATACTCTGCCCTGATTGATAATGATAATATAATGGTTGTATCACACCTAATAGGAGAAGGATTTAACAGGAATAATGAAAAGATTAGAATTATAAAAGAAGATGGTTTTGTGCTTATAAATGGCGAGAAGACTCCAACAGGAAAATTTGAATCATTAACCGATATTCAGCTTTACCAGCTTGTAACCGCAGGTGTAATTCTGTTGAACAATAAACAGAGAAATGACTTCCGCAAGAAATTCTTTACAATAGAAACAAATAAAGCTGAATCCGAAAAGAAGAAAAATAAATAATATAAATTAATATACCCATGCCGCTTGAAGAACATTTAACAGAAAAAGATATAAAAAGTTATATACCCGAGCTTGCCAGATTTTTATGGTCAGAAGAAACTGATTATTCAAATCAAAAGACACAGGCTGTAAATGAAGTTAAGCTTGAGTTGACTTCCAGAGGCTTTAATCCTGCAAAAATAAATCCAAGGCTCATTATCAGATATTCAGGGACATCTGTTGATAGCAGCCATACCACTATTGCAACCGGTGAAGATACTGCTGCAAGGCTGAGATATGTACTAATAGTTAAGGAATTCATATCTGGCGGACTAAAGACATTTAACCTTGAAGGCAGTAATGATAAAACAAATTGGGATGTAATAGATTCACGAAAAGCTGAGGCTATTGGAACAATTACGTTCATGCTTGGAAGCTCATATCTTTATTACAGGCTAAGGGTAACTATTACCGGCGGCGAAATTGATTACGAAGCATATTTATGCGATACCGGAATAGAGAAACTCATAGCATATAAATGGCTTGAGCTTATTTTACTGGATAGGATATCCCATGATAATGACCAGTATCATTTAAAGATGAAATATTTTAAAAATGAATACGAGAAATTGCTGAGCAGAATAAAAATATGGGCAGATATAGATGCTGATGGAACACTTGATGAAAATGAATTCAGCACCACAACTTCAATTAGAATGCTTAAATAAAATAATATAGCAAAATGATATATAAAGTAATAAGTGAGTGGCTTACCGAAAAGATAACATTGCTTAACAATACACTTCCACATGATGAAAGGCTCATATTAGCAGATGCAAACTTTGATATGGATTTTCTTCCGGCAAACCTAAGGGATAATTCATACTTAATAAAATTTAGCAGTGTTAAAAATGAAGAAAATGAATCAGGTGAAATTCTGGTAAATACTGTAATAGAATTTCATTTCAGGTTATACAAAAAGCCAATGCAGTTTTACAGAAAAATGATAGATGAAAAGCTGTTTGCTTTATGCAAGTTATTAAATGATGATACTGCGGCAGGACTTGAATATACATCAGATGATATAATAATTGCTAATATTCATGATATAACAATAACTGGATTGGATAAAGCATATAAGGGCGGTGAATATATTTTTCCAAGGGTTGAATTTGAACTACAGGTTTTTAGCAATTAGTCCCGCAAACTCAAAAACGAGTCAGGACGGGATTTCGCTTCGCTCAACAATTAACAATAATTAAATAAAATACATTATGTCAAAAGCATTAAGAGATAAGGGAGGGAATTTGCTGGTTATTGTTGAACTAAATGATAATCTGGCAATTCCTGTATCAATAATAAACGGTGTAAACTCGCTCAACTGTGGATTGATATTTGAATCACAGGTAGATATTGAAACCAAGACCGAAAAATTCAAAGCCGAAGACGGCAGGACTTACGGTCAGGATGAAGAATATGAGGGCAAAACCTCGGGAATTTTGATGGAAACATCAAAGCTGATAACCGATTATTTGGCTTTTGGTACACGCGGCAAACTTCATCTTGAAATTAAATACGAGGGTATAAAAGGCGGCAAGCATCAGGAAGTTTTCAAATTAGCAGATGTAACGCCACAAATGCATTTTAAAACTCCAGGTGGAACAAAAGCTATGAAGTATGAATCAACTTCAATTATTCAATCACAGCCTGTAACTTTTTCAGCAGCAAATATAGCAGCAATTGAATCAGCATTGGGTGTAAATATTAAAACAGCAGGTCCGGTTACAATACCTGTTGAGCAGGAGCATGTTATAGTGGAAACGGACATATAAATCAATTACGAATTAAAAATGAAAGACAATGGAAAAAGTTTATGAATTTAACGGAAAGAAGTACAGGCTGAGGGAACTTGACCTGAACTTAATGCATAAAGTTTCTCACTTACTAATAAAATACAGAGAGCTGTATTATAAATATACCTGCAATATTGATACAACCAAGCTTGATGAGGTTGAATTTGAAGTTGAACAATTGAAACTTGCTATTAATGAATTAAAAGAATCTGATAATCCATGCGCAGAAGATATTAGTAAGCTTGAACTAAAACATAAGGAAACCGAAAGTTTTTTAAGTAGTCCGACCCTTATATCGCTGCGGAAATATTTAAATGATACAGAAGCACTTGCACTCTTTGAAATAATAACCGATGCTGAGTTTATGTCAGTAATACTGAATGGTATATTAACTTCAATTGATGAAAAGGTAAAAACTGAGATCAAAACAGAAGAATTGCAGAACAAAGATGCCATAAAATTCATAAAGGAAGTAATTGGGGATTTTTTTTTGCTTATGAAAATGCACAGTTAACAATTGCCTGTTTCAAGGATTTGCTGGGAAGTTACTTAGATAATGGGGTGATACTACCTGATAGATTTGAAATACCGGAGAGTTTGGTATATCAATATATGATTTGGTTACTTGCAAAATATTATGGCTTGTCACCAATGGAATCAGGCAGAATGAAAGAAATTGATTTTTGGCAAATGAGAGCATTTGAAGAACTTGAACAGTCTAAAACTGAGTATTTATTGAATTTAAAAAAAGGCAGCTAATTATAGTAATAATAAAATGAAAAACGTAAATCCTGATGTTCGTGAATTAGCACTAAACATAAATAAGTTTGTTGCAGAATACATAAAAATTATCCCTTTAGTAAAAATAGTTTCAATAGTTGGTAAGGATTCAAAACAAAATTCAGTGAATGACAAAAGTTTTGATACAACAAGAGAAATTACAGGTTATTTTGAAGCAATGCTTGGCTCAACAAAAGGAATGCTGAGCAATATGGGTTTGATGGATTCAGGCTTTCAAAAAACGGTACAGATAATTTTACAGATTTTAAGCTCAATTGGCGGTGGCGGGTTTGGAGGGTTATTCAGCGGATTGCTTGGCGTAATTGGCGGGTTAGTTGGCGGTCCTTTAGGCGCAGCAGCAGGCGGAGGGATAGGGAGTATTTTGGGAAGATCATCTGCTCCATTAAATTCCGGTTTAAATACTCAAAATACAAACAATAACAGTGTTATTAATCACGTCATTATAAAAAACCCTGTTACGTTTACAAAAGCTTTTGATGTTGAAGTTAGAACAAGGACACTAAGAGGAGGTATTGACCTTTAATGCCAGTTTATATAAAGAAATATTCAGGTAACAATTATTTCCAGAGGAGGGATTTTGTTGACAGCCTGAAATTGGATTACATTCCGGCTGAAGGATTGCCAGTTTTCAGGTTTGAGACTGAGGATTCAGCAGGCATTGGTACATACAGGGCAGGCGATTTTGATTTAATCATATCATTACTGCAAACGGAAACTTCACAATCAGGTAACAACATCAGGAAGTTCTTTTTGGGTGAACAAAGAGATTACTATTACCTTGTGATACTAAAAACAGGCTATCAAAGTTTTTCAGGAATTGCTCAACAGTCACAAATCTATGCTGATTATACTTACACGCAAAACAAATTTGAAATAAAACTTACCTGCAAAGATATATTAATTGAATGGTCAAAACGGTGCGAAATTGTACCTAACTCAACAATAAATTTTGGAAACTCGGTTCAGCTTACATTTGAAGAATACATAACAAGGCATTTTGCCGGTATAACATCAAATGTTGTATTAATAAATTTACCTGGAAAGAGTTATCTAAACAGATTAAAAGAACTATACAGCAATATACAATGGTGTTATGCATTGGGTGATTACCGGAATTTTATTGTTGGTCAGGAAAACATAAGCCGATGGGAAACATTTAAAGAGCTTGCCAAAGGACTTGGCTTTAACTTTGAAATGTATCTTAATAGCGGAACTGAGACTACAAATGAGCCTGAATATATTTTCAATATTTTCTTTCTAACTGATCTTGAAAACGAAATACCCTTAACACTTCAAATAATTGAGCACAAAGAATCTATTACCGCTCCAAGACTTGAATGGTTGTATTTGAAGTATAGAAGCCTTGTTTTTGGAAATGTTGATTATAGCAGCGGTATTTTCTTTAATTCAATTAATGCTTACCTCAGCGATACAGATAATTCTATAAACGATCTATATCCGGCTTGCGTTTTAAATCTTCGTAACAAAGTTCTTAATTATATTAATGATTTACAGATAACAGAAAAAACTATTTTAAGGGATATTGATTTTGGTGAACTTGAATTAAAGCAATACGGCTATAATTTTTCTTCAGGACGACCTATTGGGAAATTACATCCTATTGGAGGGAGCCAGGGTGCTGATTCAGGTGGAATGGCGTATTCCAGAATTTTTAACTGTTCAAGAGTTCATAATGGTAGCGGAGATAATTATGATTTTATACCAATACAGGAAAATGCATCACTTAACTATATGCGATATATTAAAGGAATTCAAAAAAGAAAAGAATTTAAAATAATTTTAAATGATGATATTTCTTTAAAAATCTGGAGTACTGTTAATATAGAAGAAAATCATGGAAATGAAATTTATTATATAAATTCCATAAGAGAAATAGATATAAGAAATAAATTTATAGTAATTGAGTTACTAAGCCTATAATAAATTAATAAATTCTTACAATTACATTAAAATGAGCATAATAAACGGATATGGTTCACCTGTAGTAAAACTATTTAACCCTGAAAGACCCGAAGAACCTGAATTTACCTTAATACTGCCTTTGACAAACAGCGGCGGACTTGTGGAATCATACGAGGTAAAGAAGATATCTCATGAGTTGATAAGCATTAAGCAAGAGGCTCCTGAAATAATAAATGCGCAGCAGATAATTGGGTATATAATAACTTTCACTTTACATTATAATCGATTTATTTCAGGCGAGACTCTTTACAATACAATAAAAAAGATATTTGATTCAGCAAAAGCCGGATGGAAGATTGTTATCCAACCAAGAAAGGACGCGCCGTGGCGGGAATTTGAAGTAATTTTGGCTAATGAAACTCTTGAGCTTGGAATAAATAAAGGCGGAAGTAAAGCATATACACATAGACTGCCTATACTTGTTTTCAAATCCAAAAGGCTTGAGACCGACCTAAAATGGTTTCCTCCAGTTTTTGAAGAACCAGGAGGAGGGACGGGGCTGCCGATAGAGGGAAACAATTAGGAATTAAGAATTAAGAATTAGGAATCAGGAATCAAGAATCAAATAACAAATAACAAATTAAACTCTAAAGTAAACATATCGCTCTATGAAAATACAAATATCAAAATTTTTTTTAATCTTACTAATCTTTAATCTGTTAAATCTAACAAATCTATTTTGCCAATTTACATCGTTGCCTATCAGGTTGGTTAATTCTACCGGGAATCCTTTGACCGGGCAGAGCGGAAATATTGAATTTACTAAATACCCGCACAACTTACCCGCTGATAAGATTACAGGTATTAATATTAATGAAATTGGCACAGCAGGGAATTACATTGCAAAGGGATTTACGGCATTTCAATACGCTAAACTATGGCTTTCTGGGATTGAGCAGCAGTGGTTTGATAGTGTGCTAACCGGAAATATCTTCAGCTACCTTAACAGCAATTACGTAACACTTAGCACAACGCAAACTATCACAGGCAGTAAAAATACTACAGGTAACTGGAATGCAAACTCAACCGGTAACTGGCTTTATTCAGGCAGTGGTACAAGCAATACTTTCTACAAACCATATATAATAAGTTTATCTCCATGGTATAATGATGTATCGCTTTTGCCTAATACAGCGCTGTTGTTTCGTAATGCAGGAGATAGTTTATATTTAAAACGTGAATTTGTTTATTACAATTCTGTTGATAATAAATTATACTTTAATACAACAGGAACACTTGGCACATTTAAAATTGCAAAACGAGGTAACGGACAATTGTTTGATATGAATACCTCGCAATTTAACTGGTCGCCTATAACCGGACTTAACCTAAACACTTCTGTTTTTCAACAGGATAGTATTGCATCTAATATATACACAGGGATTAAAGATACAACCTGGAATATTCTTGGCGAACCAAACAGCAGATACCGCTTTCTTACTTTAAAGAAACCGTTTTGGTCAAACCCACTTCCCTACCCTGACTGGAAATGGTATTATAGTTCTATCAATGAATCAGGTGTTGTTACAGGCAAGGATAGCTTTACGGTTATAAATCACGCAGATATGACATTTGATGAAACACCGTTTGAAGTATTTAGTGATAACATGTGGAACGATTGCGATACAATAACACTGCCTGTTAGGGGTACATACATAATTACTTATGATTGCAATATGCTTTTTCCTTATTCTGAGGTATCAGGTGTTTATGCAAAAGATATTGCGAGGCTTAGGGTTGTAAATGAACTTAATGTTGATTTACCTGCTTCTTATACTGAAATGTGGAAACAATTCAATAATACTTTTAGCTATTCTCCAGAATCTAATCCTATAAGCAAAACGTTTACACTCTTTAATTCTGTTCCTGGGACAAAATATTATCTTCAGGTTTACGGTGTATTGAATTCGGGAATGATAACAATAGCTGTTACAAAACCTACGGTAACTTATTTACTGGTCAGATGAATAAGTAAAAAGGCAAAAATAAAAAAGCAAAAAAAATAAACAGAAAGCAAAATAATATAAAAATACAAACTAATCCCGCTTTTAGCGGGACTGCGACCCGCCTATGGCGGGTCTTGAAAGGAAGAAAATGGAAAATATTTTGAATAATTCGTCAATTAACATTCACCGGGAAACTGATGTACTTGCGCTGGCGAGAGCTGAGAAAAAAAGGGAATATTGGCAGAAGGTTATAAAGGGTCAGTTGCCGGTACCAACAGGTCAGGATACTGATTATGCTGAAGAAAGGCTTATTTACTGGATAAAACAGGTAGAAAAATACAGGGCAAGGATAGAAGCGCATATTAAAGAGTTTGAGAAGATAAAAGATCCGATAGGATTTTTAGCGTGGATTGCAGGGATTGTTGAGACGATAAGGTCTGTAATCAATCTGATAACTTCGAGTAAAAAATAAAAAGGCAAAAAGCAAAAAATATATTATTAAAGAAAATAACTATGCAAAATTTAATTGAAGAAGTTTTAGGCAAAAACTGGCGGACTACATTATGGGGCGGAATAATGGTTGTTTCGCTTGCTATAAATCAAGCGCCAACAATAATTAATTTTTTACCAGATGATATTGAAGTATGGGTAAGGGGAATTTCCGGATTAATCGTAATGGCATCGGGATTGAAGTTTGTAACTGCTGCAAAAGACAAAATCAATGAGTAATGAGTAATGAACAATAAAAGCAAAAAATAAAACCTAAAAAAGAAAAACAAAATTTTAACCGCCTTTAGAACTATCAAAGAAATATCTCGTTAATATATAAATGAGACTCACAGTCCTTAGAATATTAAATTAAACTTCCCTTTGTTGGTGTTACAACTGCCTTTGCAGTTGTTCACCAACAAAAGAATTACTTAATTATATTCAGGACCCTTGCTTTAATACGGCAGGAACATTTCTAAAATACCTACATTAACCTCAAATACTTCAATTGGTTCTATAAGGCGGTTGATTTTAAAAAAATATTTTAAACCCCCATTTATAATACATGCAGTATAAAGATAATCATATAATCGAAGCCAAAAGTAAATTAACATAATCGTCCCCCCTTCAGTTGAAGGGATGAGATTTGGGAATATTTATAAAAATGCACTTTGAACATGATTGTTTAAATCCGAAAATTAAAGTCGGGGGTTTGTCAAGAAAATGAAAGGAAAAATAAGTATGAATCCTTCGCTTCATTCAGGATTGAAGAAAGAATATTTCACAAATAATTACAATAGAGTTTTCGGGAAGAAATTATCAGAAGATAAGAAAAAGAATATTTTCCATATAACAGATGCGTTTGAAGCTGATGCTGATATGAAAAGTCTGCGGTGGCTGGCGTATATACTTGCAACGTCGATGCATGAATCCAATGATACTTTCGCCCCCGTGGTTGAGGGGTACTGGATAAAGCCTGATAGTAAAAGAGTAAATGCTCTCTATAATTATTACCTTAAGAATAATCCAGGAGCATTAAAAACAATCTTCCCTAACGGCAAAAATGGAACTGCATATTACGGTAGAGGTAGAGTTGTTCAGCTTACGCATAACTTCAACTATAAAAATGCTTCAATAAAATTATATGGCGATTCAAGATTATTTAACAATCCTGAAATGATTATCAGCGATATTAATTGCGATATGTCGGTAACTTTTCGGGGTATGCGAGAAGGCTGGTTTACTGGTCATAAACTTGAGCGATATTTTCCTTTAGGTTTTAATAAAGCTAATTGGGCTGGTGCAAGGAAAATAATCAACGGAATGGATAAAGCAAATCTTATAGCCGGCTATGCGATTAAGTTTTATGAATTGCTGGAGTGGGAAACCTCTTCAATTTAACCAACTAATTAAGTATAATCTTTGCAGAAACCTCAGGTGGAGAGACTCTGCAAACACATCAAAGTAAGCTCATTAAATCTTCTTACTGAACGAATAATTTATAGCTTTAAGCCTATCATTATAAAGATTAAAATATATTTTTTTTGAGCTTTCTGTAAGGAATGATCTTGATATTAATTGCTCTACTTTATAATTTTCAGTGCGGAAATTATCCAGGATTCTTCGCAATCGCTTTTCAACTAGTCCAATCATCATACCAAACTCAAAGAAATCATCAAAAGCAAAAAACCCGTTCTTTTCAAAGCTTTCAGTATTATAGTCACTATCAAACAAACCGTCTTTTAAAGCCATTGCGGAATCATTGCTGATATGCAGTCTTGTATTCACTAGGTCATAAGCGGGAGTAAGCACATGGTCTCCGGAGGGAAGCTGCTGTACCGAAAAATTCCTTAAGTGCGCATCACCATTACAAAATAAATAATTAAATATTATGCGTTCAAAATATTTTTCTGCTTCAACGGCATATGCAGGTATAAATTGTTTCATCATACCGGCGGCACTTTGGTAACTTCCTTCATATTTGAAAGCATTTCCTTGTAATTGTAAAGAGTAACCCATTAAAACAGCAAAATCTTCTTGAGATATTTTATCACCTGTTTCGGTTATATCAAATCTTTTAGTAATATATGCAGGCTCACCATTTTTAAAAAAAACAAGCCCATTAACTGCTGTTTCTATATCATACACCTGCCTGGCAATCTGCATAGTCAAATTTTCATTAGCAGGCAGTTCTTCCGGCATGCTGAAATCAGCCCCATAAGGTATTGGCTTTAAAATATATGTACCCTGCTCACCTGCTTCTGTTAGCCTTAGTTTGTTTTTTTCAAGAATAATTGATTGCTTTACCTGTACCCCCGATATTGAAAGTATTTTTCTATTCTCAATAAATTTTTCAGATATTTCTTCATCTGTTTTTGGAGAATTCATATCCAGCTCACAATTTACTTTTTTTCCTCCAAATAATTCTTTCAGGGCTTTAGGAGAGTAATTTTCAAATCCCTGGGCAAGAGTTGAGGGGCAATTTTTTATTACCAGTCTCATTTAATTATCTCCATCTCTGTTATCTCATGTATTGTAACATTACCGATTGTATTTGAAGATGCGGTTTTCAATAACATACCAAAGAGATCCTGCTTATCTATTTTAAGCCTTCTGCTTTGCAGGCTGAAATTTGAACCCTCAGCCAGTAATGAAGCAAAGAATGGAAATAATTTATCAGATTCAAATATTTTTTCTGTTTTAGGAAGAGTCAGACTTACTGCTTTGTTATATCTATTCATAAGATATTCATTATCATATAAAAAGGTATATTTTTCTCTTGTTACTTCTTCCAGAATGCCTGCAATAACTCCGTTTACTTTTACTATTGCTTTTCTGTTCATTTGCCTTTAGTTAAATCTTTTACTTTTATATCAATTTCCATACCCATCACCTCTAGAAGTTTTTTAAGTGTACCCAGTGTGGGATTTCCATCAGGACTTTCAATTTCCTTAATTGTTCTTAACCCAATACCTGATATTTCTGAGAGATCATTTTGAGTTAGATTCAGTTCTTTTCTTCTTTTTTTAAATATATTAATTTTATCTTTATAGTGCATTTAACTGCCCTTTCTTTATGCCAAAGGCATCCCTTTGGGACAAATATAATATAATTACTGTTAAATATCAATGTATAGGCACTATAGCGCACTATAAAAAAAATTTCCAAAAATGAATGCAAAAGCATACTATTAGATGTATTATAATGCACTTTTTAAAAAATACTAATGCAATTTAGTTAATTATTAGCTAAACAATAACTTGAAAAAATTGATTAATATTACAAAATTGATTTATGAAAAAAATACGAGTAAGCTTAATCTGGATTATTTTTAGTTTTGCTGTAAACCTTTTTTCTCAATCGCAATATGATGTAAACGGAAGGAATATTGACCACGGACAAATACTTGCCAATAAGATAAAATCAAAGAGTATTTGGGAATATCGTTATTCCAAAGTATTAGATGGTGTGCTTGCTGATAGCGGGTATAAATCATATTATTATGGCTATGATGATAAAGGCAGGATTACCGCATATACAAAGTATCATGTGTTTACCGATTTAACTATTAAAGAGCTTTACCAATATGGCAAGACTGATAAAATTTCAAAGAGCATAAGATATAATTCCAAAAATGATATTATTAAAGGCATTACTTATAAATACAACAAAGCAGGCAGGATGAAAAGCGAGTTGCATGAGGCGTATTATAATTCCGTAAGAGTTGGTGTGTACTTTACAATACTTGCCCAAAGGAGTCCCTTTGGGACAAATGTTACAGAAAATGAATTTTTTGGCAGGGTGCAGGATGAACTTGCAATTGAGCCAAGACTTGAAAGCTATTCAATTATTGTTAATATAACTGATAATGATGAGCAGAACCAATATGTTGTAATAGGTGATGAATCAGATCCATCATCACCAAGATACTCATGGAATCAATTGAGTATGAATACACAAAGAGATTTGCTTGCATACCAGGGACCCAACCGCAAGGAACACCAGTACATAAGTAAATTTATTCAAAACGTAAAATATAAATATGATAAGAATGGGAATCTAAAAACCAAAGAAGTTTACAATACATCAAATGACCTTATAGAAAAAGAATCATACAAATATGATTCAGGAAATAGAGTTACAGCATACACAAAGTATAATGAGAGCGGTAAGACAGTTAGTATGGAGTCATACAGCTATGATAGCTCAGGCAGGCTTACTGAATCAGCCGGAGTTGAGCCAGGCGGCACAATCACAGGCAGGCTGAGTATAGTTTATGATAATAACGGAAATATCACAGAGAAAATTTGGTATAATGCAATTGGCGAAATTAACGGGAAGTATAAGTATAAATATAACGGTAGCTTATTAATTGAAGAAACCAAATACCGCGGTGAGAGTGAAAAGGAAATTCACAGCACTTATGCTTATGATGATAAAGATAATTTAATTGAAATTGTAAGGTATGATATTAATGATAAAAAGGATAAACTGTTTAAGTATGTTTATGAATATTATTGAAATTTTTTAAATGTAATTGCAGAATTACTACGTACCCGCAGAGTCTGCAATAACATAAGATAAAGAGTAAGGGAGACTCTGCTAGAACATAATTTTTTATAATAGCGCAGAGTCCCCTTTTTTAGCATTTATTAAACACACATGCTAAAGGCTTAGGGAGACTCTGCTAGAACATAGTTTTAAGTCTGGATACTTTCTTTCGTTCCACTCTGTAAGGCATGCCCGCAGTCGCCCCAAAAACAGGGCAGGCGGGTATGACAAGTTTTTTCCGTACCCGCAGAGTCTCCGTTTTTGGACTCTGCGGAATTATAATATTAACGCAGAGTCCCCTTATAAGCAATTTATTAAACACTCAAGATAAAGAATAAGGGATACTCTGCTAGAACATAAGATAGAATAAAAAAGCAGAACCCCCATCAAAGAATTTCGGATCCTAAAACAAATTCTTTAATTGTCACTTATTCTATTCCCCTAAAAATTGACCCCCCTTAAAAAACAAGGGGGGATAAAATCTCTGCGGTATTATTATATTAGGTCAGAGTCCCCTTACCTAAAGGTCTCACATTAGCAATTAATTAAACTCTCAAGTTAAAGAGTAAGGGAGACTCTGCTAGAACATAAGGAATATTGTTATCAGGAAAATTCATCTTTTTTAAGTTAATTCTGTTTTTACATTGAATTTCTTTAAATAATTCTTAAGTTTTGTATTGTAAAGTATCTATTTTTCAGTTCATTTTCTAAAATGTGGTTTTTTCCAAACAAGAATATTTTCATATAAAGGAGAAATACTTATCATGAATACTTACAAATTATTTTCAGGATTATTTCTTTTTGTTTCTTTTATTACTTTTGCAGCAGTAACAACCGCACAGGATATTTCTCCCTCTATCGCACCGTTGTATGATGGTCCGAACTGGGGAACAATTACTGATACCGGTATTACTTGTTCAGGTGGTCCTAACCTAAATGTTATCAGAGATGACGGTACTTATGAAAACGGTTATCGCTCAACATCAACAGGGGACTCTACAACAATGGTTCAAAAAATGGTTATGCCTGTTATACCATTTCAATTAACAAAGATGTGTGTTGTGTGGACAGCTTTAGCTCCATCGGGTAATTTAACATTCGACCTGATAATCTACGATACAACAGGCGCAGGCGGAACAGAACCTGGTAATGTTGTGTATCGCGTTAATAATGTACTTGCTAATAGTGTTGCAATATTCCCATTGCACACAAGATACAGTTACCCAATCAACTTTACTACAACTGATAGAGCTTATTTTGTTGGTGTGAGATGGAATAACAATCCAATATTACCATTTTTCCATTCAGCAGATGAAAATGGACCGGTTAGCTCAATGGGACCTGGTTATCAGAGAGTTACAACAACATTCCCGCCAACGTGGCAGAATATTAATATTCCATTTGCGGCATGGAAAAGCTTTGGTACCAGACTTGAAGGAATTATACCACCACCGGGACCCCCGCAGATAACAATTTGCAGAGGCGGACTGAATGTTCCAATTCTTGATCTTCAAACAGCAAGAGATACAATGAATGTAGTACTTGGTGTTGGTATATGTATAATAAATGTTAAAGTAAGAATTGATACAGTTGTACATACATGGGTTGGAGATTTGAGTTTCACTTTAAGTAGGAATGCAACCAGTGTGTTGATTATTAATCAGGTTGGTGGTTCAGGTGATAACTTTATAGGAACAATATTAAATGATTCAGCAGTTATACCAATTGCTTCTGGTACAGCCCCGTTCACAGGATCATTCAAACCATCAAATCCATTATCACCATTTAACGGTTATTGGATTCCAGGTCCCTGGGTACTTTCTATCCATGATGGTTTTGCAGGTGATACAGGTTCCTTAAGAAGATGGTGTTTAGTTTTTACTTACACATTCTGT
>CAMTUP010000027.1:0-13043 GCA_947084945.1 uncultured Ignavibacteria bacterium | reverse complement strand
TTGCTGCCCTCGTCCCGCCGCGTGAAAAGGAATTGCAGGAGATGGAAGCCTATGCCGCGAAACATGACTTTCCCATCATCGGTCCCGCGTGTGGATATTATTGTTATCAACTGGCGCGCATGATCAATAAAGAGGACACATGACCAACTTCAACATAATCCCTGATCGTCATAAAAATATCAATCGCACAAAATGGACCCTTGTCCCAAAAGGTGTTCTGCCCATGTGGGTGGCAGACATGGACTTTCCCGCACCGAAACCGATCTTGAAGGCTTTGCACAAAGTGCTGGAGCATGGCGTGCTGGGATATGAACTGCCAGGCAAAGTTTTACAGGAGACAGTTGCCGCGCGTATGCAGCGTTTATATAACTGGAAGGTGAAGCCCGAAGCAGTGCTGACAGTCACCGGTATTGTGGGCGGATTTACAGTTGCGGCGCGCGCTTTTTGTTTACCGAAAAAAGGCGTGGCGATCCAGTCGCCCGTTTATAACGAGTTTCATGAAGTGAAAAATAATGTTGGCATACCCCAGGTGGATATTCCATTGGTGAAGAGTGTTAGGAAAAATATCCTGCATTATGAAATTGATTGGGATGTGTTTGAGAAGCAGGTAAAAAAGGCGCGGATGTTTTTGCTGTGCAACCCGCATAATCCGCTTGGTATTATTTATTCGCGCAAAGAATTAATCCACATGGCGGAGATCTGCATTAAGCATAAAGTGCTGATCGTTTCAGATGAGATCCATGCCGAGTTGCTGCTGGATGAAAATAAATTTACGCCAATGGCAAAGATTTCATCCGAAATTGCCAAACATACGATTACTTTAATTGCGCCATCCAAAACCTTTAACGTGCCGGGGCTGTTCTGCGGATTTGCGATCATTCCAAACAAAGAATTGCGCGAACCGTTTGAAAAGGAAATGAATTGTTTACGCCTGCATGTGGGCAGTCTGGGATTGCACGCCGCGCATGCTGCATTCTCCGGTCAATGTGATGATTGGCTTATAGAGTTGCTTCGCTACTTGACCGCCAATCGCGATTTTCTTGTGGATTATGTCACCGCATACATGTCGAACGTCCGCACCACAATTCCAGATGCAACCTATTTGGGCTGGCTCGATTTCACCCAGGCCGGCATTGAAGGCTCGACCTATGAATTTTTCAAAGAGAACGCAAAAGTGGCTTTAAGTGATGGAAGGATATTTGGCCGGGGCGGCGAAGGGCACGTCCGCTTGAATTTTGGGACTTCACGGAAACTGCTTGAGCAGGGGCTTGAGCGGATGCGAAGTGCATTAGCTAAAATCTAGATTTTGGATGCAGTTTATTCGTTCGAAAGAAATTCCTTATTAGTGATTCAATACTGTTGTTGATATGTCATGCTGAGCGGTAGCGAAGCATCACTAAGACTATCTCCGAGACCCTTCGCTACACCTGCACTGCACAAAACGCACGAAGCCCTGCAGCGTAGCGGAGTGGGAGTGCGGAACAAGTGCCGCTCAGGGTGACATAAAAAAAGACGGATGGGAGTTTACCCATCCGTCAGGTATTTATGTCGGGGAAGGAGCGAATTTGCAGCCTTTATTTCGTTAAGGGAACGTCTGGCTCTAAAGCCGGGCTTTAACCAGGTTGAAGCGTTTCGGCCTTCCCGTCTTGGTGTATTTCAGGTGGTAAATCTATCACAGCCTCCTTTCTTATTCTTGACATTAGCATACAACAAACACAAGCGGCTTACATTAAAAAATCCTGTTAGTTTTATAAATCGGCGTGTAGATTAATTTTGTCTGCGGCGGGTTGCCCCTATGGATATATTCAACTTCTCTACCGTACAAATGTCGCTGCGAGGGCGCTCTGCTCCTGCCCGATACTTGCGCCTGCCAGTGCTGTGCGGCAGTACGCAGACAGGCCGCACGCCACATCGTCCCGACGCTTTTTCAGGAGTGCAGGTAAGCAATCTCCGGTTACGCGGAAGGGACTCCTTGATGAAATTTGCCCGTTAAACCGGGGATTGCTTCGCGAAGTGCGCTCGCGTCGACATTGTTAAAGGGTTTGTACGGCAGCAAATATTCAACCAAAATGCGTAAGTTGAATCAAGCAAGTTAAGCAAAGCAAGAAATAGATGAACCCACAACGATGGTTTTCTTCCTTCAGTTTATGATAGTTCCTGATAGCAGGATGCAGTAGAATTTATGCGAGGTATTTTATGAGACAGGCAGCCATTCTTGGAATTGGTCAAACAAAAGTGGATGAACAGTGGGATAAATCCCTGCGCGAGATCGGCGGGGAAGCCGCCTTCGCCGCCATGCAGGATGCAGGCATGGAAAAAGTCGATTCACTTTATGTCGGCAACATGCTTTCGTCAATGGTCAGCGGGCAAAATCAACTTGGCGTTTTTTTTTCGGATTGGATCGGGCTGTGGAAACAGGAAGCGGTAAAGATCGAAGCGGCTTGCGCATCCGGAGCGGCGGCGTTTCGGGCCGCGCTAATGGCTGTTGCCTGCGGCGACACAGACTCTGCGCTGGTAGTGGGTGTCGAAAAAATGTCAGACAGGTCCGGGAGCGACGTCACTGCCGCATTGGCGACTGCCGCCAATGCAGATTATGAAGGCGAGCAGGGTATTTCCTTTGTGGGACTCAACGCGCTGATCATGCGAAGATATATGCACGAATTCGGCTGGAAGCACAAAGACTTTGCGCCGTTTTCAATCAATGCGCATGCTAATGCCATGCACAATCCTTTCGCCCGCCTGCATAAAAAAATAAACGCCGAAGAATTCGAAAAGTCAGCCATGGTGGCGACACCTATTAATATAATGGACGCCTCTCCCGTGGGAGACGGTGCGGCGGCAGTCATCATTGTCCCTGCGGAAAAAGTGATGCGCCAGCCAAAGATTCTTGTCTCTGCTTCAGCGGCGGCGACAGATACGATCGCTGTCCATTCGCGTAAAGATCCGTTATTTTTGCAGGCGGCCTATTTATCCTCCAGGCGGGCGTATGAAATGGCCGCTGTCACCCCGCAAGATATTGATGTCTTTGAATTGCATGATGCATTCTCGATCATGGCGGCGCTTTCCCTGGAGGCGAGCGGGTTTGCCGAAAGAGGCCAAGGTGTAAGGTTAGGCCTCGATGACGAGATCAGCCTGAAAGGCAGCGTGCCCGTCTGCACGCGCGGCGGACTAAAAGCCCGCGGTCACCCAGTCGGAGCGACGGGCATCTATCAAATTGTGGAGCTTGTCCAACAATTGCGCGGGGAGTGCGGAAAAACGCAGGTGGATGGCGCCAGGATTGGCATGGCGCAAAACATCGGCGGCTCGGGAGCCACGATACTGACACACATTTTGAAAATTATTTCCTAACTCTGGACCACCTCATTTTGATTAGGCAGATTTTTTACCTCTCGTTACATCCCCATCTTTCTTCAACGCCGCATCCAAAGCCTGATCCAGCGAGCGGACTTCGATGATCTCAATACCTTTGGGATATTCCTCTCCCTTGCGTATCGCTTTGGGAACAATCGCGGTTTTAAATCCCAATTTTTGCGCTTCACGCAAACGCGCCACCATTTGACCGGGCATACGCAGCTCACCCGCCAAACCGATTTCACCGATCAAGACGGCTTCAGCGCGCACCGGCACATCCTTCCATGAAGAGGCAATCGCGGCGGCAATAGCCAGATCTGCGGCGGGTTCGTCAATTTGAATACCGCCGACCACATTCACAAAGACATCATGTTCAGCAAGTTTCAAGCCAACCCGGCGGGTAAGCACTGCTGAAATTAACAACAAGCGGTTGAAGTCGACACCGTTTGGAGTTCGGCGTGGCGCCGCGGCGCCACCAAATTGGGTTGGGGATGTCAGGCCTTGAATTTCAACCAGGATCGGACGCGTCCCTTCCATGGTCACTGCAACGGCAGAGCCGGCCGCATTGATCAATCTTTCCGCAAGAAATGCTTCAGACGGATTCATCACTTCCACCAGTCCGCCCTCGCGCATTTCAAACACGCCCACCTCAGCCGTCGCGCCGAAACGATTCTTCACAGAGCGCAATAAACGATACGCCTGAAAACGATCGCCTTCCAAATACAAGACTGTGTCCACAATATGCTCAAGCACACGCGGGCCGGCAATCGCGCCATCTTTGGTGACATGCCCGATCATGAACACGGAAATACCCGAAGACTTCGCCAACTCACGTAATCGAGATGAACACTCGCGCACCTGCGTGACCGAGCCGGCCGAGGAATCCAAGTCGGATAAATAAACGGTTTGGATCGAGTCAACAATGAGCAGGTCAGGTTTTGAATCGCGGACATGGTTCAAAATCACTTCAAGATTCGTCTCAGTTACAAGTAAAAGATTTTTCGGCAATTCCTTCTTGTCACGCGTAGCGAGCAAACGCACCGCGCGCATTTTTATCTGCCGTTCTGATTCCTCGCCAGAAACATACAACACGCGCCTGTCCTGAGCCTTGTCAAAGGGCTGGCTCTTCGCCATCTCCATTGCCATCTGCAGCATCAGCGTGGATTTACCGACGCCGGGGTCGCCGCCCACGAGCACGATGGAGCCAAGCACGATGCCGCCGCCGAGCACTCGCGCAAACTCGCCGATCGGCAGGTGGACTCGATCTTCCGCTTCCCCCCCGACCTCGGAAATGGGACGCGGTTGCGAGCGGCCTGTCAGCCCTCGGACGTTTGCGGCTCCCCTCGCAAGCGGCTCATCGTGGACAACTTCCTCCATCATGCTGTTAAACGATCCGCATTGCGGACATTTGCCCATATAAGAGGCCGCCGCGCGCCCGCATTCCTGACAAACAAATCGTGTATGTGTTTTTACCATGCCTCACCTGAATTAAATGAGATAAGAAGACAGCCGGTATTATAATGTGTGAAACAGGTTCAGTTAAAAATCGGAACGAAAAATGAGCGAGACTACCCTTAATAATGTGAAAATATTCTTTGATAAAGCAGGCGCAGCGCAGGAGGTTTTAATAAGCTATGAAACCTTTCTGCGTCTTGAAGTTTTTCTAAAAGAATTGAGTAACAACGATCAGGCTTACTTTGTCATAAAAGAATGGCAAAAACGTATCCGCGAGGCGGAAGCAGATGTAGAAGCGGGCCGCGTATATCGAGTACAGGCACAAGATATTGAGAAAGGGCTGGATTGGCTCGGTGAATGAGATGAATACACAGTACTTCACGAAAGCGCGTAACT
The DNA here is from genome assembly GCA_947084945.1 of uncultured Ignavibacteria bacterium. Lineage (GTDB taxonomy): Bacteria > Bacteroidota > Ignavibacteria > Tepidaquicellales > OLB5 > OLB5. The sequence continues at coordinate 7,841 of CAMTUP010000027.1, read as the reverse complement.
GGCGTTCTCTTACGCCAAAATTGCGCTAGAGAGCGCAATCTACGCGAGGTTTTCGTGATCTACTGATTATTACTTTAAGCTATTCACAAAATCTGCAAACAAACCATAGGCCGTTTCAACAGGTCCGCCTTTCATGCCATCTCGTTCAGAAACTGTGATGGAGTAATCGGGTAAAACATCTGTGCGGAAGGTTAAGCCGGTGGAGGAGCCCATCATTCCATATAATGGCGAGGCTGGCTCAACCAGCTCAGGCGCCACGCGTGCTTTTATGGTCTTGCCCGCGCGTTCTGCAGAAGCCACCAACTTGTAGCGCTTGCCCTCCGATTTTGCTTTTACGATCATTTCGGATGTAATCCCGCGAATGCCTGTACGCTCCACTTGTTGGGGTTTGAGCGGGGCATCCATTAATACGGTCGCCAGCGCGGCCACCTTGATGGACGCATCCCAGCCATCCACATCACCCGAGGGATCTGTCTCTGCAATGCCCACACCCTGACAATATTTCACGGCTGTCTCAAACGATTCGCCGTCTTCCATGCGTGAGAGGATGATATTGGTAGTGGCGTTGATAATGCCTTTAAAGGAGATTAAATCCGCGGCCGGCAGGGCTTCTCGAAAGGCGGAGAATACAGGAGCGCCGCCCAATACAGTCGATTCGAACATGAATTTTTTATTTTTTGATTTGGCAAGCGCCGTCAATTCCCGATAGGCATGAACAACCGTACCTTTGTTCGCGGTGCTGACGTGCATGCCCGCGTTCAACGCCGCGCGGACGTGGTCAATGGCGGGCTGGCCGGTCTCATAATTAACGGGTGAGTTTTCGAACATGAAGTCTGCGGAGGAATGTTGGATGACAGAAAAAGAATCAGTAATTGGGAATTTGGAATTGTTTAATGAGGAAATATCTTTTCCGCTTTCCACCAACCCCAATGCTTTTTGAATATCAATCCCGTTTGGGTTTACAGCACATCCATGCCTGCCAGTTGAAATACCAGCGAATGAAAAGGTAAGGTCATATTTGGATGTGAGCAAATCCTGCTTGCGGGCTAAAAGCCTTGCCAGTGCGCGGGCGACGTTTCCGAAACCGATCAGTGCGAGTTTGTAGTGCATAAGTTCTCCAGTTTCAAGTGTCAAGTTTCAGGTATCAGGTTCGTTTGCACTTGGAACTTGAAACCTGATACCTGAAACTTATATAGGTGGATATGGATACGCCCTTCGTCCTTCAAGCGGGCGTGGAAATACTTTATTTGTAAGTAATGTTTCTGCGCGAATTATAAGTGCGTTGATCTCGTTTGGGCTGAGAACCTGCTCAAGGATGTTTGGCCAATTGTCAGTTTGAGAAAGAGGCGTGAGCAAGTCGTCTGGAATTTGCCGGCCTGCAAAGTCCCAGATCACGGTGCGGAGTTTGTCGTCTTCGTGAAAACAAACTCCATGATCAATAGCAAAGAGTTTGCGGGTTTCATCTTCAAAGAATACATGACTGCCTTTGCGGTCGGCATTGTTGGCGAGCAGATCAAATAAAACGACGGGGCGGAGTTTTTGTTTATCTTCTGGTGTGAAATTAAAGTAGTGATATTCAACATCATAATCAATATATTGCTGCAATGAACCAGGGCCATAGGGGCCGTCTTCACGATAGATCGTAAATGGGACAATTTGAAAGCCAAGCGCCTCACTTAAGTGATAGGCGGCCACTTCACGAAGTGCAAGGGTGTGTTCGGGAAAGTCCCACAGCGGCTGTTCGCCTTTGCTTGGCTTGTATACGGCTTTGTACTCCACGCCTTCGTGATGCACATCCACGAAAAAGGTGTAATTACTGCCAAGCATGAACTGGCCTTTGAGTTCGTAGTGCCCGAGGGTGAGCGCGGTTTTGATCGTTTCTGGATTTTGTGGAGTCATGCGGAGTGGGAATGATTATAGGTTGAAGGTTGCAGGTTGCAAGTAAAAACCTGTAACCTTCAACCTTCAACTGATCAATGTAAATGCCCGTTCTTCTTAGGGCAGAAGTGCCCTTCGGGATCCATCGGTTGCCCGCATTGCGGACAAACAGGCCGCCCGCGTGAGGCAACATCCTGTCCCCAGCGCGCGAGCATGCGTAGTTGTGTGCGCGTCGCCCAAAAGCGGATTTGCGCGGCAGTTTCAGGTTCAAACTCTTCGGTCAGTAATTCCTTGGTGAAGATCACAACGCGGTCACGCTCTTTGTCGTAGCCGAGGCCAATTTCACCCGCGCGGAAGAGCGGGTCTACGGGCGGGTTGATGCGCATAACCTGCTCGACATAATCGCCGGAGGCTTCTTCGAGGTGCGGGGCTTGCTGGCTGATCTGTGCGAGGAATTGTTCGATACCGATCGCAAGCGACTGCAGCTGCGCCTTTTCAATGATGATGGTAATGGTGCGCTGTTCCTGGTAGGCTTGCAAATAAAAAACGCGCTGGCCCGGTTTGCCGATTGCGTCTGCTGTAATATGGTCACAAGGGTCTACATCAATTTCGAAGCGCGGCATAATTTACCTTTATAAAATCGAGTATACCATCCCCCTCGGTCCCTGCCTTCGGCGGGTCACCCCCCCCCCAAAAAAAAAACCGACTGGGGTTCGTCGGATTTGGGGGGGGCCAGGGTGGGGGCGGTTATAATCGCAACATCTTGCCATAGGAGTTGTCATGTACGATAAAAACAAACTGAATGAATTAAAAGATTCCCTCAATAAATGGGAAGGGACTTCTTTAAAGAAGGCGCTGTCACAATTACCAGAGCGCGCCGATGATTTTATTACCACCTCATCCGAACCGATCAACAGACTTTACACGCCGCTCGATATCGCAGACATGGATTACGCCTCTTCACTTGGACTTCCAGGCGAGTACCCCTACACAAGAGGCGTCCACCCGGCGCTTTACCGCAGCAAACTGTGGACGATGCGCATGTTTGCCGGCTTCGGAACGGCGGAGGAAACGAACGCGCGCTTCAAATACCTGCTGGAGCAGGGTCAAACAGGACTGAGCATTGCCTTCGACCTGGCGACTTTGATGGGCTATGACACCGACCAACCCGAAGCGCTGGGTGAGTTCGGCAAATGCGGCGTTGCGATTTCCTCTTTGAAGGATATGGAAATTTTATTGGATGGGATTCCGCTCGAAAAGGTTTCCTCCAGCATGACGATCAACTCGCCGGCTGCGATCATTTGGGGCATGTACCTGGCCGCCGCTGAAAAACAAGGCTTGCGCCTCGACCAGTTACGCGGCACAACCCAGAACGATATTCTCAAGGAATTCATCGCGCAAAAGGAATTCATCTTCCCGCCCGAACCCTCCATGAGACTGGTTGTGGATACGATGGAATTCGGCGCACAGAAAGTTCCGCAGTGGAATACGATTTCGATCAGCGGCTATCATATCCGCGAGGCTGGTTCCACTGCCGCGCAGGAATTGGCGTTCACACTTGCGGATGGGCTTGAATACGTGCGCTGGGGTATTGCGCGCGGCATGGATGTGGACGATTTCGCGCCGCGTTTGTCTTTCTTCTTCAACGCGCATAACGATTTCTTTGAAGAGATCGCCAAGTATCGCGCGGCTCGCCGCATTTGGGCGCGCGAGATGCGCGAGACCTTCAAGGCCAAAAATCCGCGCTCGTGGCTGTTGCGTTTCCACACACAAACAGCGGGCGTTTCATTAACAGCGCAACAGCCTGAGAACAATGTGGTGCGTGTGGCAATCCAGGCTCTTGCCGCCGTCCTCGGTGGTACGCAAAGTTTGCACACCAATTCAATGGATGAAGCCCTGGCTTTGCCCTCTGAACATTCCGTGACTATTGCCCTGCGCACACAACAGATCATCGCTGAAGAATCAGGTGTGACGAATACCATCGATCCTTTGGGCGGAAGTTTCTTTGTGGAGGAACAGACCAACCGCATCGAACAACAAGCCTATGATTATTTCGCCCGCATTCAGGAATTGGGCGGCGTGATCCCCGCCATTGAAAAGGGCTTCTTCCAGAGTGAAATTTCAGATGCGGCCTATCGCTATCAACGCGAGATTGACAAAGGCATCCGCAAGATCGTGGGCGTGAATGCGTATGCGGAAAAAAAACCACTTTCAATCCCGATCTTAAAAATGGACCCGAGTGGCTATGGCAGGCAAGTGGCGCGCCTGAACGAAGTCCGCAAGACGCGCGACAACGGCCGTATGGGTCAAACACTGGATAAACTGCGAATCGCCTGTGAAGGTACGGAGAATACGATGCCGTATATCATGGAATGTGTCCATGCGTATTGCACGCTGGGTGAGATCATTGGGGTGATGACGAAGGTGTTTGGGAAGTACGAAGAGCCGTCGATGATCTAGAATTCGTTGAATAAAAAAGCGCTGGCTTGTGAAAACAAGCCAGCGCTTTTTTATTTATCAAGACATGGAAGGGTTATTTTCCACTTTTGCGAGAAAACCATTTTTCGAGTTGTTTGGCCGCAATTTCCCTGCCGCCCAAACCAAAGGCAAGAGCAGCGGCCACACCGATGGTCGCGAGGATGATCGTGATTGCGCTGTCTGCGAGAGTGACGCCTGCCTGGCTAAGTGCAATTCCTGCAACGAAGATCAGGATCGCCCAGCGCGCAATGTTTGCAAAGAAAAGCGCATCACTGCCGCCAGTGGAAGTGATCAAGTTGGATGCAATATTGGCAATATAAATACCTGCCATGAATATTACGATGCCAAAGAGCAACTTGCCGCCGAAGGCAATCAAGGAACCAACCAGCGCCGCAATGGATGTAAGACCGATGAATTCTGCAGTGCTTTGAACAGCCAGCAGCATGACAGCGACCAGGACAATGTACCCGATTACACCAGAGAGGGCGGCGCCTTTTGTGGTTTTGAAACCAAGCGCGGAAGGCAGGCGGTCAACGCCGATACCGGCCAACAAGCTTGTGGCTACATCAGAAATGAATTTGGCAATGTAATATGCCACACCCAGCATCACAGCTGCGCCGAGTGTACTGAGGATCACGCCTGTGACACCACCGAGCAATTGTGCGCCGATTTCAGAAATTACAGGCAGGTTGAGTACATCCAATGCCTGAATGACAACTGGCACCAACACCAGGATATAGACAACGGTACCTAGCAGACCTGACAGCGGCTGCGCGTTTTGAGTCTTGCTCAAACCAACCCGCTCACCCAGCTTGTCAATCCCCACACCTTCCAGGAAGCCTGACACAATCTGGCGGATAATGCGCGCTAGCAATGCTCCAAGGAACACGATAATGACCGCCCCGATAATCCCGGGAATGTAGTTGAGCATTTGGTTAACCAGGCCTTGAACAGAATCTGCGGCTGCGCCAATTCCCAGACTATTCAAAATAGATGGAATGAAAATCAGGAAGACCAGCCAGAACACGGCCTTGCCGATGGATTCGTTCATGTTGGATGATTTCTTCCCAGTTACTTTTTCACCCAATCTTTCATCGAGGCGGGTTACATTGAGCACACGAATGACAAGGAATTTAAGGACTGTTGCGATAATCCATGCCACTAACAGGGAGATACCCACACCGACAATCCCGGCAATCATATCGGTCACAAATTGTGATTGTGCCGCATTCGCCGAAAGTCCGGCGGGAAGGAAACGAAATCCTTGAGCCAGGTTTACCAATTGGATCAGCACAAAGATGAAGAGCGCCCAGAATGTAAAACCGCTGACCCAGCTTGTGACCTGCGCTTTTGTATCCAGCGAATCTGAGACACGTTGGTCCACTTTGGCGCGCTCAAGTCCCTTGCGCACAATAAATGCACCGATGCGGCCGACGATCCATGCCAGGAACAGGCCTACGATAATGGCCAAAATGGGGACAAGGATATTTGCCGTGGTACCCAAACTTGCGAGAATGTTATTTAGAAAATCCATAATATGACTCCTTTTGTAAGATTTGGTTTTCTACATTTAATATAACACAGGAAGTCAGGAAAGTTGCTCTTTTAAAACGGGAGGCGGCCGGGGTTGAACAGATGGCGGCAAACGGATTCAGGTTTCCACAGGTAACTTTGCCTCCCTTCTGTTTTAGTGTTCCCTGCGTCTCTTAAGCAGTTTTTGAATGCGTGCATATTTTTCGCGGGAAAGCGGATACGACCAGGCGAGGATGATCGTCCCCATTAAAATCGCCACGCCGATAAATGAAACCATCAAGCGGATGGCGAACAGCGCGGATTCAGGTTGACTGAATTGAATCACACCATCTGGCGGAGATTGATAGCCCGACCAGCCCAAAACCTGCAAAGTAATAAAGATGACCAGCGCGCCCGTCAATTTGCGGATCAGGGTGCGGATACCGTAATAGATGCCCTCCTGCCTGCGCCCCGTGCGCAGTTCGTCCCACTCGATCACGTCGGGCAAAATGGAATCAGGCAATATGTAGGCGGCTGAGACACCGATGCCTGCCAGCGCGGCGATGACCAGCAAGTAGGTCACTTCACCGGGCTGAATAGTGAAGATCATGGCCTGCACAATGATCCAGGCGGTCATGCCCGCGATATAGGCCTGGATCTTGTTGTATCTTTTTGCGAACCATAACCAGAATGGCACGAATAGAACACAGACCAGCATCAGCACGCCAAAGAAAGCAGATTCAAGCGCAAGGTCAATGCCGAAGATGGCGATCTTCGCCAGCAAATCTCCTTGCGCCACCCAATACAATAAAAAGAATGGGAAGGTGATTGCGATCATATCCACCGCCGACCAGTTGAACATGTAAATGCCGGCCGCATAACGGAACGGGACATTCTGCCAGGCATGACGCAAGGTTTCTCGAAAAGGGATTGACTCCTGCTGCTCTGATGCGAAGCGTTCGCGCACGAACAAGCCAATCAAATAAATCGGAAGCGAACCCACCGCGCCGAAGATGGCGCCTGCCAGCAGAAATCCCTGTTGCTGCGAACCGCCGCCAATAATGACCGCATCCACGATCATGGGCGCGGCAATCACAACCATCATGGCGGACAATAACTGGAAGACGGTGCGAAAACTTGAAAGTGAGGTGCGTTCGTCGTAGTCCTGGGTCAGTTCGGGGGTTAAGGAAAGATATGGCACTGCCACCAGCGTGGTCAATGTGTCAGAGATCATAAAGGCCAGAGTCACATAAATAAGCAAACCGATCTGGCTGTCCCAATTGGGCGCAGACCAAAGCATCATAAAACTTAATCCAAATGGAAAAGCAAACCACAACAGGAACGGACGCCTGCGCCCGAGCCGTGACTTCATGCGGTCGCTCAAGGTGCCAATGAGGGGATCGTTGACAGCATCCCACACGATCCCCACCAGCGCGCCAATGGACGCCAGCCGCGGTTCAATACCAACCACATCCGTAAGGTATAAGGCATAAAAAATCGAACGCATCATACCGATGCCGGCGATCCCCCAATCACCGGAACCGTATAAGAGTTTTAACCACAAGGGAAGTTTATTTTGGGATGTCCGCATTGCGCGTGCCAGTAAACACTGCTCAAGGGTGAGAGGTGCCTTTGCGAAGACAGTGTAGCATGAAAAGAAAAAACTTGGTTTTCATACTGCATTTGAAATACTTTTCGGGAATGACCCTGATCAGGCCAGCGGCAACCCCTCGACCTGCCGCGCGGACTTGCCCGCACGCGCCCGCAGGGACATGACCACCTTCTGATAATAAACTATATCCTCGGTTGTTGTAATTTTATCCTGTCCAATCCTTTGCAATCACTTCCGCCTGCTCTAAAACGGTCTGCGCGGCTTTTTCCTGTTTATCGGGTGGATAGCCATATTTGCGTAAAATTCTTCTTACCATTACGCGCAATTTCGCGCGGACGTTTTCCTTCATCGTCCAATCAAT
>CAMTUP010000026.1:0-27437 GCA_947084945.1 uncultured Ignavibacteria bacterium | reverse complement strand
CGAAGGTTTGACCAGCGTTACAAGGTTTTTCAAGGAAACCTTCGGGACGTTCCGCGTAAGGTGAATTAATTATTCTGCTGCAACTTTAGCGGAGTCATCTTTTGCCTTGCTGGCGCGAGGCTTCTTTTCTTCTGCCACTTTTTCAGCCGCGGGAGCAGCGTCCTTCACCTTGCTGGCGCGAGGCTTCTTTTCTTCTGCCACTTTTTCAGCCGCGGGAGCAGCGTCTTTCACCTTGCCGGCGCGAGGCTTCTTTTCTTCTGCCACTTTTTCAACCACCGGCGGGGTATCTTCAGCCTGACGGCTGACGTTCAATTTCGCCAAAGTGGATTCGCCGAGCAAGACCTCATCACCTATATTCTCATCCTGCTCTGCTTCAACAACAGGCTTGCGCGATGGGTGGGATTTCAGCTTGCCTTCAGAATCAACATCCCCAGCCTGCTCGGGTTCTTCTTCCTTACGCATGGCTTTGCCTTCAAGCACAGCATCCGCCATTTTGGCTACCAGCAGTTTGATGGCGCGAATGGCGTCATCGTTAGAAGGGATCACATAATCAATATTTTGGGGATTGCAATTGGTATCCACCAAAGCAACGATCGGCAGCTTGAGCAGGTTCGCTTCCCGAACAGCCGCTTCTTCACGTCCCACGTCAATGATGAAAAGCAGGTCAGGGCGGCGCTTCATGATACGTGCGCCAGACAAACGGGTCTGCAAGCGCGTGATCTCGCGTTCGATCAACAAACCTTCCTTCTTGGTCAGGCGGCTAATCTCATCTGCCGCGTGCAATTTCTCAAGGCGCTCCAGTTCCTGAATGCGCTTGTACATGGTAGCCCAGTTTGTGAGCATACCACCCATCCAGCGCTCGGTTACATAAGGCATTCCACAGCGATTGGCTTCTTCAGCCACTGTTTCCTGCGCCTGGCGTTTTGTTCCGATAAACAAAACATTGCCGCCATTCGCAACCGTATCGCGAACGAAATTATAGCCCTGATTCAACAACTTAACAGTTTGTTGCAGGTCAATAATATGAATACCGTTACGCTCCGTGAAGATGTACGGTTTCATGCGGGGATCCCACTTATTCGTGCGATGTCCAAAGTGGACGCCGCTCTCAAGCAGGGCCTTCATGGAAATGACAGCCATTTATTACTCCTTAACTTGTGCCGTTCTCCAATACGCAGTGCAAACACAAAGACTGGCATGGAACGGAATGAGTTTAGCAGGGATTCGAACCCGCTCAGGGACGCTTATTGCCTGTCCCAGGCAAGATGTTGCTTCATCCTGAGCAAAGCCATATTATGAGCGAAGCCGAAGAATCAAAGCGGCGAGATTATAACACAGGATTCCTGGCGGTTAGATTCCGAGTGTAGACGTTATTCGAGGAATAAGGCCTGACAAGTCTCATCGTGACCTGCGTCAAAAATAACGCTCACTTGGACCCTGGTCACGATCAATAGGACTTTCGTGGAGACATGTCAGGTCTGAAACTTTCATCCAACGTAATCACACCAACTTTCATATTTTGCCACCTTGCCGCGGATCGCCTCGTGATACACATCCTGTATCTTGCGCGTCACGGGACCTGTCCTGCCGTCACCGATCTTACGGAAATCGATCTCGCTCAAGCCGATACATTCAGCGGCGGTTCCGCATACGAAGACTTCATCCGCGATGTAAAGTTGGTCACGTGAGATGGGCTGTTCCAAAATCCTATATCCCAAATCCTGTGCAATGGTGTGGATGGAATGACGCGTAATGCCTTCGAGCACAGGCGCAGTGGAGGGCGTGATGATCTTGCCATGACGCACGACGAAAAGATTCTCGCCCGTACATTCAGCGATATAACCTTGCGGGTCGAGCATGATGGCTTCTTCAAATCCCAAGCGCACCGACTCCGTCTTGGCAAGAAAACTATTGGCATAATTGCCCGATATCTTGGCTTTGGTCATCATCACGTTCGGGTGATGGCGCGTGAACGACGAAATGTTGGCGCGAATCCCTTTTTCCAACGCTTCATCGCCAAGATAATTGTTCCACTCCCACACGGCAATCGCGAGGCCTGGCTTGCCGCTATCCACATTCAAATTCCAGCCGCCGCCATTAAGATAGATCAGCGGACGAATATAACAATCTTTGAAATCGTTGGCGCGCACCGTATCCTTCACTGCCGTAATCACTTGTTCCAGCGTAAATGGAAGATCGCGAAAACCAAATATATGCGCCGAGTCAAGCAAACGTTCGATGTGTTCCTTCAAGCGAAAGACCGCGGGTCCCTTGTCCGTGTTGTATGCGCGAATGCCTTCAAATACCGCTGCGCCGTAATGTAACGCGGGCGTCAGCATATGAATCGTGGCTTTCTCGAACGGCACAAGTTCGCCGTTCATCCAAACAAATTTTGATTCCATGCCCATGATAACTCCTTTGTGTGTGGGTGATTTCGTGATGCGTGTTACGTGGCGCGTGTCAGACGCGCAATGATTTCATCCGTCATTTGACGGGTGTTGAGTTTGCCGCCGATGTCTGCGGTGCGTGCGCCAGCGGTGATGGTTTCATCCACAGTTTTTTCAATTGCCGCGGCTTCGGCTTCCAACTTCAACGAATGGCGAAGCATCATTGCCGTTGAAAGGATCATACCAATTGGATTTGCGATTCCTTTGCCTGCAATATCTGGCGCTGACCCGTGGATCGGTTCAAAAAGTCCCGCGCGCGCTTCGTGGGGCAACCCGACGCCTGATTCGCCCAAACTGGCAGAAGGCAGCATCCCCATTGATCCTGCCAAGACCGACGCCTCGTCTGTGAGGATGTCGCCGAACATATTCTCGGTGACAATAACGTCCATCGAAACGGGAGCAGTTATCAGCCGCATGGACGCGGTGTCCACGAGTGTATGTTCAAGTTCCACGTCAGGATTATCCGCGCCAACTTTGGTTGCAATCTGCCGCCACAAACGGGATGACTCCAACACGTTGGCTTTGTCAACAGAAGTCACTTTTTTCCTGCGGCTCATCGCCAGTTTGAAAGCAAGTTCCATCACGCGGCGGATTTCGTAATCATAATATTCAAGCGTATCCACAGCGCGCTCGCGTCCATCTTTGATGTCACGTCCTTTGGGCCAGCCAAAATATAATCCGCCTGTGAGTTCGCGCACGACAAGAATATCCACGCCTTGCAATTTCTCAGGCCTGAGCGGTGACCATTCCATCAACGCAGGGTGCACTTTGACAGGGCGCAGATTTGCGAACACGCCGAGTCCTTTTCGCAGCGCAAGCAGTCCGCGCTCAGGGCGATCTTTCGCAGCAGGGTCATCCCATTTGGGGCCGCCGACTGCGCCGAGCAGAACCGCATCCGCAGACTGGCAATCGGCGAGGGTTTCATCGGTCAACGATGAGCCGAATTTATCAATCGAACAACCGCCCATTAAGCGTTCTGTGAAATTGAAGGTGTGATTATATTTACTGGCAATGAAATCCAGCACGCGCACGGCTTCAGCGACCACTTCGGGCCCAATGCCGTCGCCAGGGAGCAGGGTAATTTTGAATTCCAAGATGAGTCTCCAGATGTTACATGTTACGAGTTACGAATTACGTAATACATGTTGCGTAATCCGTAATTGCCTGCTTGACCAGCCAGCCGCTCCGCGCAACTATTCAACTAACTAATGCGCCACCATCAAACCGTATTCCATCGAATCCGCCAGTGCGCGCCAACTTGCTTCAATAATATTCGTGCTTGCGCCGACGGTGCTCCAGCGGCCTGTGCTGTTGCGCGTGTCAATTAATACGCGGGTGATGGCTTCTGTGCCGTGATCTGAATCCAAAATGCGGACTTTGTAATCAGATAAATGGAAGTTAGCGATTTGCGGATAATATCCCATCAATGCTTTTCGCAAAGCATTGTCCATTGCGTTGACGGGACCGTTCCCATCTGCGGCAGTGTGCAGCAACTCACCTTGCACGCGGACTTTGACCATCGCCTCCGCGAAGATACCGCGCCCCTGCCGATGCTCGACGTTGACGAAAAAGTCAATGAGTTCAAAGGGCGGTTTGTAGCCGTATTCCTGCCGCTTCAACATCATGGTCACAGAGGCTTCGGCGGCTTCAAATGAAAAGCCGCGAGCTTCGAGTTCCTTGATGTCGTTCAGCACGCCGACGACTTCTTTGCCTTCCACTTCCACACCATGTTCTTCGGCTTTGCTCAACAAGTTTCCACGACCCGAAAGGTCAGAGACAACCACGCGCATTTTATTGCCGATCTTTTCCGGCTCGATGTGTTGATACGATTGCGGCGAACGTCTCATCGCGGCAACGTGCACGCCGCCTTTATGCGCGAATGCGGATTTGCCAACATATGGCAAATGTTCATCGGGCGTGAGGTTGGCAACTTCAGCCACAAAATGCGAGAGTTCATATAAATGTTCCAGCTTTCCTGCGGGCAAACATTGATAACCCATCTTGAGTTCAAGGTCAGCCATGATGGAAATTAAGTTGGCATTGCCGCAACGCTCACCCACGCCGTTGATCGTGCCTTGCACCTGAATTGCGCCTTCACGCACCGCCATCAACGAGTTGACCACTGCGCACTCGCCGTCGTTATGGGTGTGGATTCCGAATGGATGAGCAAGAGCAGGCTTGAGGCTTGGATTGAGCGGCGTCGAAATCTCACAAATGATGCGTTCCACTTCCCAGGGCAATGTTCCGCCGTTGGTGTCGCACAGGACTACTGTTTCTGCGCCGCCGCGAATCGCGGCTTGCAGAGTTTCCAACGCGTAGGATGAATCCGCTTTGTAACCGTCGAAGAAATGTTCGGCATCATAGATCACGCGCTTGCCATTGGCTTTGAGATACGCAACAGATTGTTCGATGATACGCAGGTTGTCATCGTTCGTGGTGAGCAAAACTTCTCTGACGTGCAGTCTCCACGTTTTTCCAAAGATGGTGCAGACGGGCGTGTGCGAATCAAGCAGAGCCTTGATATTGGCGTCATCTTCGGGTCCGCCTTTGACGCGGCAGGTGGAACCGAATGCGGCAATCAGCGCGTGCTTCCATTGTATATCGCGGGCGCGTTCGAAGAACTCAACATCTTTTGGATTCGATCCTGGCCAGCCGCCTTCAATGAAGGCAATGCCGATGTCGTCGAGTTTTTGCGCGATGCGGATTTTGTCATTACTCGAAAGCGTGAAGCCTTCGGACTGAGTGCCGTCGCGGAGAGTGGTGTCGTAGATTTGGATATTCATAGTCTGCTAGTCGCTAGTCTCCTAGTCTTTAGTCTCAAACGCAGCAATCTCTTTTTCAAAGCCGAGGATGTAACCGAGTTCGTCCACGCCATTCAACAAACAAGTCTTATTGAATGGATCAATGGGGAATGTGACCGAGCCGCCAGGGTAGGACAATGTTTGTGTCGCCAGGTCAACTGTCAGTTCGGCGCGAGGCGCTTCTTCGACAAGGTCAAAGAGCATCTTGTGAGTCTCGTCATCCACAATGATCGGGATGAGTCCGTTCTTCAAAGAGTTGTTGCGGAAGATGTCTGCGAAGGATGTGGAGATGACAGCGCGGAAGCCGTAACTGGTAAGCGCCCACGGCGCATGTTCGCGGCTCGAACCGCACCCGAAGTTGTCACCCGCTAACAGGATTTGACAGCCCGCTGATTCAGGCTGGTTGATGATGAAATCTGTTTTGAGAGATTTGTCATTGTGATAGCGCCAGTTGAAAAAAAGCGCGTCGGCAAGACCATCTTTATTCGTGACCTTGAGAAATTGCGCGGGGATGATCTGATCCGTGTCAATGTCGTTGACGGGCAGGGGTATGATGCGGGAGGTGAGGGTGGTGAAATTTGCCATAAGTGATTTCCAATTTTGGATTTGCGATTTTAGATTTACGATTAATGGTTGCAACCGCTGGTTGAGCAGCCCTGAGCGTTCGTTGCGAAGGGCTTATCGAAACCAGCAATGATAGGTAAACTTAAAATTACGAGGTGTGGTCTCGATACGTGGCGCCTCGGCGCCACTACTCGACCACCGTCACAAATTTTAATTTTAGATCACCGTGCGCGGGTCAGTAACAACACCATTGATGGCAGTTGCCACCGCAGTCAACGGACTTGCAAGAAACGAGCGAGAACCTTTTCCTTGTCTTCCTTCAAAGTTGCGATTTGATGTGCTGACACAATATTGTCCAGTGGGAACAAAGTCACCGTTCATAGAAATACAGAGGGAGCAGCCTGCCTCACGCCATTCGCCTCCTGCTTCCTTAAAGATTTTATCCAAGCCTTCCTGCTCGGCTTGCTTCTTCACATCTTGTGAACCCGGCACTACCATGAGACTTAATCCATCCGCAACCTTGCGTCCCTTGAGCATTGCCGCGGCGAGTCGCAAATCGGAGATGCGCGAGTTGGTGCAACTGCCGATAAAGACCACGTCCACTTTTTTGCCGAGCAGGGATTGACCAGGCTGCAAGCCCATATAGGTCAATGCTTTTTCGAAGGCGGCCTTTTGTGAAGGTTCAGTAAATGATCCAGCAGTGGGGATTCGATCTGTGATCTTCATGCCCATGCCAGGGTTTGTGCCGTAGGTGATCATCGGCTCAAGTTCAGAAGCATTGAGCGTAATGGACTTGTCATAGAGCGCGCCTTCATCGCTGGGTAATGTTTTCCAATAGGCAACGGCTTTGTCCCAGTCCGCGCCTGGCGGGGCGAACTCGCGTCCCTTGAGATATTCAAAGGTTACTTCATCGGGAGCGATCATGCCCGCGCGCGCACCGCCTTCAATGGACATATTGCAGATGGTCATGCGTTGTTCCATGGTCAAGCCACGGATGGCTTCGCCTGTGAATTCGAAGACGTGACCCGTTCCCCCACCGACGCCGATCTTCGCGATCAGTGCAAGAATAATATCCTTGGCAGAAACACCTTTGGACAAAGTCCCAATCACGCGGATTTCGTATGTCTTGGTTTTCCTTTGCAACAAGCATTGAGACGCGAGCACATGTTCCACTTCGGATGTGCCAATGCCAAAAGCAAGCGCGCCAAACGCGCCATGCGTGGCGGTGTGACTGTCGCCGCAGACGATGGTCATGCCTGGCTGGGTGCGTCCGAGTTCGGGACCGATGACATGCACGATGCCGCGGTGCGGGCTGGTCATGCCGTGAAGCGTGATCCCGAATTCAGCGGCATTGATTTCCATTTGCTTGATCTGCGCGGCAGCCATTGCATCCGCGATGGGAACATCTATCGGCGTGGTTGGAATCGAATGATCCATCGTGGCGAGGGTCTTATCGGGGCGGCGGACTTTGAGTCCGCGCTGGCGCAGACCCGTGAAGGCTTGCGGTGAGGTGACTTCATGCACGAGGTGCAAGTCAATGTAGAGAACAGCTGGCGATTCAGGCTGTTCAGCGACAACATGTGAGTCCCAGATTTTTTGGAAGAGTGTTTTTGGCATAGGGTTATCAGTGAGTAGTAATCAGTTTTAAAGACGTGTTGCGTGTTCCGTGCCTACCTGTCTACTTGTTTACCTGTTTTCGTTACTCGCTTTCAGCAGAGTCGTCTGCATCGGTAATGGGAGCAGGCTTGCCCTGAGCAAGGTCGAAGGGTTCGGGGGCGGAAAAGAATCCGCTTGTATCCCAGCCAGATGGGATGGTTTGCGGTTCGGGAAAAGGGTTGTAGGCTGATGTCTGGACAGTGTCCTGATTTTCATCTTGAGTGGTCATGGTTTTCTCCTTTTAGATAAGCAGATAGGTATACAGGTAAACACGGAAACAAGTGAAACACGCACTTACTTGTGTACGTATTTACCTGTTTACATGTCTACCTCACCCCAACATCACACCGAAATCATTCTGGACTTTTTCAGTCCCTTCGGTTTGTGCGATGATTAATTTATTGACGGCATTGATGTACGCCTTGGCGCTGGCAACGATGATGTCGGTATCCGCGCCGTGACCGCCATAGACACGCGAGTATTCAACTTCACTTTGCGCGTCCATGGTTGATTTGCCGTTATCACTTTGAATGCGGACAGTGACTTCGCCGAGCGCATCAATGCCCGCTGTGACGGCGTGGATGTTGAACTCAAGCAAGGTACATGGCACATTGATAATTAAATCAATCGCTTTATAAGTTGCATCCACAGGACCGGTGCCGATCGCGGCGACCGTGTGAATGACGCCATCGGGTCCGCGTAAACGGACAGTGGCTGTGGGCATGCCCATCGTGCCGCATGAAACTTGCATGCCGCTCAACAAGTACACATCACGCGGACGATAGAACTCATCGGCGATGATGGCTTCGAGGTCAAGATCGGTGACGGTCTTTTTGCGGTCAGCGAGTTCTTTGAAACGCGCGAAGGCTTTATCGAGTTCAACTTCATCGAGCGAGTGTCCCATTTCAGCGAGACGATTTCGCAACGCATGACGACCCGAATGTTTTCCCAACACAAGTTTGGATTGATTGACGCCGACATCTTCGGGGCGCATGATCTCGTATGTGGTTTGGTGCTTCAACATTCCATCCTGATGAATGCCCGCTTCGTGAGCAAAAGCATTCGCGCCGACAATCGCTTTGTTCGGCTGAACAACCATGCCCGTGTAAGCGCTGACGATCTTGCTAATGCGCGAAATTTGTGTCGTCACAATTCCCGTTTCAAGATTGAAAATCGGATGACGAGTCTTCAACGTCATCACAACTTCTTCAAGCGATGTATTGCCCGCGCGTTCGCCGATCCCGTTGACCGTCACTTCAGCCTGACGCGCGCCCGCTTGAATGCCCGCGAGCGTGTTCGCAGTGGCAAGTCCCAAATCATCGTGGCAATGCACAGAGATCGTAATGCCATCGTGCATGCCGGGTGTGTTCTTGATAATGCCGTCAATCAATTTATAAAATTCATCGGGCGTGGTGTAGCCCACCGTATCAGGAATATTCAACGTGGTCGCGCCCGCCTTAATCGCCTCGCCCAACACAACATATAAAAATTCTGGGTCAGAGCGCCCCGCGTCTTCGGGCGAGAACTCAACATCCGCGCATAACGTCCGCGCATACGCAACCATTTCTGCAACACGCTGCACAACCTCTTCAGGATCCATTTTCAGTTTGTGCTTCATGTGAATTTCAGAAGTCGCAAGAAAAGTATGGATGCGCGGCTTCTGCGCGGATTGAACCGCCTGCCATGCCTTATCAATATCGGATTTATTCGCGCGCGCCAATCCTGCGATGATGGGAACTCGCGCTTCATCCCCACCCGAAGCTGGTCTGCCAACTTCAACAGCAATTCGTCTGACGGCTTCCAGATCATCCGGCGACGCGGCAGGGAAGCCCGCTTCGATAATGTCCACGCCGAGCCGCGCGAGATGGTGCGCCACTTCCAACTTCTCGGCAGAGGTCATCGTCGCGCCTGGGGACTGTTCGCCGTCGCGTAAGGTGGTGTCAAAGATTTTTACATAATTATTTGGCATAGAATTCTCCGTTCGGAGTAGACAGGTACACATGTAAACACGTAGACAGGTGATACTTGCTTCGGCAAAAGAATCTTACGCCCTGTTGCCCGCACGGGGATGAATCCCCGTGCTATTTTTACTTTTACGAAGCCCCGTAAACGGGACTCGAACCTGTTTACCTGTCTACTTGTTTCCTTGTCTACTTTTCTTTCTTCCAATTCTCAGGTCGCAACGATCTCACCGCCGCGCCCGCGCGCCACATTTCAGAATCACGGAAAGCGGCTAATTCTTCTTCCAACTTTTCGCGATAGTTATCGCGGCTGTTAGCTTCGAGTGTGATACGCGCTTCGTGGCCGCTTAGAACGGATTCATACAAGTCATCGAACACAGGCGCAACCGCATCACGGAAGCGCGGATGCCAGTCTAATGCGCCGCGTTGGGCGGTGGTGGAGCAGTTGGCGTACATGAAGTCCATGCCATTCTCACCCACGAGTCGAATCAATGATTGCGTCAATTCTTCGACAGTTTCGTTGAAGGCTTCGCTGGGAGAATGTCCATGCTTGCGGAGAACGTTGTACTGCGCTTCCATCACGCCCGACAACGCGCCGATCAGAACGCCGCGTTCACCTGTCAGATCGCTATAAACTTCGTTCTTGAAAGTTGTCGGGAATAAATATCCCGCGCCGATGGCAATGCCCAAGGCGATGGCGCGTTCATTTGCGCGTCCCGTGTAATCCTGGTGGACGGCATAACTGGCGTTGATTCCGCTGCCCGCCAAAAAGTTACGGCGGACGCTTGTGCCAGAACCCTTCGGCGCAACGAGAGCCACATCCACGTGCGGAGGCGGGATCACGCCCGTGTCATCTTTGAAGGTGACGGAGAATCCATGTGAGAAGTACAGCATGTCGCCTTCGTTCAAACATTCAACGATCTTCGACCACTGTGAGCGCTGACCTGCGTCAGATAATAAATATTGAACGACAGTCCCTTTTTCTGCGGCTTCTTCCACATTAAATAATGTCCTGCCTGGAAGCCAGCCATCTGCAACAGCCTTGTCCCAATTTTTCGTCCCTTCGCGCTGACCGACGATCACATTGATCCCATTGTCGCGCATGTTCATCGCCTGCGCGGGACCTTGCACGCCGTAGCCCAACACCGCCACAACTTCGTTCTTCAAAACTTCACGCGCCTTGTCAAGTGAAAACTCATCGCGTGTTACCACTACTTCTTCCGTACCGCCAAAATCGATCTTTGCCATGATTGTAATTCTCCTAAGGTTTTTAATTTTCAAATGTACACAAGTTACAGGTTACAAGTTGAAGGTTGAAGGTTATTTACCATGCAACACGTTTTCATTATTCATGCATTCTGCATTTCTCATTCCGTATTTATTCATCCTTCATCCTTTCCCCTACGGCGCCATCTCCGCCAACTCCTCATACTCCTCATACTGATTCCCATTCACGCCAGGCACGCGGCGCACGCCATCATTCACACCGCGTGTCATGGCGACCTGCCCCGTGCGCACCATTTCCAGAATGCCGAGCGGACGCAGCAACTCGATCATGCCTTCGATCTTATCCTCCGTGCCAGTGATTTCGACGATCACGGAATCAACCGCCACGTCCACGATGTGGGCGCGGAATATTTCAGCGAGGCCGTTGACTTCGGCGCGTTTTTCGGGGCCGACCTTTATTTTGATCAGAGCCAGGTCACGGGTTACCGAAGGTTGACGCGTGACGTCCTGCACATCAATCACGTTGACCAGTTTATATAAATTCGCTTCGATCTTATGCGCGTCCATATCCCCGTTGGGACAATCCACAACCACGGTCATGCGCGAAACTTCGGGATTCTCAGTGCGCCCCACCGCGAGCGACTCAATATTGAAATTACGGCGGCGAAACAGCGAAGCGACGCGGTTCAACACGCCTGGTTTGTTTTCTACTAATGCAATAAAAGTGTAGTTCATCGGTCTCTCCATTTTCTACTAATTACCAATTACAAATTACAAGTAATTTGTAATTAGTAAAGTCTTTACGATTTCAAGGGTCTCTGCAACATCTGATCCAAAGCCGCGCCTGCGGGCACCATTGGGTAGACCGCTTCCTCTTGCTCCACGCGGAATTCGATCACTGTGGGACCTTGGATACTGCGCGCCCATGCAATCGCTTCGTCCACTTCTTCGCGCTTGGTGACTCGTCTCGCAGGGACTCCGTGTGCTTCGGCGAGTTTCACAAAATCAGGCGAGAGCATGTTCACGGCAGAATATCGCTTCTCGAAGAAGAACTCCTGCCACTGACGCACCATGCCGAGAAAACTATTGTTCATGATCGCGACCTTCACATTCGCGCCTTCCTGCACAGCAGTTGTGAGTTCCGCGGCAGTCATTTGGAAACCACCATCACCAGCGACAGCCCAGATCTCCTGATCTTTCGCCGCGAACCACGCGCCAATCGCGGCGGGCAGACCAAAGCCCATCGTCCCCGCGCCGCCCGAAGTCAGCCAGCGATTCGGTTTATCCAGTTGATAATATTGTGCCGTCCACATTTGATGTTGACCGACATCTGTGGTGATGATCGCGCCGCCGCCTGTGGCCTTCCAAATATCGGCGATGAGATGAGGCACATATAACTTGCCATCATCAGGCCAATTCATAATGCTTCGCATGTCGGCTTCGGCTTTCCAGCCGCTGATTTGCTTCTTCCATTCCTCATGATCGTATTCATCCACCATCGGCACGAGATCGGTCAACACGGTTTTCAAATCACCCACGAGCGGAACGTCCACGGCTACGTTCTTATGCACTTCCGATGGATCAATTTCAATGTGAATTTTCTTCGCGTGCGGCGCATACGTTTTCAAAGTTCCAGTCACGCGGTCATCGAAGCGCATACCGAAAGCAAGAATAAGATCGGAATTTTGAATCGCCATGTTGGTATGGACTTCACCGTGCATGCCCATCATGCCGAGACTCAACTCATGTGAAGCAGGGAACGCGCCGAGTCCAAGCAATGTGCTGGCAACGGGCGTTTGCGTCTTGACGGCAAAGTTCATCAATACTTCTTCGGCTTTGGAAACCAGCACACCATGTCCGCATAAGATGATCGGACGCTGCGCTTTCTCGATCAACTTGACCGCATGTTCCAGCGAGTCTTTTGGCGCATGATCAACTGGTTGATAGCCAGGCAGTTTTACATTCTCAGGGTATACAAACTGACACTGTTCAACTTGCGCGTTCTTGCAAATATCAATCAACACAGGTCCAGGTCGGCCGCTGCGCGCAATATAAAATGCCTCGCGCACAACCTTTGCAATTTCATCTGCGCGCGTCACGAGATAATTATGTTTCGTGATCGGCAATGTAATCCCAGTCACATCGGTCTCCTGGAAGGCGTCGCCGCCAATCAAATGCGCTGCGACCTGTCCCGTGATGAAAACAACCGGAACAGAATCCATCATCGCCGTGCAAATCCCAGTCACAAGATTCGTAGCCCCGGGGCCTGAGGTGGCCATTGCCATCCCAACCTTCCCCGATGCACGCGCATATCCATCCGCCATATGCGCTGCGCCCTGCTCATGCCGCACCAACACATGGTGAATTGGATAACTCAACATTGCATCATAGATCGGCATGTTCGCCCCGCCTGGATACCCGAAGACCACTTCCACGCCTTCGCGCACCACACATTCCCATAAAATTTCAGCGCCAGTTTTTTTCATAATGCTCCTCTATGTCATTGCGAGGAGGATGCTCTTTCCGACGAAGCAATCTCCTCGTAAGTTGGGGATTGCTTCGGGCAAAGAGCAAGTGCGCACCTCGCAATGACGTGGTTCGTTTATTAAATTGTAATCGCGCCTTCAGATGCAGACGATACACCACGGGCATACTTTGCCATCACGCCTTTTTTGTAACGCGGCTCGGGTGCCTGCCAAATCTTCTTGCGTTTTGTCAATTCACTCCTGGAAATATCCACGCGCAATTCGCGCTTGTCCACATCAATCGTGATCATGTCGCCATCTTTGACATAAGCGATCATCCCGCCGACATACGCTTCGGGAGCGATATGACCCACGGATATTCCGCGCGTGGCGCCTGAGAAACGTCCATCGGTTAATAAGGCGACGTTATCGCTCAAGCCCGCGCCCGCAATTGCTGCGGTGACCCCAAGCATCTCGCGCATCCCAGGCCCTCCCTTAGGACCTTCATAACGAATGACCACCACCTCCCCGGATTTAATTTTTTGTTCGGTGACGGCTTGCATCGCATCTTCTTCACGCTCGAACACGTGCGCGGGCCCGGTGAACAGTTTGATATTATTCGCAGCGGCTTTATGCACCCCGCCTTCTTCTGATAAATTGCCGTGCAAAATAACCAGTCCGCCATTCGGCTTGATCGGCTTATCCAGCGGATAGATCACCTGCTGGCCCGGGGTCTCCACACCTGTCTGCGCGGCTTCGGCAATTGTTTTACCTGTTACAGTGATGCAATCCCCATGCAAGTAACCGCCTTCCATGAGTCGTTTCATCAAAAATGGGATGCCGCCCGCCGCGTGCATATCCGCCGCCATGTATTTGCCAAACGGCTTGATGTCTGTGATGAGGGGCACGCGCGAGCAAATTGTGTCGAAGTCGTCAATGTGCAAGTCAATGTTTGCTTCGCGGGCTAAAGCCAAAAGGTGGAGAACTGCATTCGTCGAGCCACCCGTTGCGGCTACGGAAGTGATCGCGTTTTCTATCGCTTTGCGTGTGTAAATTTGTGAGGGCCGTAAATCCGCCTTGAGCATTTCCATGACCAGTTTCCCCGTCTCAAATGCTATTTTGTCTTTCTCTTCAGACATGGCTGGGACACTGTTGAACCCAACGGGAGAGATGCCGATGAACTCCATGATCGTGGACATGGTGTTGGCAGTGAACTGCCCGCCGCACGCGCCCGCGCCTGGACAGGCTGAATTTTCGATGTCCATAAAATCCTTTTCGCTCATCTTCCCCGCTGAATACGCGCCGACCGCTTCAAACACATCCTGAATGGTGAGGGATTTTTCGCCGAGCTTGCCCGGGTTGATCGAGCCGCCATACAACGCCAAGCCTGGGATATCGAGCCGAGCCAGCGCCATCATCACGCCAGGGTTCGTCTTGTCACATCCTGAAAGGCAGACGATGGCATCGAAATGATTTCCGCACGCCACCAGCTCAATCGAATCAGCAATGACCTCGCGGCTGATCAGCGATGCTTTCATCCCTTCAGTACCCATGCTGATCCCATCTGAAATGGATATGGTATTAAATTCCATCGGAGTGCCGCCTGCGGCGCGAATGCCTTCCTTTATTTTTTGCGAGAGCCTGCGTAAATGAAAATTGCACGGACCGATTTCGATCCACGTACTTGCAACACCCACGATCGGTTTACGCAAGTCTTCGTCGCTGAAACCCACCGCTTTAAGCATGGCACGCGCAGGTGCGCGGTTGGGTCCAGTAGTAATTGCATGGCTGTTATTTTTTAGATTGGGCATAATTCTCCTCTTTACTATGAACAGACCTGTCATGTCTCATCGGCTGCATTGCTTTCGGTAGTCTTCGTGTGGACAATGTTCATAAACGATAAGCGTCTCGCGAAGACATGTCAGGTCTTAAATTTTGATATAAAAAGAGCCGCCCGTGGTTAGGGCGGCTCTTCGTACTACTTACTCAGTGATTTACTTTACTCTCACCGCTGCCATCCTAACCGAAAATTGATCCTTAATAATAAGGACCGCAAGGACGACTACAATAAGGGAGAGGCTGAACAAAGATGGATTCATGGGCGTGTGATTTCGCCCGATTATAGGCTGAAATGGAAATAAGTCAAGGGGGGTTGGTGTAGGATTCGGTGAGTCTTAACTGTTTAGCAGGTGGCATGTCTTTATTGAGAAAATCCTTATATCTATATCTTCTCCACCACCCAAAAGTGCGAAAGTCCAAATCCCCTCAACGGTGTGGATTCTAAAAATTGCAAAACCGCGCGCAGGAATTTCCCCAATGCGCCATAACGGGCGATGATATTATCGTACGCGCCAAAGATGACTGTGCGTTCAATGAATTTCACGGGCAAGCCATCAAACAATTTACCCATATCGCGCCTTGAATACACGCGCACATGCGGCGCAAGTTTATCTCGCAAGGTACGCGGAAGATAATTCACGAACAATTTATTCCCGAAATAATATTTCCCCTTCCAAAAGATTCCGTGCGTTTCAAAAGGATAGCCGCGGTTGGGGCAGAAGATCACAGCGCGCCCGCCGGCCTTCAGCACACGCAGCATCTCTTCAATCGCGGCACGATCATCCTGTACGTGTTCGATCACTTCATGGCTGAGGATCAGGTCAAAGGTCGAAGCAGGCAGCGGGATGGATTCACCTGCGGCATTAATGATCTTATCCGAATTGACTCTGGCATCAAGCGCGCGCTTAAAATCATATTCCAAACCGATCACGCAGCCCTGCGACTGCGTTTCTCGGAGAGCGCTCGGCGCTCCGCTCAGGGCAAGGTCAGTAAGCTTCTCAACATACATTCCCACCCCGCAGCCGTTTTCAAGCGCCCACCCACGGACACGTTCCCCCGCAAAGCGTGAAATCATATCAAGGCGGCGTTCCTGGCCATCTCGCCATACATAGGAAGGTTCACCGCGCAACGCGGCTTTTTGCATGTCTCTTTCAATCATGGCGGAGATTATACCCGTGTCAAGTCAAATGATAATGTACCCAATCTCCAAGGCATCAGAATCTTGGCTGGCAGGCTGTCGGAGAGCAGTGTGTCGCAAGAAAAATAGCCAGTTTGAACTCGCTAAGAGCGCGAAACCTGTATCGAGCCTGTCGTAATGAACGCGAAGTCTTAAAGGTTTTCCTGGCGTTCTCCCTGGCACCTGCCTGTGCTGTGCGGCAGCACGCAGACAGGCCGTATGCCACATCATCCCGATGCTCTTTCGGGAGTGCGGTGTGTTTTTTCGGGAGGGCAGGTGTAGCGGGCTTCGCGGTAAAAATTACCTGCCGCTGGGGTTCTCCGACAAACTGTTAGCACGAGCATTTACTTAAATTCCGCCTTTGCCTGCATAATCAACGCATTGCCGCCTCAAAAGAATCCGCGTGAGAAACCAGCAGTGGCCGTGGGAAATTTAACTTAAAGCGTGACTCCAAAATTAATTTCCAGGCAAGAAAACAAGCCAACCTCTTAATAAACCTGGTAATTACGTGCTCCGTATTGGCGTTATAATGGATTGCCTATGAAAAAAAAAACCAACTTCTTAAAATCATTCTTCTACTGTTTCACCAGTATTTTCATGCTAATTTCCTGCGCACCACTCAATGTAACTACCCCTTCCGAGCAAGAAGACGCGGAACCCATACATTCCACACTACCTGCGCTTCCAGCAGTTTACTCATCTCCATATTTAAACCCGCTTGATACGCCGCACACTTATGTAGATGATACATGCAGGTATTTACGAAATAAGTGGAATCCAGCCAATGCCGAACCTGACACGGTCGTGATGATTGTCATGTTTGGCAAAATACAAGCCGGTCCAGTGACAAATCCAAATGGAATCAATGTTTGGGACTTCATGAAAACCATGCAGGAACTCAAATTCCAGGGCTTTGAAGCCATTACCATGAAGGAGTTCCTTTTCTTCATCGAACGAAATGCAAAAATTCCACCGCGTTCGGTATTGATCATCCAGGACGGCAATTACGAAGAAGAATATTTCAATAAGAATTTCCGCGAATATTGGGAAAATTGGGGCTGGCCCGTCGTCAACGGCTGGCAGAGTAACTCCGAAATACCAGAAACATTATGGCGGGAAAATATCAACATGGAAAATGAAGGCTGGGTCGACCATCAAGCCCATGGAGTTATGCCAGATACAAAGTTATCCGATGAATCTTCAAAGACCGTCATAGCGCGAGAACTGCAAGGGTCACTGGATGCCTTTGCTGGTCAATACGGAAAGACCCCCATCGCATTTATCTGGCCCAATGGCGGCTTCGGCCTGCGTCCAGTGGAAGCGGCGCGCCTGCTCGGCTATCAACTCGGTTTCACTGCCAACTCACGCGGACCGGTTATGTATAACTGGATTCCCCTCGCAAATGAAATAGATCCCGAACGCCCAGGCTACATCCCTGAAGGTCAAATCAATGACCCATTAATGACTCTGCCGCGTTACCTGCCAGATCAAGCCTATAACGCAATTGACCAGGTACGCGCCATTGGTAATGAAGCCTCGGCCTACGCGCAAGCCAATAAAGAGCTGGAGTACGAATACTATGAAATTGTATGCAGTGAAACATACGGACGCATGCCAACCCCATAATCTTTCAGGAGATTCCAAATGTCAGATTGTATTTTTTGCAAAATCATCACGGGCGACATCCCCAGCGCCAATGTATATCGCGACGAGCAGGTGACCGCCATTCGCGATATCAATCCCGCCGCGCCCACCCATATTCTGATCCTGCCAAACAGGCACATTGACTCAGTCAATACACTATCCAACGCCGACGAACAACTGATTGGTCATCTCTTCACAACCGCAAAACAACTCGCCGCGCAGGAAAGCATTGCCGATGGCGGCTATCGTCTCATCATGAACACTGGGGAAGATGGCGGCCAAACTGTTTTTCATCTCCACCTTCACCTTTTAGGCGGCAAGCCGATGAAACACCCAATGGGATAAACAAAATGCCCGAACGAGATATTTACCTGCTTTCCCCGCGCGCCCTCAGCCCCGAAACCATTGCCGTCGCATTTGCAAAAACTTCGCGCGCGCCAGAATCCTTTCGTGAGATCGCCGCAGAATTAAGCGACGAAAAGTCCGCGCAGTTCCATGAAAAATGGGTCGTTGGCTATGGGCACGCCTCCGTTGCCGAACACGCGGTTTTGCATATTGCCTTTGAAAATGTTTCGCGCGTCGCCATTGAAACCATCGAAAGCAGCCGCCTGGCCTCCTACACTGAAAAATCCACGCGCTATCAAAAATGGGGACAGGATGATTTCACGATTCCACCAGAGTTGGACGGACATCCCCTGCGCGACGAATTTATCCAAACCGTGCGCTTCCTCTTCTTGACCTATGCTGAATCGCTTGACCCTGTAAAGAATCTCATCCTCAGCCGCTCCCCGCGCCGTGATAATGAAAGTGACGAAGGCTATGACCGCCGCATCCGCTCGCAGTATGTGGACAGATGCCGCTTCATCCTGCCCGCCGCCGCCAATGCCAACGTCGGAACGACCGCCAACGCGCGCGTAATCGAAATGATGATCCGCAAAATGCTCTCTCACCCGCTTGCAGAAGTGAGACAGATCGGCGAAAAAACGAAAGAAGTGGCAAAAGCTGAAACGCCAACGTTGGTCAAGTATGCGGATGCTTCCACCTACTTCATTGAAACGACTGCTGAAATCGCCCTCACCCCAACCCCTCTCCCTCAGGGAGAGGGGCAAGGGGTGAGGGTAGATTGGTGTAATTTAATTGACTACGACAAAGACGGCGAAAAGAAAGTCCTCGCTGCCAGTTTGTACCGTTTTAATGAAAAGCCCTTTGCGGATACGCTGGCTTATGTCAAATCATTGAAGAAGAAAGAGCGCGCTGAATTAGCAGACATATTGCTCAAACGATTAAACCGTTACGATGTGCCACTACGCGAGTTGGAATACTGCAACTACACCTTTGATCTCATCATGGATCAAGGCGCGTATGCCGAGTTCAAACGTCACCGCATGATGACCCAGACGCCGCAACGGCTGACGACGCGGCTTGGGTACACGATCCCGCTGCTCGTAACCGAAGCAGGCTTTGGGTCCAGGTATGAAGCGGCAATGGAATCCGCGATCAAGATGTATGAAAAGTTATATGAGTTCAATCCAAACGTCGCGCAATATATCGTCCCCAATGGATTTAATCGCCGTGTGCTGGCTCAATTCAATTTGCGTGAAGCATTCGCGTTCTGTCAATTACGAAGCGCGGCGAATGCGCATTTTTCTATTCGAAGAGTTGCTCAAAAAATTTACGAGGAAATGGCGCGCGCGCATCCGCTGTTGACGAAGTATATGAAACTACATGATGAAACCTGGCAGGGCGTGGAAGAAAATTATTTTACGCAGGTATAATTGGGCATAGAAAGACCTCCGAGTTCTTCAAGAACTCGGAGGTCTGAGATCATATGAAACCAATGGTTGGCACTTGCTGGCTGGATGGCTCTTTATATCCCGATGCAGAATCTCCCGAAACACTGGCGACCTTATCGGAAAAAGTGGATTTCATTGCGCGGTTATGCGCCGCATGGGACTTTGGTTTTCTGCCAGAAACTGGCACAGTTTCAGAAATCCGAAAGGAAAACTGGAAACCCGCAGTAGAGTCCTGCCGCCTGTTGACTTCTCCCGCTTATCATTTATTACGCCGCTGGCACGGTCTCGCGCGCCTTCAATATCTTGGACAACAGATCGCCTACATCCGCGATGACCCTTGTTTGGCACAGGTGTGAGTTTTGTAAGCGCGCATCCGCTGTTGACGAAGTCCATGAAACTGCATGATGAAACCTGGCAAGGCGTGGAAGAAAATTATTTTACAAAGGTGTAAAATAGAATAATGGGCGAACGAGAATTCCTAATTTACCTTGATCCCGAAACGCGTTTGTGCCGTTATCGCCATTATCATGTATGGCGGGGAACACAGATTGTAGAATTCCGCATTCAACTTGAAATTATGGTTGCGGGTGTTTGGTGCCCAGTTGTTCGTTATGATACAGCGCATGGCAAACCCCACCGTGACCTTTTGCACCCAAATGGCAAACAAACCAAAGAAAGGCTTGATGGGTTTTCAACTGCTGATGCCATGACATTCGGTCAAAAAGATATTATAGAAAATTGGGCTTCCTATCGAGACCGTTACTTGAAGGAGATGAGTTTATGAATGACATCTATCGCATGAAACATAATGATTTGTTCATAGAGTTTACGCGCTACATTACCAATCACCCAAAATTCAGTGAGCAAATTCCCGAAGGCGCAGAAGTAATTCTCTTGGATTGTCATGACTCAGGGTATACGCGCTTTATGCTTAAATCCGTCCCCAAGGGGAATAAAAACACTGTGCTGATTGACGTGGGCGAGCTTGCGCCAATTCGGTCACGCCTGAAAAAACCAAAGATCATTTCACGCGACCTCGCAAAAAAATCATCCTTACGAAAATCGCGAAATTAAATGCAAACCTCCGAGGTTTTTCTCTTGGAGGTTTGCATTTCTTCTTTCTTTTTACATCTTGTTACTTTCCTATTCTCAATCCTCTTCTTCCTCTTTCTTCACCTCAAAAATCTCATCAATTCTTGCGAGCATCCCAGGTGTGATCTTATCCACCACATCTGAAGCTTTCATGTTTTCATGCACCTGCTCCACACAGCTCGCGCCAGTGATAACCGTGCTGACAAACGGATTCTTCAAACACCATGCCAGCGCAAGTTGCGCAAGCGTGCAACCGAGTTCCTTTGCGATCGGTTCCAATGCGGCAACCCTGGCAAGTTTTTCCTCATCTTTCAAATGTTCTTTTAGCCAGTCATAACCTTTGAGCGCGCCGCGGCTATCTTTGGGAATACCGCCTTTATATTTCCCCGTCAGCAAACCGGAAGCCAGCGGACTCCAAGTGGTTGTGCCATATCCATAGTCCTTATAAAAGCGGACATAATCGCCCGTCAGTCGTCCCTGCTCAAACATGTTGTACTGCGGCTGTTCCACAATGGGCTTGTGCAAGTGATGACGCTCCGCAATCTGAATCGCTTCAACAATTTCAGGAGCGGACCATTCAGATGTCCCCCAATATAAAGCCTGTCCCCATTCGATGATGTTGTGCATCGCCCAGACAGTCTCTTCAATCGGCGTGGTCTTATCAGAACGATGACAATAGATCAGATCAACGTAATCGAGTTGCAAGCGTTCGAGTGAATCCGCAATGCCTTCGATGAGACGTTTGCGATTAAGGGTGTTCTTTTCATTTACGCCCTCATTTATGCCCCAAAAGAATTTGGTGGAGATCAAATAACTGCTTCTGCGCCACTTCAATTTTTTGAGCGCTGCGCCCATCACCATTTCCGATTTGCCGCTCGCATACACTTCGGCATTGTCAAAAAAATTCACACCCGCTTCGTATGCCGCGGCCATCATATCCACTGCGGCTTTCACATCTGCCTGGGCGCTAAACGTAACCCATGAGCCGAAAGAAAGCTCGCCTACTTGAATTCCAGTCTTGCCTAAATGACGGTATTTCATTATGCCTCCAAAGATTTTGATCTTAACTCTGGAGTCGGACGGCTTGCTGTCCAAGCCTGTGCAGCAGCAAGCTGCCGCACTCCAGCGTCGCACTCCAGAGTTACACTCCAGAGTTACACCATACTGATTATAATCACCTAATGCGAAATTCATTATTGCTTTTTATATTTCTGATCACTGCCTGTGCGCCTGCGTCCCCACAAAACATATCCAACAATTCGCTTGAGCCTTATCTGACTGCCACACCCAGCCTCACGCCCACGCCCAACGTAATCGTGATCGCGGAAACGCCGTTTCCAACCACCACGCCATTTATTTATGTCATTCAAGAAGGCGATACGTTCAGCGAACTTGCAGAGCAATTTAAAATTTCACAGGATGACTTAAGAGCGGCGAATCCTGATGTCTCTCCGAATAGCATGACCATCGGGACGACTCTTCTCATCCCAGACAGTTCAGCCGCCACCGCAGACGCATCGACTCTGACGCCCGTGCCTGCTCCCATCACCCAAACAGTTTGCCACTCCTCAGCAGACAACGGCTTGTGGTGTTTCGCATTGATCCAAAATAACTCGGCTGAAGCGCTTGAAAATATCTCCGCGCAAATCACATTGATGGATCAAAATAATAACGTGATCGCGAGTCAAACCGCGTTCACGCCGCTGGATATTATTCCGCCTAATTCAGCCTTGCCAGTGTATGTATTCTTTCCAAACACACCTGTAAATGTAAATGTACAAGTGCAAGTGCTTAGCGCAATTCAATTAAATTCCAACAGCACTCGTTACCTGCCGGCAGTATTAAACAACACCATCGCGCAAATTGACTGGAACGGACTCACCGCCCAGCTCAGCGGACAAATACACCTACCAGCGGAATCAACCGCCGCAACACAGGTCTGGGTCGCGGCGGTGGCTTATGATAAAAATGGTCGCGTTGTTGGAGTCAAACGCTGGGAGGGCGGAGCGATCCAGCCGGGGGCGGGTATCAACTTCAATTTTTCAGTAGCAAGCCTCGCGTCCGCGATTGAGGCGGTGGAGCTTTTTGTCGAGGCAAAATAACGCATCCTTCGTATTCTCTCAATAATTCGGGGAAAATTCAGGCAACCGCCCACGACTGACCCAGTTTGAGTTCTTGGAGAGTAGTACAAAGAATTTTAAGGCGCAATGGTTGTGCCAGACATTATCTCTGTGTCCTTTGGAATAACAACGATGCCGTCGCGCACATACCACTCCTCGTTATCAATATCATCTGAATTATGCGGGAAGGGGTGGATGGTTACATTGCTTCCGATGCGCACGTTCTTATCGAGGATCGCGCCATCAATGTAACAGTTCGCGCCAATCCCTATTGGCAAATCTTCGCGCTGGCGTTCATAATAATCCGAGCCCATCACAATACTGTCTTTGATCACACATCCCGCTGAGATCTGGCTGCGAATGCCGATGATGGAATGAGTAATCTCAGATTTAATAATACTGCATCCTTCAGCGATCAAAACATTATGCAGTTTGCTGTCTTCTACAATGGAGCCTGGCAGGAAACGCGCATCTGTGTATATGGGAAGCTTTGTATCATGGAAATTAAAAGGCGTTTCAGGAGTGGTAAGCGCAAGGTTGGTCTCATAGAACGAGCGGATCGTTCCAATGTCCTGCCAAAAACCGTCAAAGTCATATCCATACACCGCGTTGGATTTAATCGCCTGTGGAATAATATCCCTGCCAAAATCATCATGGTGCGGGAAATCCTTCAGCAAATCCATCAATATTTTTGTGTTGAACATGTAAATCCCCATGGAAGCGAGGAATGGTTTATGTGGATCATCCCGGCTGATATATTTCTTTTGGACTTGTGGGTCTTTGGGTTTTTCCACAAAGTCTGAAATGCGGCCGTTTGCCTCGCGTTTTAAGATGCCAAAACGCGTTACCTCCTCCGTCGAAACGGGCTGAACCGCTACGGTAATATCGGCTTTGTTATCCCAGTGATACTCAGCCATGGCCTTGTAATCCATGCGGTAGAGATGATCGCCGGCCAGAATCAAAACATACTTCGCGGCAGTAGCCTGTATCTCAAGCAATTGCTTGCGGAACGCATCCGCTGTGCCTTGATACCAGTCTGCGCTTTCGAGGGTTTGTTCCGCCGCCCAGATCTGAATCCAGCCCTGATGGAAAGCGTCAAAGTGGTAGGTGTGGGTGATGTGACGATGCAATGACACAGAATTGAACTGCGTCAGGATCGCAATGCGGAAGATCTCTGAATTAATACAATTACTGATGGGAATATCGATCAGGCGATATTTCCCCCCAAACGGCACGGCTGGCTTGGAGCGCATTTGAGTCAGCGGATACAGGCGCGCCCCGCGCCCTCCACCCAAGATCACTGCCAGGACATCTTTCAATAAGGGCATCATGAGCCTCCTGGTATTTTTTCACTCTTGTCGCAAGCGAGACAATTCTTATTTTACACCCTTCATCCTGCGGATGTGATAGAAAATAAACACAATCGGATATGCCAGCAGGATCATGATGTCAATGGCAGCAAAAAGCAGGTAAAGTTTCATGTTATTAAATCTCCGGAAAACATGGGATATGACTCGACTCAGGATGATCTACGTTTTTCAGCGTCATAGGTTGTTTTCGTAATGTTATTTTACATCCATCAAAATAAATGTCAACGTTCGAGCAGGCAGGATATATAAAAATAAAACATCCTCCTGAAATTGAAGGATGTTTGAAAAAGATTTTGTACCCGTGGGGTATAATACCGTTTCGGGTATATTGTGCGCTGTGCCGAAGGAGGGAATTGAACCCTCATTCCCGTAGGGAACACGATTTTGAGTCGTGCGCGTCTGCCTATTCCGCCACTTCGGCTCATTTGCGAACGCAAGTATACCACTCCCAATAACAAGGTCAAGATGAAACTAGGAATAATTGGATTACCCCAATCAGGAAAAACCACCATTTTCAACGCGCTCACACGCGGCAACGCCCCCACCACTGCCTCGGCTGGGCGCATCGAAGTTCATCAAGCGGTGGTGGATGTCCCCGACCCGCGTGTGGACAAACTCTCCAGCATGTTCAATCCGAAGAAAACGATCTACGCCAAAGTGACGTACGCGGATATTGCCGGACTGGAAACCGGTTCCGCCAAAAGCGGCTTTTCCGGGCAGCTGTTGAATCAACTGAACCAAATGGAAGGGCTGATCCTCGTAGTGCGCTGCTTCGAGAACGATAGCGTGATGCATCCCAGCGGAAGCATAAATCCGCTCCGCGATGTGGATACCATGTTGACCGAGCTTTTGCTGAACGATCTGATCGCTGTGGAACGCAAACTGGAACGCCTGACCGATGAACGCAAAAAGGGCGGCACAGATAAAACCTTAAATGCGCGTCAGGTGGAAATATTTGAGAAATTACACAAAACGCTTTCAGACAATCAGCCTTTGCGCGGCGTGGAATTCACGAATGAAGAGCACAAGGAACTTTCCAGTTTCGGCTTGCTGACCCGTAAACCCATCCTGACCGTGTTTAATCTTGGCGAGGGACAGCCAGCGCCCGATGCAAAACTGGACCATCCCTGCGTGGCCTTGATGGGCAAACTTGAAATGGAAATCGCGCAACTCTCCGCGCAGGATGCATCTGTTTTTATGGAAGAGTATGGAATTAAAGAACTCAGCTTGAACCGCATGATCAACCTGTCTTATGACCTGCTTCAAGTGCAGACTTTTTTCACAGTTGGCGAGGATGAAGTGCGCGCCTGGACAACACAGCGCGGCGCGACGGCGCAGGAATCCGCCGGGGAGATCCACACCGACCTGGCGCGTGGATTTGTGCGGGCGGAGGTGGTGGCCTACGAAGACCTCATCCGCCTCGGGTCCATGAATGAAGCGAAGGCAAAAGGCAGATTAAGACTCGAAGGCAAGGAATATCCGGTTAAGGACGGCGACATCATGCACGTCCGGTTTAATGTGTAGGTTATTCTTGCGAATGACGGATTACGTGATGCGTAATTCGTAAGATTCATGGAGATATAAATGGCATACACCCTTTCCAAATGGAGCCTGGCTGCGTTGTACCCCGCCTACAAAAGCGCCGAGCTGCATGGCAGTGATCGAAGCGGCGCAATTGCAGGAAAATGAACTCCTGGTTGTGATCGAGATGGTTGGCGCGCTGAAAAAACAACGCGCTCATCCCAAGCCTGCATCAGCGGCGGAGATCATTTGCCGCCTACGGTACAGCAATGAAAACACGGAGAGGTCCGCATAATCAGTACTTCACGAATAACCCTGGAGCTTGCCGCCTGAAATACCATCAGCAAGCTGATGGACTCCAGAATCGTGAATAACTCTCCAGAATCGTGAATGACTCTCCAGAATCGTGATCTACTAATAATATAAAGAGACAGCCACTTTTCAGCGGCTGTCTCTTTTTTTTATTTACGCTTCGTAATCGCCAGGGTCTTCCTCCACTGCCATCATGGGTTCTTCGGCAGGCTTCTTATCGAGGAATTCCAGGGATTGCGCCACGATTTTCGTGAAGTACTTCGTTTCGCCCTTGTCTTCATACTTGTCAGTCTTCAAGCGACCTTCCAGAAAAACAAGGCTTCCTTTCTTCAGATATTCCTGGCAAACTTCGCCAAGCCGCCCCCAGGCTTCAATATTGACCCATTCGGTCGATTCTTTCGTCTCACCGTTCTTGTCCTTCCAGCGATTGCTGACGGCAAGGCTGAAATGTGTCACCTTTTTACCAGTAGAGGTGAACTTGCCTTCGGGCTCCTTGCCCAAGCGGCCGATCAGTTGAACGCGGTTTAGTGCAGGCATGGCTGATCTCCTTTCGCTTCATAACTTTTAGATGCTTGTGTACGTGTCATTTTGGTCTCCTTTTTTTCTAAAAGAACAGTTAGGTTGTGTCTTGCGATCCCGCTCAAACTGCTGAGCGGAATTTCTGAACAGGGTTATACTTTACAGAGCGCCGCACGCATGTCAGACATGCGTAACTACAAAGTACTGCGTAAATATCTAAACTGGAATTTCCGTTTAGGCCCAACTTCCGGCACGTGAAAGTTTAGACTTTAATGCAAGAAGCAGTAAACCGGAATTAAGATATTTACTCGTAAGATATTTACTTGTAATTTTTGTCTAAACGTTTAGTGATTTTTGCAACAAGCGGTAATTAATTAGCCCGCATTTTCTGCGGGAACCGCTCCTGTGGCAGGGACGGTTTCCATGGTGGGTGCTTCTGTGGCAGAAACGGCTTCCATGGCGGGCGCTTCAGTGGCAGGGACGGCTTCCGTTGCGGGCGCTTCTGTGCTAGGAACGGCTTCTGTTGCAGGCACATTCATGCTGGCGGGTGCATCCGCTGCTGCCTTCTTCAGGACGGGCAAGCCAGTCTTCATTTCAATGACGTTGTAGCCTTCTGGGACGGCGTCGAGAGCGCCTTCCTTGATCTCCTTGGAGAAGAAGAACATCCTGCCTTTGGAGTGCAGGTAGTAGGTATTTCCTTTTGAGTTGGTATGTCCGTAAGCCATTATTATCTCCTTTATGTCTAATTGATGACTAAAGTGTAGAACAAAATTTCTAGACTGTCAAGCCCCCAAACAGGCTTTTGTATAGACATATATACTGCGGAGCAGACATGAAAACAGTATCCAGCCTCTCTGAACTAAGAACCGCCCGCCTCTCCCTTAAAGGGACAGTTGGTCTTATCCCGACGATGGGATATTTACACGAGG
>CAMTUP010000025.1:0-97898 GCA_947084945.1 uncultured Ignavibacteria bacterium | reverse complement strand
TTTTTCGTTCTTTAAAATTTTAGGGTCAATCTTTAATTAGATTACTCGTCAATGATCAGGCACATAATGCCGCTTTATAAAATATCTGTTTAAGAAGAGTATTAAACAGATGTTTCCGAATGAACTACTGGGCCAGTAGCTCAGTCGGTTAGAGCGCGTGCCTTATAAGCACGAGGTGGGAGGTTCGATTCCTCCCTGGCCCACTTTAATAATTAAAATATATTATTAAGTTGGTTAGAGCGTCCTGCTGTAAGCGGGAAGGTGGAAAGCAACAGATTCCATCCTGACATTAACAATAAAGTATGAGACATTTTAAATAATGTTTCGTTTTATTCAAAGCAAATCAAAAAAATATAAATATAAATCATTTTAGGAGATACAATCAAAAATGGCTAAAGAAAAATTCGATAGAAGTAAGCCTCACGTGAACATTGGAACAATTGGTCACGTTGATCATGGTAAGACAACTCTTACCGCTGCTATCACAATGGCGCTCGCAAAAAAAGGTAAAGCTAAAATTAGAGCTTTTGATTCAATTGATAATGCACCTGAAGAAAAAGCAAGGGGTATAACGATTGCAACGGCTCATGTTGAGTATGAAACCGAAAAAAGACATTATGCTCATGTTGACTGTCCGGGTCATGCTGATTATGTTAAAAACATGATTACAGGTGCAGCTCAGATGGATGGTGCTGTATTAGTAGTAGCAGCAAATGATGGAGCTATGCCTCAGACAAAAGAGCACATTCTTTTAGCTAGACAGGTTGGCGTTCCAAGAATTGTTGTATTCCTTAATAAAATTGATATGATTTACGAGCAGGAAAAAACAGCTGATGATGCTGAACTTCTTCTCGAAGTCGTTGAATCAGAATTAAGGGATATTCTAAACGCATATGAATACCCAGGAGACGAAATTCCAATTATACGTGGAAGTGCCCTAAAGGCAATGGAAGCAGCAGTAGTTGAAGGTTCAAAAGCGGATGATCCCGGAATTAAATGCATATATGATCTTATGGATGCTGTTGATAGTTATATACTCGAGCCGGCAAGAGAAATTGATAAACCATTTCTTATGTCTGTTGAAGACGTATTCTCAATCACAGGACGTGGTACAGTTGCTACTGGCAGAGTTGAAAGAGGAAAATGTAAAATGGGAGAAGAAGTTGAACTTATTGGACTTGGACAGCACAAGAAAACAATTGTTACGGGTATCGAAATGTTCCAGAAAGAGCTTGAAGAAGGTTTAGCTGGTGATAATTTAGGTATGCTTTTAAGAGGTGTTGATAAAAAAGATATTGAAAGAGGTATGGTTATTGCAAAACCAGGTTCTATAACTCCTCACAAAGTTTTCAATTGTCAGGTTTATGTACTTTCAAAAGAAGAAGGCGGAAGACATACTCCGTTTTTCGGCAACTATAGACCTCAGTTCTATTTCAGAACAACTGATGTAACAGGTGTTATGAATTTACCTGAAGGTGTGCAGATGGTTATGCCAGGTGATAACGTTGACAACTTAAAAGTTGATCTTATTACACCTATTGCGATGGAAGAAGGATTAAGATTTGCTATCCGTGAAGGTGGAAGAACTGTTGGCGCAGGTGTTGTAACTAAAATTATTGAATAATAAATATGGTCATAATTAAGGCAGGTATAGAATAATTTGGCAACGCAGAAAATAAGGATAAAATTAAAGTCATACGACCACAGGCTTATTGATAAGTGGACTGACAGAATCATTAAGACAATTAAATCAACCGGTGGAGTGGTTTCGGGTCCGATTCCACTTCCTACCCGGAAGGCTGTTTATACTGTTTTAAGATCACCGCATGTTGATAAGAAATCTAGAGAACAGTTTGAAATTAGATCTCACAAAAGAGTGATTGATATACTGAACTCAAATAAAAAAACAGTTGATGCGCTGACCAAATTGGACCCTCCGGGTGGCGTTTACATTGAAATAAAAACATAAGCAAAGGATAAGTAGAAACTAATGAAAGGTTTATTAGGAAAAAAACTAGGCATGACATCTGTTTTCACTGATGACGGATCATGTGTACCATGCACATTAATTGAAGCTGGTCCTTGTTACGTTACTGCCATTAAAACCAAAGATAGCGACGGCTACTCTGCATTGCAGCTTGGTTTTACTGAAAGAAAAGAAAAACGTCTAGCCAGACCAACTGTTCAAAACTTTAAAAAGAAAAATCTTCCGATCTTAAGGTTCCTAAAAGAAGTAAGAGATTTTGAAAATGCTGAAGATTTCAAAGTTGGTGATATTATAAATACAGATCTATTTAATGTTGGTGATTTTGTAAAGGTTACATCTAAAAGCAAAGGTAAAGGCTTTCAAGGTGTTGTTAAAAGACACGGCTTTGGAGGAGGCTCTGCAACTCACGGACAAAGTGATAGACAAAGAGCACCAGGTTCTATTGGAGCTAGCTCATATCCTTCTAGGGTATTTAAAGGTCAAAGAATGGCTGGCCGTATGGGCGGAGACCAGATCAGTATTCGTAATTTAAAAATTATTAAAATTATTCCGGAATCAAACTTAATGTTAATAAAGGGTGCGGTACCAGGAGCAATTTCAGGTATTGTAGAAATTTATAAGGTGAAATAAAGATGCAGTTAAGCGTATATAAAATTGACGGTACAGAAACTAAGGAAATGATAGAACTTCCTTCAGATATATTTGAAATTGAGCCTAATCATCATTTAATATATCAGGCTGTGAGAACTTTTCTCTCTAACAAGAGACAGGGTACTCATAAAACCAAAGAAAGAGGAGAAGTTAGGGGGGGTGGTAAAAAACCTTTCAAGCAAAAAGGCAGAGGTACTGCTAGAGCCGGTACAACTAGATCACCAATTTGGATAGGTGGTGGTTCTGTTCATGGACCAAGACCGCATACATATAAGCTTTCTATGACAAAAAAATCTGCTCATCTTGCAAGGAAAAGCGCACTTAGCCTTAAAGCTAAAAACGGTGAAATAATGGTTGTTGAAGATATCAACTTCGAGAAACCTAAAACCAAAGATTTCTGTTCTATTTTAAAAAGCCTGAAACTTGAAGGCAAAAAAGTTCTGATGCTGACTGTTAAAAATAATGATAACGTTTATAAATCAGGCAGAAATATTACAAGAGTTAACGTGCTAAATGCATCTAATGCTGCTACATATGACCTTGTAAACAACCAGTTGATATTAATTCAGAAAAGTGCTGTTGTTGAGCTTTGCAAACCCTTTGCGAAGTAACCCTTTGCGAAGTAAAAATTTTATTAACAAAGATTATAATTAAATACCATGATTAGAAGTATTTTAACAAAACCTATAATAACCGAAAAAATGACCTTGCTTCAGGAGCAGAAAAATCAATATGCTTTTGAAGTGGATATTAACGCTACTAAAGTTAATATTAAAAATGCTATTCAAAACAAATTTAATGTAAAAGTTAATAGTATCAGAACAATTACTGCAAAAGGTAAACGCAAGTCTCAGTTTACAAAAAGAGGCAAATACGAGGGTTTCAGAGCTACAAGGAAAAGAGCAATTGTTACTTTAGCTAAAGATAATAAAATTGATCTTTTCGGGAACACAGATTAAGCATTCTTAGATATTTTTGGCGTCTCTTATCCCCAAAAAATAATTTTTAATAATTTAACCATTTTTAACTGCCTATGAAAATTGGTAAACAATTTACTAATAGGGAATCTCAATCTATTGATAAATATTTACAAGAGATCGGGAAAGTAGAACTTCTTGATGTTGAAGAAGAAATTGACCTTGCAAAAAAAATCAAGTACGGTGATGATAAGGAAAAGCAAAAAGCACTTGAAAAGCTTACTAAAGCAAATTTAAGGTTTGTTGTTAGTGTTGCTAAACAATATCAAAACCAGGGACTTTCTCTGGGTGATCTTATTAATGAAGGTAACCTTGGGCTTATCAAAGCTGCTAAAAGATTTGATGAGACAAGAGGTTTTAAATTCATATCCTATGCTGTTTGGTGGATTAGGCAGTCAATCTTACAAGCTCTGGCTGAACAATCACGTATTGTAAGACTGCCTCTTAACAGGGTTGGAGCATTAAATAAAATAGGTAAAGCTTACAGTACTCTGGAGCAGGCATTCGAAAGAGAGCCAAGTGCTGATGAACTTGCTGAACAGCTTGATATGTCATTATACGAAGTTTCTGATACATTGAAAATATCAGGAAGACATCTTTCAATAGATGCTCCTTTTGTTCATGGTGAAGATAGCAGGCTTGTTGATATTATGCCAAATCAAAATCAGCCTTTGCCTGACCATAAATTAATCAATGAATCTTTAAAAATCGAAATTCAAAGAGCATTAAATACACTAAGCCCTAGAGAGCGTGATGTTTTAAAGCTTTATTACGGTTTAGACCAGGAAAATCCATTAACCCTTGAAGAAATTGGTGAAAAATTCAAACTTACCCGTGAAAGAGTAAGACAAATTAAGGAAAAAGCCATCAGAAGGCTTAAACATGCTTCCAAAAGCAAACAATTAAAAACTTATCTAGGTTAAAGTTATAATTTAATCGAAAACCCTATTGTTAGTGTTAGCTGTTTATCATTTACATATTTGTATTCAAGTATATGGTTTGTATTGATAGCGTAATTTAGTCCCAAGTTTATGAAAAAAAGTTTTGAAAGATTAAATTCTTTACCAGCTGAAAAACTGGTATAACCATCAGAACCATCTAACAAGCGCCCGGCTGCTATTTCTGCAAACCATGAGTAATAATTGAATTTATAATAAAGTGTAAACCAAACATTCTCGTAAACAGTTGGTATAATTCCATATTCTACTGTTGTATCGCCATTATTGTAGAATGAAATTTGTCTTATCCCTAAAGTATTGCCAAGGAAATAATTCTTACCTACATTTATTCCAATCTCATGGTGCGGGGTAACTAGATATCCCGCTGAAAATTCAAAATAATTTAGGGTATATTTTGGCATTCTATCATCTATTTGGCGGGTAAGACCACCTGTTACAGAGAGATTCCAATCATAAAGCTCCTGTTGTTTATTGTCAGATGAAATAGTCTGGCAATTTATGTATGAAGCAATTGAAAATAAAAGAACGAGTGTTTTGAAAGTAAACATTTTATTATTAGATTTATTTTATAAGAACCATTTTTTTAGAATCGCTGAAATACGGTGTCTCAATTCTATAAAAAAAAATACCGCTTGGCAGGTTTGTGCCGTCAAATGCTACATCATAATTCCCTGCATTTTTATATTCATTAACTAATTCTTTAAGCACTTGACCCATTACGTTGTAAATTACAATTTTTACTATACTAGCCTTTGGTAATGCATATCTTATCTTTGTTGTTGGGTTAAACGGATTTGGGTAGTTTTGTTCTATTCTAAACTCTTTAGGTATATTACTGCCATGGTTGTTTATTCCTATAACAGAAACTGTGTCAATTAACCTGAGTATTTTCATATAGTTATAATAATTTTCCCCTCCCCATACAATTGACCATGCGTGAATTTTATTGTTAAGAGCAATGCCATCCATATCCCAGAAGCCATCATAAGTTGAATCATCTGTGCTCATTTGGAACCAGCTTGCTCCGTCATCTGAAGATTTATAAATAAAAGCTCTACTGGGTGTGTTTGGATTGGTTCCCCCTAAATACCAAACGCTTGTTCCTGGCACATTTATTATTGTCGGATTAATAGGGATAGGGAAGCTGCGTGAAAATGCCCAGTTTGAACCGCCATTAGTTGTTATCCATATATTTATAGGCTGACTAAACCAATAAGTAACTGCCATTCCAAACTGGTTATCTGACTTAAAAGCAAGTGTGGATACTCCGGTTCTGTTACCGTCAACAAAGCTAGTAGTAAGCCAATTGATACCACCGTTTGTTGTATATGCAATTTTGGGACCTGCACAATTTTGTAAAGAATTGCATCCTAAAGCAACCCACGCATGAGCAGAATCGGTAACCCATACACTTGGCTTATTAGCTGCAGAATAATTACCAAAGTTTGGGGTAAATGTTTGCCAAGTATTGCCGTAATTGGTTGTTTTATAAATTATAAAATTTTCTGTGGTAAATTGATTTGAGCAAAATATGTAACCCGTACTTTTATTTATTTTTGAAAATTTTATGAAAACCCACCTATTTCCAGCATCTAAAATCTGTGTCCAGTCATATCCTCTGTCTGAGGTCTTATATACTTTTCCCGTTAAACTGCCAACAAAAGCTATATTGCTATCAATTCCGGCAATACTGGAATAAAGCTGATTGCCACTAGGGAGGTTCGTATAGTCATACCAATCCCATACTGAACCCAGTTTTCTAACAATTACAGCATCTCCTGAAGAGTTATCTCCTATTCCCCAAATTATACTTGTATCAACAACGTTTAGGTAATGTACAGCCTGTCGGTAAGGCGAAAACTCGTAAACCCACTGGGAATGCATATTAATTTCTGAAAGTAATATAAATAAAATAATAAGTATTTTAGATAGAGTTTTCATATTTATCTGAAAAAATTACAGAGGCACCCCGTAAGTGCGGAGTGCCTCAAAGAAATTTATTTTATTAGAACCATTTTTTTAGTATCGCTGAAATACGGTGTCTCAAGTCTATAGAAATAAATACCGCTTGGCAGTTTTGTGCCGTCAAATGATACATCATAATTCCCTGCATTTTTATATTCATTAACTAATAGTTTTATTTCCTCACCAAGAACATTGTATATTTTTACTTTCACAAGACTTGCCTTACTTATCTCGTATCTTATTTTTGTAACAGGATTAAACGGATTGGGATAATTTGCAAATAACTTGTTTTTATAAGGAATGTTATAAGAATATTGATGGCTCATCTGCATTAAAAAATTATCCCCTTCAGGTACATCATATCTGCCGGTTGTAAGTATAATGTAATCTCTTGCATATCCCTGAGGAGGCAACACTATGCTGTTGAAAGTCAACTCAAACTGGTATAATGAGTCCAGTTCCAAATAGCTTTGGTCAACATCAAGTATTTTTTGATATGAATCAATATCCATTGGATGGTAAGTGTCATTTAGCTGAAGCTCTGTAATTGTAAATCCCGAATAGCTTATCGGAACTACGCTTATATAATCAATCTGAAAATCTCTGTTCCACGTAATTATTGCCGAATCAACCTGCGAGTTTATAGGTGCAAAAGGGATAAGCACTATAGACGTGTTTTCACGTCTTGCGAATATTTATTTATTGGGTTTTGTAAACTGTTTATGTATATTGATATAGAACCCGCGTAATCTTTTGCTGGATTTGGATAAATGATGTTGTCGCCAAAATTGTCCCCAACGGATATTATAAATGCCAGACTATCGCCATTGTGATTAACATTATTAATGCTACCCAAAGAAACATTGTCTCCATCGCTTCCTTCAACACCTGAATCACTTGGGTTTCTATAGCCATAGTATATATACTTTGTTATATTGCTATCAGTATTCAGGAGGGAATTGAGACTAGATCTGATTTGTGAAGTATCGTAAGTTACTATATTACCGCTTTCTGTTACACCAATTTTTTTGTTTGAAGAATGGTCAACAACAAGCATCCCGATTTTATCCAGATAGCTATAATCGTTGTTTAGCTCAATTATCTTTATGTTAATCTTATTATCAAAGACTCCAGGTGTAATGTTTAGCTTGTAGTAATCAGTAATATCAATTGAATAATAATCTGAAAATTCAGAGCGGTGCAGAATGTTATTATCCTGTTTATAAGCTGAATCTTCATTTTGAACATACACAAACGGGCAGCCTCCTCCTGAATTAGTAGAATAAACGACAGCGGGAGAAAGTTTTTGATCCCATCCATAATTGTTTATTGCCTTACTTCTGAAATGATATCCGGGTGCATCAGGGGACCAATTAGAACCGCCATAATTGTAATATATGTTAACCGCATTAGAGGTATTTGTTGAGGCATCATCGGACATAAACGTAGGTCTGTTAAAGCTAGTCCACTGAAAATGAATGCCATGAGCATTACCCTGAGATAATTCAGTTATCATTTGACCTCTTGTATTTATGTTAATAATTGATGGGGACTGTCGTATCCTTTGAATAATTGGCGGGACTTGCGGCGGGACTTCCTGTACAGTATATGCTACTGCGGCTTCTTCTGGCTTACAAGGCCACCAGTAATTTTGACCGCCTGCAAGTGAAATGTAATAAACAAAAGTGAAAAAAACTACCTGAGAATTTGACGATGAATAAATCCCTGCCCATCTGCAACCGTCAATCGGTAAACCAACTTTAAAGCCATAGCTTAAATCCTCATTAACAGTAACTATTTTATTCTGAAAGTTTCCGTTGACTGTAAAAGTGACCCTGTATCTTGTTCCGTTTACACCTTGCTGACCAAATTGTGAGCAGCACAAGCCCTTAATTGACATTTGCCCGCTGGTTTGTTCTGTGATATTTCTTATATTACACGCCCCTAACGGTGCCCCGATGCCTGAAGGACAACTAGTTGATTGATATTCACTGTAAACTCTTACATATCTGCTTGCTGTTTGAGTTTCATTATCACGTGTTACGATAACCTGAATTTGGGTGTTGTAGTTATAACAGAAATTAGCAAATGGAATTTGATGGGTAACAGAACCACTGCCTGAATGCGTATATGTTTGAGATGTGTAAGTTATGTTTCCTGAAACAATTAAGTTTACAAAATAAGAGTAAGAATTACTAACGTTCACATAAAAAGAAACATTAATGCTTTGAGGCGGGTTTTGCCCTGTAACTATTGGCAGTGGCCAACAAGCGTTGTCATTCTGCCCCCATGCAGGTCTATTATGATTCCAAATAGGTTGATGTATTGTTATACTCCATGCAAAAATGTGAACTTGGCTAATTGTCAAAAAAAACACAATCGTTGCTAATAACTTTTTTAAAATAGTGTAGTCTGGAGTGTGCGGGGGGGGGGGGGGGGGAAGGGGGTAAATATTTAGAGTGAATATTAATGCAAGAATTAGATTTTTTCATTTTGTAATTCCTTTCTTATTGTTTGGTTAGGTTGAATTAAAGAAATATTATTACAATTAAACAAATTTAATAATCTCAACTAACAAAAACTATGACTTATGTTATTTCTAATTATGATATATATCGTTTTTGTAAAATAATTACAACCTAATATTTTACAAAGTTATAACGTGTCGCCATAGCTGTCCAAAACGTTTGGCATAACTTTATTTTATTAAGAATTCAGTTCATTTTGAACAGATTTTTGTTGATTTTTCAATTCTTGAAATCAATCCCTCTAAATGTAAAATTATGGTAGATTATGCTGTCCAAACAAAATTTTTATCATTTTTATAAAATTAATTATATTGTCTTTTAATTCGTGTTTTTAGTGAAATTCGTGGTTTATGTTTTTATATGTTTTGGACAGATGTGACGTGTCGCTAATATATACTCAAGTTTAAATATTTATTATTAAGTAATTAATTGGTATATTTATTTTTTGAAATATTAAAAAACCATTCAATTTTAAATGATAACTAAGACTG
Source organism: uncultured Ignavibacteria bacterium (assembly GCA_947084945.1). Lineage (GTDB taxonomy): Bacteria > Bacteroidota > Ignavibacteria > Tepidaquicellales > OLB5 > OLB5. The sequence goes on along the minus strand of CAMTUP010000025.1, from coordinate 88,340 downwards.
CGTACATAATAATATTTTCAATATCCTTGGTTTTTTTGGCTGCTTGCAGCAAGAAATCAGAGGACAGAAACTTTGTTGTTTTAAAAGGCGGGCTAAAAGGCGGTGGTACATATACACTTAATGAACTTGAAAATATAAGAAGCCTTGATCCTGTTGGAATAAATGATGTTGTATCGCATCATGTTGCTCACCAGATATATGATCTGCTTATTGATCTTGATACAAATCTTCAACTCAAACCTATGCTTGCAAAAAGGTGGGAAGTTAGCCCTGATGCTTTGACATATACTTTTTATTTAAGAAATGATGTTTTATTTCAGGATAATTCTTGTTTCCCCGGTGGTAAAGGCAGGAAATTTACTTCACAGGATGTAAAATATTCTTTAAGCAGGGTTCTTGACCCGCGAACTGGCAGTCTTGGTTTTGATTTTTATAAAAATTACGTAGTAGGTGCAAAGGAATTTAATGAAGAAATAACTAAAGCTACTTCAGAAAACCGTTCACCAAATTTAACTGATGTAAGCGGATACAAAGTAATTAATGACACTACTTTTCAAATTAAACTTACAAAACCATTCTCTCCGTTTATTTATTATATGTGCTTAGGCTTTGCTTATATTGTTCCAAAAGAAGCAGTTGAAAAATACGGTAAGGATTTTTTCCAAAATCCTGTAGGTACAGGTCCATTTGTCTTTCAGAACTGGACACCTGACCTTGAAATAAATATGAAGAAGAATCCAAACTATTGGTATAAAGATGAATTTGGGAATCAGATTCCATATTTAGATGCAGTTAAGTTTCGCTTTATAAAAGATCTTTCACAGCAATTACTTGAGTTCAAAAATGGAACAATTGATGAATCATACAGAATCCCGAATGAGCTTTTTAAAACTATTGTAAATGAAGATAAAACTTTAACTCCTGAATATTCAAAATTCATTGTGCAAAGAAAAACATCTTTATCAACACAATATTATGGATTTTTAACTACAAGTAAAACGTTTTCAGATATTAAAGTTAGACAGGCTTTTAATTATGCAATTGATAGAGAAAAAATATTAAAATATGTATTGCAGGGTTCTGCAACTGATCCTGCTATTTATGGTATGGTGCCTCCGGTTATGCCTAATTATGATGCTAAGAAGATAATAGGATATTCGTTTGATCTTGCAAAAGCTAAGCAATTAATGAGTGATGCCGGTTTCCCCGGCGGTAAAGGGTTTCCAGAAGTTACACTAAACATTAACGAAGGCGGCGGAAGAAATACACAGATAGCTGAGGCAATTCAGGATATGTTAAAAGAAATTGGGGTTACTGTAAAACTTCAGCTTTTACAATTTGCGCAGCATTTAGATAATATTGATGCTGGCAGAAGCGATTTTTACAGATTAGGATGGATTGCCGATTATCCTGACCCTGAATCATTTCTAAATCTCTTTTATGGCAAAAATGTACCTGCAAATCTCAAAGATGTAAGCCCAATTAATAGCTTCAGGTATAAAAATTCTAAGTATGACGAATTGTTTGAGAAGGCTATTTCAACTACCGATGTTAAGGAAAAAAACAATTTATACCGTGAGGCTGAACAGCTTGCAGTAAATGATGCTGTTTGCTTATTTATTTATTATGATGAAGACTGGAGGCTTATTCAACCTTATGTGAGAGGAAATGCTCTTGACCCAATGCATAGAGTAAATATGAGATTTACATGGCTTGATAAATAATATTTTTTAGTTTGGATAATTTTTTTGTTAACTCAAAAAAAAACATATTCTTAAAAATATGATTTTGGGTTTCATAAAATTTTTTATTTAACTATATTTATATAATTATTAATTAGAAAGGAAAACATTTATTTGATTAAAAAAATTTTAGTCATCGTAATTATTACATTACCATTAGTTTTAATAGGAATTACTGGTTGTTCAGCATCTGGAAGTGATGGTGAATATATTGTAAAGACTAACAAAAAGAACATTAAATCAGAAGAAGTTGCCAGTTTAACTGGTATTCAGAAAAAAAGTTTGATCGAACAGTCTAGTTTAGAGACTCTCACAAACATTGTTTCCGAATATTCAAACACTTCGGTTGATAGAGATGCAGTAATGATTAGAATAATTGAACTCATAAACACTCCATATCTATGGGGAGGCACAACTACCAATGGAATTGATTGTTCAGCTTTTTGTCAAAGAGTAATGAAATTTGCTCTGGGTATTGATATTCCAAGAACATCTATAATGCAGTCTGCTGTAGGTGAGCATGTAGATAGAGAAAATCTTCAATTTGGTGATCTAGTATTTTTTAACACTATGGGAAGAAGGATATCACATGTAGGAATTTATCTTGGTGAAACTGTGTTTGCGCATTCATCTTCAAGCGGTGGAGTTAAAACTAACTCGCTTAATGAAAATTATTATAACGCGAGATACATTACTGCAAGACGTGTTATAAAGTAATGAATGACTACTTATATTTTCAGAAAGTTACTGTATTCTATATTGGTTTTGATCGGTGTAATTACAGTAACTTTTTCTTTAATGTATGTTATTCCAGGTGATCCTGCCAGATTAATGCTTGGTCAAAGAGCTGATATAGCTTCTATCGATGCGGTCAGGAAACAGCTTGGACTTGATGATCCTTTATATGTTCAGTATGGTAGATTTATGGTTAAAGCTGTTCAGGGTGATTTAGGTAGATCTTATTCTTCTAACAGAGATGTTCTAACGACAATCATAGAAACTTTTCCTGCAACTGCTGTTTTAGCTGTTTCTGCTTTAATACTATCATCGATAATTGGAATTATTATTGGTGTTATTTCATCAATAAAACCTTACACTATGGCTGATAACCTTTCAATGCTTATAGCATTATTTGGGATATCTTTCCCCCCATTTGCATTAGGGCTGGTTATGGCTTTAGTTTTTGGTGCTTGGCTTAAATGGTTTCCAATATCCGGTTATATTAACAATGGATTTATTTACCTGATTTTACCTATGCTAACCCTAGCATTAAGACCTCTTGCTATTATTGCGCGACTTACAAGATCCAGTATGCTGGACGTTCTAGGACAAGATTATGTAAGAACTGCTAGAGCTAAAGGTGTAAGTGAATGGAAAGTTATTATTCGACATGCTTTAAGAAATGCACTTAATCCTGTTATCACAACAATAAGTGCCTGGCTTGCTGCTTTATTAGGCGGAACATTCTTCATAGAATATATTTTCAACTGGCCTGGCATAGGATTACTTGCTATTAACTCAATTTTATCATTAGATTTTCCAATGATACAAGGAACAGTTTTATTTACTGCTGTGATATTCATTATTGTAAATATGATAGTGGATATTATTTATGCTTTTCTTGATCCAAAAGTAAAATTATCGTAAACCATTTAATAATTAATTTCATGAAAAAATTCTCTATTCTGGCAATGTTTTTGTTTCTATTTACAGCCACTGCTTTTTCTCAATCAAATATATTTGAACCGTTTAAGGTCAATTATACTAAAACAAACCTTGCTTCATCAGAACTTAATAAAATTGTTGATGATGCAAAAATTGTTGATGTAAACTTAGATATTGTTAATCAGATTCTTGATGCAAAATCTAATTCAATTAGTTTGAAAATTCCTTATAACGGAATAGAACTGCAGATACTTCTTCAAAAATTTGATATTCTAAATGATGATGCCAGGATAGTATCAGGCACAGAATCTGGTGATAAAGTATTATCAAAAAAACCTGATTTCATAGCTTATACTGGAAACTTAAATGATAAAAATTCTCCTTTAGTAGTAGTAACTTTTTTCAGAAATGATGTTTCTGCTATTATCTTTGCAAATCAGGATACATATGTCCTTGTTAAACAAAGTAACTCAAATGATTTTGTTTCTTATCAAAGCAGCAAATTGAAAATTCGCAATGATTTTAAATGTGGTTCCGAAGAGTTTGGAATTCCCGATGAAATTATAGATATTCAAAAAAATCTTTCAGGGAATATGAATTCATTAGCATCAAGCACTTTGCTAAGAGCAAATATTGCAGTTGAATCAGATTTTGAATTTTATACCTTTTCCGGAAATTCTGTTGAAAGAGCAAGTAATTACTTGATTTCGCTTTTTGTTCCTGTTTCAGCATTATATGTAAGAGATATTAATGTCCAATTGCATATCACTTATTTGAGAGTATGGTCAATCGTAAATGATCCTTATCCTGATGCTACATCTTCATTTACATTGTTAAATGCATTCAGATCTTATTGGAATGCTAATATGCAAGGAACCCCAAGAACTATAGCTCATTATATTACTACACGACCGGGTGGTTTAGGCGGAGTAGCATGGCTTAATGTTTTATGTGCAAATCTTTCAAGTGGTTTTGGATATGCTTTTAGTGATATAGATGGAACATTTAATCAACTACCAACATATTCTTGGGATGTTATGGTTGTTGCCCACGAAACAGGGCATAACTTTGGGTCTCCACACACTCACGCATGCTCATGGTCTGGTGGTCCTATTGATAGCTGTTATGCTACTGAAGGTGGGTGTTATACTGGTCCTCCAATTCCAAGAGTTGGTACTATAATGAGCTATTGTCACTTAAATGGTTCTATTGCTACGCTGTTTGGTCCATTGCCATCTCAACTGATGAGAAGCAGAGCTGAATCTGCTCCATGCTTAAATTCTCTTACTGGTTTTTTATTAGCTACTCCAAATGGTGGACAAATTTTTAGGTCAAGCAATTCAGCTATAATAATCTGGGGTACCTCAAATTCAGGAAATGTTAATATTGATTATACTACAAATAACGGTACAAATTGGTTAACAATTCAGAATAATGTAGATGCAACATTACGTACTTTTACATGGTCAGTTCCTTACATTCCAACTACAACACAAGCAAGGGTTAGAGTTTACGAATCCGGAAATCCTGCAAATGGTGACCAAAGTGATAGCGTATTCCAGATACGACCTTTAATTAATTCTTTTTTTCTTATATCACCTCCACAGTTATTCAGTACACATGTTGCACCCGGTGATACTTCTAAAATACATTTTACATTTAGTAAAGCGGGTACATTGCCTGAATTAAAATATAAATGGACATTAAGCACTGTAAATAATGTTAATACTTACACTTCATTTTCAAATAATTCAGGAAATGATTCAGTATTTTCTATTTCAAGAGGCTTAATAGATTCGTTAGTTAGTTCGTGGGGAGCGCCAAACACTGGAGATTCTTTAAGGGTAAAATGGTTTGTAAAATGTTTCTCCCAATTAGATTCATTGAATTCCAGTAATAACTTCTTAATTACATTTTTGCGTGGTGTTATTGGTATCCAGCCTATTTCTTCAAATATTCCTGATAAATTCTTTATTTCGCCTAATTATCCTAATCCGTTTAATCCGGTTACAAAGATTAAATTTGGATTACCATCGTCATCTAATGTTAAGATAACAATTTTTGATATGCTTGGAAAAGAGATAGATATTCTGGCTAATTCAAATATGGAAGCAGGAGAATATCTGGCAGAATGGAATGCTGTTAATTTTGCAAGTGGAATATACATTTATAAAATAGAAGCTATTGATAAAAAAGGGAATAGTTTTATTGAAACAAGGAAAATGGTTCTTATCAAATAATTTATAACTTATAAAGGAAAGCCCCAGTTGTTTAACTGGGGCTTTTTTATTTTCCTGAATGATTATTTTTCTAATTTCCTGTATTAGTCTTTGGGACACACAAAATTACACTAAAAAAATGTCCTAAATGGATGCCTTTGGCATGAATTCATTATTAAACTTAAATTTATTTATAGACAATTTTAGACTAGTAGTAAAAAGAAGAAAACAAAACCTATAAACACGAATTACTCGAAGGAAAGTACATGAATAACAAGAAATCAATATTTGTTTAATTTGTGTCATTCGTGTAATACGTGTTTATTCTTTTCTACTATATTGATCTTCGGTCACCCATTTTCTAAACTCAATCTGATAAAATTGTGAGACTTTTAGGCAAATGTTTAAGAGGTTTTTTATCAAGTGACGAAAACGGGAGATGCTGGTGAGTATCTAGCTGAATGGAATACTGTTAATTTTGCATGTGGCATATACATCTATAAAAAATAAGCTTTTGATAAAAAAAAGTTTTATTGAAACAAGGAAAATGTTCTTAGTGAAACAAAGTAACACTCATAAAAAAAGCCCCAGTTGTTAAACTGGGGCTTTTTTTATTTAACTGAAGAATGATTATTATATCAGTTTATCAGACTACAAAAGTCTGATGGTACTAAAATATTTGTTAAAATTATTAGGATTTAACAGATATAAAATATATGATAAGACTTTTGTAGTCTTAAGTATGAAATCCTGTTTTCGTCACAAGAGTTTAAAAGCCTATAAGACTGGTTTTTCAGTTAAGACTGGTTTTTTCCCCACGGAATTCATCCGAGCAGTTTAAACATTTCATTCCGATGGAATCTCCCGTAAAGGTCCTTCGGACTTCGGAGCATCCCTTTGGGACAATTCTTTAGTGTAATTTAGGGTGTACCAAAGACGAAAACAGGAAAAGGCAGGTGTTCGAGACCTGCCTTTAATTTTTTGCCTTTTTACTTTTGCTTTTTTACTTTATCAATATCATTTTATTTAAAGCATTATATGAACCTGCGGTTAATTTATAAAAATAAACTCCGCTGCTTAAATTTGCTGCATTGAAATCAACTTCCCATATACCTGCAGTATAATCCGTATTAACTAATGATGAAACTTCTTTTCCATTAATATCATATACTATAAGATTAATTTTGCTGCCTGATGTATTATTTGCAGGCAAATCAAATCTGATTTTAGTAACAGGGTTAAATGGGTTGGGATAATTTTGATAAAGATTGAATTGCTTCGGTATTTCAGTTGTATTAATATTTATCCCTAATGGAGCTGTTACAAATGTAAATATAGAAGAGAATGCACCTTGTCCTAAACCATTAGATGCAAATGCACGCCAGTGATAGATTACGTTGTTATTAAGAACACCAGTGGTATATTGGGATACAGTTAATCCTGTCACATTCACAATCATAGGACTAAATCCTGCATTTGTTGAAACCTGTATACCATAAGTTGTAGCATTAGAAACATCAGACCAGTCTAAAGTTGGAGTAACCGAGACTCCTGTAGAGCCATTGGGTGGTGAAAGTAGTGTAGGTGCTGCGGGAAGTGAACCAAATCCTGCTATATTATTGCCAGGTGTAGTAAAAAGTCCTCCTGCAATCAAAAGATTACTCCATACTGTTATTGCATTAACCGATGGTCCTCCGCCTGTAAGACCGCTTCCTAAAGCAGAGAAAGTAGTTCCATTCCAACTTGCTATGTTATTTACACCTGTTGCAGTGCCTGCATTAGCGAAACTTCCGCCTACAATTAAATTTGCGCCAGATAATCCAAAAGATCTTACTGTTCCGTTTGTTCCTGTTGATACTGTCAGCCAGTTTGATCCAGTCCATCTTGCAATATTATTTACTGTAGTTCCTCCTATTGTGGAAAAACTGCCGCCAACATAAAGTTGTCCGCCGTAAATAAGCAATGCTGAAACCATATTGTTATCAACACCTGTACCAAGTGAGAAATAAGTTCCGCTACCAGTATTGTATCTGATAATTCTGTTAGCAGTAGCTCCTGCACCTGTTAGAGTAAATCTTCCACCAATAAATATATCCGTAGCACCCGAAGGAACCATAGCATATACAGTGTTGTTTAGCCCGTTAGTAGCTCCACCCGGCATAGAACTCCAAGCAGTACCCGACCAAGTAGCTAACCTGTTGCAAATAACACCGCCAGCAGTAGTAAAAGAACCTCCGACTCTTAAAGTTGTTCCAGATAATGCTAAAGCAAAAACTGTGTCGTTAGTACCTAAACCAAGTCCGCTCCACGTAGTACCGTTATATTGTGCAATATTATTTGCCGGATTACCTCCAGCCATAGTAAAACTGCCTGCAACAACTAAGTTACCATTGAAAATAGTCACAGCATAAACAGGTCCATTAATACCTGTACCTAAATTACTCCATGCAGTTCCTGACCACATTGATATGTTGCTGCCAGGAGTTGAAAAACTTCCTGCTGCTAATAATTGTCCGTTATAAAGAATTGCAGCATTTACTTGTCCGTTTGTACCAGGACCGATAGCATTCCAGGATTGTGAAAATACATTGTTACTTATTAGAAAAACACAAAACAAAAATATTGTAAATATTTTCTTAGTTAATAGAGTAAAAATCATAATTCCTCCTTTTAAGTTTACCTAAAATTACTATAAAAAAACATTAATTCCAATTTTAAAATTTATATACAATTGAAAAATGCTAAAAATATCAATATTTAATGGAAAATAACAATAATCTGTCAGAAATTTTCCATATCTTATAGTTTTATTTAAAATTATTTTTGATAAAAATACTTAAAATATCATCATTTCATTGTAATTGTAGATCAAAACTGATAAATAGTAATTAACTTATATGACAATAAATTTTAATAAATTCACAATTAAAGCTCAGGAAGCTATGCAGGAAGCAGGACATATTGCTGCTAATTATTCAAATCAGCAAATTGAACCTCAACATTTACTTGCAGCATTAATCCAAAGCGATGAGAGTATAGCTGTTTCACTAATTAGAAAAATTGGTTCTAATATCAATACATTGCGTATAAAAGTTTCTGCATTAATCGATAAACTTCCAAAAGTTTCATATAGTACTTCTTCAAATCAATTTTTATCTAATAATTTACAGAAAGATTTGGACGAAGCAGTTTTAATAGCTGGTGAATTAAGAGATGAGTATATTAGTATTGAACACTTATTGATTGCTATTGCAGATGATAAGTTTGAAACAGGAAAATTATTGAAAGAGCAGGGTATTAATAAAGAATCAATATATACTGCTCTAAAAGATGTAAGGGGCACACAGAGAGTTACCTCGCAGGCTCCCGAAGAAACTTATCAGTCCCTAAAAAAATATGGAAGGAATCTAAATCAATTAGCCAGTCAAGGAAAACTTGACCCGGTTATAGGCAGAGAAGATGAGATTAGAAGAGTGCTGCAAGTACTTTCTAGAAGAACTAAAAATAATCCTGTTTTGGTTGGAGAGCCTGGTGTAGGAAAAACTGCTATTGCCGAAGGTTTAGCATTCAGGATCGTAAACGGAGAAGTTCCTGATAATTTGAAAACAAAAACAGTTATAGCGCTTGATTTGGGAGCTTTAATTGCAGGTGCAAGTTATAGAGGTCAGTTTGAAGAAAGACTAAAAGCTGTAATAAATGAAATTAAGCAAAGTAACGGTCAAATAATATTATTTATTGATGAAATTCACACTATAGTCGGGGCAGGCAAAACCGAAGGAGCAATGGATGCAGCTAATATACTTAAACCGGCTCTTGCAAGAGGAGAGCTTCATGCAATTGGAGCTACTACGCTTGATGAATATAGAAAATATATTGAAAAAGACCCTGCTCTTGAAAGAAGATTTCAGCCTGTTTTAGTTGAAGAACCGGATGTAGAAGATACTATCTCAATACTGCGTGGATTAAAAGAGAAATATGAAGTGCATCATGGAGTAAGGATAACAGATTCAGCTATTATATCTTCTGCAATGCTTTCTCACAGGTATATTTCTGATAGATTTTTGCCTGATAAGGCAATAGACCTTATTGATGAAGCTGCAAGCAAGTTAAGAATTGAAATTGATTCAATGCCGGAGGAATTGGATATTATTGAAAAGAAAATAAAACAACTTGAAATAGAAAGAGAAGCGCTCAAAAGAGAAATCTCATCTTAATTTTCTTTTATGATTTCTTTTTTTGTCTTATTCTTCTTATCGATTATTGGCAATGTAAAGAAGAATGTTGTGCCTTTACCAACTTCAGATTCAAACCATATCTTTCCCTTAAGTTTTTCTATGACTCTTTTGCATAACGCTAAACCTATCCCAGAACCGGGATATTTCCTATGGTCATGAAGTTTATGAAAAACAATGAATATCCTTTCACTAAACCATTGTTCAATACCTATACCATTATCTTTTATAGCAAAAAGCCACATATCATCTTTTTTTTCTGCTGAAATAACTATTTCTGGTGTATTATCACCCTGATATTTAATTGCATTAGCTATCAGATTTTGGAAAACCTGTGTGATTTGGACAAAATTTCCATATATTTTTGGTAATGTGAATTGGGTTATATTGGCTTTACTTTCTTTAATAGCTAATTCCAAATTAGCCTTGGCATCTTTTATCGCTAAATTACAGTCAACTTCTTCGTTTATTGCGCGTTCTGTCCCAACTCTTGAATACATCAGAAAATCTGTTATCAGCCGGTACATTCTTGTAACACCATCTTCAGCTGAATTGATCTGCTCTTCCATTTCAGCGCCAAGTCGTTTTTTATACTTTTTATTTAGGGTTTCTAAGAAGTTTTGAATAGACCTTAATGGTTCCTGAAGGTCATGCGATGCTGCATACGAAAATACATACAACTCCTCATTGGATAATGCTAATTCTTCTGCATATCTTCTCAATTCTTCTTCAATCTGTTTCTTAAATGTAATATCTCTTGAAATGGCTGATACTTTAGTAATTAAACCTGAATCTTCTCTTATTGGAGACAAGGTTAATGAAACATCAATTTTACTTTTATCTTTTCTTTGCCGTTTTGTTTCCAGTGATTCAATCCGCTCACCTTTTGATACTTTTTCTAATAAATGTTTTAATTCGTTTTCTTTGAAATCAGGTACTACAATCGAAATATTCCTTCCAATTGCTTCTTTTTCTGAGTAACCATATAGCATTTCTGCACCTGGATTCCAGCTTTGGATCTGTCCATCAATACTAAGGGCATAAATTGCATCACTTGAGTTTAATACTATAGATGCTAACTGTGACTTAATATCTTCATTCTTTTTTCTTTCTGTTATATCTCGTAGTATCGTTATTACATGAGGGATAGAATGATATAAAACCGGAGTAGATGCTACACTAACATCTATATATGTCCCATCTAATTGCTTGATAGTAATATCAATTACCGGAACTTGTTTCATATACTTAACCATTTCTTCTATTCTTTTTGCAATTTTATCTCTATATGAATAATGTATTAGCTCATTTAAAGTTAATCCAATAAGCTCTTGTTCTGATTGTGCTCCAAATAATCCTAACCCGGCTTTGTTTACAAACAATAATTTCCCATCTCTATGAATAGTGATAGTATCCGGTGAAAGATTTACAGTACTTCTTAACCTATTCACATTATCCTGTAACTCTTCTATATCTTTTGTTAACCCTGCAATATGTTCTTTTGATTCCTTAGACCTTCTTCTTGAAAAAATTGCAAAAGCAAAAGCAAATAACATCAACACAAATAAAAGTTCTACAATTCTGAAACCTTTCGGATTAGCAGCAATATTACGCATCCATACAAAAAAGTCCAGCATTGATGCTGCAATTAATATAATAATAATGACTGAAAAGATTATTATAATATCTTTTAAGTCGCTGGAATCTTTAAAATATTTATTTTTTTCCTCTGACAACTATATCGTTTTTTAATTCTTTTTTTAAATCTATGATCTCTTTTATTGTTCTGAAAATAATAGATGGTCTTGCTGCTGTTGAAACCCCATCAACCCGTGGTAAATGTTTAACTCCAAGCTCTGTAAATGTATATCCTAATAAACCTGCTCTTATCATAATTTCTGCATCTATAAAAGCATCTTTTGTATTTACTTTTATTTTTTTGAACAAGTCTGTTTTAATTATTTTGAATGCACAATCTATATCTATATAATCTATATCAAAAACGTACCTAAGTATATAATTATATACAAAACTTGTTAGCTTTCTATATGGCGAGTATTGTTTCTTTTTCCTATAACCAACAACCATATCACTATATGGAAGCAATGCAACAAATTTCTTAAGTTCTTCAATATCAAACTGGTTATCGCCATCAGTGTAAAATACATATTCAAATCTTGCGCTTGAAAATCCTTCCCAAAGAGTTGCTCCGTATCCTTTGTTCTTTTCGTGATGTATTACTTTTACCTTTGGATATTGTGCAGCAAGTTTATCGGCAACTTCCGCGGTATTATCCGGGCTACCATCCTCGATTATTGTTACCTCGTAATCCTTTAATTGTAATTCTTCTAATACTGCAACCGCTTTATGAACCACTTTATCAATGTTCTTTTCATCGTAATAAGCAGGAAAAAAAACTGAAAGCCTAATATCTTTATTAGTAATCAAGAAAATATCTCCATGTATTTTTTAAACCTTCGTTAAAACTGTAATCGGGTTTCCATTTCAAAAATCGTTCTGCAAGCCTGTTATCAAGTATGTTTGCTTTTACATCAAATTTTCTGGCAGGTAAGTACTTCACATCAAATTCCAGGTTCAAGACTTTTCTGAATCTTTCCAGAATTTGGTTAATTGATAATCCCTTATTACTGCTTATATTATATATCCTGTTTTTCGATTTATCTTTAATAGCTCTGTAAATTGATCTTGCTCCGTCTTTAATATAAAAATAATCCCTAACAACTTTACCATCTCCCCAAATTTCAATGGTCTCACCATTTTTAATCTTATAAAGCAAATGGGCAATTAATCCCTGTGTTAAAAAAGGATTTTGTCTTTCTCCGTATGGATTTGAGAATCTTAATATTTTGTAATCCAGCCCCTTTAAAATGTTATAAAAATATAAATATTTTTCTATTGTAAGTTTAATAATGCCATAAGAGCTTATTGGGTCAGTGGGATGTTTTTCATTTATGGGCAGTATTAATGGATTTCCGTATATAGTCCCCCCAGAAGATATAAAAATAACTCTTTTTATACCAAATTCAATGCACTTTTCAAATAAGTGAAGTGACGATATTAAATTGCTTTCAACATCATAAAAAGTATTCAAATTTGATGTTGCAGGAACTGTTGAGCTTACAAGATGAACAACATAGTCTTTTCCTTTCAGAGCTTTGCTTATATCAATTTCATTATTGAAATCACCTTCAATAAAATCAATTTTGTCAAGTATATGTTGAACATTTTTCTTCGAAGAATTCAGTTTATCAAAAACTGTTACCTTTAAATCATTTCTTAAAAGATCCTCAGCAATGTGAGAGCCTATAAATCCTCCTCCACCAAATATTATACAGCTTTCTTTCATATTATAAACATTTAGACAATTTTAAAATAATTTCTCAAAAATAACAGAACCAAATCTCTTATCGGTTGATACAAATTGTTTAATTAACTTATATTTAGCAGTATCTTGTAAAACTTCCATTTGTACATCATTTTTAAATTCAGGTCTGTATCCGTAATGTGATTCCCAAATTACCAAAGAACCTTTTGGAGATTCAGCTAGGTTTTTTAAGTCAAGTTTTTTATAAGAATTTTGATTTGCTTTATATTGATCTGAATAAAACATAATAAAAGTATGATTTGTAAGTTTTTCTTTACCTATAGCTTCAGGAATTTGGTCAATAAACTCGGCTATTTCTTTAACTGTAATATACTCAGGTGAAAGCTTCTTTGGCTCAACAAAATATAAATGAACAGAAGCAAGTATAACCAATGAAATGCCCAGTGTGCTTAAATATCTGATTCTTGATTCATTCCATAACGCAATGGAAAGAATAAAAAATAATCCAATGAAAATAATTTTTGTATATTCTGCTTTTTCTAAGAGAACAAATCCATCTGTTGCTTTAGATAAGAATAGAAGAACCAGAATAGCGAATATACTTGTTAGTAAATAATTGGTAGATTTGAATCTGCTTAATGAAAGATTATTTAATCCAACAGCCGCAAAGAAAGCGGCAATAGGTGATATATGAAGCAGGTATCGCCAGTTCCCCGGGTTTGGTCCGTCACTTACCATTGTAAGCATCTGAATAATAAAGATAGTAATAAATATTATATAGAATACTGAATACTTCTTGAAATATTCTTTGATTTTCGAAGTGTCGTTGAGGAAGCCAAAAAACCCAAGTAGGAAAAGCGACAAGCAAATTGGTCCAACTATAAATATATATACTTTAAAGTAATGAAGCAAACCCTGTGATCTATAATTCAATCCTGCAACCGAACTCATCTCAGTAAAAACAAAAAACAAATCACCGGTTTTTATAAAGCCTAGTAAATTGTATAATATCGGAAAAACAAATAATGCTGCAACACAATAATATTTCTTTTTTAAAGCAAATATTACCGTAAACACAATTAACAATAAAGCTATTTCCTGCCTTACGGTAAAAATATAACCAAGCAGTAATGCGCTCAATATAAACTTTTCTTTTTTGTAAAGTATCAGGAAAGTAACTATACAAAGTGCAGTGAATATTTCTGAATATGACCTGAATGAAAGATCCACAAACAAAGGCTGTGACCCAAGCAACAAAGCACCAATGAACGCAAAACCAACTTTATATGTTTTTATAAGGATATATGTCATATAAACTGTAGATGCTGCTATAACTGAATTACATATCAAAACAGCGTCATAACTTATTAATGCAGGTAAGACCATAAATATTTTGTAGCCCGGTTTAGGTCCGTTTCCTAAAATTGCCCAAGGGTCATTCCAGAAATTTAGCATATTAATATATTGAGCAACTTCGTCATCCTGGTAAAATCCCATTGATATTTTTCTGTAAGAATAGTATAAAATAGCCAACAATGGTATTATTAACCAAAAATACTTGGAATATTTGGTTTCAAAGTTGGATTCACTGTAAGGTATATCAAGAATCGATTCCTGTTTTTTAGTAGATTTTATTATTGTTTTTTTCTTGCTCATAAAAAACAAATATATACAAGCAGGTGCTAAAATTCTATTCATTTTAAAGAATATAGAATATTTGTATTTTAGTGTAATAATTTCTTCAAAACATATATGACTAAAACAAAAAAAGAGAACCCGACCTTAAAAAGGCTTGAAGATATTGAAAAAGAAATTGCTGAATTAAGCACCGTGCGTGATGAGCTTAAGGCTCATTGGTTACTTGAAAAAGAATTAATCTCAGGCATTAGAAATATGAAAGGTGAGCTTGAGAACCTAAAAAATGATGCCGATAATTTAGAAAGACAGGGTGATCTTGCTAAAGTTGCTGAAATTAGATATGGTAAAATAATTGATCTCGGGAAAAAGATAGAAGAAAGTTCTGACAAACTATCTGAATTGCAGAAGAAACATAAAATGCTGAAAGAAGAAGTCGATTCCGAAGATATTGCTGAAATTGTTGCTAAATGGACAGGCATACCTCTTTCTAAAATGCTTGATAGCGAAAGAGATAAGATCCTTCACATTGCTGCTAACCTGCATAACAGGGTAATAGGGCAGGATGAAGCCATAACCGCTGTTGCTAATGCAGTGAAAAGAAGCAGGGCAGGGCTGCAGGATATGAATCGTCCAATTGGTTCATTTATTTTTCTGGGTACAACAGGTGTAGGCAAAACTGAGCTTGCTAAAGCTCTTGCAGAATTTCTCTTTGATGACGAGCATAATCTTATCAGGATTGATATGAGCGAGTATATGGAAAAATTTTCTGTAAGCCGTTTAATTGGCGCGCCGCCCGGTTATGTTGGATATGAAGAAGGGGGTCAATTGACCGAAGCAGTTCGCAGGAAACCCTATAGTGTAGTTCTGCTTGATGAAATTGAAAAAGCGCACCCTGATGTATTTAATATTTTACTTCAACTGCTCGATGATGGTATTTTAACAGATTCAAAGGGCAGAACAGTAAATTTTAAGAATACAATTATCATTATGACATCGAACTTAGGTTCGCATCTGATACAGGATGAACTCCTAACGATTAACGAAGAGAACAGGGATGAAATTCTTGGCAGGCTTCGTGAAAAACTGTTTGAACTTTTAAGACAAAAGATAAAACCTGAAATTTTAAACAGGATAGATGAAGTAGTTATGTTCAAGCCGTTATTAGCAGATGAGTTAAGGAAAATTGTGGATATACAGATCGAGCACATCAAGGAGATGCTTTCTAAGAATAGTGATATAACATTGTCGGTTACAAATGATGCGAAAGACTGGCTTGCGAAGATAGGATATGATATTACATTTGGAGCCAGACCGTTAAAACGTACTATTCAAAACCATATTACTAACCAGCTATCTGAAAAGATATTATCAGGCGAAATACTGCCCGGTGATAAAGTGCAAGTTAATGTGGGTGATGATGGTAAGTTCATTTTTGAGAAAACTTAGATCATGTTCATGTTGAATTATACCTAATGGCTATTATGCTAAAAAAAAATATTAACAATTAATGCCTGATTTTTTGGATTTTTAATCATTTTTTATAACTTCATATTAAAGTACATAATATAGTATAATTTAGTAAAGTACGTTTATAAGCTGAAATTGAAGTTTCCCAAAACTAGTTGTCATCTTTTTAGGTAATTTAAAATCCCTATCCTACCTAATATAATATCTTAGCTTGGGAGTTTACCATTATTCATTACATTGACATTAATATATAAAACCGCTATATTCGTCTTCTGTACCAATAAAATTCATTCGTTTTTTGCATTTTTCGTTAATTTTATAAAATAGACCACAATCTGATCAGGATTATATTGTAATGGCATTAAGAAAATTAAAACCGAATACACCAGCAACTAGATTCTATACAATTTCTTCATTTGAAGAAATTACTAAATCTACACCGGAAAAATCGTTATTAAAACCTTTAAAGAAATCCGGTGGCAGAAACAACACAGGAAGAATAACTTCCAGACACAGAGGCGGCGGACATAAAAGAATGTACCGCGTTGTTGATTTCAAAAGAGATAAGATTGGCATTGAAGGAAAAGTAGAAGCTATTGAATACGATCCTAATCGTTCAGCAAGAATTGCATTAGTTAAGTATTCAGATGGTGATTTAACATATATTATTGCTCCCGATGCTCTTAAAGTTGGTACAGTAATTTTATCCGGAGTAGATGCTGATATAACTGTAGGCAATACATTACCTCTTGCAAATATACCTCTTGGATCATTTATTCATAACCTTGAGCTAAAACCCGGCAAAGGTGGACAGCTTGCCAGAAGCGCAGGAAGTTCTTGTCTTGTTGTCGCTAAAGATGAAAAATATACACAGGTTAAACTTCCATCAGGCGAAGTAAGAATGATTTTGAATACTTGCAAAGCTACCATTGGTGTTGTTAGTAACCTTGAACATGAAAACATTTCACTGGGCAAAGCAGGTCGCTCAAGATGGCTAGGTATAAGACCTAAAGTAAGAGGTGTTGCCATGAATCCTGTCGATCATCCTATGGGTGGTGGAGAAGGAAAAACCTCTGGCGGTGGTCATCCTGTTAGTCCATGGGGATTGCCTGCAAAGGGTTACAAAACCAGGAAAAAGAAAAACGAGTCAAACAAATTCATTGTAAAGAAAAGAAAGTAATTTTATAATAAATGCCAAGATCACTTAAAAAAGGACCGTTTATTGATCCAAAGCTTCTTAAAAAAGTTGAGGAATTAAATAAAGTTAATCAAAAGAAAGTTTTAAAAACCTGGTCCAGGTCAACAACCATAACGCCTGATTTTGTTGGACATACTTTTGCTGTCCATAACGGCAATAAGTTTGTTCCTGTTTTTGTTTCCGAAAATATGGTAGGACATAAACTTGGTGAGTTTTCTCCAACAAGGATATTCAGAACTCATGCAGGTAACAGAAAAGACGACAAATAATCAACCGAAATTCATAAGTAAGTAATACTACAAATTTTTATATAAAGAGCAGGATAATATTAAAGCATAATGGAAGCAAGAGCAATTAAAAGATATATACAGAGTTCACCCACTAAGATGAGACTTGTTGTAGATCTCATAAGAGGTAAGGCGGTTAATGAAGCATTGAACATTCTTCATTTTTCTCCTAAACACGGCTCAAAGGTTGTTGAAATGACCTTAAGATCTGCTGTTTCTAATTTATCCAATAAACTGGAATCCGGCAGGATTGAAGAAAAAGATATTATTGTTAAAACTGTTTATGTAAATGGCGGACCCGTATTAAGAAGAATGATGCCAGCTCCTCAAGGTAGGGCATATAGGATTAGAAAACGCTCTAATCATTTAACAATAGTTGTATCTGAAAAAGAGTAGTATCAATGATTTTTTATTTTTGTAATATTTTAGATTCACAATTACCAAAAAATAATATTTATATTTAAAGGGAGATTCATTTGGGACAAAAGACACATCCGGTAGGTTTCAGGCTCGGGGTCATTAACGGTTGGGATTCTAACTGGTATGACGATAAAAGCTTTGCTACTAAGCTTATGGAAGATAATATGATTCGCGGCTATATCAAAAAAAGATTTGATAATGCCGGAATCTCAAAGATTGAAGTTGAAAGAACTCCCAAGAAAATTACATTAACAATTCATACTTCAAGACCCGGTTATGTTATCGGAAAAAGCGGCAAAGAAATTACTCATCTTGAAGGTGAATTAAAAAAAGTTACTAATAAAGATATAAAGGTTTTAGTTTCAGAAATAAAAAAACCCGAGCTTGATGCGAGGCTTGTTGCTGAAAATATTGCTAACCAGATTGCAAACAGAGTCTCATACAGAAGGGCTATTAAAACCGCTATTGCTTCAAGTATGAGAATGGGTGCCGAAGGAATAAAAGTTTATGTAGGCGGAAGATTAAACGGTGCAGAAATTGCAAGAGCTGAACAGTTCAAAGAAGGTAGAATCCCTCTGCAGACATTAAGAGCAAATATTGATTATGCAAGTCTTCCTGCAAATACTATTTATGGTAAGATTGGTGTAAAAGTTTGGATTTGTATCGGCGATAAGCTGATTAGAAAATAATACTTTAAACGTATATTTAAGAATTATTCTTGTTTAGGAGAGTATTTTTATGGCTTTAATGCCAAAAAGAGTAAAGTTCAGAAAAGCGCACAGAGGAAGAAGAGCCGGTAAGGCAACGCGTGGTTTTACAGTTTCTTTCGGAAATTTCGGTCTAAAGGCTATGGAACCAGCATGGATTACTCAAAGACAGATTGAGGCTGCCAGAGTTGCCATTACAAGACAGATGAAACGTGATGGGAAAGTTTGGATTAGAATATTTCCTGACAAACCATACACTAAGAAACCTTTAGAAACAAGGATGGGTAAAGGAAAAGGCGCTCCTGAATACTGGGTAGCTGTTGTAAAACCCGGAACAATTATGTTTGAAGTAGGCGGAGTTACAAAAGCAGTTGCAGAAGAAGCTGTTAGGCTTGCTTCTCATAAACTTCCTATTAAGACTAAGTTTGTTGTTAGACATGACTACTCTGAATAAGATTTTTGAAGCAATTTATTTTATACACTCAATTTTTTCCTCTGGATTTTAACAGGCAATATCAATATTTATTTAGAATGAAATACTACGAAATAAAAACACTATCAACTGAAGATCTGAGCAACAGACTGAATGAAGAGTATGAAGGTCTCGAGAATCTTAGGTTCCAGAAATCAATTGGACAGCTTGAGAACTTTAAAGGCATAGAGAACACTAAAAAACTTATTGCCAGAATTCAAACAGTTCTGAAAGAAAGAGAATTATCAGATAAAAAGGATAAATAATTAACTAATGAGCGAAAATTTAGAACAAGTTAATAATTCACCGGATGTTCCTTCAACTACTGAGGTAAGCATTGTTTCTCTTAACGGATCAATGCTAAAAAGAGGAAGAAGAAAAACCCGAATTGGCAAGGTTGTTAGCAATAAAATGGATAAAAGCATTATTGTTGCTATTGAAAGAAAGATTATACATCCTATATATAAAAAATATTTCAAGAAAACAACCAAGTTTATGGCTCATGACCAGAATAACGTTGCTAACATTGGTGATATAGTCAAAATCATGGAAACCAGGCCCCTTAGCGCCAGGAAAAGATGGAGACTTGTGGAAGTAATTGAAAAAGTAAAATAAATATTATATATCTAGGATTATAAAATGGTTCAGGAAGAAACAAATTTAGTGGTAGCTGATAATTCAGGTGCAAAAAAAGTAAGATGCATCAGGGTCCTTGGCGGTTCTGATAGAAGGTATGCCGGAGTTGGAGACCTCATTGTGGTATCTGTTAAATCTGCTATACCAGGCGGTAATGTCAAAAAAGGCGAAGTCTCTAGAGCTGTTATTGTTAGGACAAAAAAGGAAACAAGAAGAAAAGACGGCTCATACATCAGGTTTGATGAAAATGCTGCAGTGTTACTAAACGCAGAAAACGAACCTCGTGGTACACGTATTTTTGGACCTGTTGCCAGAGAACTTAGGGAGAAACAGTTTATGAAGATCATTTCTTTAGCGCCGGAGGTATTGTAAAATGACAAAATTAAGAAAAAACGATAAAGTTAAAGTAATTTCAGGCAACAACAAGGGTAAAGAAGGTAAAATTCTAAAAATTTTCCGCTCTGATGATAAGATTATTGTTGAAGGTGTTAATATGATTAAACGCCATACTAAGCCAAATCAGAAAAATCCGCAAGGTGGAATTACACAAAAAGAAGCACCTATACAGGTATCAAACGTAATGCTAATTGATCCAAAAGCAGGTGAGCCTACAAGGCTTGGTGTTAAGATTATTGAAGAAGGTGAAGGAAAGAAAAAGAGAATGAGATACGGTAAAAAAAGCGGCGAAATTATTGTAAGTTAAAAGAATTATTTATTCATTATAGATGGCTAACGAGAAAAAAGAAAAGAAAGCAGCAAAACCAGCAAAGCAGGATGATGCAAAAGGTAAAAAATCTGCAAAGAAATCCGAAGTAAAGGAAGTAATTGCAGAAGAAAAGGTTCCTGCCAGACTGCATGATTTTTACAAGAATGATGTTGTAAAGTCATTATCTAAACAATTTGGGTATAAAAATCAGTTCCAGGTGCCAAAAATAGAAAAAATTTCTATTAACGTTGGTGTTGGTGCTGCTACTCAGGATCCTAAGATTATTGATGTTATTGCAAAAGAACTTGAAAATATTGCAGGACAAAAACCTGTTATTGTCAAAGCTAAAAAATCTGTATCTAATTTCAAACTTCGTGAAGGAATGAAAATTGGCTGCAAGGTTACATTAAGAAAAAATAGAATGTTTGAGTTCCTTGATAAGCTTATCAATATTGCAATACCGCGTATCAGAGATTTTAGAGGAGTGCCCGATAAATCATTTGATGGTAATGGAAATTATACTCTTGGTGTAAAAGAGCATGTTATTTTCCCGGAAATAAATATTGATAGTGTTTCTAAACAGTTTGGTATGGATATTACTTTTGTTACAACAGCAAAGACAGATGATGAATCAAGAGAACTTCTAAGAGCTTTTGGGATGCCGTTTGTTAAAAGAGAAGCAGCACAAAATTAAATCAGGAATAACTAACCTACAGGAGTAAATATTGGCAAAAACATCACAAGTAGCCAGAGAAAATAAGCGAAAGAAATTAGTAGAAAAGTACGCTGAAAAAAGAAAAGAGCTTAAAGCTAAAGGCGATTACGATGCTTTAAGTCAGCTTCCGCGTAACAGTAACCCTATAAGGCTTCATAACAGGTGCGCTATTACAGGCAGAGCAAGAGGGTACTACAGAAAGTTTGGCTTATCAAGACTTACTTTCCGAAACTTGGCTCTTGAAGGAAAAATTCCCGGCGTTAAAAAAGCAAGCTGGTAAACCAAAGATAGCTTATTTTAGAAAATAGTTGGTAATAATTAAAAAGTAAAACTAAAGTATATAATGTATACCGATCCAATATCAGATTATTTAACAAGAATTAGAAACGCTCAAAAAGCTAAAAAGAAATCCGTTGAAATTCCGGCTTCTAAACTTAAATTAAAGATAACCGAAATTTTGAATAAGAACGGTTTTATTGGCGATTTTAATTTTTCTGAAACAAAAAATAAGCAGGGTAGCATTGTTATTAAATTAAAATATAATAACACCGAAGGCGTAATTATTGGGCTTAAAAGAGTCAGCCGTCCGGGAATCAGAAAGTATGTAGAAAGTACAGGTATTCCAAAAGTTCTTAATGGTCTTGGAATAAATATTGTTTCAACATCAAAAGGTTTAATGACTGATAAAGAAGCTAAGAAACTTGGTGTTGGTGGTGAAGTTCTTTGTAGTATTTGGTAATTTTTTATTATAAAGTTTAAGTTTTAAAAATCAGAAATAAATGTCCAGAATAGGTAAAAAACCCGTTAAAATATTAAAAGGCGTAAAAGTCGAAAAATCAGGTGATAATATATTGGTTAACGGACCCAAGGGTTCTTTAAGTTTGTATGTAAATCCAGTTATAAAATCAGAGATAAGGGAAGACGAAATTGAGTTTACCCGAGGTTCAGAACTTAAAAGAGAAAAGTCTCTGCATGGTCTGTATGCAATTTTGGTTAAGAATATGATAAATGGTGTATCCGTAGGTTTCAGCAAAAAATTAGAGCTTGTAGGTATTGGTTACCGCGCTGAAATTAAACAGGGCTTTTTGTATCTTAATCTCGGATTTTCTCACCCAATTATTTTCACTGCACCTGAAGAAATTAAAATTGATGTTCTAACCGATACTTCTATCCAGATTTCAGGGATAGATAAACAGCTTGTTGGACTAGTAGCTGCAAAGATTAGGTCTTTAAAGAAACCTGAACCCTATAAAGGCAAAGGAATTAAGTATGAAGGTGAATTCATAAGACGTAAAGCCGGAAAAGCTGCTGCAAAATAATCTTTAATTCACCAAAACAAAAGTACAGGAAAATAAATTTTTATCAATAATGCCGACTAAAATAAAATTAACACCGCGCGAGAAAATTAAATTAAGACTCAGGAAAAAAATAATTGGAACTCCTGAAATCCCAAGATTAGCTGTATTCAGAAGCCTTAGTAACATTTATGCCCAATTAATTGATGATATTAATGGTAAAACATTATGTTCGGTTTCATCAAATACAAAAGATGTAAAGGGCGATTTATCGGGTAAAATTTCTAAAACAGATAAAAGTAAGATTGTTGGAAAAAAGATTGCTGAAAAAGCAGCTGAAAAGAATATCTCAACGGTTGTTTTTGATAGAAACGGATACCTTTATCACGGTAGGGTTAAAGCAATTGCTGATGCTGCACGTGAAGCAGGTCTTAAATTCTAGGATATTTATAATTAGCGGCCCCCTAACTTAAATTAAGTTAATTATTTAATTTCTCGGGTCGTCTAAGGGCAGGACAGCGGCCTTTGAAGCCGTTAATGGAGGTTCGAATCCTCCCCTGAGAACCAAAGCATCCACTAAGAACTGAATTATTGAAAATATTAGCTTATTGTGGATTTTTATATTTTTTTTATATATATTTGTAATTAGAAACGTTCATATAATATCGTTTAATGGCAAAAAAAGTAAAAGCAGGCGAATTACAGTTAAAAGATAAATTAGTCTATATTGGCAGAGTGGCTAAAGTTGTTAAAGGCGGAAGAAGATTCAGCTTTACTTCGGTTATTGTTGCCGGTGATAGCAACGGTCATGTTGGTATTGGTTTAGGAAAAGCTAATGATGTAGCCTCAGCTATTGCTAAAGGTTCTGAAGATGCTAGAAAAAATCTTGTTTTTGTTCCTTTAAGAAAAGGTACTTTGCCTCATGAAGTTATTGGCAAATATGGAGCAGGTAAAGTATTGTTAAAACCAGCTACTCCAGGTACAGGTTTAATTGCAGGCGGCGGTGTTAGAGCTGTTTTAGAAGCTGCCGGAATTCAGGACGTTTTAACCAAATCATTGGGGTCATCTAACCCGCATAATGTTGTTAAAGCTACAATGAATGCATTAAGAAACGTTTTTGACGCAAAAACTCTTGCTGCTAGACGCGGAACAGATTTGCAAACTATATTCATGAATTAATTTAAGATAGGTTAAGATAGGTATAGATAAATATGGCAAAGATAAAAGTAAAACAAATAGCGAGCACGATAGATAGATCAAAACACCAAAAGCGTGTTATTGAATCTTTAGGTTTGGGTAAAATATCTAAAACTAAAGAACATAATGATACTCCGCAAATTAGGGGTATGATTTTTAAAGTTAAGCATTTAGTTGAAGTAACAAATTAAGATTTTCATTCAGATCGAAATAATCATGAATGACGTCATTGTGATTAAAGTAGAAATTGAGTGATTTTAAAAAACAATATAAACATTATAGGAGGAAAAAATAATGTTAAAACATTTTCTAGCAGTTATGTTACTGTTTGTTATGGGTGTGAGTACTTATTCACAGTCTATTCCAAGCGGAACTGGTAGATACACAGCTTTAGGTAGTTCACCTTTCATTCTGGATGCATCAACAGATATATTCAACAATCCAGCATGGAATAATAACTACAGGAATTATGCATTTGCCGATTTAAATCAATCAGGTGAAGGCTCAGATTTTGACGGAAATGCCGGTGTTACTTTTGGTGTTGGTAAAAAATGGAACCTTGGTATGATTATCAACAAAAGACAGGATAATTGGGGTTCATTTGAAATTGATACTTTAAGTCCTGGTAACTCACCAATTGTTCCGTTTATGGGTCTTATAGGAACATCACTTAGCAAGAATTTCAATATCGGTCTTGCTCCGTATGTTTCTATGGGCAATGCAGAATTTACAGATACAACCGGTGCAACTACAGCAACAAACTCATCATCCTCAATGGGAGCTAACTTAGGCTTCGTGTATTTAATCAAAAAAGGATGGGTTGAAGGTACTTTCATGTTTAGAATGAATAAATTTAAGAATGAATTTTCACAAACTGGATCCAGTGCAACAATTGATAACAGTGGTGGAATTGAATTCGGTGCTAAATTCAGAGCTTGGATTTATCCAACAAAAGGAAGCAAAGTTGCTGTTGTTCCTATTCTTGGATTCTTTAACTATAGCTTTCAACCAAAAGGTACAGCAACCAGTGGTAGTACAACAGTTAGTGTAACTGGTTTAAACTATAGCTGGATGAGCATCAACGGCGGTGTTGGCTTAAACTGGCCTATTATGGATGATATCCAGATTGCTGGTGGTGTTACTGCTTCTTATAACACCTTCAAATCAGATTCAGGAGCTGTAAAGAATACATCAACTAATTTCATTGCTCCAGCTTTTAATATGGCTTTAGAAACAAGAATAACCGACTGGATAACTGCTAGATTAGGGTTTAATAAGTCAATCAACTCTGGAAAATTTGAAAATACTTATCAAACATTTTCAAACCTAAGTGCAAATGATGCAGCATCAACAATCAACTTAGGTGCTGGTTTCCATTTTGGTAGATTCAGTATTGATGCTACAGTTAGCGAAACATGGCTTAAACAAGGTCCTAACTTTGTTTCAGGTCAGAATACTGATCTCTTCGGTATCATTTCAGCATCGTATAACTTCGCTAAGTAAACAAATATTTTTATATTAACTTAGACCCCTCGTAGAGATACGAGGGGTCTTTATTGTAAGAGTTTAGGAAAAGATAATGGACGTTTTAAGCAATCTAAAACCCGCAGAAGGCTCAAAGAAAAAAAGAAAAAGAATTGGAAGAGGAGTTGGTTCCGGACATGGAAAAACTTCAACACGTGGTATGAATGGACAAGGTTCACGCTCAGGCAGCGGAGTCAGAGCTTGGTTTGAAGGCGGGCAGATGCCAATTCAGAGAAGGCTCCCAAAATTTGGATTTACAAATCCGGGAAGAATTGAATTTCAAGTTTTAAATCTTGGTAAACTACAGGAATTTTTTGATAAAGGTAAACTAAGTAACCAGAATTTAAACCCTGAAAATTTATTCAAACTTGGAATTATTTCCAACAGTAAGAAGCCTTTAAAGGTACTTGGAGAAGGCGAATTTAAGCAAAGTCTTGAAATAAGCGCCCATAAGTTTAGTAAAACTGCGCTGGATAAGATTGAAAAAAGCGGGGGCAAGGCAATCACTTTATGAGCAGTTTTGTTGAAAGTTTTAGAAATATTTTTAAAATTCAGGAATTACGGCAAAGGATAATATTCACATTATTACTTCTTATTGTAGTTAGAATTGGCGCTAATATTACGCTCCCGGGTATTGATACAGGCTTACTTGCCGAGGCAACCAAAAATCAGGCTGATAATACTCTTTTTGGTTTATATGACCTTTTTGTAGGAGGAGCTTTTAAAAATGCTGCTTTATTTGCATTAGGTATTATGCCTTATATCAGTGCATCTATTATCATTCAGTTATTGGGCGCTGTTGTTCCTTATTTCCAAAAACTGCAAAAAGAAGGTGATGCTGGCAGAAAAAAAATTACACAGTTAACAAGATACGCTACAGTCCCTATTGCGCTTATGCAGGCATGGGGTGTTAGTGTACAGTTAAAGAGCAGAAACGTTGCAGGTGTTAGTATTGTATCTCCTGATGTATCTCCAGTGTTATTTGCAATTTCTTGTATTGTGCTTATGACAGCAGGAACTATATTTATGATGTGGCTTGGTGAACAGATAACAGAGCGCGGAATTGGTAACGGTATTTCACTTATTATTTTTATAGGTATAATTGTTGAGTTGCCTTATGCATTCCTTAATGAATATCAGGTTCTTGCTTCAGGTGCGAGAACTATTGTTGTTGAAATAATTATTTTAGCAGGACTTGTATTGATTGTATCCGGAGTTGTCATGGTTACGCAGGCAACTAGGAGGATTCCCGTCCAATATGCAAAACGGGTTGTTGGAAGAAAAATATATGGTGGCGTAACTCAGTATATTCCACTCAGAGTTAATCAGGCAGGTGTTATGCCAATTATTTTTGCACAGTCTATTATGTTTGTTCCTAACACAATTTTAACGTTCTTTCCTGATAGTCAGTTTATGCAGGATCTAGCCAAGTATTTTGATCATACAAGTATGGTGTATGCTTTCATGTATGGTACTTTAATTGTGTTTTTTACATATTTTTATACAGCAATTGCTTTCAATCCTAAAGATGTATCTGATAATATGAAAAAGCAGGGAGGATTTGTTCCGGGTGTAAGACCGGGAAAGGCAACATCTGATTTTATAGATAATATTTTAACTAAAATTACACTTCCAGGTTCAATATTTTTAGCGTTTATAGCTATTCTTCCGGCTTTTATTGCCCAAGCAGGTGTAACTGAAGGTTTAGCGCAGTTCTTTGGGGGTACCAGTTTATTGATTGTAGTTGGTGTTGCCTTGGATACTTTACAACAAGTTGAATCGCATTTAGTTATGAGACATTATGATGGCTTTATGAAGAGCGGAAAAATTAAGGGCAGAAGAGGATAGAATTAGTATTGGTCAAAACTGTTGGCGAAATAGATGCTATCAGAGAAAGCAGTTCGATAGTTGCAGGTGTTCTTTCATATATAGAAAAATTCCTTAATCCGGGAATAACGACTCTTGAAATTGATAAACTGATAGAAAATTTTATCATGTCAAAAGAAGCTATACCAGCATTTAAAGGTTATAAAGTTCATAAAAATATTTTTCCAGCAAGTTCTTGTATATCAATTAATGAAGAGGTTGTTCATGGTATCCCAGGTATCAGAAAACTGATTGAAGGTGATATTGTTAGTATAGATGTAGGAGTAAAAAAAAACGGATACTTTGGCGATGGCGCTAAAACTTTCGCTATTGGAAATATTTCTCCTGCCAAAAAGAAATTGTTGAAAATTGCTGAAGAAAGCCTTTACATTGGACTTGAAAATGCTAGGGATGGGAATTTTATCAACGATGTTTCGATGGCTATTCAGCAGCATATTGAATCTTCAGGATTTTCTGTAGTAAGAGATCTTGTGGGACATGGAATAGGAAAAGAACTTCATGAAGAACCACCGATACCGAATTATTTTAATAATGCTTACAAAGCAAAGTTTAAAGAAGGTATGACAGTAGCAATTGAGCCTATGGTAAATTACGGAACTTACAAAGTAAAAGTGTTAAGAGATAAATGGACTTATGTAACAGCTGATGGAAAACCAAGTGCTCATTTTGAACATTCGGTTTTAATCACAAAAGGGCAGCCCGAAATATTAACTATGGAAAACTAAAGCAAATAAATGGCTAAGCAGGGAACAATAAAAGTTGATGGCATTATTACTGATACTCTGCCTAATGCAGCATTTAAAGTAAAACTTGAAAATGGGCATGAGATTCTCGCTCATATTTCAGGCAAAATGAGAATGCATTTTATTAAAATCCTTCAGGGTGATAAAGTTTCAGTAGAGCTTTCTCCTTATGACCTAACAAGAGGTAGAATTACTTACAGATATAAATAATTAGTAAAAGTATTTCAACATGTGTAAAACAGGCATCATCATAAAAGCATAAAGAGGTAACCTAAATGAAAGTAAGAAGTTCGGTTAAGAAAATGTGTGAACACTGTAAGATCATTAAGAGAAAAGGTGTTATTAGAGTTATTTGTAAAAACCCGAAACACAAACAAAGACAGGGATAAATAATTTATCAGGAGTAATATTAATTGGCAAGAATAGCTGGAATTGATCTTCCAAAAAACAAACGAGTTGTAATAGGATTAACATCTATTTTCGGTATTGGCAAAACAACATCCGAGAAAATACTGGAAAGAACAGGTATTAATCAGGATAAAAAAATTAGTGAGCTTAGCGATGATGAAGTTAATCTTATCCGAAACATCATTACTTCAGAAATTAAAGTGGAAGGTTCGCTTAAATCTGAAGTACAGGCTAACATTAAAAGACTTATGGATATTGGTTCTAACAGAGGCAAAAGGCATAGAAGAGGCTTACCTGTTAGAGGTCAAAGGACCAAGACGAATGCTAGAACCAGAAAAGGTAAGAGAAAGACAGTTGCAGGTAAGAAAAAAGCAGCTTCTAAGAAATAATATTACGCTAAGTAAGTAAAATTACACAAAGTATTAAAACCTAAAGCTTAATTAATATATAATGACACAGCAGGTAAAAAAGACTAAAAAGAAAACAATCGTTGAATCCACGGGTGTTGCGCATGTTAAAGCAACATTCAATAATGTAATTGTAACTTTAACCGATGTACAGGGTAATACAATTTCATGGGCTTCTTCGGGTAAGATGGGTTTTAAAGGTTCTAAAAAGAATACTCCATTTGCTGCGCAGGTTGCAGCAGAAAGTGCAGCCAAAACTGCACTTGATGCAGGTTTAAGAAAAATTGATGTATTCATTAAGGGACCCGGTTCGGGACGAGAAGCTGCTGTTAGATCTTTGCAGACCTCAGGACTGGAAATCATTAGCATTAAGGATATTACTCCTATCCCGCATAATGGTTGCAGACCACCCAAAAGAAGAAGAGTATAAAGCAATACCAGAGTATAAAAGAATAAAATTAATATATCTATAAATGGCAAGATACACAGGACCAAGTTGCAAACTTTGCAGAAGAGAAAAAACTAAATTATTTCTTAAGGGTACAAAATGTTTCACTGAAAAATGTCCCCTTGAAAGGAAAAATTACGCACCGGGTCAGCATGGACTTTCAAGAAGAGCAAAAGTCTCTGATTATTCAATCCAGCTGCGAGAAAAGCAAAAAGTTAAAAGAACTTATGGTGTTCTTGAAACACAATTCAGAAATTATTTTGAGCTTGCTTCCAAACAAAAAGGAAGAACCGGAGAAAATCTTGTAAAACTACTTGAAAGAAGACTTGATAATCTTATTTATCGTTCAGGTTTCGCACCATCAAGAAAAGCTGCCAGACAGCTTATTTTGCACAGACATTTTAGAATAAATGGTAATTCTGTTAATATTCCTTCATTTCTTTTAAAAGCAGGCGATTCCATTCAGGTTAATGATAAAAGCAAACAGATTAGAGTGTTTCATGAATCAATGAAACGTGTTAAAGATGATATGCTTCCTTCTTGGATTTCTGTTGATAAATCTGCGCTTAAGGGTACATTGTTGGCTATTCCAGAAAGAATTGATATACCGTTTACTGCCAACGAACAATTAATAGTTGAATTATATTCAAAATAAATACAAACATGATAAATCAATATATTCAGTTTCCTGAAAAATTAGAATTAGAAAAAGAAACAAATACTCGATACTTCGGAAGATTCATTATTCAGCCGCTCGAAAAAGGGTTTGGCATTACTCTTGGTAATGCCTTAAGGAGAGTTCTAATCTCTTCGCTTCCGGGTACCGCTATAACAGGTATTAAAATAAATAACGTACCCCACGAATTTTCTACTATAAAAGATGTTGTGGAAGATGTCTCTGAAATCATTCTTAATATGAAAGAAGTTAGGTTTAAACAAAATATCAAGAGTGCTAATAAAATTGAATTAAGGCTTAAAGGTCCAATTAATTTTATTGCCAGACACATTCAAGAAGCTACGGAAGATTTCGAAATACTGAATCCAAATCATCATATAGCTACTTTAAATAAGAACGCTGATGTAAGTATTACTTTGAAGATTGGTTCTGGCATTGGTTATGTTCCATCAGATGACAATAAAGATCCTGAACAGGATTTATTAATGATTCCAATTGATTCTATCTTTACACCAATAAAAAATATAAAGTTTGATGTTTTAAATACAAGAGTTGGTCAGAAAACAGATTACGAAAAACTTGTACTTGAAATAACCACTGATGGTACAATTATTCCTGTAGATGCTTTAACTCAGGCTGCTTCATTATTAAACGAGCATATTGCAATGTTCGAAAACTTTGGCAAAGTTACAGAGGAAAAAATAACACCTGTTAAAGATGAAGAAACAGAGTTTGCAAGGATAAAGAAAATGTTACTTACAAATGTAGATGAACTTAAACTCTCAGTTCGTGCTCAGAATTGTCTGCGTTCTGCAAATATTAAGACACTTGGTGATCTTGTCAGACATCAGGAAGTAGAAATGCTCCAATTCAGGAATTTTGGTAGAAAATCTTTGGCTGAGCTTGGTGAAATACTTCAGGAAAATGGTTTATCCTTTGGCATGGATGTAGATAAATTTATAAAAGAAGAAAATTAAAATTAATAGGCTGATTGAACTGATATGATACATAGAAGAAAAGGCAGAAAATTAAAGAGAACCGCCTCTCACAGGAAAGCATTACTTGCAAATCTTTCGGTTGCTTTAATCAAAAATAAAAAGATCAAAACTACTTTAGCTAAAGCTAAAGAATTAAGACTTTTTATAGAACCTATTATTACAAAATCAAGAAAAGCTTATAATTCTAAAGATGATAAGCCTGAAATCGGTATTCATTTAAGAAGGGAAGTTAATAAATTCCTTCAGGATAAAGGTGCTATTACAACTTTATTTGATGAAATTGCCCCAAAAGTAATTAATCGAAGTGGTGGTTACACAAGGGTTCTTAAGATAGGCAGACGACTTGGTGATGGGGCGGAACTTGCGTTTATCCAACTTGTTGATTATAATATAGAACAGACTCCAAAAAAAACGGATAGTTCAGAAAAAGATACAAATGATAAAACTAAACCTTCTAAAACTAAATCAGCTAAAACTATTAAAGCTACTTCAACAACCAAATCAAAAAAAACTGTAAAAGTTAAAAAGGAAAAAGAGGCAGCCGAGTAATTATTATTTTAATAGGTAAGCAAAACTTATCAGATTTATGAAAATATCTTCTGCTGAATTTGTAAATAGTGTATCAGATCTAAAGCAGCTTCCAACTGCGCATTTACCTGAAATTGTCTTTATTGGACGCTCTAATGTAGGTAAATCATCTTTAATTAATAAGATCTGTAACAAGGCTAAACTAGCTAAAACCAGTTCTGTTCCAGGAAGGACCAGACTGCTAAACTATTACCTTATTAATGAAGAATTCTACTTTGTAGATCTTCCTGGTTATGGATATGCTAAAGTACCTGAACAGATTAAAACAGGCTGGCGCAAACTTGTTGAAGAATATATTAGTACTCGTAAAAATATTAAACTGGTATTTGAATTAATGGATTCAAGACACGACCCAACTTATCTTGATCAGCTTATGGTTAACTGGCTTGAATACTATGAAATAAATTATGCAATTGTCCTTACAAAAGCAGATAAGATATCTGCAAATAAAATGGAACGACAGATATATCGTACAAGTAAAATTGTAAGTAACGATGATCTTTGCAAAGATTACGTACCGTTTTCTGCTATATCAGGAGAAGGTAAAGATGTAGTTAATAAACTAATTACCGATAGTCTTATTTCATAAATCAATAAACCGGAGATATCTTTGATTAAAAAAAAGATATTCACACCGGGACCCACACAGGTCCATCCAGATGTTTTAAAAGCTACCATATCATTTGATACCTACCACAGAAATGCTGATTTCAAGGTTTTCCACAATCAGTTAAATTCTAAATTAAAAAATATATTTCTTACTTCACAAAACCTGAATATTTTAACTACTTCAGGTACTGGTGCATTAGAAACTGCCGTTATAAATTTCTGCAAACCAGACGATAATGTTTTATATATCAATCAAGGTAGATTTGGAGCAAGATGGGGTGCAATTTGTAATGCTCATAATCTAAATACTGTTGAGATGCATATAGATTATGGTAAATGTGCTAATATCTCTGATTTTGAAAATATTAATTTTGCAAATATTTCAGTTGTATTGTTAACGCATATTGAAACATCCACTGCAACTCTTACTGATATTAAAACTCTGACAGAATATATTAAGAATAAATCAAATGCTCTTGTTATTGTTGATGCTGTAACTTCAATTGGTGCAATAGAATTTAGAATGGATGACTGGAACATTGATGTTGCTGTTTCAGCATCACAAAAAGGATTAATGACTCAGCCGGGGATTGCAATAATAGCATACAGCCAAAATGCTAAAGACAAAATGATGAATAACCCTTTACCAAGATTTTTCTTTGACCTAAGAAAAGAATTAAAGTCATTCGAGGAAGATAGCTTAACAATGTGGACACCTGCTGTTGGCCTATTCTATGGGGTTGATAAAGCATGCGACATTATTTTAAATGAAGGTCTTGAAAATAAATGGAAACGTACCCAAGAAATTGCTGAATATTTTCGCAATATTTCTTTAGAAAATGGATTTGGTTTATTTTCATCAAATCCTGGTAACTCGCTTACTGCTATAACAATGCCCAAAGGTATTACATCTGGTATGCTTATTAAAGCTATGAAAGATAATTATGGTGTTCAAATAGCAAATGGTCAGGCAGAAATGAAGGATAAGATAGCTAGATTTTCTCATATGGGTGATCTTGAGCTTGAAGATTTTATGGAATTAAATGAATTGCTAGTAAAAGAAATTAAAAAGATTAATTCTTAATCTAATTGAATAAAAATGTAAATATATATATAGCTGATGATATTCATCAAATGGGTATTAATCTACTGCAAAATATTTTCAATGTTATTAACCTAAAAGGATTTACCAATACTATCCTTTTAAATAAAATTAAGCTCCTTTCAAATTTAGGTTCAATCAAAAAATCTGCTTTAATTATTCGATCAGTTAGAAAATTAGATAAACAATTTCTAAAATCACTTTCAGAATCAACTAATGTAAAACTAATATGTACTGTTTCATCAGGCTTTGATAATATTGATTTAATCCATTGTAAAAAATATAAGATCGATGTTCTTAATGTTGCAGGTGCAAACAGTATTTCTGCTGCTGAACATACTTTTGCACTCATCTTGTCAATATCCAAAAATATTCTTCCTGCTGATAAAGATATGAAAAGCGGTATTTATAATTATAATAAATTCAATAACGTTGAATTACATAGTAAAACCATTGGCATCATTGGTGTTGGCAGAATAGGCTCTAAAGTAGCAAAGATTGCAAAAGCTTTCGGGATGAATATTCTTGGTAATGATATTGATCCAAAAGTCAAAAGAAAATATTCATCTATTAAGTTTGTTGCATTAAATGAATTAATCAAAAAATCGGATATTATTACAATTCATACTCCGTTAAATGATTCAACTTATCAACTTATCAATGGAAAAAACTTGAGTTTATTCCATTCCGGTTCTATTCTTATTAACTGCTCTCGAGGTGGGACTGTTGATGAAAATCCTCTAATTAAAGCATTAAGTAAAAATAAACTATTTTATGCAGGAATAGATGTTTTTGAAAATGAACCATTTTTTAATAATAAATTAACAAAGTTGAAAAATGTTATACTTTCACCTCATCTTGCCGGTAAAACTGTTGAAAGCAAGCAAAGAATGGCTATTAATGCAGCAGAAAGTGTTATTCAATATTTTACAAAAAAACAAAGTAAGCACAAATTTATTAATTGAAATACACAAGAAAAATCAGTAAATTTGGTAAATTAAGCAATATTTGGGAGGTTTAATGAAGTTCTCTGTTAAAAGCAATGATCTCATCAGTGCTATAAATAAAGTTATATCGGTAACACCAACTAGGTCCACTTTACCTATTCTTAATAATCTATATTTTAATCTAGAAAGTAAAGAACTCACTATTATGGGTTCTGATCTAGAAGTTTATATTGAGGTAAAGATTAATGTAGATGGAAAAAGCGATGGCAAGGTAGCTTTACCTGCCAAGAAGCTGGAAACTCTATTACAAAACCTTACAGGTAAGGAATTGAGTTTTGATATGCAAAGCGGATATAAAACAATTATTAAGACTAAAGGTGGTAAATGGACTTTAACAGGGGAAGATCCCAACGACTTTCCAATGCCGGCAGAAGTAGAAGGGTCTAAAGAAATTGATATTGAAGGTAAATTAATCTCTAGATACCTTCCTAAAGCTATTCATGCTGCAAGCAGTGATGAACTGAGAAGAAGTATGAATGGTGTTTTCTTTGAGATAAAAAAAGGGGAGTTTAAAGTTGTTTCAACCGATGGGCACAGACTTGTTAAAATTATTAACAGTAATTTCGACTATTCTGGTGAAAAAACAAATATGCTTGTTCCCATTAAAACATGCCAGCATATTTCAAGACTTTTCAAATCTAAAGCAAGTACTGAAAGTGATGCAGAAACTGCAACAATCGACCAGGTAAGTGATATTCAGAAAGTATCGATTTTTTTCAGTAATGAGTTTCTGAAATGTTCATTTGCTAATATTACGGTTCATTCAAGACTTATTGATGACACTTTCCCTAACTATGATTCTGTAATTCCAACTGATAATGAAAAGATTCTTAAAGTTGTTAAAAATGACTTAATTGGAGCTGTTACAAGAAGCATAATAATGTCAGATATGGTTACCAACAAAACATCTTTTTATGTTTCTGAAAATGAATTGAAAGTTAAAGCAGCTAATAATGAATACGGTACAGATGCTGATGAATCTATTGATTGCAGTTATACCGAAAGTGAAGAGTTTGAAATAGCTTTCAACGGTAAATACCTCCTTGAAGCAATTAAACATTTTGATACAGATGAACTCTTATTTGATTTTAGCACACCGCTTAAAGCTGCAATTATCAGACCTTCGGAACAGTTGGATAATGAAGAATTGATGATGTTAGTTATGCCTGTTAGAAATATCTGATAGGAATAACCTGAACTATGATTCTTGAAGAACTACGTTTAGCAAATTTTAAAAATTATAATGATTGTTCTTTCTCGTTTAACCCAAAACTGAACTTTATTCATGGAGAAAATGGAAACGGGAAAACTAATATACTTGAAGCAGTTTCTATGTTATGTTATACTAAAAGTTTTTTATTGAACAGAGAAGCTGATTGCCTTAAATACGGAAAGGATGCTTTTGAGGTCGTTGGTGATTTTACAAACAGAGTAAAGAACAAAAATAGAATAAAATTCATTTATCATAATGAGGAAAGCTTAAAACAAATATATTGCGATACTGAAAAAGTATCACGGTCAAATGATTTTATTGGTAGATTTCCTCTGATTGTGCTTTCACCATATGATTTAAAGCTTACAACTGGCTCTCAACATGATAGAAGAAGAAACTTCGATCTTTTAATTTCTCAGGTAAGCAGGGTTTATCTGAATGATCTCAGAAAATATAACAAGATCATTAAACAGAAAAACTCTTTATTAAAGGATAATCTTCTTTCAAGAAGATATAATAACAATGAATTAAAGGAACTCTTATGTGTTTGGAATTCTGAGTTACTTGATCTTGCTGTTAAAATTATGATAAGAAGGCTCGATTTTATAGAAGAATTTCGTAAATATATTAAAGCAAGTTTCGATAGAATTGTAGGAACAAAATATATACCTGTTATCTCTTATCAAAGTGAAATAATTGAAGAAATGGATGCTGCAAAATATGATATAGAACTTTTAAAACAAAAACTTGACTCAGTACTAAAAGAAAAAATGGATGTTGAAATTAAAAGAGGTATTTCGCTTGCAGGACCTCATAGGGATAATTACTTGTTCAGTATGAATAAAAAAGGTGAATTATTTGATATGAAAACATTTGCTTCGCAGGGTGAACATAAAACATTCATGGTTTCTTTAAAACTTTCGGAGTTTGGATATATTAATGAAAATTTAAAACATACTAATACTGGTGAACCTATTCTTCTGCTTGATGATGTATTTTCTGAGCTTGATAAGAGCAGAATTACAAGGATATCTGAACTGATAACAGATTATAATCAAGTATTTATAACTACAACTGATATAGAACACCTTAATATTTTAAAAAGAAATATTACTGATGTAAAGTCATTCCATATTGTAAATGGGAACGTGGACAGTGTTAATTGATTTTAAAGGAAGATCAAAAAAGCAGACTACACTGAATTCAGAAATTAACTCTTTGATTTCTGACTTAAAAAAGCAGAAAAAGAATAGGTTCGATTTCTGGTATCAGGCAGTTGGCGAAAAAATAGGAAAAATTGCTGTACCAACATATAAAAAAACCGGAGTTCTTTATGTTAGTGTTGTTAACCCAGTTTCAAGATTTGAACTAACCAGGATGAAGCCCGAAATACTGGATAGTGTAAATAAATTATTGAATGAAAATAAAAAATTGAAGGATATAATATTTAAGTAAATGGCTGATAAAAAAGATAAAGCTCTAAAAAAAACAGAACCTAAAGATGGGTACAATGCAGAAAGTATTCAGGTATTAAAAGGTCTTGAACATGTAAGAAGAAGACCAGCTATGTACATTGGCGATGTATCAAGCAGGGGTTTACATCACCTTGCATACGAAGTTGTTGATAACAGTATTGATGAAGCGCTTGCAGGTTATTGCGATAAGATATCACTTACAATTAATAAAGATAATTCAATTACAGTAATTGATAACGGTCGCGGAATACCTACAGGTATGCACCCGACTGAAAAGAAATCAGCTCTTGAAGTGGTTATGACTGTGCTGAATGCCGGTGGTAAGTTTGACAGGAATACCTACAAAGTTTCTGGTGGATTGCATGGAGTAGGTGTATCTGTCGTAAACGCTTTGAGTAAATGGCTTAAAGTTGAAGTAAAGCTTGATGGCAAAATATTTGCTCAGGATTATAAAGAGGGTGTTCCGACTGCACCTGTAAAAGTTATAGGTAAAGTAAACCCTAAAGAAACAGGCACAACAACTACATTTATGCCAGATGATACAGTTTTCAATACAGTAATTTTTAAATATGAGATACTTGAAGACCGCTTAAGAGAACTTGCTTATCTTAATAAGGAAGTAACAATAGATATCAAAGATGATAGAAATAATAAAAAGGATACATTCCATTTTGAAGGCGGGATAAAGGAATTTGTAAAATATATCGACTCATCAAGAAAATCATTTATGAAAGAACCGATATTCATAAAGGGTGAAAGAGATAATACGCAGGTTGAAGTTGCATTCCAGTATAATGAATCGTATAACGATAATATCTTTACATATGTAAATGATATAAATACTCATGAAGGCGGTACACATTTAGTTGGGTTTAAAACAGCGCTTACAAGAACGCTAAATAACTATGGAAGCAAAGCTAATTTAATTAAAAATGATAAGATTCAACTTACAGGTGATGATTTCCGTGAAGGCTTAACTTGTGTTATTAGTACAAAAGTGCCCGAACCTCAGTTTGAAGGGCAGACTAAAACTAAGCTTGGTAACAGTGAAGTAAAAAGTATTGTTGAAACAATTGTCGGTGAGCAGCTTCAGCAATTTCTTGAGGAGAACCCGCCAATCGCAAAAAAGATAATCGAAAAATGTCTGCGTGCTGCTGAAGCAAGAGAAGCTGCCCGCAAAGCAAGAGAACTTATCAGGCGTAAAAATGCTCTTGAATTTTCAGGACTACCAGGGAAATTAGCTGATTGTTCAATTAGTGATCCTGATCTTTGCGAAATATACCTTGTAGAGGGTGATTCTGCTGGAGGTTCTGCTAAACAGGGAAGAGATAGAAGATTTCAGGCAATTTTACCTTTAAAAGGTAAGATACTTAATGTTGAAAAAGCCAGATTGAATAAAATCCTTGAAAATGAAGAAATAAGGTCTATTATTACTGCTCTTGGTGCAGGTATTGGTAATTCTGATGAATTTGATGAAAGTAAGTTAAGATACGGAAAAGTTATCCTAATGTGCGATGCCGATGTAGATGGTTCGCATATCAGAACACTGCTGCTTACATTCTTTTACAGACATATGAAGGAAATTATAGAAACAGGCAGACTTTATATTGCACAGCCGCCATTATATAAAATTAAAATAGCCAAAGAAGAGCATTATGCATATGATGAAAATGAAAAAGAACAGATTTTAAAAAGATTTAAAGTAAACGGAAAATCTGAAAAAGCTAATGAAACAGAAAAAAATATAAATTCTGAAACAGAAATTAATGAAACTGGTGAAGTTGTTACTAAAGGTAAAGGATTCACTATATCAAGGTTTAAAGGTCTCGGAGAAATGAACCCAGATCAACTTTGGTCAACAACTATGAATCCAGATACAAGGACAATTCTGAGGGTCTCAATTGATAATGCTGTTACTGCTGATAAGGTTTTTGAAACATTGATGGGTGAAGAAGTAGAACCTCGCAGAGCTTTCATAGAAAAGAATGCAAAATATGTTAAAAACCTCGATATTTAATTATTGAAGAAATCTGTATTTATAATGGTTGCATCATTAGTTCTTATCAACTCATCGGTGTTTACTCAAACCCCTGAGAAATTCAGGAAACATTTATCTTTTTATACTGGAATGGGAGTTAATTATGGAATCACTCCGGATTTTAATGATTACCTTATAGCAAGCATTCCATACAGTACATCGGATAGTATTAAATCATTCAATACAGGTG
This sequence comes from uncultured Ignavibacteria bacterium, assembly GCA_947084945.1. Classification (GTDB taxonomy): domain Bacteria; phylum Bacteroidota; class Ignavibacteria; order Tepidaquicellales; family OLB5; genus OLB5. The sequence continues at coordinate 49,085 of CAMTUP010000025.1, read as the reverse complement.
TTGAATTCTTGGGAGGTTTTGAGATGGATTTGTTATCAAATATCTCTGCCGGTATTGATTATTCCTATTACATAAGGGGATTGAATTATATATACTCTCCCGCAGTTTTTGATTATACCATTACTAATCACAAGCCATATCTATTTCTAAATTATAATTTCAGAAAACAAAATTTTATTTTCAAATTCGGGGGATATATTGGATATCATTTTCAGCAGCTTGATAACAAAATTAATAATTCTACTACTTTGAAATATACATCATCAGGACCTTCAATAAGGCTAAGTTTTACGCTGCTTCCCAAATTTTCCAATAATTTTTTTATCTATTTAAATGGTTTTGCGTTTGGGAATTTTTATAATAAGCTTAAAGATGAAAACGGCAATTTTTTAAAAGCTTCAAACTCAACTATTGAAGCAAACCTTAAAGGTTATGGGGTTGGCGCTAGGCTTGGAATATTATTCAATATCAATTAATGCAGGAAATTCTAAAAGCAATATTACTTGGTGTTGTTCAGGGATTAACTGAATTCCTGCCAATCAGCAGTACGGCTCATTTAAGGATATTTCCTTCATTCTTCGGCTGGGAAGATATCGGAGCATCATATACTGCGGTTATTCAGGTAGGAACTATGATTGCTATTATCCTGTATTTCCGAACGGATCTTAAAAATATGATAAAGGCAATGCTCTTAAGCATTAAAACAAAAAATTTTAATAGTAAAGATACTAGGTTGCTGTTAATGATATGTCTTGGCACTATTCCAATTGTTATATTTGGTTTCCTTTTTAAAGATATTATCAGGCATGAATTCAGAAGTATGTATTTAATGGCAGGGAGTTTGATTTTTTTCTCAGTTATTCTGTATATTGCTGATAGATTCACAAAGAAAAAAGTTGATTTGCAAAACATCAGCTATAAAGATGGTATCATAATTGGGCTATTTCAGGCTATTGCATTAATTCCGGGTGCTTCAAGAAGCGGTTCAACAATTTCTGGAGCATTTTTCAGAAATATGAAACGTGAAGATGCAGCAAGATTTTCATTTTTACTTAGTATTCCGGCTGTACTTCTTAGCGGAGTTTTTGAACTTTTCTCACAAAGAGCAACATTACTAAGTGGTGAAAGTGCTGTTTTAAGCCTTATTATTGCAACAATTGTCTCAGGTGTGGTAGGATACTGGTCTATTTGGTTTTTAATTTCATATATCAAAAAGCACTCAATGATGTTGTTCGTTGTATATAGAATAGCATTTGGAATATTGATTTTTATATTACTGTCACAAAATATAATCCATAACTAGAAGGAGATTTTATAAAATGAAGTTAAACGCATTGAAATTAATGTTGTTACCTGTTTTTATCTTAAGTTTTTTCGCATTCATCTGCGGAAACAATAAAACTGAAAACATTGATACAAAGAAGCAGGATAATACTACAAATACACAAACACAGACTCAAAACACACAATCACAAAACACTCAAAGTAAAATAGATAGTATGACTACCAAAACAGATTCAATCGATACAAAAGACAAAAAAGACTCAAAGGAATCAAATATTGTTGTTATGAAAACAAGCATGGGTGATATCGAGATAGAATTATTCGAAAGTGATGCACCACTTCATGTTGCAAACTTCAAAAAACTTGTTAAATCTGGATTTTATGAAGGTTTAACTTTCCATAGGGTAATCCCTAATTTTATGATACAGGGCGGAGATCCAAATTCTAAGGATAGTGACCGTTCAAATGATGGTCAGGGCGGACCCGGTTACACAATTCCTGCTGAAATAAAAGCTAAACATGAAAAAGGTTCAATTGCCGGTGCAAGGCTTGGAGATGCTGCAAATCCAAAAAGAGAGTCAAGCGGAAGTCAGTTCTACATTGTTACAGGTGAGGCATCACATCTTGATGGACAATATACTGTTTTTGGCAAAGTTACTAAAGGACTTGATATAGCTTTAAAAATACAAAATGTTAAAAAAGATGCATCAGATAATCCAATAGAAAAAGTTACAATTAAAAAAATATCTTTTAAAAAATAAGTTGATGCGTACATTCCAGGATTTCCAAAAAGAAATTTCGGCAGGAAAATTTCGGAATGCTTATCTTATTGCCGCTGTTGATAATTATTTCATATCAAAAGCAGCAGAAATTTTAAGGGAGAAGTTATTTGGCTCTAAGGATAACAAAGATAACTTCTTCCTTAAATATGCCGATGAAACCCCTATGCAGGAATTGTTTGATATTGCAGATAGTTCTGCATCATTATTCTCTTCTCAAAAAATTGTAATTATCAAGAGGTGTGAAAAATATTCACGGAAATTAAGTGAGCTGATGGAATTTTCGAAAAAAATAGATGAAAATTCTTTTATTCTATTTTGTTTTGATTCTCAATTTGTTTATGAAAAAAAGCTGAATCAAGACAAAAGCAATGTCTTCTATGATTTTTCAAATATGCCCCAAAGAGATCTGTATGATTTGGTAAGAAATGAATTTCTAAAGAGCGGGATCAGGATCAATAACGATGCCCTGGACCTGTTTCTAACATCAATACCATCATCATTTGACCTGATAAATACTGAAATTGAGAAGATAAGTAATTACGATTTCGCTAAAGATGAACCTGTTATCACAAAAGAAATTATACTTGAATTTACAGGATATGACAGGGAATATACACCCGAGGAGTTAATGAGTTGTATCGTTAAAAAGGATAGAAACAGGGCTTTTACTGTTTTAAATAATTTGCTCAATAACAAAGGCTTAAATGAAGTATATTTGTTATCATTGATAAGTAATTATTATATGGATCTGATTTCCTTTAAATCAAGAGGAGTAGAAGCTATGGATACAATAATAATTTATCAAAAGTACAAAATGTGGGGCGATAGAGTAAAATTTGCTAAAAATTATCATAAATTATTAAATATCAATTCTTTAGAGGATTCATTTAAGCAAATTATAGATACTGATAAGAAGCTAAAAACAAGTATGATAGACCCTAAGATACTAATGACTTCACTTGTTGAAGAGCTTATAAATGCATGAATTTTTAATTTCTGGAACAAAAAACCAATTTTTTCGTTAAATAAATAGCATACAGATGGTGCCTTCGAAAGAAGGAAATATAGGGATTAAGGTGACAGATGAAGAGCTTATCTTCCGCTTTCAGGGAGGTGAAATTGAAGCCTATAATGAGATTGTTGCAAGGTATAAAGATAGGCTTACAAACTACATCTATCGATATGTTGGCAACTTTGATGAATGTGATGATATTGTTCAGGATACATTTGTAAAAGTATATGTTTCAAAACATTTGTATAAAGAAATAGCTAAATTTTCAACGTGGATATATACTATAGCTATTAATCTGGCGAAAACAAAAGTTATTAAACAGCAAAAGTATAAGACTTTTTCTATAAGCGATGTTTATGAAGATGAAAGTAAAGATTTTGAAATTAAAGATGAAGCATACGGAGGACCCGAAGTAGATGCAAATTCAAAATTTTTAAGCACTCATATTCAAAAAGCGCTTGATCAGATAAACGAAAGTTACAGAGAGCTTATTGTATTAAGAGATATTGAAGAATTTTCATATGAAGAGATAGTTGAAATGACAGGATTGCCGATGGGTACTGTGAAGTCAAGAATTAACAGGGGCAGAGAAAAGCTCCAGGTGCTTTTAAAAGATATTTATAAAGAAGAATGATGATTTACAACTCCGAAAGGAGGAAACAAAAATGATACAAGATGAAGAAAAATTTAAAGCGTTAAGGGATACCCTAAGGTCCTTGCCACGGCTAAAAGCTAAAAAAGACTTTGAAGCACGGCTTATGCAGAGGATCAGTGAAGCTAATATTCCTGTTTTAAAAGTAACAGGGATAGTTAAGACTGCAACCACAGAGAAAAGCTGGTTTGCTAATTTATTCAGACCTGCTTTTGTACCTGCTTTAGGTTTAACTGTTATTTTACTGATAACCGTTGTTGTGTATTTTGCTTACTTTTCCAAATTAAATAATGGTTCCCCGGATAACACTCAGCAATTTGTATCATCTACAAACCAGGGTGAGCTTATTATTTATGTTAAAAAAGATGTTGATGATTTGAGCGGTAATTATCCTAAGGAATATAGCGCAGTTAATCCTGATGATAATCGTTCTACTGAGTTTTTTGCTCCTTCTGTAGAAACACCAAGCGACTATTTTGCAAAACCTGACCCAACAAATCCTTCTACACCTGAATTAAAACCTGATAGAATCAGTGAAGAGCAGAGAATTGAAATGCAAAGATTTGTTGAGCCTGATAGAGATAAAGGTGTTGATACTAAAAGTGATGACGGTATAATGAAAAAGGAATCTAAAAGTGATTCCAAGATTGAGACAAAAGGTGAAATGAAATCAGAAACCAAGAAATCTGAAAAAAAGTCAAGTGATGAAAAGAAGAACATATTCATAGATGAGGATAATGATACTAATCAGGAGCAAAAGTTAATACCTCCTCCGCCTGTGCCTAAGAAGGATGAATCAAAAGCAAATGATAACATTAATCAGCAGACCGATGATGAATCAGAAAACAGAATAGGCAGGGCAACAAAGAAAGATTCTACAAAAATTAAATCAGATTCTGAAGCCGACGAAAAGAAAATCGAACAAAAATAGTAAGAATTTTAATTCAAGATAAAATACAGAATACAATAAAGACGATATTTACAGTCCCCGCAGAGTCTCCGCTTTATGGACTCTGCGATAAAACTTGTTCACGGTCATCTAAAAATTATTTCTTGTCAATTATCCTTTTTTCAAGAATATGATCAATTAAACCATATGTCTTTGCTTCGTCAGCAGTCATAAAATTATCTCTGTCACAGTCCTTTTTAATAGTCTCAAAATCCTTACCTGTATGCTTTGAAAGTATGTTATACAACGCATCGCGGGTTTTTATCATTTCCCTTGTGTATATCTCTATATCGGTTGCCTGACCCTGAGTGCCGCCTAATGGCTGGTGAATCATGATCTTTGAATGAGGTAAAGATGTCCTCTTTCCGCTTGTACCGCCTGCAAGCAACACAGCACCCATTGAAGCTGCCATTCCTGTGCAGATTGTGGCAATATTTGGCTTTATATACTGCATTGTATCATATATAGCCAGACCGGCACTCACACTACCTCCAGGTGAGTTTATGTATAACATTACGTCCTTATCTGCATCTTCTGACTCAAGAAACAACAACTGTGCAATTACAAGGCTTGCTGTATGATCATCAACAGGAAAGCCGAGAAAAATAATCCTTTCTCTTAAAAGTCTGGAATAAATATCCATCCCTCTTTCACCCCTGGCAGTCTGTTCAACAACCATTGGAACAAGCTGGTTTGTTATGTTAAGTCCTTTTTCGATCTCGGCTTTATTCCCCGATATTATTTTTTGATAATTCATTTATTTCCTTCTTTTAATTGAATTATTATTATATCTTTTTTGTTTTTTTTGATATTGATTCTGTTAATTCTATACCTTCTTTATCTGTTTCAACTTCATTTTCACCGGTTAAAGTTTCATCGTTAAAAAGTTCATCCTTCTTTTCAACATCTTTAATATTGGAATTTGCAATTAAAAATGTCATTAATTTATCATCTAAGACCCTGTACTTTACATCCGGATTATTTTCATAAACTTTCTTTATCTTATCAACAGGAAGGTTATATTTTTTTGCGTCTGATTCTATTATTGGCTCAAGATCTTTATCAGTTACTTCAATCTTCTCAATTTCAATTATCTTATCCCTTATTAAGTACCATTTAACCTGTAATATTGCATCAACTTTTTTCGTCTTTCTGTATTCTTCTTCATCAAAATCAGGAGGTAGCTGCCTTTTAGGATTTTGGTGCTTCAAATCTTCAACATATGAATTAAGTATGTTTTCAACTAATGTATCAGGAACAGGTATCTCATTTAATTTGATCATTTCACCTACAATATTGTTCCTTAACTCCTGTTCTGAAATGTTATTAAACATTCCCTCTAGATCTTTCTTTACCATCGCCCTGAATTCTTCTATTGTCTTTATATCTTCATCTTTGAATACATGTTTAAAGAATTTTTCATCCAATTCAGGGAAAACAACCTTTTCAACTTTTTTGCAGAATACTTTATACTTTTCAATTTTGCCTTCTTCCAGGGCAGGCAGTATCAATACTCTTTCTTCGCCTTCTGTGATCTGCTCTAACTGTTCCTTAAATTCCTTATTTATCTGTGGATCGTTAAGATAAAATCTTACATCTTTATCTTTTTGACCAATAACTTCAGTTCCGGTTTCATCCAGTTTTTGAACATCTAAAGTTATTGTATATTCATTGTCATCTGCCTTGTGTGCTTCTTCATGAGTTATGTGTTTTGACTGAATATACTTTATTTCTTCATCAATTGTCTTTTCGGTTATTGTGTGGACTGTTCTGTTTAACTCTATACCTTTATAATCAGCAAGCTCAAATTCAGGCTTTACTTCATATTTTATTTTGAACTTGAATATCTGTTTTGGCTCATAATCCATATCAACCATCTGAGCTTCGCCTAAAGGGTGAACTTGGTTCTCGTCAAGAAAATTCTTATAGATATCATTTGCGACATCTTCAAGTGATGCCTTTTCAATCATATCACCAAACATGCGTTTTACCATTGAAACAGGGACTTTCCCTTTCCTGAAACCTGGGATTTCTGCCTTTTTTTGTTCCTTTATGAATGCTTTTTCAAAGTAAGGTGCCAAATCACTATATGAAAGTTCAAATTCAACTTCATGCTTAACGGCGTCTATTTTATTTATTTTAAATTCCATATTCTCAAATTAATTAATCAGCAAATATAACTTTAATAAAATATCTGTTCAATGCACAAGATTATATGGAATTTTGTTATGAATTACCTATAAATGTATGGTTTATTGCTCATATTTTAAATAAATTTGTAACTATGAACAAAAAATTATCCCGACTACTCAATAAAAGAACGAAGACCGTCATCGGTCTATTGTCAGGTACTTCTGTTGACGCAGTTGATGCAATTTTATTACAAATATCAGGTAGTGGTATAAACTCTAAGATTAAAGTAATCGATTTCCAATGTCACCCAATTCCCGAAAAAATACGTATTGCCGTATTCAAAAACTCAGATAAAAAGACTGCTAAAATTGAAGAAATCTGCAGATTAAATGTAATTCTCGGAGCTATTTTTTCTGATGCAGTATTAAAGCTCTTACGGAAAAATAAGTTAACTTATGATAACATTGATCTTATTGGCTCACATGGACAGACTATCCACCACTTGCCTGAAAAAGATTATTATAACGGTTTCAAGGTGAAATCAACCTTGCAAATAGGTGACCCCTCAATAATTGCTAATTTAACTGGCATCACTACTATCGGAGATTTTCGTATAGCAGATTGCGCTGTTGATGGTGATGGTGCTCCACTTGTACCATATTTAGATCACATTCTATTTACTCATAAAACCTTGAATAGGGCATTGCTAAATATCGGTGGAATATCAAATATCACAGTTCTTAAAAAAAACGCTTCTAAGAAAGATGTATTTGCATTTGATACAGGTCCTGGAAATATGCTGATTGATGGTTTTATGTATCACTTATTCAGAAAAAAGTATGATAAAAATGGTTTGATTGCTTTAAAAGGGAAAGTAAACATTGAATTGTTCACATATCTTGCTAATATAGATAAGGGATATTCAGCAACTCCTCCAAAATCTACCGGCAGAGAGCATTACGGAATGGATTTCCAAAAGAAGGTACTTAATAAATTCAGGAAACTGAATAAAAATGATTTTATCAGAACAGTAACCGAATTTACAGCATTTACAATTTGGCATAATTATATAAATTTCATTGAACCTGTTTGCAGAATAGATGAGCTTATCGTAAGCGGTGGGGGAGCCAATAATCAGGTGCTTATGAAAGCATTAAGCAGCTATTTCAGTGGAATAAATGTAAACCGATTAAAGCAAAATGGCATTACCGTTCATAATAAAGAAGCAGTTTTATTTGCTGTTTTAGCAAATGAATGTATTTCAGGTAATCCAGCCAATATGAACAAAGTTACAGGCTCAACAAAAGATGTAATATTAGGAAAGATATGCCAATAGTTCGTTCATAGTTTTTTTGTGCAGAGTTCATTATTTGAGACTCTGCTATTACGTTTTAGGCTTAATTGCTTGTTCCCTCTCCGTGTCTGCGGCAGGAAGAAAGCGGGAATCCAATTATAGTAGCACAGACATTCTTGTCTGTGTGTATCAGGATTCTAATATTAGAATTTGTAACACAGTTATAATAGGTTTCATGTCAATTCTAATTTTAATATTTGGATTTTCTGTTCCTGAAAAATATATTATCCACAGACAAGAATGTCTGTGCTACTAATTGAAATAAATCATATGTTTAAAGATAAAGTAGCAATTGTAACAGGCGGCACTGGGGCTTTAGGCAGGGTAATTGTCAATCACTTTGCTGCTAGAGGAATGAAAGTTTACGTCCCAGTCCGTTCAATAACGGAATTTATGCAGGTATTTGATGATTCACAAACCAGTGATGGCGAATTTAAAGGACTCCCAAAACGCTATGGTGTTCCATGTGATGCCACAAATGAAGACGAGGTTAAGGAATTCTGTGATAACGTGGTAAAACAGGAAAAACGTATTGATTTCCTCATCAATACTGTTGGCGGTTACCATCCAAAACGGATGGTTGCAGATACCGATAAAGAACTCATAGAGCAGCAGTTAAAGCTGAATTTTTATACTACATTTTTCTTCACGAAACATAGCTTAACTTACTTTAAAATAAATAAGTTCGGCAGGGTTGTCTCAATAGGAGCTAAACCTGCAATTGAAACTACTACGGGCAAGTTTGCGTATTCATTCAGCAAAGCGGGAGTAGTTAATTTAATGCAAACTCTTGCCGAGGAACATAAGGCAGATAACATAACATTTAACGCAATTATACCGAGCGTAATTGATACCCCTGCCAACCGTGAAAGTATGCAGAATCAGGATTTCACCACATGGGTAACTCCACAAGAAATAGCCGAAACTTGCCTGTTTCTACTTGGTGATGGAGCTAAATCGTATCGTGGGAATGTGATTAAAATGTATGGGGGAGTTTAAATGAATCTCAGGTTTCGTATTGAATATCTCGGATTTTAATTATTTTTCAATCCGCATTAAACATTCCGAAATCCGAAATCAAGTTAATACTTATAATCAATCTTCAATATCTTTAGCGTTTTATCAGTAGAGCACACATAAATATACTTACCTTCTATTAGCGCCATTCTTGTAATTTTATCCTTAAATTTATAATTCCCTGCAAAGTAATAGGACTTGGGTCCCTTATTGAAAAAGCTTTCAATTGATTTTTCATCAGTTACCCATACATAATAATTAGATGTTATTACCTGTTGCGCATTTTTGCGGGCATATAGATTATACTGCCACTCAGGAGTAGGCAGCTTCGTAATATCTAGAACCTGGACTCCGGTTGAGCCTTGAGGCACGTATGCAAGAGTGCCATCAACATAAGGCTCATAGAATTTTGTACCAGATGTATAAGTACCAATGATAGGCAATTTGGAGAGGTCTCCTACATCAATAATTGAAAGATGAGAGTAAGAGCTTGTTATATAAGCCTTATTGTTTGTTACAAACATACCGCTAGCACTGTAAGGTATTATCTGTGTATTTTTATAAACAGGAAAATCAGCAATATTTACATCATACACCTGTAGCCCTGCAGTTTCGTTTAGGACATATAAATAACCATTGAAAATTGTTACTTTTTTGATATATCCACTTGTATTTATTGTTGTCCTTTTTAAAATTGGACTTTTTGAAAAGTCATAAACTTCTATCTTGCCATTTCCGTAAGCTGCATAACCGTAATGACCAATAAAAGCCATGCTCTTTAGACCGGAAAGTTCTTTATATTCACTTTTGGTTATTTTATAAGGATCAGATATTGATATTGAAAACAAACCATCATTAGTTATAACATAAGCATTATCATACAAAATTATATCCCGTGGTTCCGATGTGAAACTAACTTCGTTTATTAATGTTAAATATACCTGATTTGAAAACGGTTGATTAATTGAGGTTGAGAAAATGTAAATTACCAGTAATGCGAAGAGAGTTTTTTTCATAACAATTTAATTTTCAGGGTTCAATACAAAATTGCGGAAAATTACTAAAAATTCATATACTTAAAATAAGTATGAATTGTAATAAATTGTAAATCAAAAAATCCCAACTCCCTCCCTTTCGGGCTGCAAGCCTTGTTTCTAAGGGAGGGCTGGGGTGGGGCCTATAAAACTGATTTTATTCTTTTAATAGCTTCGTTAATATTATCAACAGAATTTGCATATGAAAATCTGATAAAACCTTCGCCATATGAACCGAACGATGTACCCGATAGACAAGCAACACCTGCTTCATATAACAATTTATCAGCAAGTTCTTTTGATTTATAACCTGTGCCTGTAATGCTTGGGAATGCATAAAAAGCGCCATCAGGCATTGAGCAATTAAATCCTTTTATAGAATTTAGCCCATCAACTATAATTTTTCTTCTCCTGGTGAATTCGGCTACTATCTTATCAACTTCATCCTGCGGACCCGTTAAAGCCTCTATACAGCCTTTTTGTACAAATGCATTATTGCATGAATTACTGTTTACCATAAGCTTTGTTATAACCGGAGCCAGCTCTGTATTCATAATTCCATAACCTGCTCGCCAGCCTGTCATTGCATATGTTTTTGAAAAACCGTCTAAAATTATCGTCCTGTCTTTATATCCGGGTATCTTTGTAATTGAATATGATTCAGCCCCATCATAACAGATCCTTGAATATATTTCATCGGAAAGTATCATACAGTCTTTATCCTTCAATATTTCTGCTATAGCTTCTATATCCTGTTTTGGTATTGTTTTACCTGTTGGGTTGCCAGGAGTATTGATTATTACAAGCCTTGTTTTATCATTAACAAGCTTTTCAAATTCTTTTATATCTATTTTAAAATTGTTTTCCTGTCTTAAAGGAATTGGTATAGCCTTTGCTCCTGTAAAATTGATCATTGATTCATATATAGGAAAGCCCGGGTTGGGATAAATTGCTTCATCGCCCGCCTGTAATAATGCAAGTATTACAAAGAACATTATTGGTTTAGCGCCTGGTGTCATAACAACATTATCGGCAGTAAATTCAACACCACGGGTTTTGGTTACATATTCCGCAATAGTTTTTCTTAACTCAGGTGTCCCGGCAGCGCCGGTGTAATGGGTATCACCTGCCTGTATTGATCTTATTGCTGCATCACAAATATTTTTTGGTGTTGGAAAGTCAGGTTCACCAATTTGTAAATGTATAATGCTTTTGCCTTCAGCTTCAAGCGCTTTAGCTTTAGCAAGTACTTCAAATGCTGTTTCTGTTCCCAGTCTGGATATTCCGTCTGCGAATTTCATAGTTGTATTCTATTTATTTTTTTTAATATATTTATTGTGAAGATTATTTGGATTATTTAATTAAAAATTTATTTAGATTATGTCTTTACTCCGCACTCTATACACTCAACACACTCTATATACACTTCTACGTTTCACCTAGATATGCTTTTCTTACCTCGGCATTTGTTGCAAGTTCACTTGCAGGTCCTTCTAATATTATATTGCCGGTTTCGAGTACATAGCCATAATCAGCTATTGATAGCGCTAGGTTTGCATTCTGTTCAACAAGCAATATTGTTACACCAAGAGTTTTATTTATTTCCACTATTTTTTCGAAAATAGTTTTTGTTAAAAGAGGAGCAATCCCTAGTGATGGTTCATTAAGTAATAGCATTTTAGGTTTTGACATTAATGCCCTTGAAATTGATAGCATTTGCTGCTCACCCCCTGAAAGTGTTCCGCCTGGCTGTTTAATCCTTTCTTTAAGTCTTGGAAATATTGAAAAAATGAAATCAAGATCTTTGCTGAAATTCTGTTTATCTTTCCTTAAGTATGCGCCCATTTCAAGGTTTTCTTTTACTGTTAAATTTGAAAATATCAATCTTCCTTCAGGTACTTGACATATTCCCATTTCTACAATTTTATGAGGTAGCAAGTTAGTTATATCTTTATCCTGATAGATTATTTTACTGCCTTCAGCAGCCTTTATTATGCTTGAAATCGCCATTAATGTAGTGCTTTTACCAGAACCATTTGCTCCAATAAGAGTAACAATTGATTTTTCAGGAACATTAATTGATATTCCTTTTATTGCTTTAACAATTCCGTAATTTACCTGCAGGTTTTCTATTTTTAACATCTTATCACTTCGGTGGTTCTCCTAAATACGCTTCAATTACTTTTGGGTCTTTTTGTATTTCCTCAGCTTTACCTTCGGCTATTTTTTTGCCATATTCTAATACGTAAATCCTCTCGCAGATACCCATAACTACATTCATATCATGCTCTACAAGTAAAATAGAAATATTGAACTTATCCTTAACTTTCTCAATCAATTGCATAAGATTTCTTTTCTCTGAAGGATTCATCCCTGCAGCAGGTTCATCAAGCAATAAAAGCTTTGGTTTGGTGGCTAAAGCACGAACTATTTCAAGTTTTCTCTGGTCGCCATAAGGCAGGTTTTTGGCATTTTCATCCGCAACTACAGATAGGTCAAACATCTTTAATAGTTCATGAATTTCATCATCAATTTCCTTCTCTTCTTTATGATAGCCTTTAAGTTGAAAAATTGAACTTAATAGTTTAGATTTGCAGCTGTTATTATAAGATACTTTTACATTATCCTTTACAGATAAGCTTTGGCATAATCTTATATTCTGAAATGTCCTTGCTATGCCTTTATGAGTTACCTGATATGGTTTATATTTAATAATACTTTCTCCATTGAAAAGTACATCACCTTCAGTTGGAGCATATACACCTGTTATTATATTAAATATAGTTGTTTTACCAGCGCCATTAGGTCCTATTAAACCAACAAGCTCATTTTCTTGGACATTTGCGTTAAGTGAATCAACCGCTGTTAAACCGCCGAATTTAATGGTACAATTATTTAATGTTAGTATATCCAATATTTATTTTTTATCGTTAAGAACAGCATCAGACTTATCTAATGGAGAAATTTTCTTTTTTTTGCGATCAATCTTCATGCCAAATAACCCTTGCGGTCTTAATAACATCATAACTATAAGAAGTAATGCATAAATAATCATTCTGTACTGCTGTACATCTCTTAACAATTCCGGCAGTATAGTTAATACTATTGCTGCAATTACAACACCTAATGTACTTCCCATTCCTCCAAGAATAACCATTGCAACAATTTCTATAGAACGCAGGAAATTAAAATCTTCGGGATTTATATATTGCAAAAAATGGGAATAAAGCCCTCCTGCAACACCTGCAAAAAATGCTCCAATAATAAAGGCAGTAACTTTAAATCTTGTAGTATTGATACCCATTGCCTCTGCCGCAATTTCATCATCTTTAACAGCAATGAATCCTCTGCCGTAAGTTGATTTCATTAAATTTGTTATCCCGAAAATTATTATTGCTGCAACAAGAAATGCCCAAAAGAAATCTGTGTATTTGGGAATATCATAGAACCTAAATGTAACATTACTAAGCTCGGGTACCATTTCCAAACTTCTAACTCCATTATCATAAACATAAAGACCTCGGAAACCCTGTGATGCTCCAATAACATTCAGATTTTGAATAACTACTCTGATAATCTCACTGAAACCAAGTGTTGTTATTGCTAGGTAATCACCTTTTAATCTTAAAGATGGTACACCAACAATAATACCAGCCAATGCTGCACCAGCGCCGCCAATTGTTAGGACAGCTATGAACCAGATAGCTCTTCCGATTACACCATCACCTAAAACAGAAAGCAAAGTAGGAGCAAGATATGTACTTAATGCTGCAGAAACATAAGCACCTATAGCCATAAAACCAGCATGACCAAGCGAAAATTGTCCTGTATAACCGTTTATAAGATTAAGACTTGTTGCCAATACAATATTTATACCGCAGTAAATAATAATTTGATAATAATAAGAGTTTATTGAGCCTGAAAACATGTTTATCCCAAATATCACAGCTATAGAAATAAGTAATAGTATCTTAGTATTCTTCAATTAATCACTTAAATTATTAATGAAATTAACAATAATGGCTACACATATATACAAAATTAAGCATTTTTAGGTTATTTTCAAGGTTAAACAAAAAAACACTCAATGAAGAGTTTAGCAACCCACGCCTTTGTGATGCAATCTCATAAAGCATAAAACAAAAAAACCCAAATCTTACCCAGTTGTTGGTGTTGTCACCAACAACTTACAAAATCCAAATTTTTCAATTTGAGTTTTTTTTGGTGTTGAGAGATCGAACGGGTCTTGACAACTTGAACTGTATAAAACAAAAAAGACGTCAAAAAAACGCCTTGCTTGTGGGCAGTGCTACAAAGTAGTCCCTTTGGGAAGGGATTCCTCCGAAGGTCCGAAGGACTTTTCAAGAGCCCCTTCGGGGGAACCCCCGACATCCTGCTTGTAAGGCAAGTTCAATGAAAACAAAAAAGCCCAAATCTTACGATTTAGGCTTGTGGGCAGTGAGGGATTCGAACCCCCGACATCCTGCTTGTAAGGCAGGCGCTCTGAACCAGCTGAGCTAACCGCCCTTTACTTTTGGTAAAGTATTACAAAATTACAGCTTTTTTCAATATCTTCAAGTCAGTTAATTTTCAAATGTTTGCTCTCACGCCACATTAATACACCTCCTAACAAAAACAATAATGCTGAAAGGTAGAATGTAAATTGTATCTCAAAAATCTTCATTACCGCATAACCTAATGCTGGACTGAACACCCCTCTAACCCCCGTTAAAGTAATATGCACAGCCTGATAATTTGATACTTCATTACTAGGGGCATAAAATATTGAGCTTAATGCCCAGGCAATTGTTACACCACTCATTGCAAAACCAAATATGAAGAACGAAATATAAACCGTTATTGCTGTATTTGTGATTAATCCCAAAGCTGCAAAATACTTTGCCGAAACCAGAGTTAGTGGAAATAATGCCAAAATGCTGAAAACATAAGCGCAGAATTTTGTAGGATTACCCGTTCCATGGTATTTGCCCATTAAAGGTGTAAAAAGTATCAATGCTGAATGAAATATCAATCCTTTGGCAAATGAAATAGGGGAGTATGAAAGATTTAAGTCATCAACCAATAAAACAGGTATAACTGGTGAAAGTACCATAAAAGCCATACCATATAAAAAGAAATATGCTTCAAATCGTAAAAATGGTTTATTCTCTTTAAAAATTCTAAGAGTATTCCTTATTGGTAATATTGCAATATCTTTAACTAGTCTTAGGTTGTAATGAGTTTTACCTGAATTTACTTTTCCTTTATAATCATCATCACTTAGGTTTATCATTCTGGCTAAGTTCCAATAAACAAGTATCCCAAATATTCCTGCTATAGGAAATATAATTTTATAAATATTGCCATTTATATCAAGGAAATACCCTGTTGCCGTTGTTACAATAACTACAAATATTGTTTGCAAAGATGTTGCATAAGAATATAACCGGCTTCTATTTTTATCGGTATAATTATGTTTAAAAACTATATTCCATATTGATAGAAGTAAAGAATCCAGGTAAGCTCCAACTGCAATACATAATATGTAGTAAACCGGATTATCAAATAATGGTAATATAATCAGAAATGATTTTGCAGTGATCCCGATAATTAAAATCGTTTTTGACCTGCTTTTTGAGCGGTTTACTATTTCGCTGCCGTAAATAGAAAACAGGAATGAAGAACTTACCAAAAAAGTCAATATCATTACCTGGAAATTACTTCCGCCAAGTGTTTTCTTTAAAATAACATCCTGAAGCAGAATAATGCCTATTGCAATTCCATTAAAAACCTGTGATATTAAATGCAGTGTAAAGGTTTTCTTTTCAAGTGAGTGAAGGCTGTAACTATTATTATCCAATCTTATATTGTATGTATCCTATTGTTATTTTTTACTATCCACCTAAAGGTCAGAATCCACCTAAAGGTCAGAATCCACTATTATTTAACTCAGGGAATTCATTATGACTTATAGTAACAATTATCTTATTCCCATATTTTTCGACTAATAAATTTTTCAATTTTTCAGCTGTGTAAATCGAACGATGCTGCCCACCTGTACAGCCAAAGCTGAACATTAAGTTTGAGAAATCCCTGTGTAAATAATTATCAATTGCAGCCGTTGCTATTGAATATATGCTATATAGAAAATCCTGCATTACATCATTTTTATCAAGGAAATCTATTATTTGCTTATCTTTACCTGTAAGTGCTTTAAATGATTCTTCTCTACCCGGATTGTAAATGAAACGGCAATCAAATACGAAACCTCCACCATTTGAAGTATCATCTTCGGGTATTCCGCTTTTTTTATAACTGAATGAACTTATCTTAACGTTGAGCATATTTTATCTATACAATGAGCGGGAGACGAGACTCGAACTCGCGACGTCCACCTTGGGAAGGTGACATTCTACCACTGAATTACTCCCGCTAATCTACAAAAATACCGAAATTTTGAACTCTTTACAATTTATTATATTATCTATTTGTCATAGATTTAAAGTAGTATTATTTGTAATTTTGAAACAATTGGATTTTCCGTAATTAATAATTTTCTTTTATGTCTAAAAATAGAATTGCTGTAGTTGAAGATGAAGGCATTGTAGCTATGGATATAAGCAAGTGCCTTACATCGCTTGGATATGATGTTGTTCTTGTATCAGATTCCGGTGAAAAAGTTCTGGATATGTATGAAAATGCTAAACCGGACCTTATTTTAATGGATGTTGAGTTAAAAGGTAAACTTAACGGACTTGAAACAGCTAAACTCCTAAAAGAAAAATATATTGTGCATATTGTGTTTTTAACAGCTTTTGAAGATGAAAATACTCTAAACAAGATTGGCGCATTAAGCTCGGATGGTTACCTTGTTAAACCTTTTCAAGATGAGCAGCTTGAATCTATAATAAAAAGTGTACTTGGTTAACACTTGTTTTAAACAAATCCCCCCTTTCGCTTTCTGCGCTTTTTGCAGTCCCGATCTTCTGCTTAGCGGGATTAAAAAGGGGGGAGTATTTTTTAATATAATCGAAAAATGTAAATTAATCGAAAACAATTTCTTTCGTCAATCTTTTCGGGGGTTTAGATTTTGCTTTTGCTTTTGTTCTATAGGAGTTTCACTACGCAGTTAGCTCTTGCTTAGTAATTCTAATCACCACCGTTTGTAGTATGTAGTATTGTTCCATATTCACCAACTACCCATCCTTTGTTTGAGCCAATAAAATAAACTTGTCTTAAATAATTTTGTGTCTCCGTTCTTAATCTTGTAAATGTATTTCCTCCATTTTTAGTCTTGTATATATAACCATAATCTCCAGTTAAAAATCCAGTGTTCTCATTTGTAAAAAATATTGAAGTAAATTCTTCGGTAATGGGTGATGTTAATATACTCCAATTTGTTCCTTTATTAGTAGTTTTAATAATTGTCCCATACTGTCCGCATGAAAAGCCGGTATTAGAATTAACAAAGAAGATTGATTTAAGTGTAAATGAAGTATCTGGTAATTGCTTGACCCATGATGAGCCATAATTATTTGTATAAAGAATAATACCTCTGTCTCCACAAGCAAAAGCTTCACCAGGTGCATTGATTGAAATACTGTATAATGTTTGTTGAGTTTGTGTGTTTGCTATTTGCCAAGTATCGCCTCCGTTAACTGTTGTCAGAATTTTCCCAGTACTTCCTGATAGAATCCCTTTTTGTGAATCAAAAAACTTTATATCATAAATGTAATCAGTAATTAGTGTTGGCAATACATACCATGAGTCACCTCCATTTGATGTCTTAATAATAGTACCGTTTGAACCGGCTGCATAACCTGTAATTGTATCAATGAAATATATGCTTGTAAAACTTGCTGTAGTTACTCCAACAGGTTTTCTGAACCAGTTTATACCTCCATCTGTAGTTTTAATTATTTTATTTGTGTCGTTTGGAAAAGAATTTCCTGCCGCATAACCTGTAAATTCATTTATAAAATAAACACTTTTTAAATTATTAGTAACATTACTTGACTGAACGCCCCATGTTGAAACGGGTTCTTGAGGGGGAATGGTTGGTAAATCATCTTTATTACAACTTACAATTAGTAGTGAAAGAAGTAACACAGAAATAATTTGATATAGAAGATTATTGTTCATATTAAAATATTTGATACTATATAACTACATAAATTTCTGCAAATTAGCATTTTTGAGATTAATATTCAATTTATTATATATTACTAACAGTCCTTACGCAAAAAAGAAATAATTTTCAAAAATATTCAAATTAGTTAGCTCCGTTAGGAGCGGAATGTCGGTAATAAACACTAATAATCAATATTTTAGCTCTGTAGGAGCGACATAATTTTATGGGTTTTTGCTTGGTTCAAATGTTTTACGTAACATCAGTTACTAATATATTTATATTTTATTTTTTATTGGTATTTTAAAATATTTATTAGTAGACTTTTGTATTCTCATAGGTGTTTATAATGTTACAACTTCCATTTTACATTTAGACCGCTTCTATTACTATCCATCCAGGGTGAAATAAAGAAACGTTTACTATGATTTTCCCTGAATATCAAATTATCAAATATCGCACTTACAGCAAAAGCTCCCGCAAAGAAATTAACTACACCTCCGTTAATTGAGCCGTCATCTGATTTATCTTCACTAAGAACCTGATTTTTGATATTAAACAACTCTTTTCTTAACGAATATATCAAAATTGATGAACCACTGCCTATTATTGTTCCAGCCAATAGGTCACTTGGATAGTGGAACCCGAAATAAGGTCTGCCGTAAGCCACAATCAGAGCCCATACAAACATTGGGGCATACACCTGAGGATATTTAGGGTATCTGAGTGTGAACATTGTAGCAATTGAAAACGATGTGCTTGTATGACCTGAAGGGAATGAATATTTATCAAGAATTTGTGACCCTTTTGTGTGAACATTTTGGAGAGCATGTTTTGGTCTTTTACGGTTTACTATCATTTTAGTGGCAAATGTTATCGCAAAACTTGTTGCTTCTGATGTGAAAAGTAAATATGCAGTATTTTCATCATATGTATTACTCTTGACTCTACTGTAAATAAATAGTGATGGCGGTACAAGGATTACCACAGGGAGCATTGAGTTATCTGTAGTATTAAGTATTTTAGTTTTAAGGGGTGAGCGTGAATTATTTATTTTACGAAAGAGACAAACATCAAAGTTCTCAGGGTCTGAAATATACTTTGTCTCAGTAGTAATTTCACTATTATTGATAATTTTTAATGGATTATATGATGTATCATTAGGTATAGTAAATTTTATTAATGAATCCGCAGATTTTGATTTCTCAATTTTTGATTCATTCCTTATAGTTTTATGAGAATCTTCACTTTTTGTTTTAAGTGAATCAAATAGTTTAAAGTTAATTGTATCCTGAGAAAAGGAATTATAACTTATCATCAAAGTTAATACGATACAGGATATTTTTATCTTCATTAGGTAAAGATTCCTGCTCTCGCCTTAGAAACAAGGCTTACAGGAATGACAATTATTTTATTGATTTTTTCTTCTTAGTGTTCCCTGATTTCTTGTTATCTTCAGGAAGTGGATAAAGTTTTTTGTACTGCTGCCAGTACCAGATTATGTTATCAACATAGTTGTATGGTTCTTTCCAGTTTGCAAATACTCTGTTAGGTGGACTTGAACCCCACACAAGTTGATGCAGTGAATCATTCCCGGGAGCAAGCAGTTTCATATATTCTTTTACAACATCCCAGTTCTTATAATCTTCATTAAAGTAATAAGCCATGCTCATAGCATCTTCAACGTGACCTGAGCCTGCATTATAAGAAGCAAGTGCGAATTTATACATATTTGTATCGCCTGTGCCATAATACCTTCCTACAAGCATTGCGTAATAATATATTCCTGCTTTCAGATTATTAACAGGGGAGCGGTGGTCTTCTAAGCTTAGTGTTTGCTCAAGCATCGAGCCTGTTCTTGGCATTATCTGCATAAAACCATATGCCCCGGCATGTGATACTGCATCTGATGTAAAAGCTGATTCCTGTTTTATCATTGCAAGTATTAAACGCCAGTCAATTTTGTAATACAAACATTCTTCAAGAATGATATCACCGTATTGTTCTAAAATCTGATCAGAGCCGCCTTTGATAAACTTTCTGTTAGGGTTGCTGATAATTTTAACCATATTCTCATAACGGGTTATAGAATCACTTTGACTTAATGCACTGTCATTTATATTATAGGAAAATATATCAAAAAGATTCTCCCATTTATAAAATGCATTTTCTATGAAAATAGCATTTCCATAACTGATATTTTTCATATAGTTCTCATTCTTATTAGCAGTACCTATTTCAAAAGGTGGAATAACAGCATCAGGATTAGAGGATTTAGTTTCAATTGTTTGATTATCGCTAATATCAGAGAACTTAATGATAATAGTTACAATTACCACTAAAATCATAATTCCAACCAAAATAACAAGTATCTTGCCGAAATTCTCTATTTTTAAGGATTTAAAGTTCAAGTTCACACAATTTTTAATAGAAAAATTATCATATTAGTTTCAATTTTAGTATTTTTTTATAGATAATGAAATGCTATTATTTATTAACTCACCTTACGCAAGATTACCGTCTGCCCTGTTTTAGGGCACAAGGTGATTTAGTAACACAGACATTCCTGTCTGTGAATTATGCTATATGCGTAAGGTGAGTTATTAAAATATTTCTGGTATCTCAGCTTGATAAATTAAACTTATTACAGATTTTATTGTCTTATTATTGTAAAGTAGGGAGTTTAAGCAGGCTGGAAATTAAGAAACGAATAGCAAATTTAATGTTATCAATAACTTATAAATCGATTAAGCTGTAACACTAGCCTGCGCTAAATGACGGGGAACATTGCGAATAAAAATAATGATCTTGAACTAATACGCCGATTTAAAAACGGTGATATTACTGGGTTTAATGAAATAGTCCGTAAATATCAGAAACAGGTTTACTGGGTTATAAGAAAGATGGTTCAGGATCACGATGAAGCTGATGATGTTACACAGGAAGTATTTATCAAGGTACATACAGCACTTAAGGATTTCAGAGAAGAATCGAATTTGTTTACATGGCTTTACAGAATAGCAACAAACTATTCAATTAACCACATAAGAAAAGTAAAGGTGAAAAATACAGTAAGTGTAGAACTTGTAGTTGAACAAATAGAATCAAAAGAGAAACAAGCTGATGAAGAAATAGATGATAAAACAAAACGCCGGATACTTGAAGAAGCAATTAAAACACTTCCTGCGAAGCAAAGAGCAGTATTTAATATGAGATATTATGACCGGCTTCAATATGATGAAATTGCAAATATACTTGGTAAATCAACTGGCGGCATTAAAGCTAATTATTTTCATGCTGTAAAAAAAATTGGGAATTACGTTAAAAGAAAAATAGAATATTGAAAGTAAAAAGTAAAAAGCATCCCGCTACATAGAAGCGCGGGACTGCTGATAAACGCAGAAAGTAAAAAAATATTAATAAATTATAACCACTTCCTCCCATTTACTTTCAGGAGAACTGCATCAGCAGTCAGGTGGGTTGGGGGTGAGGTCATAAATAATGAATAATAAATTAAATAACGAAGAAATTAAGTTTATGTTACCTGATTATATTTCAGGTAAGCTTAATGATGTGGAAAAAGTCCTGGTTGAAAAAGTTTTAAAGGAATCAGCCGAAGTGCGTGAATTTTATAACGAAATGAAAGAGACATTTGATTTCGTAAGTTCTGTTCAATACAAAGAGCCTGAGCCTCAATATTGGAATTCTTTACTTCCAAGAATCCACGATAAAATTCATAGCCGTGAATCAAAAGGCTTTTCTTGGGATAAAATTGCTTCTATGTGGAAGGCTCTTGTACCAATTGCAGCAATTATTCTTATTGCTCTGATTTATTATATTGTTAAACCATCAAATATTCAGCTTACCGAAGAAAAGAAGATAGAACAGGTAAAGAAAGATACTTTAAAAGATGAAAATAACGACAGTAAAGAAAATATTAAACAGGAAAAAGTATCTGATAATAAAAATGCAGATAATGTTACAAAAGAACAGAATAAATTTGAAAAAAATAACAATAATGTAGTTAAGAAGAATTCCACAAAACCTGATAATGTAACCGCCAAGAGCATTCTTCCTGAATTTGAACCTGTTCAAGAAACATTAGAACCTTTAAAAGATGAACAACTTGCCGTTGAAATAGAGGAAACTTCAATATTTGCTAATGGCGAAGGAACTGGTTTTGATGAGGAAACAGAAAATGAGTTTAAAAAATTAAATGTTAACGAGCAGGAAATGATATTACATTACCTGCAAAATAGTAATCTGTAAGGAAGTTTAATTTATAAAATTATGGCAAAAACATACATAATATTAGTTTTTTTTATACTGGCTTTTTCATTATGCCTTAAGCCTGCATTTGCACAGGATGATTTCCGCGAAAAGATACAGGAAATTAAACTGGAAAAGCTAACTAAAAAACTTGAGCTTGATGAGACTACAAAAAATACTTTTATAGATAAGTACAAAGCTTTCAGCAGTTCAATGAAGGAGCTTAATCAAAAAAGGGCAAAGACATATAAGTTAATGACTGAAAATATTGAAAGTAGTAACGGTCTGGATAGTATTGTTAACCAGCTTATTGCCAATGAAGAACAGATAAATCAAAAGAGAGAAGATTTTGTAAAGGATATGAAATTAATTTTAACATCTAAACAGCTTGCCAAAATGATAGTTTTTGAACGTAAATTCAATAATGAGATAAAAAAGCTCATTAAACAATACCAGAAAGATAACAAAAAGGAGAAGCCTTTTAAAGAATAAACTATATTTTATTTCAGTAAGGAAGTTTTTTATAACCAAGTGTTTTAAGTCCGTCTGAAACAAGGAAAAATGAGCCGATAAGTATAATATTTTTATAATTCATTTTATCCGCAATTTTCAATGAATCCTTTACACTGCTTGCAATCATAATATTTTTATTCAACATACTATTTAGCTTTTTTGCATAACTGTATAATATACTCGGATCCATTGCCCTCGCATAATCAGGTTTAGTCAATATTATATTGTTTGAGTGTTTTAAAACTTCTTTAATAGCATTTTTGTAGTCCTTATCTTCCATAATACCAAATATTACAACATCCTGATTAAATCCTGTACCTTTTAAAGAGTTTAATGCTTTTTTAATACCGTCTGGATTATGTGATACATCAAGCAAATATTTTTTTCCCTTAAATTTAATTTCTTCAAACCTGCCGAAATAACCGGTATTCTGTTTAATATTAGATATACCTTTTTTAAAGTTACTTAAAGAAAATTGTAAATTTTCTTTTTGCATAAATTCCTTAACAGTTAAATAACTTGCTGTAATATTTCTGGCTTGGTAATTCCCAAGAAGGGGAGAGTTGAAGTTAATTATTTTACCAAATCTATCCTTCATTGAAAATGTCAACCTGTGTGGATCTTTGGAAATGAATTTTATAACTGCAATATCATCAATATAGAGAAGTTCTTGCTTGCTGATAGTTTTATGGAATAATTCTTTCAATGTAATGTTATTGTCACTGACAACTACTTTCACATCATGTTTAACAATACCAAGTTTTTCTTTAGCAATTTTTCTCAAAGTATTCCCTAAAAATTGCATGTGATCCATATCAATTTGTGTAATTACAGATATTTGCGGAGTAAGAATATTGGTTGAATCAAGCCTGCCGCCTAAACCACACTCGATAACAGCAATATCAACTTTCTTATCCGAGAAATATTTAAATGCTAATGCAGTGTTTACCTCAAAAAATGAGGGCTTTATCTTCTTTATCAATTTAATGTTATCATCAAGGAATGACTTTATATATTTATTGCTGATACATTTGCCGTTTATTCTAATTCTTTCATTAAAATTTAAAATATGAGGGGAAGTAAATAAACCGGTTTTTAACCCGTGTTCTTTTAAAGCTGATGCGGTAACGGATGCTGTTGCGCCTTTACCGTTTGTTCCTGCAATATGAATTGATTTAAAAGAATTTTGCGGGTTGCCTATGGCATTGCATAGCGTAGTTATGTTAGAAAGATCGTATTTCATATCCGTTCTTTCTAACTTATAGAGAAAATTAAAATATTCGTTTATATTTATCACTTATCTTTCTCCGGCCAAACGAGCAAAATTTCTTTTGCAATAGATTCTATGGATTTATTTTCAGTATCAATAATTTTATTTTCCAGTTGTTTGTTCTCAAACAGATCAATTAGCTCAATAGCTCTCTTTTTATGCCAATCTAATAGATTCCCAATTTCTCTTTTATCAAGTCTTTTATGCAGGGTAGCAGGTTCAGCATTAAGCCGTATTACAAAAATATCTGTTCCTTTAATCAGCTCATTAAATGTTTCAATTTCATCTTTGCTTTCAATAACTGTTGGAATAATAAAGAGTTTAATACCCAGTGATAGGTAGTTAGGAATTATTGAGCTTAAATTTTTAATTCCCAGCCTGAAATTAAACCTATCATCAACAGGGGCAGGGTATGCAGCAGTAAGCCAGTCAAAATCAATTACAGCGCAAGGGATTTTCCTTGCAGAAAGCAAATCGAAAACAGCTTCTGCAGCAGAAGTTTTCCCTGCTCCGACTGGTCCTGTAATTATTAATATTGAATACCCGGTATCCATAGTTATAAAGATAAAAAAACCCCAAACTGTTATTCGGGGTTTTTTTAATATTATTTAAACATTAATTATTCGGCTTCTACAGCTTCTTTAACCTTTTTCTTAGCTTTTTTCTTCTTGGGCTTTTCTTCTTCAGGCTGTTCGGAATCTTTGCTTGTTACAAGGAGATCCTTGTAAGCTTTAAGTCCTGTACCTGCTGGAATTAGCTGACCAACAATAACGTTTTCCTTTAAACCCTGTAGGAAATCAACTTTGCCTTCGATTGCGGCATCTGTTAAAACCTTTGTGGTTTCTTGGAACGATGCTGCAGATATAAAGCTGTCTGTTGTGAGTGATGTCTGAGTAATACCAAGCAATATTGGGTTAGCGATAGCCGGGTTGGCATCCCTGAACTCGATAAGTGTTTTGGATTTCTTCTTCAGTTCAGCATTAAGTTCCTTCAATTTCTTCTTATCCATAATATCATACATTTTAACTTTAGTCGAATCGCCCTTATCTTTTACAACTACTTTATTCCTTAGTGATTCATTTTCATTTAAGAACTTAAAGCGGTGAACAACATCACCTTCAAGAAACATTGTATCACCTGAATCAACAACTCGCACTTTCTGAAGCATTTGTCTTACAATTACTTCAATGTGTTTATCGTTTATTTTAACGCCCTGCATTCTGTAAACTTCCTGAATTTCATTTACAAGATATGCCTGAACGTCAGCAACACCTTTTATTCTTAAAATATCATGAGGATCAACTGAACCGCTTGAGAGCGCTTCACCTGCTTTTACAAAATCAGCATCTCTTACTAGTATATGTTTACCAACAGGTATCATATATTTCTTTTCTATTGAAAGATCGGCAGTTTTTACTCTCACTTCACGTGAACCTCTTTTAATTGCACCAATCTCGATGTATCCATCAATTTCAGTTACAACCGAAGGAGAGTTAGGGCTTCTTGCTTCAAATAACTCTGTTACTCTAGGCAGACCGCCTGTGATATCCCTTGTTTTACCGGTATCTCTTGGAATTTTAACAAGTATCTGTCCTGCATAAATTGGTTCACCGTCATTTACAAGTAAATGAGCTTGTGCAGGTATGATATATTGGCTTAAAAGGTCACCCTTTGAGTCAGTTATCTGTATAGTTGGACTTAAGGTTTTATCCTTTGATTCAGTAACTACTTTCTGGATGTGTCCTGTAGTCTCATCAGGTGCTTCTGCATAACTTACATTTTCTTTTAAGTCTAAATATCGGGTTGTTCCATTATGCTCAGCAACAATTACAGAGTTGTATGGATCCCATTCATAAAGTACATGGTTCTTTTCAACCATTTCAGCGTCTTTTATCATTAAATGCGCTCCGTAAGGTACATCATATTTAGATATCAATCGGTTATTTTCATCAAGAATCTGTATTATACCGTTACGGCTATGTGTAACAAAATATTCACCTTCTGTTGAAGCAGGATTTGTATATTTTATTGACTTAATACTATCAAATTTAACTTTACCAGGAAACTTGGTAGGAATCCTTGATTGTGTTACAATTCTGCTTGCTGTACCACCAATATGGAATGTACGAAGTGTAAGCTGTGTACCAGGCTCACCGATAGACTGTGCAGCAACAACTCCTACGGCTTCACCAACATCAACTAGTTTGCCTGTTGTTAGGTTTCTGCCGTAACATTTTGCGCATATACCTTTTCGTGATTCACACATCAGTACAGAACGGATCTCAACTGCCTGGATTGATGTTCCTGCTATTTGCTGAGCAAGTTCTTCATCTATAATCTCTCCGGCTTTCAGTATTGTTTTCCTTGTTAAAGGGTCAACAATATTCTGCAGGGCTGCGCGTCCCAATATTCTTTCTGCAAGAGGTTCTTTAATATCTTCACCGTCTTTTAAAGCTTCAACGGTCAAGCCCCTGATAGCTCCGCAGTCATTTTCTGAAATAATTACATCTTGTGATACATCAACTAGTTTACGTGTTAAATATCCTGCATCAGCTGTTTTTAAAGCAGTATCAGCCAGACCTTTTCTTGCTCCGTGTGTTGATATAAAGTATTCCAGAATTGAAAGACCTTCTTTGAAGTTAGCTATGATTGGGTTTTCAATAATTTCACCTGCCTGCCCTGTCATGGACTTTTGAGGTTTAGCCATAAGACCCCTCATACCAGCAAGCTGGCTTACCTGGTCCTGTGAACCTCTCGCTCCAGAGTCAATCATCATATGTAATGAGTTGAATCCGTCTCTCGAAGTTCTTAGTGTAGCCATAAGATCGCTTTTCACATCATTTGTAGCATGTGTCCAGATATCAATTACTTTATTGTATCTCTCACCTTCGGTGATAAGACCTCTCATCCTTGATTTTTCGATTGCATCTACTTTTTTCTGAGCTGTTTCAATTATCTTTTCTTTACTTCCAGGAATATTAATATCATCAAGGTTTACCGAGAGACCACCTTTCATAGCATAACGGAATCCAATATCTTTTAATGAATCTAAGAATTCAACAGTTTTCTTGTTACCTACACTTTTGAAAACTTTGGCAATATTTTTAATAATACCTTTTTTAGTGAGTAGCTCATTTATATATGTAGCTCCTTCGGGAACAATCTGGTTAAAAATAATCCTTCCAACGGTAGTTTCAATTATTTCGCCTTTTATTCTTACTTTGATCTTTGCATGCAGACCAACCCTGTAATTATTCAAAGCGATAACAACTTCTTCAGGACTTGAAAATATTTTATCTTCGCCTAAATCACCTTTTTTGAATTTTGTAAGATAGTAGCATCCTAATACAATTTCCTGGTTAGGTACAGTAATAGGATCTCCGTTTTGAGGTGACATCAGGTTATGGCTTGAAAGCATGAGTACTCTAACTTCAAGTTGTGCTTCGGGTGAGAGTGGTACATGTACCGCCATCTGATCACCATCAAAATCCGCATTGAATGCAGTACAAACGAGCGGGTGAAGCCTGATAGCTTTACCTTCAACCAATATAGGCTGGAATGCCTGGATACTTAATCTGTGCAGGGTAGGGGCACGGTTAAGCATTATTGGATGACCTTCTATAACATTTTCAAGTACTTCCCAAACTTCAGGAGTCCTTCTTTCTATTAATTTTTTTGCGCTCTTAACGGTTTTAACAAGGTCTCTATCAATAAGTCTTCTAATCACGAAAGGTTTAAATAATTCAAGAGCCATATCTTTAGGTAAACCGCATTCATGTAACTTTAACTCAGGTCCAACAACAATAACAGCACGGCCTGAATAATCAACACGTTTTCCTAAAAGGTTCTGCCTGAAACGGCCTTGTTTGCCTTTTAAAATATCTGATAAAGATTTTAAAGGTCTGTTTTCAGATTTAACTGCTGTTGCGCGTCTTGAGTTATCAAGTAAAGCATCAACTGCTTCCTGAAGCATCCTTTTTTCATTTCTTAAGATAACTTCAGGCGCTTTAATATCTATTAATCTTTTCAGACGGTTATTCCTTATGATAACTCTTCTATAAAGATCGTTAAGATCTGATGTGGCAAATCTTCCGCCTTCAAGCGGAACAAGAGGTCTTAATTCAGGTGGTATAACAGGGATAACATCTAGTATCATCCATTCAGGTTTATTCTGTCTTCTGCCTTCTTTTTTTTGGAATGATTTTAATACTCTTAATCTTTTTATCAGGTCAAGTTTCTTCTGTACTGAGGTTTCATCATATAACTGTATCCTGAGCCTTGAAACATCTTCATCAACTTCCACTCTTTTTAACAGTTCTTTTACTGCTTCTGCTCCGTTTTTACATACAAATTTATTCGGGTCAATGTCATCAAGCTCTTCCTGGTCTTCAGGAAGGTTGTTTAGTGCATTTAAATATTCATCTTCTGTTAAAAGGTCGTTCTTGGTATATGCAGTTGGACCCGGGTTTACGATAACATAGTTTTCGTAATATATAATCCTTTCAAGCTCTTTATTTGTTAGACCAAGTAAATAACTGATCTTACTCGGAGTTGAGCGGAAATACCATATATGAACTACAGGTACGCTGAGTGAGATATGCCCCATTCTTTCGCGCCTTAAGCTTTTTAAGTTAACTTCAACACCGCACCTGTCACAAACTATTCCATGATATCTTATACCTTTGTATTTTCCGCAATGGCATTCCCAATCTTTTACCGGGCCAAATATCTTTTCACAGAACAAACCGTCTTTATCAGGCTTAAAAGTTCTGTAATTGATTGTTTCAGGTTTAAGTACTTCACCATGTGAATTCCTGATGATTGAGTCTGTCGATGCCAGGTTAATAGCGATCTTAGTGAATACTTTTTTTACTTTTTTCTGATCTCTTTTAAAAAACATATGTTTTTATGAGTTTAATTAATCTAATGTAATATCAAGGCACAAGCCCTGTAGTTCTTTTACCAAAACATTGAATGATTCTGGAACCTGAGGTTCAGGAGTATTTTCACCTTTAATAAGTGCTTCATAAGTTTTAGACCTTCCTGTAACATCATCACTCTTAACAGTAAGTATTTCCTGGAGTGTGTAAGCTGCGCCATAACCTTCAAGCGCCCAAACCTCCATTTCTCCAAATCTCTGTCCGCCAAACTGGGCTTTTCCGCCAAGAGGCTGTTGAGTAATAAGTGAGTATGGTCCTATTGATCTTGCATGAATCTTATCATCTGATAAATGCGAAAGCTTCATCATGTAAATGTAACCAACAGTTACTTCCTGATCAAATCTTTCACCAGTCTGTCCGTCAAGTAATATTGTTCTTGAGTTACTTGGTAAACCGGACTGTACCAGAATATCTGTGATATCCTCAAAAGATGCGCCATCAAAAACCGGGGTAGCAAAAGTACACCCAAGTAATTTAGCTGCCCAGCCTAAAGCTGTTTCATAAAGCTGCCCTAAGTTCATTCTAGATGGTACACCAAGCGGATTAAGCACTATATCTACTGGAGTTCCGTCTGGAAGGAAAGGCATATCTTGTCTTAGAACTATTTTTGCTACAACACCTTTGTTTCCATGGCGGCCTGCCATTTTATCGCCTACAGAAAGCTTCTTCTTCTTGGCAATATATACCTTTGCCATTTTAACAACACCGGTCTGTAGTTCATCGCCAAGTACAATCTTGTTCCTGTTTCTCTTTGTTCTTTCTTCAATGTCGCTAAGCCTTGTCTTAAAATTCCTGTACAAATGCTGTAATAATGACTGTGCTTTTTTTGAAGAAGTCCATTCATTGGTTACATCAAGGTTATCGATCCTGAAATTTGGATTGTCAAGATTTTTAAGAAAAGTATCTTTCTTTATAGTAGTCCCGCTTCTTATAATAATGCTGCCATCTATATCACGGATACCTAATGAATCTTTATTATCAAATATGAGTCCTAATTTATCAGCCAGTTTGCGATTCAAATTGTTAATTGCATCATGTCTATCCTGTTCAAGATTTTCAAGTTTTTTCTTTTCTTCTTTTTTGGTTTCAGTATCCCTTTGTTTCCTTGTGAAAAGTTTTTTGCTTATTACAATACCTTTCATTCCAGGAGGTGCTTTCAATGAAGCATCTTTTACATCTCCGGCTTTATCTCCAAAGATTGCTCTTAAAAGTTTTTCTTCAGGTGTAGGTTCTGTTTCTCCCTTAGGTGTTACTTTACCAATTAATATATCATTTTCTTTTACTTCTGCGCCAATTCTTATAATGCCGTCTTCATCAAGATCTTTTGTAGCTTCTTCGCTTACATTCGGGATATCACGTGTTAACTCTTCTTCACCACGTTTAGTATCTCTTACTTGTAGGTTAAACTCCTCTATATGTAGTGAAGTATAAACATCCTCTGCAACTATTCTTTCGCTTATTACTATAGCATCTTCAAAGTTGTAACCTCTCCATGGCATAAAAGCTACAAGAACACTTCTGCCAAGTGCAAGTTCTCCTTTATCAGTTGCAGCGCCATCAGCAAGGCACTCGCCTTTTTTAACACGTTGTCCTACTTTAACTATAGGTTTCTGGTTAATTGATGTATCCTGATTAGTCCTTAAGAACTTTATAAGATTATATTCTTTTATTTCTTCATCATCAAAACTCAAAAGTGATTCGTCTGAATTTTTATCGATGTCATATTTCACAATAATCTTTTCTGCTGATACGTGTTCTACAACACCATCTGCTTCTGCAAGTATTAACGTTCTGGAATCATTTGCAACTTTTTTCTCGAAACCTGTTCCAATAAGAGGAGCTTCGGGTCTTAATAGTGGAACTGCCTGACGCTGCATATTGGATCCCATCAGTGCACGGTTCGCATCATCATGTTCTAAAAATGGTATTAAAGCTGCTGCAGCGCTTACAATCTGGTTAGGAGCAATATCCATATAATGAACTTCTTCAGGACTTACAATAGGGAAGTCACCTTTATATCTTGCTTTGATTTTATTTTCTATCATTTTATTACCTTCAAGCTCAACATTTGCTTGAGCAATAATAAAATCATCTTCTTTTTCAGCAGAAAGGTAATCAATTTCATTAAGTACTTTTCCGTGCTTAACTTTTCTGTATGGTGTTTCAATAAATCCAAAATCACTGATCCTTGCATGTGTGCATAATGATGAAATAAGTCCAATGTTTGGACCTTCAGGAGTTTCGATTGGGCAAAGTCTTCCATAATGTGTATAATGAACATCACGAACTTCAAAACCCGCTCTTTCTCTTGTTAAACCACCCGGTCCAAGAGCACTAACCCTTCTCTTATGTGTCATTTCGCTCAATGGATTTGTCTGATCCATATATTGAGATAGCTGGCTTGTTCCAAAAAATGAAACGAGAGCTGTAGTTATTGTTCTTGCGCTTACAAGGTTACCTGGTGTTATGTTTTCTTCATCGTGAATGCTCATTCGTTCGCGAATGGTTCTTGACATTCTTGCTAATCCAACATTGAACTGAGCAGCAAGCTGTTCACCTATTGAGCGTACACGCCTGTTACCTAAATGATCGATATCATCAATTGTTTTTTTACCTGCTTCTAAATCAACTAAGTAATTGATAATAGAAATAATATCTTCTTTTGTTAATACTGTCTTATCAGAAGGAATAGTAAGACCTAATTTATAATTGAGCTTGTATCTGCCAACATGACCAAGATCATACTTCTTTTCATTGAAAAATAACTTATCTACAAGATTTTTTGCAGATTCATCATCCTGGTCTGGTCTTAATTGTTCTGATATCTGTTCTAATGCATCTATTTCAGATTGTGCTGCATCCTTATTTAATGTATTTGCAATAAGTGACTCTTCATACGGTCTATCTGATTTAAATAATTTAATCTTTGTAATTGTTGATTTGTTAATCTTTTCTATCAACTCGTCATCTACTTCAACAGCTTTTTCAGCAATTAACTCGCCAGTTTCCTTATCAATTAGGTCATCACTAAGTTGTTTACCCATGAAATTCTTGAGGTCTTTCTTATCAACAACTTCAAGAAGTCCAAAAAGCTCAAGTATTTCTTCATTTGTCGAAAAACCAAGAGCTCTTAATATAGTAGTTACAGGGAATTTCTTTCTTCTATCAATATAAGCAAACAGACAGTTATTGATATCGGTAGTAAATTCTACCCATGAGCCTTTCATAGGAATTATTCTTGCCGAAAAAAGCTTGGTACCGTTTTGATGCATTGATTCACTAAAAACTACTCCAGGTGCTCTATGAAGCTGAGATACTATTACTCTTTCAGCACCATTAATAACAAAGCTTCCATAAGGAGACATATACGGGATATTACCCATATAAACATCCTGCTCAACAGCATTTGAATATTCTTTTGCTTCTTTATTTGGCTTTGTTGAAAGTCTCAACTTAGTTTTTAAAGATACAGCATAAGTTAAACCTTGTTCCTGGCATTCTCGAATAGAATACTGAGGCTTTTCAAGATAATATTCTATGAATTCAAGAAGTGCAGTTTCTCTGGAATCTGTAATGGGAAAATTCCTTGAAAAGACTGCTTGCATTCCTGTATCTTTTCGTTCATTGGGCGCAACATCCTCCTGCAGAAATTCTTTGAATGCCTGAATCTGCACATTAAGCAGGTCAGGGGCATCAAGTTGTTTTCCAGATTTTGATAAGTAAATGCGATCTCCGTTGAAAATAAATTTCGATATGTCTATTGGCATTTTTTTTTGACCTCCCAATGGGGGTTTATATAAATAGATAATAGACAAGACATTAGGGCATGTCTTGCCTAAGAATTATGAATTTAAGTATTTTTTGAGTTTATAGGATTCAGTTAGAACCTATGATTAGAATAGAATTTATATATTCTTTTAAATTATTTTAATTCTACTTTAGCGCCAGCGGTTTCAAGATCTGTTTTCAGTTTATCTGCATCAGCTTTTGATAATCCTTCTTTAACTGTTTTTGGTGCGCCTTCTACAAGTGATTTAGCTTCTGTTAAGCCAAGTCCTGTAGCATTTTTAACTGCTTTAATAACATTAATCTTAGAAGCACCAACATCTACCAGTACGACTGAGAATTCTGTTTTTTCTTCAACATCTGCTGTTGGAGCACCACCTGTTGCGCCTGCCATAACAACCGGCGCAGCAGCAGTAACGCCAAATTTATCTTCTAATGCTTTCTTTAATTCAGAAGCATCTGATAGTGTCAGGCTGCTGATTTTTTCAACTAATTCTTCTACTACGGACATTTTAATGTATCTCCCTTATTTATTAAGTTTTTTATTTTAATTTGTTTTTTGTTTTGCCACTTCTTCTACTATTGAAGCCAGATCTCTGATAACTGCATTAATAGTTCCAACAATACCAGAAATTGGTGCTTGTAAACTTCCAATTATTGAAGAAATAATTTCCGGCATAGATTGTAATGATGCCAGCTCGTTTAATTGTTTGCTTTCATAAGCTACATTTTCAACTAAAGCTAGTTTTAATTTTGGTTTCTCGCCTTTATCATAAAACTTCTTTATGATCTTGGCAGGGGAAACAGGGTCTTCATATGTAAAAATAATACCTGTTGGTCCTTTAAGGAACTCGTTGAGCTTTTCGCTCTGTGATTTGAACTTATTATCCGATTGTTCTATTGCTTTTTTTACCAGAGTATTTTTTAAAACTTTGTACTCTACTTTTGCATTAAACAATTCATCTCTAAGTTCATTTGTCTGAGCAACTGTCAATCCGCTGAAATCAGTCAGGTATATACTTGAAGCTTTATCTAATTTTTCTTTTATTTCTAGAACTGATTGTTCTTTATCTTGCTTGTTCATGAAAGTCTGTTTTTAATAAATTAATGATGTGATAATTCGTTTTTGCTGATTGTAAGTCCTGGACCCATTGTGCTGGTGAGTGTTACACTCTTAACATAATGACCCTTTGAAGTTGCAGGTTTCATTTTAATTACCTGGTTTATAAAAGTATGAATATTTTCTTCAAGCTGTTTGGGTTCAAAAGAAGCTTTACCTAAACTTGCATGAATAATACCAGCTTTTTCAACCCGGAATTCAATCCTTCCTGCTTTTACTTCATTTACAGCTTTGCCTATATCGTTGGTAACTGTTCCACTTTTAGGATTTGGCATTAAACCTTTTGGTCCCAAAATTTTTCCAAGTTTTCCAAGTTCGCTCATAGTATCAGGAGCAGCGATTATGACATCTACATCAGCCCAACCTTCCTTGATCTTATTAAGATAATCCTCGAAACCAACATGATCAGCTCCGGCTATTCTTGCTTCTTCCTGTTTTTCAGGTTTAGCAATAACAAGCACTCTTACTGTCTTACCGGTTCCGTGAGGTAGAGCAACTGTACCCCTGACAAGCTGGTCTGCCTGTCTCGGATCTACGCCCAGCTTCATTGCAATATCAATAGATTCATTGAATTTTGATTTCGATGTTTCTTTAAGCTTTGCAATAGCTTCTATAATAGAGTATTCTTTTTTTAAATCTACTTTACTGTTGATATCTTTTCTTCTTTTAGTAACTTTCATTGTTATAATGTCTTAATTATCCTTCTACTGTTATTCCCATACTTCTTGCAGTACCTGCTATAACTTTTACAGCAGAATCGATAGTTCTTGAGTTAAGATCTTTCATTTTCAGGGTTGCAATTTCTTCAACCTGTTTTTTTGTAACTTTGCCAACTTTAAGTCTGTTTGACTGTGCGCTGCCTTTTTCAATCTTTGCTGCTTTAATAAGTAATACCGCTGCTGGGGGAGTCTTTGTGATAAATGTAAAAGACTTATCCGAAAATACCGTTATTAAAACAGGTATTATCAGACCCTGGTCTTTTGATGTTCTTGCATTAAATTGCTTGCAGAATTCCATTCCGTTTACACCTCTTTGACCTAAAGCGGGTCCAACAGGTGGCGCCATTGTTGCCTGTCCGGCAGGTATCTGAAGCTTTACGAATCCAACTACTTTTTTTGCCATTTTATATTATTGTATCTTTTATTAAATGTGAGTGCGTAATATTTTGAATTATTCTACCAGGGAGAACTGATAGAATAAAAATTTATTTTTCTTTTTCTATCTGTGTAAAATCAAGCTCTATTGGTGTTTTTCTTCCGAAGATGCTTACCATAACTTTGACTTTCATTCTTTCAAGGTTAATTTCATTTATTGTCCCGTTAAAGCTGACAAATGGACCATTAATAACTTTAATTAAGTCACCTTTTTCAAACTGCATATCAATTTTTTCCTTTTCATCTGAATCATTTATTCTTCCAAGGATTCTTTTTACTTCATTTTCTCTTAATGCTATTGCTTCGTTCTTATCACCAACCATCTTTAAAACCGAAGGAGCATGGTTAAGAAGATATACTACTTCTTTATCAAGGGTTGCTTCTACCAGTACATAACCGGGAAAGAAGTTCTTATATTTTATTTTTTTCTTTCCGCCTTTAACTTCAAATACTTTTTCTTCTGGTATTAATACCTGTGATATCTTATTCCCAATTTCTAGTTCAGTAATTTCCGTATCAAGGTAATTCTTTACCCGCTTTTCGTGTCCTGTGATTGTTCTTACTGCATACCATTTCCTACCAGGGATTGCAACAATTGTCTCTGCTTTTGCTTCACTCATATTTATCAGAATAATATTTTTAGTCCTTCGTTAATTATCTTATCTACAATAAAAACAAATACTGCGAATATAAGTGAAGTAACTATTACAACCATTGTTGATTCTTTTAGCTCTTCTTTTTTGGGCCATGTTACCTTCTTCATTTCCTTAACTATATCGGTGAAGAATCCGATTATTTTATTTTTCAATCTTTATGCTCTCAGTTAAATTAAAAGTTCAGAGAATATTGCACGTCAGGAGGGACTCGAACCCCCAACCAGCGGTTTTGGAGACCGCTACTCTACCAATTGAGCCACTGACGTATTATACAATGTCTTTTTTATTTTGTTTCTTTGTGGAGTGTCCTTTTAGTGCAATGCCTGCAGAATTTTTTATGCTCAATCCTGCCTGAATGTTTTGTCTTGTTTTTGGTTGTACTGTAATTTCTATTCTTACAATCAGTACATTCTAAAACTATTATTAATCTTCCGTCTTTTGCCATTATTGTATTATACCTTTATTATTTTTTTAAGTGGGAGAGGAAACTGAAAACTTGCAGTAAATCCCGGTTACTATTAAAAAACTTAAAAAATATTATGAAAAACTATGATTAATCCAAGAAGTGAGTATCCCAAAATCTCGGGATGACTCTACCAACTTATAAATCTAAAAATTGCTTTATGTTCTTCAAATCTTTTAACTCTTTTTCTCTTTTAATTGCATCAGACCTTTTATCAAAAGATTCAGTGTAAAC
This sequence comes from uncultured Ignavibacteria bacterium, assembly GCA_947084945.1. Lineage (GTDB taxonomy): Bacteria > Bacteroidota > Ignavibacteria > Tepidaquicellales > OLB5 > OLB5. Next base: position 12,335 of record CAMTUP010000025.1, on the reverse strand, counting down.
TATAGCCCATGGTTGATACCTTTTTGTCCACCGTGCTCTTGATGAATTATGCCATTCTATTCTTTTGTCTAAGTCTTTTGTCTGTCCTATGTAAAACCTTTCGAGTAACTGACTTTTTAAAATATATACCTTAAACATTCTGAGCGGGAGACGAGACTCGAACTCGCGACCAACAGCTTGGAAGGCTGTGACTCTACCAACTGAGTTACCCCCGCTATTCAAATCTAAAACCTTACATTATAAAAGAACTCGCGACCAATCCCGCTTTGCGGGATGACTCTACCAACAGCCTGGCTGGTTTTCAGTAGTTAATTATTCCAAAAAACTTTTTTTTGTAGAGCTGATGACCGGGATTGAACCGGTGACCTCTTCCTTACCAAGGAAGTGCTCTACCAACTGAGCTACATCAGCAGTTAAATCATAAAGAACAACAGAAAGTTTATTAATGGATTAAATCAGTTAGTCCTCTTCTCCCGCCAAGGCGGGATGCTCTACCAACAGCCTGACTGGTTTTTCAGTAGCTACATCAGCAGTAATAATTAAACGAACAGTGTGTTTTTTTCCGTGGGTAGGGAAGGATTCGAACCTCCGAAGGCATAAGCCGACAGATTTACAGTCTGTTGCGTTTAACCACTTCGCTACCTACCCATAAATTTCAAACTCCAAAAATATCTAAAAAATAATCTAAAATCAAGTGATTTTAGGTTATATAAGGCATTTCTGATTAATTGATACCGATTAATTTTATATCCCCACTAAAGTAATTTACAATTTTGCCCATATAATCAATTGAAATACTTCCATCTTCATTTAAATCATTAATTTTACCGTATTTTGTACAATCCTGATTGATTTGGATATTACAGTCTTTTCCTATGATTTTTGTTGAATTTTTCCAATTATTAAAGATTTTTACATAATATTTATTTTCAAGCTCTTGATAATTTTTAGAAAATTCGTTTATAACATTAACAAGCAGGTTTGTAATATCAATTTCTGAACCGGTAATTTGTTTAAGTGAAATTGCATCTAATCCTTCAGGAAATTGGTTCTGATTACAATTTAATCCAATACCTATAATATATATTCCTTCTGGTAACACCGATTCTATTAAAATCCCGGAAAGTTTTTTCTGATTAAATATAATATCATTTGGCCATTTTATCTGAAGTCCCTCAATTTCGTTAAGGTTAAGCTTATTTGCAAGCGTTTTTTTTATTGCTGAGTATAAATGATATGCGAAATAAAAAACAGCATATTGATTTTCAGTTGGCGATAAAGGTAATTTTTTTTTAATGGAAAATATTAAATTGCTTTGTTTCTCTGAAATCCATTTTCTTCCCAGCCGTCCTTTACCTTCGGATTGATAATCAGTAACGATTAATGAATCAATTTTAATTTCTTTTTTCTTTGCATATCTATTTGTCGAATCTACTTCATCTATATAAATAACAGAAGAAATAAACCCTTTGTCCTCAACAGAGGACTTTAACAAATCAATGTCTATCATTTAAAATATTTCTATAAACCGGCAAAAGATACATTAAAATTTATTTATCGTCAGCTTTTGGTTTTTTGGAGCGGTCATCATTATGATCATCATTTTTCTTATTGTTGTTATTACCATCGTTAGCTTTTGCTCTTGTGCTGTTCCCATTGCTATTATCGTTCACAGGTTCTTTATAATCTTCCTTATCTTTAATAACTTCCTTATCTTTTACTTTATCTTCTTTTTTTCCGCTTGAATACTTTCCATAATTCAAGGCTTCATAAAGATCTACTCTGCCATACCCATAATATTCATCCCAGCCATATTTATCTTCTCTTGTGTCACCAACCTGGTCAATTGAAGTTGATGTAATTATTTTCATGAGTTCTTTATTGGTCCTTGAAGGATCTTGTCCAAGCAATACCGAAGCTATCCCACTTACGTAGGCAGTCGATTGTGAAGTACCACTCCAATAAACATCGTAATTTGAATTATCTTTATAGTCAAGTCCGTATATTTTATTACCGGGTGCAACAACAGCTATATGCTTGCCCCAGTTACTGCCTCCGCCCCATGTAAATTCCTTGCAGCGGCTGTCATCAGTATCAGTAGCTCCAACAGCCAAAACATTTTTAAAACTTGCTGGATAATATGTATCACCATTATTTTTATTCATCATACTTGCAACAATAAGGCAGCCGGCATCATATGCATAGTTAACTGCATTTTCAAGTGTTTTAGAGTAATCATATCCACCCTCACTCATGTTCAGTATTTTTGCTCCATTATTTGCAGCATAATATAGTGATGCTGACCACCAGGAATATTCTCCTAAATTTTCATCATCAAGATTTTTGCATATCATTAGTTTGCATTTCTGGTCAATACCAGCATAGCCCAGTGAATTATTAGTCAGTGCACCTATAGTTCCTACAATATTTGTACCGTGTCCGCCATCATCTTTTACATTTGGATTATCATAAGCAAAGTTAAAACCGTTGATATCATCTACAAAACCATTTCCATCATCATCTCTTCCATTTTTTACCTCTTTACTATTAACCCAAATTCTGCCATTTAAATCAGGATGATCTGTTTTTGCACCTGAATCCAAGATACCTACTATAATATCACTGTTTCCTGATTCAATATTCCAGGCTTTTAAAACATTCATGTCTGCACCGGTTTTACCCTGTTTGCCTTGAGTATTTCTTTGTGACCCATCATTATATAAACCCCATTGACGGCTGAAAAACTCATCATTTGGCGCAGAAGATGTCCCTTTGATGCCAGCTGATTCACCAATAAAATCAGGTTCTGAAAAATCTACTTTTATATTTTCAGATACTTTTTTGCAAAGCTCTTTTGCATTAATTTCTTTATCAAAATAGATTACATAATAAGTTTCAAACTCATACTTATTATAAAGTCCTGTGTTATTTCTTATATCTCTGGGGAAAAGGGCTTTAGATTTCTTTATACTTAAGTTAAGACCTCTAAATAATTCGTTCAATGTATTTTCATAAGAATAAGGATTGCTATATGAAGCAGCAAATATATCAACATTCTTTTTCAGTTTTACAATAATATGATCATTCGAGAAACGTGATTTATTTTCGTTTTCCTTCAAGGATACATTATGTGATGGAAATACAATTAATGTACTCATTAATAAAAATGTAAATAATAATTTCTTCATATTATTATAAATAAATTAAGCTAAAAATGATATTTTATTCCAACTGAAAGTTTTGTACCATCTACAAGTAACCTTGAATACAAAGGGTTATCCATACTATATATATTTTCACCAATAGTTATATAATCAACATCAAACTTGTCTTTTGTATCGAATGTTGCTTCTCTGAATTTAAACTCAAAATCCAGAGATAAGTTCCTTTGAACAAAGTACTCTATACCGGCCAGAACATTCATGCTGAATCCTGCTTTTCTGGATATTGCCGAACTTTTATAAGGTCCGATTGTTCTTGTTCTGTTACCCAAATAAACACCTCCGCCTCCGCCAATATATATCTTAAATCTTTCAGTACTTACAGGCAGATTCCATTTTATTCCGGCTTCAAAAGGGGTCATATTATACTCTTCTGTAAAACGCACACTTGAAGTTGCTGAATCATTTTCAAATCTTAATAACAATTCGTTATCTTTAACCCTTAAGTTTTCCGATGAAATATAAAATATAACATCAAAATTATTAATGTTTGGGTTATAAGTTAATTCTGCGCCATAGCCATAACCTCCTTTTAATTCTATAGAGGCATCTCTTAAAAAAGAAACGCTGGCTCCCAGATTGTTCTGAAGCTCTGCCGAAGAAACATACATCCCATAAACCTTAAGAGTTAATTTACTTGAATTATTATAAATAATTTTTTCGTTTTGTTCACTTTGGGAAAATAAAAAATATGGGTTCAATAAATAAATTGAACCCATTATAAATATTATATTAAATAAATTCTTTTTCAAGTATTGCCTGTTTGTTTTTTTAATGCAGACTTACACAGGGCAAATTAACTTTCATAGAATTAAAATGCAATAATCTAAAAATTAAAAATTTATCTGAAAAGTAGATCCCTGTTATCAACAATTACAGCTTTTTCTTTAAGATCTGCAAGCCAATCCTGAACTATTGTCTGTTTTTTCTGGCTTACAAGTGAAGTTTTAATCTGGTCGTATTCAGTTTGAAATTTAGCCTGATCAAATGTTGTGATATTTCGCATTTGTACTATATAATAACCACGAACTGTTCTTATTGGTTCTGAAATCTGGCCGTTTTGTAACTTGTACACTGAATTGGCAAAATCAAAATCCGCACCAATCAATTGGCTTGGAGCAGCAACAGAAACAGTATCTGCCTTTTGAATAATAATCTGAGGATCTATAGTTTTCAATGAATTTATATCACCAGATATCTTTGATTTTAGCTCAATTGCTTGCTGTTTTATTAAATCTAACTTCTTTTCCTGTTTAACAAGGTTGGGAAGCTGTTGAACTTTTAACTCATCAAATGATGTGAAACCTGCCGGGAATTTATCTATAATAACATAAACAGCATATCCGGTTTGAACTTTTATCGGCTCGCTTATAGAACCTTTTTTCTCATTAAGAGCAAATTTTGTAACTGTTTCATTTTGTCCTGCACCTGGAATAAAAGTCCCTTTTGATATAAAGTTTGGTATATCTATAACCTGTAATCCAAGTTTTTTAGCTTCTTCATCAAAATTTCCTTTTTTTGAAACGAATGCAAAATCTTCTGCTCTTTTTCTTGCAATATCTTTTGTTTTTGTAGAAGCCTTAATAGTTTTCTTGATATCGGCAAATTTGAATTCTTTGTTCTGTCTTCCTTTAACTTTTATAATATGGTAACCAAACTGTGTTTTAAAAGGTTTTAATATTTCGCCAACTTTTGCGCTATTAACTGCATCCTCAAATTCTTTTACCATAGCGCCTTTTCCAAACCATCCCAAATCGCCGCCTTTTACTTTACTGCCAGGGTCGTCTGAAAATTCAGCCGCTAATTTCCCAAAATCTTCGCCTGCTTTTAATCTTGTAAATATCTGCTCTGCCTTAACTTTCGCACCATTGGTATCTGTTCCAAAATTGATAAGAATGTGCTGTGCATTGGAATATGTTTCAGTCCCATCTTTTGAATCGATAAGTCTTACCATGTGGAAGCCATCTGAGGCTTTGATCACATCTGAAATGCTGTCTTTAGCTGCATTAAATAGAAAGGTAATTACTTCAGCGGGAATTTCGTTCGGTTTAACGTAAGTATTAGTAAATTTTGTTAGAGAGTTATCATTAACAACTGAGAATGTTGTAGAATCTGCTGGATTTAACTTTTTAAAGTCTTTAATTAAAGCCTTCATCATCTTTTCAGTTGAAACTGTATCATCCATTGTAGCAATATCAGGGAATAATACATATTTTAATTTTGCCGATTCATCACGTCTAAATTCATCTTTATGTTTATCATAATAAATTTTCATGTCATCTTCTGTTACCTGAATATTATTTTCAGGTATGCTGCTGGGATCAAGAAACACAAAATCAAAAGATGCTTTTACGTTTTCATCTTTGAATTTTTGCATTACCTCAGATTCTGTTACTCTTACTGTCCCCGTGATAACGCTTTGTAATTTCTGGGATAAAAGGGTTTGTTTCAAAAATTCTTCAACTTGTGACCAGAATTTTGTAATCTCAGGTGTCTTAGTAGTAAGCGCCTGCTGGTAAGTAGCCATGTCAAACTGTCCGGTTGAATCGATAAAATTCTTTTTTATAACATCAGGAAGAGTTTGAGGTGAATTATAAACCCAGTTCAATATTTCCTGGTTAGTAACATTAATGCCAAGTCTTTTAATTTCCTGCTCAGCAAGTTTCTGAGAAACCATTTGATCCCAAACCTGGTCTCTTATCATTTTAATAACATTTTCATCAGGGTCTTCTCCGGTCTGCTGTTTTTGCTGGTCTAACGTAAAATTAACCTGGTTTTCGAAATCTGCATATTTTAATTCCTGCCCGTTAACCGAACCAAGTTCTGTAACCTCTCCACCTCTTACTCCAAGATAATCCATACCCCATTCAAATATAATAGTAGCAAGAAAAGCTAATATTAATATTATCAGAATAATGTGCGTTTTATCGCGCAGCTTATTCATTAAACCCATAAGTTAAAAAACCTCTCTTTATGCGCTGAATCTATGATCAAGCGAAAAATTTCTTTGAAAATAATGAAAAAACAAACACAAATATAGTTTTATACTTGCCAATAATCAATGTATAGATAATACCTATTTTAAAGAGTCAGTATATCTCACTAAAACCAATATCATAAAATTATTTAGGATAGTATAACATTTTTAAAAAAAAAATTTTGAAAACAAATATTGAATTTAATAAAAGTCTATCTAATAAAAGCTAATTTAATAATATTTCCCACTTTCGTACTCGCCTGCCAAGCCAATGGAGATGTTAAACATTTTCAATATTGTTTCTGTAAATATGAGGTTTCTTCAAAACATAATTTATTAAAATATACTTTATTATTGCCCTTGACTTTTAAAACATTAATTTTTCATTTTGTAATGAGTTAAGAAAGTAATATTTACGATAACCTATAACTACCTTATGAGTTGATGATTAAGTTTTAAGATTTGTCTAAAATTAAAAGGAGTATAAATGAAAAGGAAATATACATTTTTATTTTTTTATTTTTGCTTTTTTACTTTTGCCTTGCATGCCCAACAACCAACACAGGAATGGGTTGCAAGATACCCGGGACCTTATAATGATCTTGATGGACCATTTCTGGCTGTCGATAAACTCGGCAATAGTTTTGTTGCCGGAACTCATGTGGTAAATGACAGTATTAATATCCTTTGTGTAAAATACAATACCTCCGGTGTCCAGCAGTGGGCAGCTTTGTATAAATATCCCGGTGTAGGATTCTTTGCACCAACGGGGCTAGCGTTAGATACATTTGGAAATGCTTATGTTACTTCTTTGTATGGTCAATCTTCATTATCGCCCCTAAACAGTTTGCTTGTAAAATTTAATGGCTCTAATGGTTCAGTTCTTTGGGCAAAAAGATATATTGGACAGTATGGAACAAGTTACCCATTTGATATAGAAATAGACAGATTGAACAATATATATGTTGTCGGTTACTCTGATACTTCTCATTTAGTAATAAAGTATAGTACAAACGGCGATTCCGTTTGGGTGAGAAAATATCATCAGACCCCTGCCCGCAATATGGCTTTTGCCTGCGCAATAGATGATTCAATGAATGTACTAATAACCGGGGCGCGTAGGTTTTGTTATACTAACCCTCCGCCGGGCGGATGTTTTGATTCATTGATGGCAGCTAAGTACAGCGCTAATGGTGTATTAAGGTGGATTAAAATATATGGATACAACAATTCAAATTGTAGCGGTAGAAAAATTGCAGTTGACCAGTTCGGAAGTGTATATATCGGAGGTGTAACAGGAATTTCCGGTTGGGGAGTTTACCTTACTTTGAAGTATGACAGGAACGGAATGCAGCAGTGGGTATCTATATATAATGCTCCGGGAAATGGGAATAATGGATTGAATGCAATAGCAATGGATAGAATTAATAATGCACTTTTCGTAACAGGAGGAGTGGTTGCGAATGGAGTTGGAGTTGCAGCTACTATAAAATATAATCCCACGTCTGGGGATTCTCTTTGGGTAAGAAAGGATACAGCCAATTATAGAAATGCTGGTGCTTCAGATATTAAAATTGATTCTTTAAGCAATTCTTACATTACAGGATCTTCAAATAATATACCGCCAGGCGGGGATGTAGATGCTTTCATTATAAAATATTCATCACTTGGTATAAAACAATGGAGCATCATTTATAATGGACAGTTCAACGGGTGGGATGGTGGAAAAAGTATAGCACTAGACTACCAAAATAACATTTTAGTCGTAGGCACAAGTCAAAGTGGATTCCAATTGAGCGATTATGTATTGATTAAATATGTTCAATATACGGGAATCTCATCAAATAATAATCAAATACCAACAGAATATAAAATGGAACAGAATTACCCAAACCCCTTTAACCCAAGTACTAAAATAAAATTTTCAGTACCAAAAACTGGTTTTATCCAGCTTAAAATTTATGACGTTCTTGGTAGAATTAAAGAGATTCCGGTTAATGAAAAATTGCAGACCGCAGAATATGAACTGACCATTGATGGCTTTAGTTACACTAGCGGGGTATATTTTTATCAATTAACAGCTGACGGGAAAATAGTTGATACAAAGAAGTTTATCATTTTAAAATAAAATTATGAAAAAATGCACAATGATTAAGCACATTACTATATTAATTTTTGTTTTTTTACTTTTGACAATTGTCATTAAAGCCGATTGGGTTCAGGTTTCAAATGGCATTACCCAGCCCAATATAAATGCATTAACAGCAAGCGGTAATTATATCTTTGCAGGAACTAATTATACATTTCAGGGTGGCGGAGTATTTGTTACTACCAATAATGGAATAAACTGGTCTATTTCCGGCGTATATATGCAAACCTTATCATTAGCATCAAACGGAAATTATATATATGCAGGAACACCGACTAGCTTTTACCGTTCAACAAATTATGGTGCAAACTGGAGCCTAACTAGTTTAGGCAGATGGACTACTGCGATATTAACCACTGGTAATTATGTTTATGCAGGCTGCTTTTACCCTTCGCATAATACAAATAATGGTGTATGGGTGTCAACAAATAATGGTGTAAACTGGACTGAAACTCCTTTAAATAATGTAGATATATACACATTGACTATGAGTGGAAGTTATTTATTTGCCGGGGGTAATGGCATATTTTTATCCACAAACAACGGAGCTAACTGGCAGCTATCCACAAACATAGGTGCCTGGTCATTAGCGTCAAACGGAAGTTTTATATATGCAGGGGGGGGCGGAGTAATTGTTTCAACAAATTACGGAGCAAACTGGACTCAAACCTCTTTAAATAATGAATCTATTTATTCATTAGCAGTTTATGGAAATAATATTTTTGCTGGAGGTAGCATTTTTGTATCAACTAATAATGGTTTAAATTGGACTCAAAGAATTGAGGGAATGAGCGGAAATTATGTAGTGCGTTCGTTATGTATAACAAATAATTACCTATTTGCCGGAACAGACGGATATGGTGTATGGAGAAGACCGTTAAGTGAACTTGTGGGAATTGAACCTATTAGTAATATTGTACCTGAAGAATTTAAGTTGTTTCAAAATTATCCAAATCCATTCAACCCGGTAACAAAAATTAAGTTTGATATTCCGTCAAACCTAAAGGCAGGCGTAAAACGTGAAACATCAAACGTAAAACTTATAATATATGATATTATTGGGAAAGAAATTGAGATGCTCGTCAATGAACAGCTAAAACCCGGAAATTATGAGGTAGATTGGAACGCATCCGGCTATTCCTGCGGGGTTTATTTTTATAAGCTAATTGCAGGCAATCAACAATCAGAGACGAAGAAAATGATTATTAATAAATGAAAAAAAAATGACTTTTCTGTTCAAGTGAGAGAAACAATCTTTAAAGTTTAGTTTTCTATATAAAAACTAAAGTCAGAAGGAGTTTTAATGAAATAAAACAGGCAGACACGAAGGTTCCGGTTCAATCGCTAAATTTTACGGATTGTTATGCTCATTTTACAGGGCATAACCCTACGATGTCTGCCTTTTTATTTCACTTAATCAAAAATAAACAATTAATCAAATTGATGAAAGGAAATAAAAAATGAAACACAATCAAAAATTCCGTAGATTCATGCCCTTTTTTTGTACATTTTTAATACTTATTATGCTTGGCTCAAGCTACATTGTTTATTCACAGGAAGGTGAATGCGATGCGGCAAGCCAAAGAAGGGATTGGTTTTACGGGCAGCGTAAATTTCCCTTTGATTCTATTCCCTCCGAAGCATATGCTAATGCTATATATCAGAAAAATCTTTTAGAGCAAACTTACGGTTACCTATTACAGGCGCCTGCCAGATGGACTGAAATAGGTCCGAAACCATTTCAGCCTCACCCTAATTTCGGGACTCTTGCCTCAGGCAGAATCTCTGCCTTAGTATATGACAAAAGAGACCAAAGCGGCAATACAATATATATTGCCCCGGCAGGAGGAGGTGTTTTGAAAACAACAGATGGAGGTTATAACTGGGTTGATATTTCCGGTGATTTGAAAACGCTTGTTTCCGGAGCTATAGCAATCGATTATCAAACGGGAGCCATTTATTACGGCTCGGGAACTAACCATTACTTCGGAACTGAATAACGCGGTATGGGTATGTTTAAAACGACCGATGAACAGCATTGGGAACATATAAATAATGGGTTATGGCCACAAACGCAAATTTTCAGGATTGCAATTAATCCAAATAATTCACAGAATATTTTTATAGCAGAGTCACATGGCTTGTATAGAACCGATAATGGCGGTGCTTCATGGTATAAGGTATTACCTACTAACCCAACATTAGATAGGTCGTGCACGGATGTTTGTTTTAGCCCCGATGGAAGCAAGCTCTATGCAATAGGACCTTCATCTAATTTCTTTGCTCCTCCTTTTTCGGGCATAGGATTCTGGAAATCCGAAAATGACCAGGCTTTCGTAGAAATAACTCCAGGCTCCGGTTACCCGCATGCAGGAGCACCTGCACAAGGCAGGTCGCTTTTGGCAGTTTCAGCTGCTGAGGAAAACCTGATATATGTTTTAAGTTATGATGATGGTCCTACTAACAATTATGTTTATAAATCAATCAACGCAGGTGCAATTTTCACTGTTACCAATGGCGGTAATTCGATTTATACTACAGGAGCCAATACAGCATTTAATATGTTGATAAGATGCAGTGATGTAAATCCTGATGTTTGTTTTGCAGGATGGCAGGACCTATACAGAACTACCGATGGCGGACAAAATTGGTTTTACAAGGCTGGTTATGGCTCTACGGTTCATCCTGATTTTCATACATTAGATTTCAATCCAAATCCGAACTATTTTAATAAAATTACAACAGGCAGTGACGGTGGAGTCTATCGTTCTGATAACCTCGGTGATTCGTGGTTAAATATGAACCAAAACCTTGGACTTGCTCAAATGTTCAGGGTAGCTTCCAACACATACAATACGAATGTTATAGTGGGCGGTATAGAAGACGAAGGAATAGGCTATAAAGACCCGGAAACAAGCCGTACTTATTGGAAAACCACTCAAAATGCTTATTTCTGCGATGGCGGGCTTGTGTTAGCTTCACCATTTAAATCAAACTATTTTGTTGGCGGATTGGCTGCCTGCAGATATCTCTATTATTCTACAGACGGCGGTTTAAGTTTTCCAGGTGCGTCCGGATATTATGGGGGTTCAGCATGGATAGCTCCAACCGTAAATCATCCCACACAACCGGGTGTATTATACACAATGAGGCATGGGACGTCATTCCCTTATTATTCACCATATATACTTTTTAAATCAACCAACTATGGCTCAAGTTGGTTTGTAGAGGAAGAATTTGAAAATACTGTTGATTATAACCAGTCTCCGCAAGCTCTTGCTATAAGCGCTTCAAATCCGAATTTAATCATATTTGCAAATGGAAATGGAAGCGACTTCTGGCACAGACCAAATGAACTTTATAAATTGATGAATGATGGAAACGGTAACTGGAGCAAAACTTTGATTTTGACTGGAGGACAATATCCAGTAGCAGATCGATATTTCACACATATTGAGATAGACCCGAAAAATGAAAATGAGATTTATCTAACGGTTTCAGGCTACGGAACAGGACATGTTTTTAGGTCAATGAATGGAGGGGTGAATTGGAGCGATCTCACACCTCCTAATACTTTGCCTGATAATCCAACAAATGACCTTATCATTCATTATACAAGTTCGACAACGAAAGAGCTAATAGTTTCCTGCGATGTTGGAGTATTCAGAACAGATGCGCAAAACATTTCATGGCAATTAGTTGCTTCAAGTTTACCTAATGCCCCCGCAATGGATTTAGACCTCAATCGCCTTTCAGGGATACTAAGGACACCAACCTTTGGCAGAGGTGTTTGGGAAGTTCAGCTTGACGGTACAACATACGTACAGGACGTTTTATATATTACGGATCACTACTGTCCAATTAAAATATATAGAATAGACGTAACTATCATATAATATTATAAATTATTGACATATTTAGTCTAAACGATTTGAATATTAAGAATTAAAAACATGTTTCATATTGAGTTTTAATCATTAAAACTCAA
>CAMTUP010000024.1:0-9903 GCA_947084945.1 uncultured Ignavibacteria bacterium | reverse complement strand
TCGCGCACGGAAAAAGCACGGGGTTTTCCTGGGGTATTCCACGCAAATCACCGCAATCCGTGTTCCGCCTCCCCCTTTATTTCAGACAGCCGCTTTTCATTCTACGGAATCAACCCAATGCCAGCCTGCCTGCGGATTCTTTTTCAATAACCACACTTCCAACAGCCGATCAGTCTACCTCGCCCTCCTTTGCGCCGTTCTGTTCAGCGGAGGTTATCATCCCTGTCCCTGATGTAAAAGAAACCAATAGAACCTGTATAAAAAAATTCCTTATTCATTTCTTTCCATTCCGGAAGGCGCTGTGTTCGAAGTACTTAATCCTGAGGGTTCATGCAAAGTGGAATCTGTAAACGGCGGAAAACAATTATTGCTCTGCTCAGGAACGAATTTCCTTGTGATGGACTTGAAGGTTTGTACCCCGCCTGTTCTTTCCGATGCAGATCTCAACCAATGTTCATCAGAAGCAACATTTGATTCTGCCAATCAATGTTGCGTGGCAATACCACCGCAAGAAGCAGGTTGTACGGTTCTGCAAATCACTTTAAAAGGTTGTGAATAAAAGAAAATCGGGCGTGAGGGACGCCCGATTTTCTTTTATTCAAACGGGGTGATAAAATAACCAAATGGGCATCCTGTATCTCGTCGCAACGCCGATTGGCAATTTGGAGGATATCAGTCCACGCGGGGTGCGAATCTTGCGTGAGTCCATTCTGATCGCCGCAGAAGATACACGCCATACCGGCACACTGCTCAAACATTTCGACATCAAAACCCCGCTTACCAGTTACTTTGAACACAACAAACTCAATAAGCTGGATTTCATTCTTGAAAAACTTTCACAAGGCGACGTGGCATTGGTCTCCGATGCAGGCACGCCCGCCATCAACGACCCCGGCTATGAATTGGTCAAAGCCGCCCTCGCCTCCAACTTCGACGTGGTGCCTGTTCCCGGTCCCTCAGCCCCCATCGCCGCTCTAACGGTCTCCGGCCTGCCCACAGATTCATTTCTATACCTCGGCTACCTTCCGCATAAATCAAGCGAACGACGCAAATACGCAGGTCAGGTTTCAAACCTGACCTACACCCTAATCTTTTTAGAGTCTCCTCACCGCATCCTGGATGCCCTTGAAGACATCCTCACCATGCTCGGAGATCGCCGCATCTGTGTCGCCCGCGAAATGACCAAGATGTACGAAGAATACTGGCGCGGATCAGTCAGCGGCGCGATCGAACATTTCAAATCCAAAGAACCACGAGGGGAGTTTACGCTGGTGATTGAAGGACGAAAGACCGAAGATCGTGGACGATGGACGGAGGATGAATTACTGAAGGCCCTCAAGAAGGAAATTAAGGCGGGCAAATCCGCAAAAGAAATTTCTGCTGAGTTGGCGGAAGTAAGCGGCTGGAATAAAAAAGAAGTGTATGCATTGATCAATTCAATGAAATAACACATTGTCTTTTGAGTCGCCCCTACAATACGGATTGAAATACGATAAACCACCCATTCAGCGGATGTTTAATCGAAAATATTTTAAGTTCCTTCATCTGTTTTGCGCTGAAAGCAGTTTCCATATTTGAGAGAACTGCCGATTTTTCCTCTTCCGAGTAATACGGCGCGACAAAATTTAATGTATCATCTCTGATCTCGGGGTAAAGACGAGCATTCAGGATATTTCCCTCAGGTTTTACTTCGGTCATAATTCTAAACCTTAACTTAACAGACGCCTTTTCTACATCCCTTACGCGGCTGAAATTTCATTGATTCGAAAACAATAATTTGAGCGTTTGTTTCATGTTCTCTGGTATGTTCTTGCCAGATAATTCCTCGTCCAATACCTGCCCGAAAGATTGTCGCACCAATTCATCTGTAGAAAGAGTTTCAAAGAAACTGCCATGCACCAGGCATATTTTATGATGTCCCTTTTTCTGCCCGCGTACCAGATAATATACGTCACGTTCCTCCAATGAAAAGACATCATCCCCCGCTTCCTGCATTTGCTGAAAGATTGAACTGTTTTCAGAAGAGATAATGTCCCTGATATTCTTTTTACCCGTGGGAATCGTGGAGTTGAACGAGGATACCACATAGGTTTTGCTATCCTTAAGTTCAATTAATTCTCCGCCTGTAAATTGCGCCCTGTTTTTATTCAATTTAATGGCAATATCCGGGAAGACGCCCCTATTTTCGCACGACAACATATCGTGTTCAAATGGAAATCGATCTAAATTCTTAACGCCAGAAAAGTGCTTCTTGTTTTTTACTAGATGTTCCCAAAAGTGAAAGATTGATTACATAGCGCTTATCTAAACAACACTGGCTGGGCTGATTTAACTTTCGCCTTAACCTTCGCAGATTCCATTCCCCAAATTTTTGGAAGGTTCTCTGTGCATATATATTCCTGATAATATTTTTCAACATTATCAGGGTCGTGAATATCATCTAATCGCTTCTTTATCATTTTCGCATTTTTAGGATCAATTTCAACACCGATGCTATGTCTCTCTACTTGATTGGCTGTAATCAAGGTCGTGCCTGTGCCTGCAAATGGATCGAAAACAACATCGCCCACTTGTGAGGAAGATAAAATAATGCGAAGTAATAATGCAATAGGAGATTGCTGTTTATGAAATCGTTCGCCGCCCTTATCCCTGATTGCCTCATCGCCCGCGAAATATCCTGACGTCAATTCGCGGATATCGTCCCACACATCGGTAACATAGATGCCGTTCTCGCGTTGCACTTTATAGTTGGGCGGCAGAGGCGGGGAAATGCGTAAGCGGTTAAAAACCCGTGCCTTTTCACCTTTGGTTGCATACGCCAAAATTTGATACTGCTTTCCGAACTTACTCGTCACCGGAACGGCCGACGTTTTCTTCTTCCAGATAATCAAATTTTGCAGTGTCCAGCCGGTTTCTCTCAAGCATCGAAGAACATTTTCTGTGTTCTTTTCGCGTTGTATAAAATAAATTGCGCCACCGTGCGATGTAACATTAATCGTTTCCTGGCAAATATCCTTCATCATTCCCCAATACTCTTCCATGGATAAATTATCGTTATGAAATGAATAATCTTTATTCTGATTAAAGGGAGGATCGAGGAAAGTTAAATCAACCGATTCTAAAAAACTTTTGTTTTTCAGGTGTTCTAAACAATTCCCAGTCAAGATTTTATACTCAGTCATGTAGTTTCCTTTTGTGTGGAAGCAGTATACAGCAACTCCATATCACATGCAAGACAGCCCAAACCTTCTTAATCCGTCATTCAAGAACTCGAAGATTTTTGATTAAGCATTACAATTGAGAAACTCAATACAGCACGAATAATTTTAGTTAAGTTTTTAAAGTGCAACAAAAATACATTCAAACTGAAATCGGAGACCACTATGCCTGATAATAAAGAAACCAAGTCCGAAGAAAAGAAAGAAGAAAAACCAACCCCCAAGGACAATCTGGTCGAGAGCAGGCATTCGGTCAAGATCGGCGGCAGGACGATCAAGTACACTGTCACCACCGGGACGATGATCCTCAAAGAAGAGATCATGGATAAGGAAAAAGATGCGGAGATCGATAAACCCCGCGCGCAGATCTTCTTTATTGCCTACACTAAAGACGGCCTGAAGGACAAATCCAAACGCCCCGTCACATTCTCATTCAACGGCGGACCTGGCTCCTCCTCCGTCTGGCTGCACATGGGCGTACTCGGCCCGCGCCGCGTTGTGCTGACCGATGAAGGCGAACTGCCCCCGCCGCCCTTCAAGCTGACCGATAATCAATATTCCATCCTCGATGACACCGATCTCGTTTTCATCGACCCGATGAGCACAGGTTACAGCCGTCCCGTGGATGGGGAAAAATCCAAGGAATGGCATACCTTCACAAAAGACATTGCTTCCGTCGGTGATTTCATCCGTTTGTATACCACCCGCTACAACCGCTGGCTCTCGCCAAAATTCCTGGCAGGTGAATCCTATGGAACCACGCGCGCAGCGGGTCTCTCAGGATATTTGCAGGAGCGTCATGGCATGAATCTTAACGGACTCATGCTCATCTCTGCTGTGCTGGATTTCAGCACCATTGATTTCAATCTCAACAATGACCTGCCTTATATTCTCTTCCTGCCGGCTTATGCGGCAACCGCCTGGTATCATGGCAAGTTGAATTTCAAAGCGCCCCTGCAAACTGTGCTGAAAGAAGCCGGGGAATTTGCAATGGGCGACTATGCCGCCGCATTGCTCAAAGGCGCAGCGCTCATGCCCGAGGAACGCGCCAACATTGTCGAAAAACTTTCACGTTACACAGGCATCTCGCAGGAATTCATCCAACGCAGTGATTTGAGAATCCTTGATCGTCATTATTTCAAGGAACTCCTGCGTGAGCGTGGAAAAACCGTCGGTCGCTTGGACAGCCGCTTCACCGGCATGGACCGAATTGGCGTGACCGAATCGTTTGAATACGATCCGCTCTTCAGTCAGGTCTCAGGTCCCTACACTGCGGCCTTCAATGATTACATCCGCACCGAACTCAAATTTGAAACCGACCTGCCGTATGAGATCCTCAGCGAAAAAGTGTGGATGAACTGGTCTTACGGATATTTCCAGAATCAATATGTCAACGTCGCCGAGACCTTGCGCCAGGCCATGACCTTCAATAAATATCTTAAGGTCTTTGTGGCCAATGGCTATTACGATCTCGGCACACCCTATTTCGCCACCGAATACACCTTCGATCATCTCGGCCTGGATGCGTCCCTGCGCAAGAATATCAGCATGGCCTATTACGATGCAGGTCACATGATGTACATCCACAAGCCTTCGCTCAAAGCGATGAAGAAAGACCTGACAAAATTTATTAAGGATGCGAGTTGATTATGAAAATTCTGGAGTCAGGCGGCAAGCCGCCTGACATATTCATCAGCAAGCTGATGGACTCCAGAATCAATGCCGCGAGAGCCTATAGGAATATTTATGAATTTAGACGACCTCGACCTCTTCAAAAGAATAGACGCACAAAACATGCTTGCCCAAATTGACGGCCTGCCCGCTCAATTGGGGCAGGCTTGGGAATTGGGACAGACTCAACCGCTGCCGGATTTCAAGGACATCCAAAACATCGTCATCGCTGGGATGGGAGATTCTGCGCTCGCCGCCGAACTGGTAACTGCTTCTGTTTTCTCGAACATGCGCCTCCCTGTGACAGTCCACCGCAATTATGGCCTGCCGGCCTTCGCAAACAGCAGGCAGACTTTGGTCATCTGCGTTTCACATTCAGGCAATACCGAAGAGACATTGGATGCGTTTGAAACTGCGCTCAAAAATAATTGCAGTTTGCTGGTCGTCTCCACTGGCGGAGAGTTGACCAAGCGTGCTTCTGCTAAAAATGTTCCCGTGTTGAAATTTAACCACAAAGGCAAAGCCAGCACAGGAATCGCCTTTCCGTTTGGATTGCTGCTCGCGCTATTTTCCCGTTTGGGATTCATCCCCGACCCAGCCAACGATGTGACAGAAGCCATCGCCATGATGAAGAGGTCGCAACAGCACATCGTTGCAGATATGATCGCCGCGAAGAATCCTGCCAAGCGCTACGCCGGTCAATTGGTGGGACGCTGGGTGACCTTTGTCGGCACAGAAAATCTTGCGCCCGTCGCCAGAAGATGGAAGACACAGATCAATCAACTCGCGAAAGCAGGCGCGAATTTTGAGGTCATCCCCGAAGCGAACCATAACACGTTGAATGCCACCATCAACCCAAACGAAACGCTCAACGCACACACTATGACCCTCTTCCTGCGCGCGCCATCCGATCATCCGCGCAACCGCTTACGCTCAGATTTAATGCGCCAGGCTTTCATGCTCGAAGGCTTGAATACCGATGTGATCGATGCGCGAGGCGACTCCGTCATCGCCCATTTGTGGACGCTGATCCTCTTCGGCGATTACATGGCTTACTATCTGGCTATGGCTTACGACGCTGACCCGTCCGAAGAAGAAGCGGTTTTGAATTTCAAAAGATCGTTACCGTAGGGGCGACCCGCCCAGCGGGAGCCAGCCTGCCCGATAAATCATGAAGGCTCGCCCTTACATCGTAAAATGAGTTAAATCTACAAAAAACGAGGTTTTTTAGCTTAAAACAGCCTTTATTTTTGTTAATTAATAAGAAAAATATGACAAATATCACTAGTAATATTTGGGAGAGGTTGCTAAAATTTTGGACACGATAAACTTGACTTGCAGGCATGATTTATCAAAATCCAAATCAAAGAGGAAAAAATGAAACTCTCAACCCGTAACCTATTTATTTTCACCTTACTTGTCGTTGCGCTTGTACTGTCAGCGTGTGGCGCATCGTTAGCAACAGAACCAGCCGCACCCGTAGTCACTGAGGCGCCTGCTGCAACCGAGGAAGCCACCGAGGCTCCCGCTCCAGTCGTTGAAGGCGATCTCGTCCTCTATTCGGGTCGTTCTGAGGCGCTTATCCAGCCTGTGTTGGATGCGTTCCAGGCGAAGTATCCGGACGTGAAGATTTTGCTCAAGTCCGGCAGTAACAGCGAACTTGCCAATGCGTTGATCGAAGAACAGGCGAACCCGCAAGCGGATGTATTTGTCACCACAGAACTGCTTACTGTTCAGAATCTGTATATGCAGGGTATCCTCCAGCCTTATCGCCCTGCCGCGGCGGATCAACTGCCTGCAGAGTTCGTGGGACCCGAAGATAGTTGGATGGGAATCACGCGCCGCACGCGTATTATCATGTACAATTCAAGCCTTGTCGCGCCTGAGGAAGTCCCCGCTTCCATCTTTGATCTGACCGACCCGAAGTGGAAGGGACAGATCGCGGCGGCAGGTTCTACAAATGGTTCCATGCAAGCGCAGATCGCGGCGATGAGTCAGTTGCTTGGCGAGCAAGCCACACAGGAATGGCTGGCTGGTTTGATCGCAAATGATGTGACTTTCTTTGGCGGTCACACGGATGTTCGCAAAGCGGTTGGCGCGGGTGAGTTCAAGATCGGTTTGGTCAATCACTATTATTTTTACCTGCAGCAGGCGGAAGGCAGCCCTGTGGGCATCGTCTTCCCTGATCAGGGCGATGGACAAATTGGTTTGTTCTCCAATGCCACTTCAGCCGCCATTATCAAAGGCGCAAAGAACCTCCCTGCCGCGCGAGCTTTGATTGACTTTTTGCTCTCGTCCGAAGGTCAAAAGTTATTTGCGGAATTGAACTACGAATATCCGCTCATCCCTGGCGCGGCTTTGCCGCCTGGCGTGCAGTCTTTGAGCGATCTCCGCCTCGCGGATGTGAACGTCGCGGAAGCGGCGCTCAACCTCGACTCGACTTTCAACCTGATAGAAACGGTCGGACTCCCGTAAACAAGGAAATTTCACCACAGAGACCATAGAGATCACGGAGATTTTTAAAAAGGTTTTCACTTCGGCAGGGTCTCGACAGGCTTGACCACCAGCTCAGCACAGGCTCTGTGGACTCCGTGATCTCTGTGGTTAAATCTTTTGGGTGCGTTTCAAATGAGTTAGACCAGAACGTCCCGAAGGTTGAATTGAGCCAATTTAGCCGTCTTTCAAAACCTTCGGGACGGTTTCAACTGAAATGAAACGCCCCCTATCTTTTTCGGCTTGTCCGAGTTAGGGTCTACTTGATAAATTTTCAATGATGCAACGCTGGAAGAATTTCCTGCACATCCCCAAACACATTAACATCAGCCCCCGGCTTTTACTGGCCGCGGGGCTGGTGGCGTTATTTGTGGCAATTCCGCTGGTTTATATTTTCTTCCGCGCTTTCAGCGGCGGCACAGAAGTGTGGATGCGTCTCCTGCAAACCCGCATTTGGATACTGCTCGCAAATACATTGTTGCTGACCGTTGCTGTCACATGTGGAGCCTCACTGGTGGGCGTGAGCATGGCCTTCCTCACCGAACGCACCGACCTGCCCGGCCGCCAGATCTTCCGCTGGATGCTGGCTTTGCCGCTTGCCATCCCGGCTTACATTGGCGGAATTGTTCATCTCACGCTGCTTCGTCCGCGCGGAGGGGTGATCCCGCAATTATTGGAAAGCTGGTTTGGACAGCCCGTGCCGACGCCCAGTCCGCTTGGGTTTTGGGGAGCGGCGTTCATCCTCACCTTGTTCACTTATCCTTATGTTTATTTACTGAGCGCGGCAGCCTTCCGCTCCTTGACCGCTTCATTGGAAGAAGCCTCGCGCACTTTAGGACGTAATAATTGGCGCACTCTTTGGGAAGTGACCTTGCCCGCCTTGCGCCCCGGCATTACGGCTGGCGCATTGCTCGTCGCATTGGATATTCTGGCAGAGTATGGCACGGTTGCTCTCTTGCGTTATGAAACATTTTCATCCGCTATTTTCGTGCAATTATCGGGCAGGTATGATCGTTCCGCCGCATCCATCTTAAGCGGAGTTTTGGTCTCCATTGCCATCATCATTTTGTGGGGCGAATTGCGTTTGCAGGGACAGGCGCGCTACACACAAATGGACGGTCAATGGCGGCCCGCGCTCCTCCTTCCATTAAACCGTTGGAAGATTCCGGCATTATTGCTTGTTATGCTCGTCGCTTCGGCGAGTTTACTCGTGCCAGTGATCGTATTGGGGGTCTGGAGCGTGACTGCATTGCTGGAGCCTGAAACGCTTTCTGCAATTATGCGTTCAGGCTCACAGGGCTTTGGTGATTATGTCTGGAACAGTCTGTGGAGTTCTGCGCTGGCGGCTTTTCTGGCAGTTTTACTTTCCCTGCCAGTGGCTTTGCTGGCTGTCAGATATCCGAGCAAATTATCACGCGCCATCTCGCGCTTTTGTCAGATCGGGTACGCCATTCCTGGCGTGGTAGTTGCCTTGAGTTTGGTGCTGCTGGTCAATCGCTTTCTGCCCTTTTTATACGCCACGCCGTTGATCGTGGTGATGGCGTACGTGCTTCGCCACATGCCGCAGGCTATCCGCGCCAGTGAGTCTGCGTTGAATCAACTTTCCCCGTCCATGGAGGAAGCCTCGCGCACGCTTGGGCGAACTTCCCTGCAAACGGTCTTTCAAGTAATATTGCCGCTTATTCTGCCCGGTCTTATGGCCGGCGCTGCTTTGGTATTTTTGACTTCATTGAAAGAATTGCCTGCCACTCTTCTGCTTCGCCCCGCAGGTTTTGATACGCTTGCGGTGCGCGTGTGGATCTGGGCTGAGGAAGGTTTTTACACACAAGCCGCCCCCGCCGCTTTATTACTAGTGCTTGCATCCGCCTGGCCGCTTTATTTTCTATTACGCCGGGAACAGATATTCAAATGAATGCGCTTGAACTTCATCACGTCTCAAAGAAATTTTCTTCCGCCAATACCCCGGCGGTGAACGATATTTCGCTCACGCTTCGCGCTGGCGAAATTCTGGCGCTTGTCGGCCCCAGCGGGTGTGGCAAGACGACCACCCTGCGACTGATTGCCGGATTGGAAAGACTTGATAGCGGCTCGATCACCATTAAGGGACAGTTGGTTGCCGACGACGGAAATTTTATTCCGCCTGAAAAGCGCGGCGTGGGTATGATATTTCAGGATCAGGCCTTATTCCCGCATCTCACCGTGTTTGAAAATGTGAAGTTTGGGTTAAAAGGTCAGCCCTCTACAAGAGCGCGCGAAACGACAGCCGGCATGTTGAAACTGGTTGGCTTGGAAATTTTTGGCGAGCGTTACCCGCATCAACTATCCGGGGGCGAACGTCAGCGTGTGGCGTTGGCGCGCGCGCTTGCGCCTCATCCTGTGCTGGTATTGATGGATGAACCGTTCAGCAGTCTCGATGCGGATTTGCGTCACGAAGTCCGCGAGCAGGTGCGCGGCATTTTGAAAGCCATGTCTGCCACAGCGGTATTCGTCACCCACGACCAGGAGGAAGCGCTTTACATGG
>CAMTUP010000023.1:0-5283 GCA_947084945.1 uncultured Ignavibacteria bacterium | reverse complement strand
TACAACCCAGTTATTACCTGAATTAGTCGTTTTCATAATATAACCAGTATCGTTAGTCTGAGGATTGCCATCTGTTACCACCCAGCCTGTTGAACTATCTAAAAAGAATATATCATTTATCTGGTCATTCACAGGCAATACCTGCTGGAACCAGCCCAGCGGAGAGTCACTCTCAAAGGTAGTGGCTAAAAAAAGTATTATTAGTTCGAAAAGTATTAGTCTTTTCATATATTTTAATTATCAAATTGTCCCGAAGGGACTCCTTCGGAGGAATAAACAATAATTTATATGATGCTATGAAAACTTAAGATTAATTTATAG
The DNA here is from genome assembly GCA_947084945.1 of uncultured Ignavibacteria bacterium. Lineage (GTDB taxonomy): Bacteria > Bacteroidota > Ignavibacteria > Tepidaquicellales > OLB5 > OLB5. The sequence goes on along the minus strand of CAMTUP010000023.1, from coordinate 4,962 downwards.
CTATTTCAAGCTAAAAGGTACAGCCTCATTTTGCGGTAAATAGGCGGGTCCGAATATCTCATGGGCATCGCAGGTAATACGCTCCGGCTGAATAGAATCAAGGAATATGCGGTGCGCAAGATTTTCATCGTAATGTTTAAAACCCTTGTAATTAAAATAATTGGTTAGTGCGCAGCTTAGCTTTGCATTGCTGTTGGTTTGTTTCATTATCTGCTGAACGCGTTTTACGCTTGATATATTTGAATAGCTCATCTCATCAGCATAAAATGTGTAGTTACTCGGGTGAGATGTAAAGGCGTTTACCTCTTCGATGATTTTATTTGTATATTGATTACTTATTTGCGGATCAGGATTTAAAAGTATATTCGCCCTATCATCATCAACAACCACTTTATCAAGCCAAACCCTCACCTGCCCAAACCAGTATATCCTAAAATCTACTTTACACTGTGATTTATCATTGCTGTAACCATAACTCAAACCGTTTACTGTATCATAACGACCCGATACCCGAAGTGAATCAAAACCAAATTCAAAGGTAAACTTCTCTATGTATTGTCCATCATAATTATTTCCTTGTCTAAAATTCCAAACCCTTAATATCACAGAATTAATAGTATCACCCTGAAAATTTACTGTATTAATTTTAACTACAGGCAAATCTCTTTTTGCTGGGTTATCAAAATCTGATTTATTTATCCTCATCACAGGCTTAATATGCCAGTTGCTTCTATCGCCTTCCTGGAAATCAAGCAGATCACTGTGCTGAAGGTTCTCTTTTATATTATAGCAAAGCCATCCCGCAGATGCAGAAGATGTCGGGGGACAGTCAGGGCAGGCGTCAAGCACTGTTCTGCCGCTATCTGATGTTGGTGTTACTAGCCTGTTCTGATACGAAAACCCGTTATTGCCACCTTCGGCTTCATATACCAATCGCTGAGAGTAACAAAGCTTCTCTATCTTTTCCCTGCCGTAATAACCTCTTAATCCGGTTGTGTGAACGCTATCCATAAAATTATTTATACCGGCTTCATACTGGCTCAATGGTGCATCAAAAGAGCCTCCCTCTGTGCCGTATAAATGTATTGTATTGAAATTAAGTGAATCTTTCTGGTAAACCATATGCTTGTATATGTTCCAGCCGGCAGGGCTAAATACTCCGTAGTAACCAAGATTAAATATGCAGTTAACAAAATCTCTGCCAGTAGGTATGAACTGATTTACAGTAGAAACGCCTGATGTTGTTCTCCCGATTGCTGTTGTTTTGTAAAATGCTGCCGTAAAATAATACATTATTGGTATTAATAGTACTACAAGCGCTTTGATGACCCTGCTTTTGTAAAATGTCTTTTTCATCAGTGTAATTATTTAGTTTACAACTATTAATTTATGTTATATATATTATGTTAATTTATCTATTTTTTATTTCTTCACAATACTTACAATATCACTATTTAATCAGTCAAAATCGGACTTTCTACGAAGAAGTCTTTCAGACTGATTAAATAGCTACAGCTATTTAATCATCAACATCTTCCTTGTTTCAATTGTTATTCCATCCGCTATCAATGAATAGAAATATACTCCGGATGAATATCCTGAACCATTCCAGTCAGCCTCATAAGTTCCTGCATTTTGTTTTTGGTTTACAAGTTCAGCTATTTGTTTTCCCTGAATATCATATATAATAATTTTTACATCTGATAATCTGTTCCCGCCTGCGGAACGGGCAGGAATCTGAAATCTGATAATCGTTTTCGGATTAAACGGATTTGGATAATTTTGATATAATTTAAAATCTTCCGGTATTTCTATTCCTATCTGTTGAATGCCTACCGGTGGACCGCCGCCATCTGTTGTGTGAACTAAACCGCTTCCGCCTGCCCAGGCATGCAGACTATCTGTAGCACTTATACTCGGGTTACTTATGTTTGTAGTTTGTCTGAACCAAGCATCGCCGCCACTTTTAGTTTTGATTACAGTTATAGAATTATTACCTGCCCAGCCAATAGAATCATTAATAAATGTTAGTTTAATACCCCCATCATTTGTTGAAACCCATGAGAAACCACCATCGGTTGTTTTCCTGCTAATGCCAGAGGAAACTATGCCAACATTCTTATTAAAGAAATATATATCATTTATCTGCTGCGGGAACGTAAACTGCAAATTCCAATTAACGCCACTATTAGTTGTACGGTAGAGCTTAGTATTATTACATGCCGCCCAACCTGTATCTTTATTAAGGAAAAATAATCTCGTCGGTCTGAAGGTATTATTCAACTGAATCTGCCAGGTAAAACCGCCGTTGATGCTCTTAAATAATCCGCCATCAAATATATCATCACTCGCAACCCAGCCTGTATCTTTGTTTACAAATTTTACATCTCTTAATAATCCTGCTGTTAAGATTGAAGCAGTAAACCAGTTTGTACCACCATTAGTAGTTTTTTTTACTATACCACCTGAAACTATACTGTTTGAACCTACAGAGTAACCCATATTTTTATCAACAAAACACATCGCATTTAGAAATATCCTGTCTTGAAATTGTGTAAACCAGTTTGTACCACCATTAGTAGTCTTGAATATCAATGCTGTATCGCTCGAATTTTTCTGCGTTACAGTCCAGCCCATAAGGCTGTCAATAAAAAATATATCCTCCACATTAACATCTGTTCTAGGCAATACCTGCTGGAACCAACCTGGCGGAGAGTCACTCTCAAAAGTTGTGGCTAAAAAAAGTATCATTAGTTCGAAAAGTATTAGTCTTTTCATATATTTTAATATTTAGTGGTTTTTCCCGCAAAGCGGGATTTCGATTCCGTTTCACGGAATCTCAACAAGCTAAAAGGTACAGCCTCATTTTGAAGATTATTATACATTACATTCATTACGTAGTTAATTGCCAAATAATTTGTTGTATTAAATCTGTTATTTCTTATCATTACTGCAATACTCATAAATGTTTCAGGTGTCGTTTCTTCATTGATACGCTGGTCATAATTTCCGCTTAAAAGCTCATTTGCCATATTATCATCCATAGTAATTTTTTCAAACCTAAGGTCAACTTCACCAAACCAGAATACTTTTATGTGAAACCCTGAATTGTTTTTTGGCATATTTTTAAATAATTCCATTGAACTGATGAGCATGTTATCCCCCGGCTTTTCATATTCCGTCATATATTTTTCAAGATAACCTCCCTCATACTTTCCGCTAAGATCAGAAAAATTCCTTACTCTTATTACAGTAGAATCTATCATCTTTCCTGCGAAATTGTATATAATAATTGCTGCAACTGCTCTTGTATCACCCGGACTGAAATCAGCTTTACGTATTTTCATCTTCGGCTTAATGTACCATTCAGATGAACCAACAGTATCATGCTTTAGTGATATCGGGATATTACCATAAATATCCTGTGCTATATAACATTTTGTCATCTTCTCTCTTCCATCTACAAAACTTCCTGAAGAAAGGTACAAAACATTCGCTCCGCTTGAATCTTTTTCCTCATAACCTTTTACATTTCTAAAATAAAACTCCCCTGAGGATGTATCAGGGTTTTTCACTGTATTGAAAATTACTCTTTGTGAAGATAAAAACAACTTTAGCTTACTGCTTTCATATTTCTTACTCCAATTATTCGTATCAATATTCTTAAGATCAAACTTTCCGGTTTGAATATCTTTTACAAAATCTGTTTTTATAACTGAAAGAGGATCATAGGGATTGGTGCTTTGTTCATTTTGGGGTCTGCCATTAAATCCGCCAATCAGAAAAAAATAAACTACAGGAATTAATAATGCTATGAACGCTTCAAATATTATTTTAAGTTTTATTTTATTTTCCAAGAACATTTTAAGTAATTTTTACTTGAGAAGTATCATCTTTCTTGTATCTATTGTTATTCCATCTATTATTAATGAATAAAAATAAACGCCGCTTGGTAAATTATTTGCACTGAAATCAACCTCATATGTACCTGCATTTTGTTTTTGATTTACAAGCTCAGTTATAAATTTACCTGTTATATCATATACAGTCAGTTTCACGTTTGACGTTTCACTGCTTGTCCCGCCCTGGCTGGATTTTACGCTGTATTTAATATTTGTTACCGGATTAAACGGGTTCGGATAATTCTGGTATAACTTATACTCAGAGGGTATTTCCGTTCCTATCTGCTGAATCCCAACAGGCGGACCACCGCCATCTGTTGTATGTATTAATATAGTACCACCCGACCACCCATGAATTGTATCCGGAAAATGAATTGAATTAAAAAAGCCGCTTGGTACAGTTTGGCTAAACCAGCTAAAACCTCCATTCGTAGTCTTTTGCACTATAGAAAAATTAGCACAATTGTACCCGGTCATACTGTTTACAAAGTAAATATCAATTCCGCCTCTGCTATTAGAGGTTGTATCCCAGGTAGTACCACCATCAGTAGTAATTTTTATTGTTGTTGGTGAAAATGCGCCTGAAACAAAACCTGTATCTTTATTTATAAAATAAACATCAACTAAATCTTCACTAATAAAATCTGCCTGCTGAAACCAGTTAAATCCACTGTTTAATGTTTTATAAATTTTATTATTAGAACTTATTATCCATCCAGTATCCTTATTCAAAAAAAATAAGTTCTGTGGTCTAAAGCTTGCTCCTAACTGCTGCTGCCAGGTATTACTTCCGTTTGTCGTGCGCCATAACCCTCCTCCTATGGAGGCAGGATCACATGCCCAGCCTGTATCCTTATTTACAAAATACATGTCTGCAATCCTCACGTTGCCTGTTGGTGTTGTGTTAAACCAGTTATTACCTGAATCAACAGTTTTAAAAACTTTACCAGCGCCAAAACCACCTGCTGCATATCCGGTATTTGCATCCAAAAACTGCACAACATTAAATTTCATTGGCTGATTATATTGTACAACCCAGTTATTACCTGAATTAGTCGTT
>CAMTUP010000022.1:0-37998 GCA_947084945.1 uncultured Ignavibacteria bacterium | reverse complement strand
AGAAGTTAGGGTAACCCAAAATTAAAACTTTTAGAGGAGAGAATAATGAATTTAAAAATACTTTTTATCTTAAGCATATTCTTTGGAATAAATAATATTTATAGCCAATGGCAAAATGATGTCCGTTTAACCAATGACACTGCTTTTTCAGGTTCATCTATAAATAATGGGTGTGCCGCAAACGGGAACACTGTGCATGTTGTATGGTATGACTTGCGTGACGGGAACAGGGAGATATACTACAAACGCTCAACTGATGGAGGTATAAACTGGGGAGCTGATACTCGGTTAACGAATGACCCTGCTGTTTCAGAGTATCCTACTGTCGCAGTATCCAGCTCGGTTGTGCATGTTGTATGGAAAGACGCGCGTAACGGGAACTGGGAGGATATATATTATAAACGTTCAACAGACGGCGGTTTAAGTTGGGAAACAGATACCCGATTGACAAATGACCCTGCTTGGTCTTGGTTTCCTTCTGTTTCAGTATCTGGCTCTGATGTGCATGTTGTATGGCAGGAATATCGTGATGGGAACTGGGAGATATACTACAAACGCTCAACAGACGGTGGCATAAGCTGGGGTGCAGATAGAGGGCTGACGAATAACAATGCTACTTCATGGTATCCTTCTGTTGCAGTATCAGGTCAGATTGTGCATGTTGTATGGCAGGACTATCGTGATGGAAACTTTGAGATATATTATAAACGCTCTACAAATGGAGGGGTAAGCTGGGGAGCAGATACACGGCTCACTTTTAACGCGGCTGCTTCATGGTTGTCTACTGTTGCAGTATCAGATCAAGCTGTGCATGTTGTATGGCATGACTATCGTGATGGGAACTATGAGATATACTACAAACGCTCAACGGACGCAGGTATTAGCTGGGGTGCAAATACACTGCTAACGAATAATCCATCAGGTTCTGAAAGCCCTTCAGTATCAGTATCCGGACAAGTTGTTCATGTTGTATGGCATGACTATCGTGATGGGAACTATGAGATATACTACAAACGCTCAACAGATGGAGGCATAAGCTGGGAAACAGATACACGGCTGACGAATAACCCTGGTGATTCACATGCTCCTTCTTCCACAGTATCCGGTTCTATGGTGCATGTTGTATGGCAAGACAATCGTGACGGGAACTCCGAGATATATTACAAACGAGACCCTACTGGTAAACCTATTGGGATTATAACGATATCTAATGAAATTCCAAATCAATTCAGGCTTTTGCAAAACTACCCAAATCCGTTTAACCCTTCAACCACAATTGAATTTGATATTAAAAATACTTCTTTTGCCAAACTCTATATATATGACGTATTAGGCAGAGCAGTAGAAACATTAGTTAATGAGGAACTAAAAGCAAGCAGCTATAAAGTTGCTTTCGATGGTGGTAAATTAAGCAGTGGAGTTTATTATTATACATTAACTACAGAGGGCTTTACTGAAACAAAGAAAATGATTTTAGTAAAATGAGAAATTATTTTTTATTTAAATGAATTTTTAGACTGTTTGAAGCACGGCGGCACATCAGTACCAGGCTTTTAACCAATGAGTAAATGAATGAAGAACGCAAGCGAAGCGAGCGGAGCGAATATAAAAACCCCGATTTTTAGGGGTTATTTTCGTTTTAAAGCATGCTGCGAAAAAAATAAACTTGCTGTTTGAATAGGGCATAGTCCCGTGGTGAACAAAGTGAACCTATGAGTTCCAAGTATTGTTTTTTTTGCAGAATTGCTGAATAAACATCATAGTATACTTTTATAACAGGCGAACTGATTAACCAGTATGGTAAAGGTAAGGAAACCAAGAAAGCTGAAAAGTTAGATAAGGAAATAGCTTAATTCCGCTTGATATACCAGAGGCGGATATTGTAGAGTTGAACATAGCCGTTATACATAAACGAAATATTTTTAAGTAAAAATTTATTTTCATAGTTATTAAATAGCGGAAAGGCTTTAAGTTGAATAAAGGTATCAATAGGGGTGTAACGATTATCAAAGGTAATAGGATAGTATTTAAAAGGATTGCGAAAAGAGTAATTACCTGCTACCCTATAGGCACGGAAATTGAAGTCAATTATTAAAGTATCAACATTAACAGAACAAAAATATATACAGCTATCAATTAATCTATTAGGATAAGAAGCGTAGATACTATCTTTAGTAAACAGAGTAATAGTATCAGCGATAGGGACAACAGGTGGTGCAATAGTAATGGGGGTATCTTCAGAACAACCGATAATAGTTAGTAACAGGATAAAGATTACTGAAAGACCAGTCAAGAAAGTTTTCATAGTTTTTAGTGTTTTATTAGTTTGGTTAAAAATAATAGGATAACATACAAAAATCAATATACAATGCTTTTAAAAAAGGGGAGAAATGGCTTTTTATCAAATATGAAAATGAAACTTTAGTGGGTTCGCAAGGGCGGGAATTCAATAAAAAAGCGGAGTGAAACGGAGCGAGGGTGTATGAGCTATTTGAAACAAAAATTTTGTGCGCCCATCAGGAACGGGACCTGAAACCTATCCCGCAAAGCAGGATCGCTCTATAGCGAATGAGCTATTTAAAACAACAATTTTGTGCGCCCATCAGGAATCGAACCTGAAACCTACAGCTTAGAAGGCTGTCGCTCTATCCGATTGAGCTATGGGCGCAAGATTTCAGTCAATAAGATATCAATATAAAAATTTTGTAAATTAAAAGAAATATAATAAGAATTCGCTATTTATATTTAATTTTTAGAAAAAGGATGATTGACATAAAAACTATCGAAACAGTATTTGCTGCAATAATTGGTAAACTGTTTATTAAAATCCCGTAAAAAAGCCATGTTACTAAGCCAAATTCCAGCATAATTACCATTGGTAAAGAAATATCCTTTGTATGTTTAGTCTTTATAGCTTTTATTGATTGAGGCAGAAAAGCAAAAGTTGTTAGAAATGCTGCAACTAATCCTAATATAAGTGTAAATGTTTCCAAATTATTGAATCTGTAATCTAATGTTCAAGCCTGCTTCATTAGTTGTCCTTGTTGTTATTTGCAGGTTACTTCCGGTAGGTTCAATTTTAGTATATTTATAAAACAACTGCATTGTAACACTTCTGGAAAGATTGTATTGAATTGATGGACTAAGTGTTGTTGAAGTTGAACCGTTTTGAGAATTTGATTCCCAAATATTGCTGAGGAATGAATAAACCTGTGGATCATTTTTTGTCCTTGTATAAGAAAATGAAATTGTAAGGTTGTTTTCTAATGATAATCCAAAAATTGGCAATGAAAAACCTGATTTTGTGTAGCTAGCATTAATAGCTAGATCATTAGAAGCAGTATTAGTAAGTTTTGCATTATTTGGGTCTAAAATAAAATTATTAGTGTTACTGATTTTAAACGAAGCAGTTAAAATGCCGCCAGAAATTTGTTTAAAATTAATATTAACTCCAATAAGTGGTGTGAATCCTGAAGTAAGCGCTTGAGCACTTATATATTCAGGAGATATTCCATTATAACTTATTACTTTTCTATATTCACTTGAATAACCGCTTTCAAGTGTAACTGATTGAGCAAAGTTAGTGAACATTTCAAATTTCTCTATTCCTGTCAGAGATAGTGTCCAGCTAGGGAAAGGAAAAGATACCATATTCTTTTCAAAATTTTCTGAAAAGAATTTGGGCTGTGTTAAAGGGTCTAATGGTATTCCAAGTTTATCGGCAATATTACCGGCTGTAATAAAGAAGCTTGATCTAGTGATTGTTCTGTTTTCAAGTGAATTTACAGGTAGTCCAACATTACCTAATGAATCTGAATTATATGTTAATGAGTTTATAGTACCTGTTCCTGTTTTATAAGTAAAATTTATCTTTAAATTATTCGGAAAAATAGGGGTGATAAAAGTATTAAATGTATAGGAATTGTTCAGAGTTAAATTATCTACTAATGTGGTATATGGAATTCTTTTGCCCGGATCTGTTATCCATCCTAATTGATACATTCGGGATGGTCCTAAATTTTCTTTTGCCCCAAACTGCATCCAGAAATTACTGAAACCTGGTCTGCCCTGAATTGCCGGATTTTGCAGTGTTTTTGACTGTGCAAATGTAAGCGATATCTGGTCAGGAAAAAATGTACCTATAAGCTTTAGTAGGTCCTTTGGATCCTGGTTCTGATAACCTTGTTGAGAACCACCGAGTATATTATTTTTAGATTTAAAGATATTGAAAATGTTATTCAGTTTTAAAAAAGCAGTTGCTTGAATATCAGTATTATATCCAACATTACTTCCCTGTGCATTATTGAATTGAGAAGCACGCCAACCGTAAATTACCCTGTAACTACTGCTAAAATCTATAAATTCTCTAAGACCTGGAATATTGAATTTAGGCAATATAGAAACAGTCTGAGAATAATCAAGTTCTTTACCAAAATTTATTAAACTGTTATTAAAGAAAATATCATCAAATATCTCTGCTTCAGTTCTTTGCTGTCTTAAGGAATCATTAGTGGTTTCAAATCCTGTTAGGTCACTTCCTGCACGGAATGAATAATCTCCCTGAACGTCAACAATCCAGTTTTCAATGAACTTCCAGTTCATTGAAAAACCTCTGTTAGCATCAAACTGCCTGGAAGTAGGAGTATTATTGAAACTGGATCTTAATTTTTCATCTCCTCGCCTTCTATTAAAACTACCAGATAAAGAAATATTATTAGTGAATAGGGGAGCAAGTGGTATGAACGGGAAGAAGAAATACATTCTTGCTTCTTTAAATTCTTCACCAAACGGCAGTAGTTTACCAATTTTAAGATTTATAGAATTCATAAGGTCAATATCGGTACTTAATCCTAACGAGCCATTCATATCCCATGCATATCTGCTTTCAATAGATGGGTTTCTTTCAGTATATGTATTTTTCACAAAATTTACTTCAATCTTATTTAATAATTGTTTTACAAAAAAATTATCACCTGGGAAAGTAAATTTCATTCCGCTAATAGAAAACCTGTTTGCAATTCTTAATGTTTGAGCAGCTACTCTTATTTGGTCTGCATAATAACCTGCTAAATCGGGATTATCTGGATAAAGCGCAAGTATTTCTTTATACTTATTGTTTGCAGCAGTTTCAAGATCAATATCTGTGGCAGGCAGATACTTTGGTTTATCCAAAATTTCCTGATGTGAAAATGATATAGGTATAGTGAAAAAATTCTTGAACTTTACAGAAACATATTTAGATAATAGTGCATTAAGCAGCTTATGTGCATTTAATAAGCCTGAAAATTCCCAACTATTAGCTGTAATGTTATTTCCAAAACTGTTTTCAAGAGAGTGGAAATTAGGATCAGTTTTATTGTATGAAAAATTCAGTGTTGCAAGATCTGCAATTTTTAAACCGGCACTTAATGTGAAAGCATAACCGCTTGCATCATTGGCTTTAATTATCCTCATTTCATTAAACCAGACTGAACCTGTAAGCTCTTTCGTTATTATTGGATCATTATTACTATTATAAACACCCAGTGTAATTTGTCTTACATCCCTAATTGAAGGTCTTCCTATAACACCATAATATGAGCCGGGCGGTCCGTTAATTACCGGTTCGTAATGAATTAACCCGATACTATCTACTTTTTGCTTTATAGCTGTAAGTTCATTGAGGTTTATTATTACCTCGTTTAATGCATTCCATGGTAAAAGCGGATTAATATCAGGTCTTCTTACATCAGGTCTGATGGGAGCTCTGTATTCGTAATAATTTGATGAGTCATTTCCAATCCTGATAACTACTGATGCATCGTATTTTTCAGGATTTGTATATGAAAATGAAGTATCTCCGTTTACAAATACTTTGAATATCTTGTAGTTAATTAAATCAAGCGGACGGGTATTGTAAGACTTGAATATATATTTACCCTGACCCGGAAGCATATTTGAAACATCTAATGAAATTGACTGCTCATTTGATAGCACATTCTGATCTACCTGTGTCTGATCTTTTTGTCTTAAACCTTCTACAGGAGGGGAGTATATTTTTGAGTTATCTTCAATGTTTACAACAGATACAGTATATGTTGTATCATTTTTATTTGATTTTACCCACTGGTTTCCTACTAGACTAAAATCAACTATTTTTATCCGTGCTTGTTGTTCAAAACCTTTGAACCATACTCTTGCATATTGAATATTAGTAAAAGAAACATTAGAGCCAACTGTCCTTTTCCATTCATCCAAAGGTATAATAAACTGATACCAACCCTTATTTCCTCCACCTGCAATAAATGGATGATTAGTAAATGATGCTGCATTAAGAGGAATAACATATTCAAAATAATTATTTATAAGGTCAAGGTTACCGTTATTGTTCAGATCTTCTGTATCAAGTCGTTTTGCCTCTGTCAAATTAGTAGCATTTAGCTCAGTACCGTTGAAAGATGAATATACATTGCTTCCCTGTACCCAGTTATAATTATCACGGCTTGGGTCTCCACCGGTTTCATCCATTAATTCAGGAAAAAATTCATTTTCACCTAATATGCCATTTGCTGTAACACTTGGTCTGCCATCAATTCCATTATCTTCGCCAACATCAAGCTGACCGCTTCCGTTTCTATCTTCAGTGTGATAATTAATATTGGGGTTTGTTGAACTAATAGGCATCTTTTTTGTTGTAATAATCTTTTCAGACATTGCACCAAGATTAATTATCATTTTCGCAGAATCATTGGAAATAGTAGTATCTCCTCCGTTAATCTGCATCCACACTTCTATATAATTTATATTTTCATCAATCAGATTTGTTTGAGTAGAATTTATGAATTTAAAAACACCACTCCATTTATCTTTATTCTGACCTTCTGCAAGAAAGTCATCTCTTTTAATATAATTATAAGCACCTACAGAATCAGGTTTTATATCAAATACAAAAGTTGTTAAAGATTGGTTCTGATTAGAGGCTGTTTCCCTGAAAGGATACACATCCTTGATAGGTACATCATTCAAAAGGTTATACCAGTTAAGTCTTCCTCTTTTTCTACTCATTAAACTATCCCTTACATCATCCTGAAACACACCGGGTACAAGGATATTATCATAAGGAATAGAAGAAAGTGTCCATGAAAGAGGGTTTAATCCTAAAGGAATGGTCTTCTTTACACCTTCAAAATCATCAATATATGCAATTGACTCGCCATTATCACTGGGAATAATACTTTTTAATGTATTGGGATCCGGAAGCATAAATGCAATTTCACCTTTAAGGTTCAAAATTGATTCTTCTTTGGTGTTATAACCCGGAATCTTATTTATTAACTTGGTAAGGAAATTTGTTTTAATATCTGTTGATGCATCAAATCCGATAATTGTATTATTTGTAGGTTCTTCACCAATCCTTATTTTCTTGTTTAATGTCTGTTGCTTTAAATTAATAAGAGTAAAACCAAGATAGCTGGTCTTATTAAATTGCAGTTCTGCTCTGGTCCCAATAAGTGTTTTTGAAGCAAGTTGGAAAAGATCATTTGTTTCATATGTGATTTTTAAATTAGCACCAGCAACAAGCGCGCTTGCGTTTATGATAACTAATTCTCCTGTCGAGTAATCTATAGAATAATCATTTCCAGCAGCAAGTTCATTTGAACCATTAAATACTTTTACACTTCCTTCAACTAGGTTAAATCCTAGAGAGTATCTTGATGAAGCATCTCCTTTTGCTGTTCCTTTTAAATTAAATTTCAGATTACCAAAGTTCTCAACTGTTGATTTAGATGATGTGTATATCTTATCATTATTGCCAATGAATGATGAATCGACCCCTTTTTCCTGTAACCTTGTTGAAAATGGTTTTAAATCTGGGAAAATTATATTTCCATTTGCAAGATCAATCGTATTATTAGGAAAGAAATCAAAATAGTTATCACCATTTGGTAGATTACTGCTTGGCTGTCCGTTAACCCTATAATCTAAACCTATTAAATTTAAATAAGTTTTACCAGTAGATTGACCGCTGCCTGTATAACTTGGATTTGGAGGCTGACCGGGTTCATTGAAATAAATATTAAAAGTTAAGTTTGATGGATCATTCTTAATATTTCTGGCTCTCAGATGGTAAATATTTTTAAGCATTCTATTCCAAAGACGGGTGTAATTTGAATCCTGGTCAGAGGGTTTTTGGCTTTCGTATCTTAATAATCTTAATTTTAGCTGTCTGTTTGGACCCACATCGTTGACGAAGTCTCCTACCTGAATATTATTGCCTTCCGGTCCGTTATATTTGTATGCAACAGCAATTGCATCTTTACCAAATGACTGAAGGTTTCCGTTTAATGTTAAATAACCTGCATACCTGTTCAGGGTATATTCAGACTCATCAAGTTTTACAAAATTTCCAATTAGAATACGTCCTAATACTGCTGTTGTACTATCAGTTAATACGTATCCATTAGCTGGTTTTCTCCACAGAGTATCAGAGCCGTAAACAAATCTTTTATTGGGGTTATTGGGTTCAGCATATACCCAAACCTGAATATCAGTAATATCTATAGTTCGAACACCGTTAGTGTAGTAATTTGTAAAATATTGACCCCAGTTTTCATCAAGCAGATAATTTGTTTCTGCATAATCAAAAATAGAAATATCAAATGGAGTTTCAACTGAACCCCCAGTGATATTTACTTCTTTCTTTTCACTTTTTTTCTGAGAAGCAATTGTTGTAAGTTTTAACGGTCCAAGTTTAAACTCAGCTTTAACACCAAACAAAGCCTGAGTGCTTCCAATTAAATTAGAGCGTGTGTTTAGTGACACGTTGCCCGCTTCAATACTTTGAATTACTTCATCAGGATAACCGCTGTATTTAAGCTTTAATTGGTTTTCAAATTCAAATGTACGCTGAGAGTTCCAGTCAGCATCAACTGTAAGCTTATCACCAACAGTTCCTTTGGTCGTTACCTGGACTTCCTGTTTAAAGTTAATATTGTTCTGATTCTGTGATACTGAAAGTATTGTCTGTAAATCATTAGAACTTCTTTGATATGAAGCGGTAATATCAATTGTTCCGTTTATCTTAAGATTAATAGTTGGAGGACCGAAAATTGTTTCGCTGGCAAAAGGAAGTGGAATGGTAATTTCTGTAATATTTTTAAACAGTTTTGATAAATCATCTTCAGTATCTATTGGGTATTTATCCGTAACTATTTTGTAGAATTGATCCTGAATCTCAAGACGGCTTCTGATTTCGATATATTTCTTAAGAGGGATAACTAGCGGCACTTTAAACTGCTCACCTTGAAAAGATTCTGTAATTATCACATTATCTAGTGTATCAAATGTTACATCATAATCAATTCCCTGTGAACCATAAAGAAGCAGAGGAGAAATGAAATAACCAAAAGAGGACACAGTTTCATCAATCTTATCATACTTGAAATTATTAACCCTTGCAGTTGAGTCAACTGGACCCCTAATATTTGTAGTATCGCTAAATTGAGATGTGTCAATATAAGAGCCAGAAGTATCAATAAATCCCAATTGGAATTTACTTCTATCTCTGCCCTGCGAATAAACATCTTTAACAGAACATAGCAATAAAAAAAATATTGCAGCACTTAAAAGAAACTTAACGTAATTGATTTTTTTTGATAACAATAATTAACTCGATAATTTAAAATCGTAATTATTGATCCATAGGCATATTTTAAATTATATTTACGTAATTTTAGGTTTTACACTCAAATAATGCAATACCAAAATTTTTAATTGAAAATTTTTGTTATTTTAATTAATATTTTTAGTTTTATCTACTGACCTTGTTTATTTTTTATAAAAATGCTATTTTTATAAATTAATCATAATTGCAATTCAAATATTGAAAGGATTAACAACTTCGAATCAGAGCATGCATTTGATATCAATGATGGATGGGAAAAACCCTCAAAGAACGGAATATTAAGCGGTAAAGTGCTTGTTCTGAACCAAAATTATGAAGCAATGAGCATTTGTAACGTACAAAGGGCAGTTGTCCTTCTATTTCTAGGTAAAGCCGAGCTCGTTTCTTCAAAAGATTCAAAAAAAGTAAATTCTATCAGAACTTCATTTCCTTTTCCAACTATTGTAAGGTTAAGAATATATATTAAAGTTCCTTACAAAAAAATAGTTCTTTCTAGGAAGAATATCTTAAGACGGGATAGTCATAAATGTGTGTATTGTCAAAGGTCAGATCTTCCTCTTACAATAGATCATATTGAACCAAAATCAAAAGGAGGCGATGATTCTTGGGAAAACTTGGTAACAGCTTGTGTTAAATGCAACAATAAAAAAGGTGATAGATCTCCTGATGATGCAAAAATGCCGCTAACAAAAAAACCTACTAAGCCTTCACATATTACATTTATGAAGCATTTTGTTGGAAGGGTTGATGAGGATTGGAAACCATACTTGTATATGAACTAATACTGAGCGAAGCGAAGTATCCAATTTACCTAATGTCAAATCTTAAATGTCAAATAAAATCAGTTGTGCTGCTTAATGTTTTTTTTCATAATTATTTAAATTACAAAATTTATAAAATAATAAAATATTAAAAAAAATCTAAATGTTAGAATACAAAATTTACATCAACGGAGAATTCAGGAATGCATCAGATAATGGAACAATGGATGCTGTAAATCCTTATGACAGAAGTATTTTTGCGAAGATGGCAAAATCGACAGTAGATGATACTAAGCTTGCAATTAAATCTGCAAGAAATGCTTTTGATAGTGGTGTGTGGAGTAACAAGACAAATGAAGAACGAAGTATAATTATTAAACAAATTGCTGATAAGATAAAAGAAAATTCAAGCCTGCTGCAGGAACTTGAAATTAAAGAATCAGGCTCAACTTATAAAAAGTCTAAAGATGATATGTTCTTAACCTACCGTGCAGCAAGTACTTTTGCTAAGCTTGCACTCTTAGATTTAAACGAAATACTTGATATTTCAAAAGAGGGAATAAGCAAAAATCTTTTAGTGCGTGAACCTGTTGGAGTTGTATCGGCTATTATACCGTGGAATTTCCCTCTTCAGATGGCAGTATGGAAAATTGCTCCCGCACTCGCAGCAGGTTGTACAATCGTAATTAAACCTGCCCCTGAAACTTCTGTGAGTGCTCTTGAACTGGCAAAAATAATTGATTCAACTGACCTGCCAAAAGGTGTTGTAAATATTATCACAGGTGATGCAGATGTAGGCGAAGAGATGGTTACAAATCCGATGGTTGATAAAGTTGCATTTACAGGCTCAACTGAAATTGGCAAAAAAGTAATGTCGCTTGCATCGGCAACAATGAAATCAGTAACACTTGAGCTTGGCGGAAAATCAGCCAGTATCATTTTAGATGATGCAGATCTTGATCTTGCAATAGATGGTTCAGCATACGCAGGATATTTCCATAATGGGCAATGCTGTGTAGCAGGTTCAAGATTAATTCTTACAAATAAAAATTACGATGAAGTTGTTGAAAGATTAAAAGCCAAGCTTGCTAAAATGAAAATTGGCGACCCGATGGAAAAGGATACTGATATTGGTCCTATGGTAAGTGATAAACAGCAAAAGCGTGTTTTGGAATATATTGAAATTGGAAAAGAAGAAGGTGCAAGGCTCGTATATGGAGGCGGCATCCCAATAGGATTTGAAAAAGGCTGTTATGTCGAACCGACTTTATTTGCAGATGTAAATAATGATATGAGAATTGCGCAGGAAGAAATCTTTGGTCCGGTACTTGCTGTAATAAAAGCAAAAGATGAAAATGATGCCGTACATATTGCAAACGCATCTAATTTTGGTTTGGCTGGCGGCGTATGGTCACGTGATAATGAGCGCGCTCTTGTTGTTGCTAAAAAACTGAGAGCAGGAACCATATGGATAAATGAATGGCATATACTTAACGATAAAGCGCCTTTTGGGGGTTACAAGCAAAGCGGCATAGGAAGAGAGCTTGGAATTGAAGGACTGAAAGCATACACAGAGGTCAAGCATATTCACATAGATGAGATATTAGACCGCAAGAAAAAATTCTGGTACAATGTAACTGTACCGCAGGATTAAATCACAGATTATTCTGATTAATTGATATCGCTGATTAAAATTAACGACCGGATAACGGTCGTTTTTTATGACTTAAAACATTGTATTGCTATAAATATTGCATTGCTATAAATATTGTATTATTTTTGTATAGTAACGTATAAACATACTAAGACCCGAATCCTTTGAGTTTTTTGTGAAAAACAGAAAACTAATGCAACTGATGCAAATCGATAAAAATATTTAAAACAAATATGAGAGAAAAACCCAAAAATCTATTAAAATTATTTAATGCAATAGCATTATGTAATGCATTGCTGTTTCTGGGTTTATCTTCGGGTTTAAGTTTTGGGCAACCTTTAACTTGGCAAAGAATTTTAAACACTGATTACGGGGGTGTGTGTAAAGTTCTGCAAATTATCGACGGTTGTTTTATCACATTCGGGAGAGACGGTAGCTCTAACACGATTTGTGCTTATATTTTGAAAATAGATTCTACAATTACAGCTTAGATTTTATAACTTAAAATTTATGCTTTAACATGAAAAAAACGCATTTAATATTATTTCTTTTCTTTACTTATTACTCATTCATTCCGGGTACGCGGGATTGTTTTCCCCAGTCTCAATTTCAACTGGTGATCGGAGATTCCTCAAACTCAGGAGATGCTCGTTCTATCATACAAACAACCGATGGCGGATCTATTGCAGTTGGGCAAACTGGTATAAATGGCAACATGTACATTGTAAAACTGAATTCTTCCGGTCAGCTTCAATGGAGCAGGACCATAGGCGGAGTTGGGCAAGATGTTGCGTTTTCAGTAATGCAAACAACGGAAGGCGGATATATCGTTGCTGGCTATAGTAACTCAATTCAATTTTTTCATGCATTATTTATAAAGCTCACCCCCGTAGGTATTGTTGAATGGACAAGAGGTTTGGACGCTGTAGACCCTGCATGGTCTATTGTACAAACCACCGATGGCGGGTATGCCGCAGTTATCTCTCCTGGCTTTGGTGGTAGCTCCTATGGAATTATTATTGTTAAGCTTAATAGCATGGGAGTACTGCAATGGAGCAAAAACATTAGTTGGGGGGGGGCTTATGCGCGTTGTATCAAACAGACAACGGACAGGGGTTATGTTGTAGCAGGCGCAACCGGGTCTTTTGAACTTGATATGTTTGTAGTAAAGCTTGATTCAAATGGCTCTCTGCAATGGGCAAAGACAATAGGCGGGACAAATGATGAATTTGCTTATTCAATAGTACAAACTACTGACGGCGGATATGCGGTGGCTGGCAGAACCGCCTCGTTCGGGAATGCAGACAAAATGTATATCGTGAAATTAGACAGCAGCGGTTTGCTTCAGTGGACTAAAGTTCTGGCAGTAAATTTTGACCGTGCCTATTCAATCATACAAACTACTGATGGCGGTTATGCTGTTGCAGGTTATACCGGTGGAGGTGGTGGTATGCTTATAGTGAAGCTTAGTCAAAATGGTTCGATACAATGGAGCCGGGTTGTGGATGGCGGTCCCGGACAAACTTATGCATACTCTATTATACAAACAACTGATGGAGGATATGCCGCAGCAGGCTATGGGGGTATTTTGGGTGCAACAGGTCTGTACATTGTAAAGCTTGATAATAACGGAAATACTTGCGGTAACACTATTTCTCATAACATTTCAGCAGGGACGGGCGGAATTTTGGGAAGTCCAATCCCAATAGTTACTAATATATCTCTTACGGATACAGCACTTACACCCCCAACAGGTTCACACGGCTACGTAACCCGAATTTGCGTTATTGGGATTCAGCTGATTTCAAATGAAATTCCGGCTTCATATAAGCTGTATCAGAATTATCCGAATCCATTTAATCCCCAAACGAATATAAAATTCGAAATACCTAATGATGCAAATGTTACGATTAGAGTATATGACCTGATTGGCAAGGAAGTATTCAAAGTAAATGAATTTAAAAAGGCAGGAAGCTATGAAGTAAAGTTTGAAGGGACAAATTTAGCAAGTGGTATGTATTTTTATTCATTAGAGGCAAATGGATTTAAGGATACGAAGAAGATGGTACTTTTAAAGTAAGACCCACTATAGCTCCCATATCCCAGAGGTATTTCTTTGAACTGATAGGGGGAACCGGAATTTTTAAAACCTTTCTGTTCTGAACGAACAGAAAGGTTTTTGTTTTACATTGTCATTCCTTTATTTATTGAATAAAACCCAATTTTTGAGTAAGTTTGTTAATATAAATGTTCCCAAATATTAAAATAACTTGTTTTTAAAATAAATTGAAAGACTTACTCGAAAATACTCTGTTACAAACTTCGTCAGATATACGGAGCAACACTCCTATAGACTATAATATAGTTAAACAGAAGATCGAAGAATCAAAATTACCATGTGTTGGTAAAGCATCAATCAGAGAAATAAGATCCCTGATAAACGCAATTGAAAAAGAAAGCGGTAAGAAATTTATCAGGATGGAAATGGGTGTACCCGGACTACCTGCTTCAGAAATAGGTATTAACGCTGAAATTGAAGCATTAAAAAAAGGTATAGCAAATTCCTACCCTGAGATAGAAGGTATTCCTGAACTTAAAAGAGAGATTTCAAGATTTATTAAGTTATTCTTAGATGTTGATGTTCAGGAAAAGTCTTGCATTCCTTGTACAGGTTCAACAAGCGGCAGTTTTATTACATTTATAACGCTTGCAAGAGCTGAAAAAAATAAAGATACAGTACTGTTTTTAGACCCTGGATTTCCGGTACATAAAATGCAGCTTAAAGTATTACGAATAAATCAGACTAACATTGATGTTTATAAATTCCGCGGAGAGAAACTAAAGGAAGTACTTGAAGAAAAACTTAAAGCAGGAAATATTTCTTGCCTTTTATATTCAAATCCAAATAATCCATCATGGATATGCTTCACAGAAAAAGAACTTAAGATAATTGGTGAGCTTTGTACAAAATATGATGTTATCCCGATTGAAGACTTAGCATATTTTAACATGGATTTTCGCAAGGATTATTCCAAACCGGGCAGAGAACCGCACCAGCCATCTGTTGCAAAATACTGCAAGAATTATATGATACTTGTTTCAGCCTCAAAGATATTTTCTTATGCAGGGCAAAGAATTGGATGCATAGTAATTTCCGATAGTTTGTTTAAGCGTGATTATCCCGACTTGCTGAGATTTTTCAATAGTTCTAATTTTGGACATACTATGATTTTTGGAGCTGCTTATTCCGTCAGCGCTGGAGTTACACATTCTACACAATACGCTTTTGCAGCCATGATAAAAGCTGTTAATGATGGTGATCTTGATTTCATAAAGGAAGTTAAGATTTACGGTGTTCGTGCAAAGATAATGAAAAAGATTTTCCTTGATAACGGTTTCAGGATTGTATATGATCATGATGACGGTGAACTAATTGCAGACGGATTTTATTTTACGGTTGCATATGATGGTTTTTCAGGTGAAGATTTGATAGAACAATTGTTGTATTACGGTATAAGCGCAATATCACTTTCTAACACAGGAAGTTTAAGGAAAGAGGGAATCAGGGCATGTGTATCGCTTGTGCATGATTCACAATTACCTGAGCTTGAGGAAAGATTGAAACTGTTTCATTTAAATCATCAAAATACATAGTATTAATTTTCTATTTACAAAACTGATCAAATAATAATTTTAATTTTACTAACAGGTGAATAATATACTTTCTATTCTGATTTTTGCACCAATTATCTTAGCAATACCAATACTGTTTTTCAAGAACAATGATAAATTTATCAAAATATATGCGCTGGTCGTTTCAAGCGGTGTTTTTGGTTTATCATTATTTCTTTTTTCAATTTTTAATTCAGCAAATCCTGATTTTCAGTTTGTTGAAAGATATCAGTGGGTTAAGGACTTCAATATCTTTTATCAGTTAGGGGTTGATGGTATTTCAATACTTATGGTAATGCTAACAGCATTTATTTTCCCTGTTACTATACTTGGTGTGTGGAATTCAGTAACTACAAGGATCAAAGAATTTTATTTCCTGCTGCTTTTATTAATGGGAAGTTTGTTTGGTGTGTTTCTTTCACTTGACCTGATTTTATTTTATGTTTTCTGGGAATTGATACTAATACCAATGTATTTCATAATAGGTTTCTGGGGTGGAAAGAATAAGTATTATGCTAATATTAAGTTTTTCCTTTACACAATGTTTGGCAGTTTGCTGATGTTAGTTGCAATTATATGGGTATCACAGTATGCAGTTCCTCAGTTGGGAAAGTTTACCACTGATTTCCTTGTATTAAAACGGGCATCGCCATTTTTCCCTGAAAATATCCAGCTATGGTTGTTCTTATTTTTTGGAATTAGTTTTGTTATCAAAGTGCCAATGTTTCCGTTCCATACTTGGCTGCCTGATGCGCACACTGAAGCACCAACTGCAGGTAGTATAATACTTGCTGCTGTATTGCTTAAGATGGGTACTTATGGTATTATTAGGTTTTCAATGGAAATGTTTCCAATAATTTTTTTAAAATATGCATGGCTTCTTGCATTATTTGGAGTAATTGGAATTATTTATGGAGCACTTGTTTGTATTGCACAAAAAGATATTAAAAAGCTTGTTGCATATTCATCTGTAAGTCATATGGGATTTATTCTTCTTGGTATTGCCGCTATGACAGTTGAGTCAATACAGGGTAGTATCATTCAAATGGTCAATCATGGTATATCTACAGGTGCGCTGTTTTTGTTTGTTGGATTTTTATACGATAGAAGGCATACCCGTGAAATAGCTGATTACGGTGGTATCTTAAAAACTATTCCTATTTACGGTTCCTTATTTCTGGTGATATGTTTATCATCAATCGGTTTACCCGGTCTGAATGGTTTTATTGGTGAATTCATGATACTTGTTGGTGCATTTAACTCTCCATTACTTAATAACCATACTTATACAATTGTAGCTACTACAGGTGTAGTTTTAAGTGCAGTTTATATTTTGTGGATGTACCAAAGAGTATTACTTGGACCAATTACTAAAGAAGAAAATAAACTTATACCCGACCTTAATTTCAGGGAAATATTTGCTTCATCTTTACTTTTAATATTTATTGTATGGATAGGCGTTTATCCAAATACATTTTTAAGTAAATCAGAAGCTTCTGTAAAGAAGCTTATAGAGAATGTAGAAACAGCTAAGAAAAATCTAATTAAAACTCCATAATTTTTTTTAAAATAACCAATATAAGTTATTGATACTAATTTAATTAGCGTTCTACCATTTATTTTTTTACTGCTTTCAATAGCAATAATGCCTTTCATTGCTCCTAAATTTTGGCATGATAATTTTCATTTCGTATCTACAGGACTTGGTTTTATAACTGCAGTATATTACCTGCTAATTACAAAAGGCTGGGACATAATGCATTCTTTAGAAGAGTATGTAATGTTTATTTCACTACTTACTGCTTTGTATGTGGTTTCAGGAGGAATATTTATTGATATAAAAGGTCTTGGCACACCATTAAGAAATACAGTCATTCTTGCATTCGGTGGATTTCTTGCAAATATAATCGGCACAACAGGCGCATCAATGCTCCTTATCAGACCGTTTATAAAGACAAATAAACTGCGAATTACAAGTTTTCATATTGTCTTTTTTATTTTTATTGTTTCAAATGTAGGGGGTGCATTAACACCACTAGGAGACCCGCCATTATTTCTTGGTTTTTTAAAGGGTATTCCATTTTTCTGGATTATTGATAAAGTGTTTTTTATATGGCTTATTTCTTTAGTTGTACTGTTATGTCTATTCTACATAATTGATTACTTCAACTTTAAAAAAGCATCTAAAATAATTCAAGAACGTGAAATTAAAGCAAAGGAAACACTTGTAATAAAAGGCTATCATAATTTTATTTTTCTTGCTGTGATAATCGGCTCGGTATTTATTACTCAACCTCTTTTTTTGAGAGAAGGGATTATGCTATTTACTGCTTTTCTTTCATACAAACTCACTAAAAAAGAAATTCACAAGCAGAATCATTTCAATTTTTACCCGATTAAAGAAGTAGCTTGGTTATTTATAGGAATATTTGTTACCATGACACCTGCTCTTGAGATGTTAAGAGTTCATTCAACCGAACTTGCAATATCATCACCATCGCAATATTATTGGTTAACAGGTGGACTCTCAGGTTTCCTTGATAACGCACCCACTTATTTGGCATTCCTTACCACTGCTATGGGTATGCACGGACTTGATATTAATAATGTTCAAAACGTATTATCTTTCATTGCTGAACATGAAAAGCATGTTACAGCGATTTCAATTTCAGCAGTATTTTTTGGAGCTATGACGTATATTGGGAACGGTCCCAATTTCATGATAAAATCAATTGCTGATAATCATAAAGTAGAAACACCTGGTTTTTTTGAATATATATATAAGTTTTCATTGCCGATACTTATACCATTATATTTATTAATTTGGTGGTTGTTTATTCTATGATTTTATTTATTCAATGTCCTTGTTCAAACTATTAATATACTTTATATTTGTTTTTGCAAGCAGTCAATAAATGTATATGTAATTTTACTTTTGATTTTTATTGTATTGATATTTATCCAAATACATTTTTAAGTATTTCAGACGCTTTTGTAAAGAAACTAATTGAGAACGTAGAAACAGTTCAGAAATAGCTAATTAAAACTCCATATTTTTTTTAAAATCATCAATATAAGTTATGGATACTACTTTAATTAGCGTTCTCCTATTTATTGTTTTCAATGATTTATTATAACAAACCATTTTTTTAGGAAATTTATTCAAAGGAACACAAATAAATGAATTCAAATAGATCACAAGAAGTCAAATTTAAGGAGCCTACGATTATTACGCAAGCATACAGCACTCATGGATATGAACTCATGAAAGAACTCGATACTACTATTGAAGAGGGATTGAGTTCTTCTGAAGTGATAAAACGGCAAAACCAGTATGGATTAAATGAAATAAAGCAGAATAGGGGTACTCACCCAATCATCATATTTCTTGGGCAATTTAATCAACCCTTAATTTACATCCTGCTGGCTGCTTCTTTCATAACGGCTTTATTAAACGAATGGGTAGATTCGATTGTTATTTTTGGAGTTGTAATAGTAAATGCTATTATAGGCTTTGTCCAAGAAGTGAAAGCTAAAAAAGCTATTGAGTCATTAGGAAAATCAGTTTTAAGTGAAGCAAATGTTATTAGAGATGGAAAAAGGCAACGAATTCCTGCTTCCCAATTGACGATTGGGGATATAGTCCTTTTAAAATCGGGTGATAAAACTCCGGCTGATATTAGGCTTATTAATGTTCGGGAATTACAAATAGATGAGTCCGCATTAACCGGAGAGTCTGTTCCGGTTATCAAAAGCATTGATGTGATTGAAAAAAACACCACTCTTGCCGAACGTACAAATATGGTTTACTCATCAACATTAGTTACTTATGGTGTTGGTAGAGGTATTGTTGTTGCCATCGGAAACAATACCGAGATTGGTAAAATAAATCAGATGATTGCTACAGCAGATATACTTGAAACACCATTAACAAAGTTAATAGGACGTTTCAGTAAACTGTTATTAGTTGTTATTATGAGTTTGGCAGGTGTTACTTTTCTAGTTGGCTATTTACGTGGCGAAAAATTATTCGATATGTTTATGGCTGCTGTAGCCCTTGCTGTTGGAGCAATTCCAGAAGGTTTACCAGCCGCTCTAACAATTACACTTGCAATAGGTGTATCAAAAATGGCAAAACGCCGTGCTATTATCAGAAAGCTTCCTGCTGTTGAAACATTAGGAAGTACAAACATTATCTGTTCTGATAAAACAGGTACTCTTACTAAAAACCAGATGACAGTTCAATATATTTTTACAACAGAACATAGCTATAAAGTTTCAGGTATAGGTTATGAACCGAAGGGAGAATTCATTGCTGATAATCACAACAATAATCCATTAGATGACCTTGTTTTAAAAGAATGCCTTACTGCAGGCATGCTCTGCAATGATTCTAATCTTGTATCAGTAGATAATAGCTGGAGTATCGAAGGTGACCCGACAGAAGGGGCTTTATTAGTATCAGCAATGAAAAATGGATTATCCCGTGATGCTATTCTGAAAGAGATGCCTAATCTTGATACCATTCCTTTTGAATCTGAGTATCAGTATATGGCGACACTTCATAAGAACACTAAATCAGAAAACAACATTGTTTATGTAAAAGGCTCTATAGAAAGTATCCTTGCCCGTAGTTCTAAAGTGCTGCTATCATCGGGAGAAATAGTATCATTGAATGCCAAAAGTTGCATAGAAGCATCCGATGGATTTGCTAAAAGAGGACTGCGTGTACTTGCATTTGCCTGTTTGACAGTTAATAAATCAAAATCTAGCATTGCACATGCTGATGTAGAGGAAAATCTTGTTTTTTTAGGTCTTCAAGCTATGATAGACCCGCCTCGTTCTGAAGCAATTCAGGCAATTCAAGCATGTCATAATGCTGGGATAGTAGTTAAAATGATTACTGGCGACCATGAATTAACTGCGCTTTCTATAGCACAAATGATTGGAATTGCTGAAAAAAATCAAAAATTATCAGAATTACAGGTATTAAGTGGAAAAAGAATTGCTGAATTTTCAGATCAAGAACTACTTGATATTGTAGAAAAAGTTAATGTCTATGCAAGGGTTACTCCTGAACAAAAACTTCGATTAGTAAAGTCCCTGCAGTTTCATGGAGATATTGTTGCAATGACCGGAGATGGCGTGAATGATGCGCCTTCATTACGGCAGGCAAATATTGGAATTGCTATGGGAATAACAGGAACTGATGTTGCTAAAGAAACGGCAGATATGATTCTTACGGATGATAATTTTGCCACTATTGAAGCTGCAGTTGAAGAAGGAAGGGGTGTTTATGATAATCTGGTAAAATTTATTACTTGGACTTTACCGACTAACTTTGGGGAAGGCTTAGTAATCTTATTGGCAATAGTACTAGGAATGGCATTGCCAATACTACCTGTTCAGATTCTTTGGATCAATATGACAACGGCAATTTTGTTAGGTTTGATGCTTGCTTTTGAAAAGATTGAGCCAGATATAATGTCTCGTCCTCCACGTAAGTCTAGTCAGCCTATTTTAACACCCTATCTTATTATTCGTATTTGTATAGTAGGCGCATTGTTATGTGCTGGATCTTTTGGTTTCTTTTCATATGCAATAAGTATAGGTAAAAGTGAAGCATTTGCTCGTACAATTGCTGTAAATATCTTTGTGTTTGGTGAATTATTTTATTTGTTCAATTGTCGATCATTAAAATACTCCATGTTTAAAGTTGGTGTTTTCAGTAATCCTATGATATGGATTGGTGTAACTATCATGATACTGTTACAGATTCTTTACACATATGCACCTTTTATGAATATAGCGTTTCATACTGAGCCAATTGGTTTAACTGAATGGATATGGATAATAATATCCGGTTTAATAATTTATGCAATTATTGGATTTGAAAAATTTTTAAGAAACATAAAATTTAAAACACAGTAAAAGATGTACAATTTTGAACCTGTCATACTTTTTGTATTAGATGCCAGAATTGCGGTGAAATTATTGATTCATCAACTGATGAAGAAGTAATAGAAAAAGACAGGTCTAATTCTGACATTTCTCACTAAGAATTAATTAAAATGATAATGAATATTAATTACACTTGCATAGATAGATTTATAAAATATGTTCAGGTTGATACGCAATCTGATCCTGAATCGGTTACTTATCCTTCAACGGAAAAACAAAAAGATCTTGGAAGAATATTAGTTGATGAACTTAAACTAATGGGCATTAATGATGCCCATTTGGATGAATACGGGTATGTGTATGGTACTATTGAAAGTAATTCTGATAAGAAAGTACCTGTAATATGTTTTTGCTCGCATATGGATACATCTCCCGATTGCAGCGGACTGAATGTTAAACCAATTATTCATAAAAATTACAGGGGAGGAAATATTGTACTTCCCGGTGATATTACACAAGTATTAACACCTGAAGTTCATACTGAGCTTAAGAATCAGTTGGGAAATGATATTATTACTTCGGATGGCACTACACTACTTGGGGCGGATAATAAAGCCGGTATTGCCGAAATTATGGATGCTGCCAATTTTTTAATGACACATCCTGAAGTAAAACATGGCATAATAAGGATACTATTCACTCCAGATGAAGAAGTAGGTAAAGGTGTTGATAAGCTTGATATGAAAAAACTTGGTGCTGATTACGGATATACAATGGATGGTGATAAAGCAGGCTCGGTTGAAGATGAAACTTTTTCTGCTGATTCAGTTAAAATTATTATTCATGGAGTAATCACTCACCCGGGTTCTGCATATGGCAAGATGGAGAATGCCATTAAAATAGCAGGGGATATCATTGCGAATTTACCTAAAAATACACTTACTCCCGAAACAACTAAGGATAAAGATGGCTTTATACATCCGGTTGCAGTATCAGGTAGCGCTGAGAAGGCAGAGATTAAACTTATCATTCGTGACTTTGTAACAGCAGGGCTTGCTGATAAGGAAAATATTCTAAAAAACATTACTGAAAAAGTATTATCTGCTTATAAAAATAGCAGTTATGAGTTTCTTATTGAAGAATCTTATCGCAATATGAAAGAAGTTTTAGATACTGTTCCTTTTGTAACTGAATATGCAATTGAAGCTATTAAACGTGCCGGATTAAAACCTATCCGAAAAAGTGTACGAGGTGGTACAGATGGCTCAAGACTTTCGTTTATGGGATTACCATGTCCTAACATATTTGCAGGTGAGCACGGTATCCACAGCAAGCAGGAATGGGTCTCTGTACAGGATATGCATAAAGCAGTTGAGACGATAATTAATTTATGCGTGATATGGGAAGAGAAAGCCAATTCCTGAGCGAAGGAACTCATGCAAAGAGCAGGATTTGCTTGAATCACAGAAATCTTAAAATCTTTTAATCACGAATTCAATTTTCATAAACCGAAAGTCAGGCGAATTTTCATGAATGCTGTCATTCCCGCGAAGGCGGGAATCTATTCTTTGACACGAATTCAACTTTCATAAACCGAAAGTTAAATGAATATTCCAAAATTTCATCATAATTTATAACCTAAAAAAATAATTAAATGAAAACAATACTTGCCTTAAGCATTTTTTTAATCTCCATAAATCTATTTTCCCAGAATAACCGAATTTATTCAGTATCAATTAATGGCGGAGGGCTTTTCCCAATAGAAAAACTCTCAAATTCAATTGAAACAGGATATAACTTTGGTATTGACCTGGAAACAAGGAAAAATAATTTCGGATTATTCCTAAGCTCAAAGTTAAATTTTGTTCAATACAAATCTCCATCAATAATATTAATTAAATATGGAATTGAACAGGATAAAAAGACCTTTACCATTGGCGAAATTACTGCCGGAGGCAGGTGGTATCTGGGAAAAAGTGATAAACTTAATGCTAATTTAGATATTGGCTTAGGTATTTACACAGGGAATTATTACGATAAAATCCATTGGGGCTTCCAGCCGGGGATTGGAGCAAATTTTCCATTTATTAAAAATTTGGCTGCAAATTTGAATGTAAAAGTTAATGTAATAGAAGTTGATGAATGGGAAACTTACTTGGGGATATCTCTTGGCTTAAGGTATAATTTTAACATGTAATAATGATGTTTCCCGATAAAGATTAAATTTGATTTTGGTAATACCCTATTCGGTCTCCCGCATGTCTTCGCCAGTTCTTTGACCTTTCAGTGGGAGATGGGACCTACTTTTTTTAAAATTAAATTTTTTTTTGATTTTAGCCCTAATATCAATATAGAACGAAGACTGACAACGCCATTTGAGAACAAAACAAATATTTCCCCCTGAAAGGGGGAATACAAGGGGGTCTTAAAATAAATTATGTTATATTACGTTACTATTTATTTTGTTAGTTTTAACAAACTTTCTGTTTCGTAATAAATAGTTTTCACAACTCCATCAATATTGTCATACACATCAGCATTAGTAAACCTTAAAAATTTAATACCATTTTTCTCAAGTTTATTTTGTCTCCAATTATCATATTCTATTTCTTTGTCTGTTAAATGTGTTAATCCATCAACTTCAATTGCTAACATTAATTGCGGAGCATAGAAATCCACGATAAACTGCTCTATGCTGAATTGTCTCCTGAACCGGATGTTTAGGATTTGTTTTCTTCTTATATAATTCCAAAGTAAAACTTCCGCATGGGTCATGTTATTACGAAGTTTTCTTCGGCGTTCTTCAAGTTGCTTTATATTGTATCTGAGATTAAATTGATTAATGTTGAATACCCCCTCTCGGTCTCCCCCTTTCAGGGGGAGATGAAAAGCAAAATTCTTAATCTAATTCATTATGGGTTCTCAGGAAATGCGCCTTCTTCCCATACGTGGAAATTCATTCCGAATGGGTCGCTGAACATCATGCTGTGTTCATTATATACTTGAGTTACAGCGCAGCCTTCTTTTTCCAGTGTTTCCTTAGCTTCAGCTATGTTATCAGTTTTGAATTCAAAAAATACTGAGCCTCTGCCCGGTTCATTGTTTTCAAATACAAAATTGATGCCGTCTTTATCAAGATAAGCATCATTACCCTTTGCATCAACAAATTCCATTCCCAGCACATTTTGGTAGAACTCAACGGCTTTTTCATGGTCACTTACCTGAATAGCTATATATGGTGAAAATTCAAGTTTCATTTTTTCTGCCTCCTGTATCAGAAACCTCTTAATAG
Source organism: uncultured Ignavibacteria bacterium (assembly GCA_947084945.1). Classification (GTDB taxonomy): domain Bacteria; phylum Bacteroidota; class Ignavibacteria; order Tepidaquicellales; family OLB5; genus OLB5. The sequence goes on along the minus strand of CAMTUP010000022.1, from coordinate 13,054 downwards.
GTTTCTATTGGTTGTAATTATTAAATAATAATTACTTAAATTTACAGATTAATTTATTAAAAATATATGTCTCCAAATAAATTTCATTTAATAATTTTCTCATTTATTGTTTTATTTTTTATTACATTAGCCAATGTGTATTCCCAAACCGAATTTACGCTACAGGAAGGCACTGTAGTTGTACCGGTTGATGGCGATAGAGCTAAAGAATTACTCACAACTGAAGATGAATACACTGCTATACTAAGCCGGTTTGACTTAATGAGCAAGACACTTTCAACAAGTGATACTGTTAAACTATCTGATTATTTTACTAAGGCGGCTTCAAGCTCAAAAATATGGACTGATGATGAAAAGAAAGCCTTAGGTAAAGTGGTTGAATCAGTTAATAAAAAAATTAAAGAACTTGGTTTAAATATTAAAATGCCCTTGAAAATAGAGGTAATAAAATCAGATATGTCCAATGAAGGTGGTGCTGAAGGATATACCAGAGCAAATTATATTGTATTAAAGGATAGCAGGATAAGAAGCTATTCTAAGAGTTACGAAGAATTATTCATTCATGAACTTTTCCATATAATCTCACGTTACGATAGAGCTATGAGCGAAAAAGTTTATAACACAATTGGTTTTAAAAAATGCAATGAAGTTGCTTACCCTCCGGAAATTACTGAATTAAAGCTTTCCAATCCCGATGCCCCGTTTAATAATTTTTTTATTACCGTGATGTATAATGATAAGCCAATTGATGTTATGCTGATATTATTTTCAGGCAGGAAATTTACCGGAGGAAGTTTTTTTGCTTATATGCAAATAGGTCTATTGGCTGTGGAAGGGGATGAGTCTAGTAAAAAAGTAATATATAACGATGGTAAGCCACTTATCCTGAAGTTCAAAGATGTAAAGGGATTCTATGAGCAGACCGGAAAAAATACTGATTACAACATTCACGCCGAAGAGCTTTCCGCTGATCATTTTGTAATGCTCCTAAATCAGCAGAAGGGATTGCCTAACCCGGAAATTATTGAAGCGATGAAGAATGTGATGAAGTAAAATTAGAAGTCGAATGTAATACCACCGTTAATATACAAACCTTGATATTTACCGGGCGATATTTGGCTAGATAGAACAGCTAAATTTAATTTAACAGATTCAGTTTTATATGTACCGCCAAATGTAATAAAATATTGATCATACAGACCAACTTTATCTATGTATTGAACAGATTCATCTTCTTTTCTGTAATCAAAAGCTGTAAAAAATCCTGCCCGCAAAGTCCATTTTTTACTTATATTTCCTTCCGCGCCAAAATGAATATCATGCCTGTCTTTTAGATTTTTTATCGCAGAAGTATTGCTGTAAATATAGTCAATACCAATTTTCAATGAAGTATTGGGTATAAAATAAAATCCTCCAATTCCGGCTTTCCATGGTATTGTTGCCATATTATATTCATTTTTCCCATCCGGATAACTATAGGTTACAGTTGATTTCATCCCGGTTGAAACATTCAAGCCTAATGAAATAGAATTATTTAAACCAACTAATAATCCTGCATCACACTTAAACCAACTGGTTGATGCCTTAAAATCGTTACCGTTTTCAGTTCTGTTCGGGTATGTAATTGTAGTTATGGCTTCTCCTGGAATTGTAAATAGACTATAGATATAATTTGCATTAATTGCAGCATTAAAATTGCCGCTGGTGTATTTTAAAGGAATATTAAACGAATGATGTTTAATGTTATAATAAAAATCATACCTGCTTAACTCATTGCCAAATTCATCAGTTCTTATTACTTCACCAAGGTCAAAAAACATACCTCTTGGATTGTTATATATAAAACCTGTTTGCAATGATTTGTTTATCCTGTAACCAAAACCAATTGATCCTGAAAATAATTGGTGCTTAAGGGCAAAATCAACAGGGAAGTAATTATAATTAAATGCATGTTTAGTCTTATAAGTGTATTGGATACTAAGTTGATACTTCTTTGTTATGTTTATTGATGCAGGGTTTAGAGCTATTCCAGATATATCACTCAAAATACCTATACCTGTATATCCTCTACCCGATGCTTCAGTATTTAAATAATTACTTGAATAAAAATCATATGTTGAATTCAGCAAATAATCATCTGTCGGTCCGTACTGGGAATAAATATTTAAAGTAAAAAATATTGCTGTAAGTGATAAGATAATTGATTTCATTTTTGTGTATTTAAGTCTATAAAATTGTAAAATTGCATATAAACTAAAAATGTAATACTGATAATACTAAACTAATAAACTAATCATCATAATAATATGATTTATATCATAAAATAAATTTTTTAGTTTAAAATATTAAATTTCAATTATTTACTCAAATATGATACAAAAATTATTTCCTATAACTTATCTTCCTTGGAACTGTAAACTGCCTGATACCATCAATTGAGCCGATATAGCCATAACCGCTTTGCTTTACTCCGACCCATGGGGTGCCGCTTACAGCACCAATGCCCTGATTAACACCTATCATACCTGATTCGATCTTTCGTGCTATTTCAAGACCCTTTTTCTTATTCTTTGTCCATACGGTTGCGCCTAAACCAAAAGGTGAATCATTTGCAAGCATTACAGCTTCATCTTCAGTCTTTACTTTCTGTATTGCAACAACGGGACCGAAAGTTTCCTCATTCATTATTCTGTGCTTATGAGAAAGATTTGTAATTAATGTCGGCTCCATAAAGAATCCTTTTTTACCTTTTGGCGCTTTACCGCCAATGATAAGCTTTGCTCCATTTTTGACTGCATCTTTAACCTGTGAAAGTACATTATCACGCTGGAGTTCACTCACCAATGGACCCATTTGCACAGTCTCATCATATCCACTGCCATATTTAAAGTTTCTAACTCCTTCGGCAACAAGCGTTGTGAATTTATCAGCAGCCTTTTCCTGAACATAAATACGCTCAACAGATACACAAACCTGTCCAGTATTACGAAGTGAACCATTCACAGCAAAGTTAGCGGCTTTCTGCAGGTCAGCGTCATTTAAAACTATCATCGGGTCTTTACCGCCAAGCTCAAGCACAATTCGTTTAAGCTTATCACCAGCAACTTTCATAATATGTTTACCAACAGCCTGTGAGCCAACGAATGCTATCATATCAATGTTACTATGAATTAAATAATTCCCAACTTCATCAGCGCCTTGCACCAAATTAATTACACCATCAGGTAAATGTTTGTTCAGAATATCATATAAAGCTTTACCTGTCAATGGAACCATTTCAGATGGTTTAAATACAACTGTATTACCTGCAATAAGAGCAGGGGAGAGTAGTGTTTCAGGCATACTCACGGGAAAGTTCCATGGAGTAATAACAGCACAAACTCCAAGCGGTGTGCGGTGAAGTTCGGTTACAAGGTTTTCTTCGTGCAGATTTTCAACAGCAAGAGCAGTTTTAGCCTGTTCAATTGTTTCACGGATTCCATAAGCAACAGCATGTGTTTCACCAACCGCTGATTTATATAATTTACCCATTTCATCAGTTATCAGTTTACCTATTATTTCTTTTTGTTTCACAAAATCCTTAGCAGCGGCTTCAAGCATTTTGCTTCTTTGGGCAAGAGTAAAAGCGCTCCACTTCTTCCGGGCTTTGCGGGCTTTTTCAACAACTTTATCAATATCTTTTTCAGTTGAGCATTTTATCTTTGCAATGGTTTTACCTGTTGCGGGGTTAATATCGTTGATGTATTTTAGTTTCATAGTTTATTGTATGTCATGCTATTCTTGTTTCTGCATCTCGTTTATATTATTTTTAGACCCAGAAACAATTTCAGGCTGACGAGAATTAGAAAAATTGCTTACCGAATGAGACCCTTCGCTTCGCTCAGGGTTCATCTTGCAGCACAGCGGTTCGGTCCTAATTCAAGGTCTTCTGCATAATCCATTGCAATCATAACACCTGCTTTATTGTACTTCTTAATGGTTTCATAATTTGGAGGTGTTAACGGAATATTTTCAGTTATATAATCAATAAATTTCTGCTTATTTGTCATTCTAAGCGGTATAGATGATGCTTTAAGATCACCAAATGATAATACAACAGGTCTTATCTCAGTCTTGGTAAAGTGAGATGGGAAAATTTTAACATTATCGTTAAGTTTTTTTTTAATTTCCTGCAAAGTATCAAATAATATAGCTGCCCCTATTGTGGTTTCTTCTTTTGTTCTCGCTAAGTCAGGTCTGCCGGGTGATTCTAGCAGAAGCAGATCACCGCATAACAATGCTTCATTGTTAACAAGGAATGAAACGCTTCCATCAGTATGACCTGGAGTCTTGATAACTTCAATGTTTGTTTTACCAATAACAAAATTCGGTATATCTTTTAATGACTTAAACTTAAACACTTTATCTACTTCTATTTCATTAACATAGTAATCCATACATAACTTTTTGGCAAGCTCCATTCCTCCTGAAAAATGATCAGCATGTGCATGGGTATCAATAATAAATTTCAGATTCAATCCATTAGCCCTGATGTAATCTTCATATTCATCAATGAAAACAGAAGGTTCAATTAAAGCAGTTTCTTTGGTTTTGTTATCAAAAATTAAGTAAGATAAACATCCCTTGCCAATTCTAACGAATTGTATTATTGTAAAATTTGTAAAATCAAGTTTATAAATATCAAAATTTTCATTCCAGCCTTTCATTCCTTTTTCCATAGAAACGGATTTGTAACCCATTTCTATTAAAATGGATGCTGCAACCTGTGAATTTATACCCCTTGCACAAATAGTAACTATCATTTTATCTTTAGGCAGAACCTCGAGCATTTCTTTAATTGCAGCATAATTGCCTTCGGAAATATAATTATTAACAGGTATATTTATTGTCCCTTTTATATTCCAGTCATTATATTCGGATTCTATTCTTATATCCACAAATAAATTGCCAATTTCAGTGGAGCTTAAGAGATTTTTAACTTCCTTTGGTGATATTAATATATTTTCCATTTTTAGAGAATAATTACAGTTTATTAAACAAAATTAACTGATATATACCATAAAAAAAATACATTTAAAGTTACAGTTAGATATGTTATTTTTACAAATTCTGAACAAAGTGAAGAATCCATTTTTACAATTTCAAAGCTCAAATGTCAAAAGTTATTATATTGATGTGTTTGATTGATTGTAGTTGAATTAATTCTATCTATAAATAAGAATAAGATCCCTGCTTGAACTAACGTTACGGCAGGCGCGGGAATGAAAAATGGGTTACTGCTTTCGCAGGAATAAACTACTTTAATATGAAAATAAAATTTTGCGGTGCAGCACGAACAGTTACAGGATCACAGCATTTACTTGAAATAAGCGGCAAGAAAGTTCTGCTTGATTGCGGACTTTACCAAGGTAAAAGAGAAGAAGCATACAACATAAATAAACATTATCTCTTTGATCCAAAAGAGCTTGATGCAGTTGTGCTTTCACATGCTCACATAGATCACTCAGGTAATCTACCCGGATTATGGAAAGGCGGTTTCCGAGGTGATATATATGCAACACCTGCAACCCGTGATCTGTGTGCAATTATGCTTCAGGATAGCGCACACATACAAACACGTGACATTGATTTTGTTAACAAGAAAAAGAAAAGAAACAATGAACCGCTTTTTAAACCGCTGTATGGGTTTGATGAAGTTAGAAATATCATGACCCTTTTTAAATGTATGCCTTATAAACGTAAATTCAATTTATACGGATTCGGCGGAAATGTGCAGGTAACTTATTTTGATGCCGGGCATATTCTTGGCTCAGCGCAGGTGAGGCTTGATATTAAAGAAAATGGCAAATCTATTAGTTTTGGATTTTCAGGTGATATAGGCAGACCAAACTTACCGATATTGCGAGATCCGGAACACATGGGTGATGTTGATTTTATGATTTCAGAATCAACATATGGAGGCAGGGTACATGATAAGGCAATTGAAATGGATAATCAGTTACAGAGAGTGTTAAGCGAGGCATTTTCAAGGGGGGGTAAGGTTATTATTCCTGCATTCAGCGTTGGCAGAACACAGGAAATAGTTTTTTCACTTTCTAAGTTATTTGCAAAAGGTTTATTACCAAAAATTCCAATCTTTGTTGATAGCCCGCTTTCGACAAATGTAACTGAAATATTCAAACTTCATCATGAATATTTTGATAGTGAAACTTCCGAATTAATTAGCAGGGGGGTTGATGTATTTGGTTTTTCAAACCTAACCTACATAAAAGATGTTGAAGAATCCAAACAGTTGAATTACTTCAAGGGTCCCTGTGTAATTATAAGCGCTTCGGGAATGTGTGAATCTGGCAGAATTGTTCACCATTTACGGAATAATATCGGCAGCGAAAAAAATACAATCCTTATTATTGGTTTCCAGGCACCTGAGACTTTGGGCAGAAGGTTAGTAGAAGCAAAAGATAAGCAGGGAGTTTTTGTTCGCATTTTTGGTGAAGAGCATGCAGTAAAAGCCAAGATATATGTGCTGAACTCATTCTCAGCTCACGCAGATAGAGATGAACTTAGGGAATATTTCGGTAAGTTTACCAAAGGCTCGCTTAAACAGGTTTTTTTAGTACATGGTGATTACGACCAACAGCAGGCATTACAATCCATGCTTGGTGAAATGGATTATAAACATGTAGGTATTCCTGAAAAAGGTGATGAGGTTGATTTGTAATTTGAAAGCATTTGTTCCAATTTTTAAACCTAAGTTTTTAGCAAATTACGTCTGGATACACGCATGTGCGGGTATTGCCTTCCTTCCAGCACTAAGTAAGGCAGGCAAAAATATCTCATTTTATGACAGCTAAAGAATTTATAAAAGATTTCGAGATTCTGCTCTTTGATACGGGTATAATATTTTTAGAGAGTATTGGGTGGTATATCTAATCGAAAAAAACAAAAAATATAAAATAAACTAGAAAACATTAGTTTATAGCATTCGCTGGTTTAAAACCATGATGGAGCTTTACCACAGAAAATTAAATTGGTGAAATATTTAAATATGAAAAAACAAAAAATATATACAACACTCAGCATTTTTAGTCGTTTTTCAAAAAATGCTGCCTTTTCAGGCGTCATTCTAATTCTCGTTTCAGGTTTAGCAATCATATGGGCTAATTCAGGGGCAGGGCATAGTTATTTTGAGCTTTGGCAAACTAAAATTACTATTGGTTTTGGTAGCTCAGAAATTTCGAAGCCATTATTGCTTTGGATAAATGATGGATTAATGGCAATGTTCTTTTTTGTGATAGGTCTTGAAATAAAGCGAGAAATAATTGCAGGAGAGCTATCAACTTGGAAAAAAGCAGCCATGCCGGCATTTGCGGCAATAGGAGGAATGATTGTCCCTTTACTCATTTTTTTATTTTTTAATTATGGAAAGCCGTCTTCTATTGGATGGGGAATACCAATAGCAACTGATATTGCATTTTCTTTAGGTGTCTTGGCACTATTGGGTAAGAGGGTTCCCATTTCATTAAAAATATTCCTGACAGCACTTGCCATTGTGGATGATTTGGGAGCCGTTTTAGTTATTGCTTTTTTTTATACATCAAATATAATCGTATCAAATATTGCGCTGGGAGCTATGTTTCTTGGGTTTATGGTAATTTTGAATTTAGCTGGTGTTCGAAATAAACTTGCTTATGCTATTCCCGGAATTTTAGGAATATGGCTTGCATTTTTACTTTCAGGCGTTCACGCTACTATTGCAGGGGTGTTGGCTGCATTTGTGATACCGGCAAGTACTAAGATTAATAAAATTGTTTTTAAACAAACTATTATTAATCAGGCAAATAATATTACTGATTTGGTAAAAATGAATAACCCTTTTCTTTCAAAAGAAGAGCAAAGTGTAGTAGTTGCTATTAAACAATCATGCGAGCATTATGAACCTCCCCTTCAATCAATTGAAAACACATTACATCCATGGGTTATTTTTTTAATTATGCCTATATTTGCTTTAAGTAATACCGGTGTTATTATAGGCAGCAATGTGATTTCTGAAATAACAAGCACAACCGGCTTAGGAATTTCATTAGGATTAGTGTTAGGAAAACCCATTGGTATATTGTTGTTCTCTTGGCTGGCATATAAAATGAAAATTGCTTCGCTTCCTGAAAATATTAAATGGGTACATATCTTGGGAGTGGGGCTGTTGGCAGGTATTGGATTTACTATGGCTTTTTTTGTATCAGGGCTTGCATTTACAGAAACTCAACTGATAAGTAATGCCAAAATTAGCATTCTGTTTGCTTCATTAATAGCTGGAGTTTTAGGGTATTTTGTTTTGAGGAATACTTTACGTTAAATAGCTACAAGAGTGCATATTCGTTAACTAGGTATGACTAAGCTTTTTGAAAGTTGGCAGTCTTTGGTTTTGCTTTTTTACTTGAATTGAAATAGTTAATAAATTTTGCTATTTTTGAGGGTTATAGTATAAATAAATGAGAACTTTAGCATTATACATAGCTTTTTTCTTCTTGTTCAATTCATTTCATTGAAGAAAAACCTGAGATAAACAACCTAATTTTATACTGGCTAAAGAAATATTTGTAATATAATTTTAAAGTATAGTTTTAAACATAGAGTAATATTCATAATTACAGGATAATTTAACCGCGGGAGTCCGCTCCTTAGGAGAAGGATATTAAATTGATTAATTATTTAGATTTTGCAAATTCAATACCGTTACTAATAATTGCAGGTACGGGACTGGTTATAATGCTGCTTGAGACTATTTTCCCGCGTTCACAAAAAATTGTAAGCGAAACAGCCATATTTTATTTTTCAATTATTGCATTAACTGCTGCAATTGCCTTTTCATTCTTTGATATGCCTAAAAATTTCATTCTCTACGCAAATTTCATTAGGGTTAATACATTAACATCAATTATTAATATTGCTTTGCTGGGTGGAATTTTTATAACTGTGCTTTCTTCAAAGAATTATCTTGAGAAGGAAAAATTAAATCACGGTGAATATTATACACTGTTATTTTTCTCATTGTTTGGAATGATGCTGATGAACCAGGCAAATGATCTTATAGTTGTTTTTGTCGGGATGGCATTAATGTCTATTTGTTTCTACGTTCTTGTGGGTTTTATGAGGAAGAAAATGGAATCAAACGAAAGTGCTATTAAATACTTTCTTCTTGGTGCTTTCATTACAGGCTTCCTGCTGCTTGGAATAGCTTTCATTTACGGTTATACCGGTTCGACTAATTATACTGCAATTACAAATGCACATCCGGCAAAAGATACGTTTTACATTTTAGGACTTACATTAGTATTTATAGCATTCATATTTAAAACAGGTTCATTTCCTCTGCAAATGTGGGTACCTGATGTTTACCATGGTGCTCCTACTATTGTTACTGGAATGATGTCCAGTGTAGGTAAGACAGCAGCATTTGGAGCAATGATATCATTCTTTTCGATATTCGGGCTAACTAATATACCAATAGTTGTAGCAATGGTTGCAATTTTAACTATGCTCTATGGTAATGTTGTTGCGCTTGTGCAGACTAATATAAAAAGACTTCTTGCTTATTCAAGCATAGCTCATGCCGGATATATTATGGTAGGATATATAACGATAAATTCATTTTCAATTCATGCTGTAGTATTTTATCTCGTATCATATATACTAATGCAATTAGGTGCCTTTATAATAATTTCAATGGTTGAAGAAAAAACAACTATTGAAGGTGAGAGGAACACGCTTGAAAGCTATAAGGGTTTAGGCAAAACAAACCCGGGTCTTGCGCTTCTGATGACAATTTTTCTTTTCTCTTTGGCAGGCATTCCGCCTTTTGCAGGTTTCTGGGGAAAATATTATATTTTTCTATCAGCAATTCAGATAAATTATGTTTGGGTGGCAATTATCGGGATTTTATTAAGCCTTGTGGGTGTTTACTATTACATAAAAGTAATTTTATACATGTGGTTTTATGAACCTGCACAAGAAAATGTTACAGGTCTCAGGTCAGGTTTTTCATATACAGCTGCAATAATATCTGGGGTTGGATTATTTGCCTTCGGTGTATATCCTGATCTGCTTCTTAAATACATACGGACTATAATCTAACCTGATTTTATTTTACACAGTTTTTATCATCAGGTATCTGCATTTAAAGAGAAAAAATGAAATTCATTTATTCCAAATGGAACGAAAGTTCCCTTACTGATGAACAAAGGCTTGAAAAGCTATTCAATTTGTTCAGCTATATATTATTACAAACATCGGGTGATGTGAATGAAGCGCTTGATTGGATGAGCCAGCTTGATGAGCGGTATAATTTCTTTGATGAAAAACTTTCATACGCTGATTTTATTGATAAGCTGAAGGAAAAAGGATTGATTGAAGATACAGTCGGAATGTTTTCTTTGACACTTAAAGGTCAAATGAAGATCAGGCAGGATTCATATAAAGAGATTTTCGGAAACATGAAAAAATCTCCTGAAGGATTCCATGAAGCACACATGAGCGGAAAGGGGATTGAAAGGAATAATACCACAAAGAAATACCAGTTTGGCGATCAGCCGCAGAATATTGATACAACACAAACTCTTTCAAACGCATTCAGAAGAGAAGGTATTGATAATTTCAGTCTGAATGAAGATGATATAGAAATATATGAAACCGAAATGCAGACATCGGCTGCAACTGTTCTATTGGTCGATATAAGTCATAGTATGATACTATACGGTGAAGATAGGATTACTCCCGCTAAACAAGTAGCATTAGGTTTATCTGAGCTAATACTAACAAAATACAGGAAGGATTCACTTAACATAGTCCTGTTTGGTGATGAAGCCAGAGAAGTATCTGTAAGTGAGCTTCCATTTGTTTCTGTGGGTCCATACCACACCAATACAAAAGCAGGATTAGAACTTGCCCGCAGTATTTTGAGAAAGAAAAAGAATGTAAACAAACAGATAATTATGATAACTGACGGCAAGCCATCAGCAATTTATGAACCGGGAACGAATTCAAGAAAGATATATAAGAACTCATTCGGGCTTGACCCAAAAATTATTAATAAGACCCTTGATGAAGCTGTTGCATGCAGAAGAGAAAAAATAAAAATAACAACTTTTATGATAGCCCAAGATGAATATTTAATAAGTTTTATACAGGAATTCACAGCAGCTAATGGAGGCAAGGCTTATTATTCATCTTTAAACGAGCTTGGCGAACAGGTTTTTGTGGATTATTTAAGAAATAAAAAAAGGTTTGAAGATTGAAAATTCTTAAATCAATATATATCCTTTTATTATTTCTGCTGATAAATTTCAGAGCATTTTCATTTGGTGATAGCCTGAATACTTATGATACACTACAATTCATTGAAAGTTTCGGAAAATTTCAGAATGCTGTATCAATTTCAACTGCAAGAGAAGAATTTATTTTCGTTTCAGATATTCAACTCAATAAAATATATAAACTCTCATCAGGCGGTAAAGAGCTTGTTTCCTTTGGCGGCTCAGGCTTAGGGCAAAATGAACTTAACCAGCCATATTCAATTGATGCTTCAAACGGACTGGATGTAATTGTTGCAGATTACCAGAACAACAGGATAAAACGGCTTGATATAAACCTGAATTACATTTTATCATTTGATTTCAACTCTTATAACCTAACTGCCGAGTCAGACAGGAAAATTTATAATCCAAGAAGTGTTTTAACTATAAGCAGTGGTGAAGTCTTTGTTATTTGTGATGCCACAAACTATAAGGCAGCAAAGATAAATGATTACAGCAATATAAGTGTTGTGTTTGGCTCAAATAGTATTGGGTATGATAAGCTTGATAATCCTGTAAAAATAGTTAAGGGTAACCAATTGGATATTTGGATTCTTGATAAAAAAACAAATAAAATTATAAATTTTAATAATTTTGGTGTATTTGTAAAAAAAATTAGTAATAAAGAAAAAAATCCCATTATAAGTATTGCATATTTTAATGATAATTTATATATATTGCATTCCATTGGGTTGATTATATATGACTTAAAGAAGGGACAGTACTCAAAGTTCTACAGTATCCCTTTAATTAAGAATTTAACCGATATCGCATTACTTGATAAGAATACCGTTTTATTCTTAACAAAAGATACGGTTCATAAATACTCAATTCAAAATAACTAAAAACAAAAACTAAATTAACTCTCTAGCTGGTACCACTGGCCTTTACAAAGGTCATAAAGCGGGTGATATCATTGGCTAAAGTTTTCTAAGAAAGGAAAACATCATGGCAAAAGATTTAAACAAAGCAATGCTTATCGGACGTTTGGGACAGGATCCCGAACTGAAATATACCCAAACAGGTATAGCAGTGGTAAGTTTTTCAGTAGCAACCGGACTTAAATGGAAGGACCAGGAAGGTAACTTGCAGGAAAGAACCGAGTGGCATAATGTAAAGGCATGGCGCGGCTTGGCTGAAACCTGCAGTAACTACCTTAAAAAAGGAAGTAGAGTTTACATTGAAGGCAGACTTGAAACATCAAACTGGGAAGATGAGAATAAGAAAAAACATTACAAGACTGAAATTGTAATAGATGACTTAATAATGCTGGATTCAAAAGGTGATGGCTCTAGTAGTAAGGGTTCTAGCACTTCTACAAAGCCCGCTGAAAATACAAACACAGCAACTGATGATGATTTACCGTTTTAGTTAAATTAATAAAAATCGAGAAAAAGGCTGTCTTTTTAAAGGCAGCCTTTTTTTATTTAGATTGAAAAACCCTTAAAAATATATTACATTAGAGCAACAAAACCAGAAATTTCCGCCATGAAAAAGCTTACACTTTTCAAACTCATAATACTTTTTTTAGCCACTACCTTTGAAAGTGACTCTCCGCCAGGCTGGTTCGGGCAGGTTGATGTCTGGTTTGATAAACTGGTTGTAGATAATGATATTGCAGATAGATTATTAGTAGGTGGATATGATGAATATATAAAAGATGAAACCACACTTTCAAATTTATACATAACTGCAATTTTAGT
>CAMTUP010000021.1:0-14391 GCA_947084945.1 uncultured Ignavibacteria bacterium | reverse complement strand
TTATAAATTAAAGCTTTTAGTAGCACAGACATTCCTGTCTGTGTTTTATAAATTAAAGCTTTTAGTAGCACAGACATTCCTGTCTGTGATTAATGAATTTAAAAAAATAATACACAGGCAAGAATGCGTGTGTTACTAATTTTCTGCTTGTTTCAGGTTCTCAGACCTGACGACATAATGAACTGATTATCGTCAATGCACCATAATTTCCTTTTTTTGGAGTGCACTGACTGCGTCAGTGCATAGCTACATAAATTCCTTACAAAGGCATAACATATTCATTTACTATTTTAGCCTCATTTCATTATATTTAATAATAATATGAACTCAATTTTCAAGTATTGCCTAATCTTTTCTTTGATATTTACTCCAAGTATGTTTTTTGGAGGATGCAGCAAAAATATTTCTAATTTACAGGGAAAGTGGTCGGCTTCAGGTAATATAGGTGATTCTACCGATTTGCATTCATGGTTCCTTGATTATGAATTTGATGGCAGGAACTACAAAATGTCAGGTTACCCGCCAATTTCTGAAGAAGGAACTTATGAGATTATCCAGGAAAAAGGTGATAGCCTACAACTTTATTTCAATGTCACAAAATCCAGCCCCGAAACCAAAAGCCATAAGGAGTGGCTGCTTGCCAAAGACAGCTCCATTTCCTTAGGCTCACTAACACTCCGTAAATCAGTAAAATAGATTTTTTGAAAAAATTTCATTTTGTGTCTTCGTTACAACTTTCGCTTTTTGCCGTAAAGGTCTTTAGAAAAGTTTGTTAAAATCTTTTGATTTTCTTTGAGTCATGGTGTCTTCGTGGCAGTTTTTTTGCTACGCCTTACTACACGTAGTGGAGGAAGGTTTTGATTTTCCCACTTCTCTTTACCTTTGAAACTCCCTCAATTTTTGGGTATATTTGCAAAATATATAATATAATGTTGGCGTCATAACCTATCGGTATGACGCATTTTAATAGAAGAAAGGCATATAATGCGTAAATATTTTTTCCTGAATTTTATTTTTGCTGTTTTATTTGTTTACATTTACGGTTGCGGCGATAAAAAAGATGATAAAACAAACAATAATAAAGAAAACAATACATCTGATTTAATAAAAAAAGATAGCATAACCGGTAAGGAAATGGTTCAGCTTAAATACGTTGTGAAAAAAGGTGATAAGTTCAATTATAAAATGGTAGCAAAAACTTCCAATATGGAAAAATCTCCTGCTACAGAAGGTAAAGAAGTAAAACAGGATAATGAAATAAATTATTATTATTCAAAAGAAGTGAATGATGTTGATGCATCAGGAATAATAAGCTACAAGGTAAATTTTGATTCCATTAATATTACATCTTCAATGGGTGATCAAAGTATAAAATATAATTCAAGTATAAACGATAGCATTAGGCAAAACCCTGCATTCATACAATATAATGCCGTTATCGGAAATCCTTTTTATATTAGAGTAAGCTCACAGGGTGAAATTACCGATGTCTATGGTATGGAAAAAATTTACGAAGTACTCTTTAAATCTCTTGGTGATACACTTAAAGAAAAAGATAAACAGGAAATAAGGCAGTCATTTGGGGAGGAATCAATTAAAGAAATTCTTCAGCAGGAATACCAGATTTGTCCATCTACTCCAATTGCGGTTGATTCTAATTGGACTAAATCATTCAATACAACAGTCTTATTCTTTGAAGTGGTTAATAATGCAAAATATACCCTAAAATCAATTGAAGATAAGAATAACCAGAAAATAGCTAATGTTGAAGCTGCGCTTATAGTTGAATTTAAAAGCAAAGAAGTCAAAGAGCGCGGAATGCATATAAAAATAGAAAACTCCGAAACATCAGGTAGTGGTAAAATATCCATTAACCTTAACAGAGGTTGTATTGCATTTAAAGAAACTAATACCAATTTAAAACTTGACCTTAAACTTTCGGCACAGGGGCAAACTGCAAATTCTACTCAGGCTGTTACTACAAATTTAACAGTAACATTGCTGAACTAATTCTTAAAACAAGATATGGCTTATAAAAACCTGGTTCAGCTTTCTCATCCTTTAGTTATAAGTTACATGACCAAAATTCGGGATAAGAACACTTCTTATATTGAATTTCGTAATTATGTGGATAAACTTTCCATGCTGCTTGCTTATGAAACTGGCAATGAGCTTGGCTTAATAGCAAAAAAAATAAAGACACCGCTTGCGCCATATAACGGTTCAGTTATCAAAGATGAAATTGTATTGATGCCTATATTAAGAGCAGGTTTGGGACTTATCAACGGTTTTACTTCAATTTTCCCGGAGGCAAGGATAAGTCATTTAGGCGTCTATAGAAATGAAGTAACATTACAGCCAATCAGGTATTATTTTAAATTCCCAAAGCTTAAAGATAAAAAGAATTCTATTGTGTATATACTCGACCCCATGCTTGCAACAGGCGGCAGTATGTGCTCAGCTATTGATGAAGCAAAGAAAACAGGCATCGGAAAAATTGTCGTAGCTTGCCTTGTTGCAGCCCCTGAAGGAATTAAAGAAGTTCAGAAATATCACAAAGAAATCAAAATATATACATGTTCAATTGATAAGAAGTTGAATGAAAAAAGCTACATAGTCCCCGGACTTGGAGACGCAGGCGATAGATTATTCGGTACACTTTAATTAGGAATTAGGAATTACAAATTAGGAATTACGAATAAAAAATCTCACAATTATTATATAACCTAATATTTAATAAAATGAAAGAAAACAACGTAATTCAGGAAAAATCATTTCACTTTGCCGAAAGAATTGTAAACTTATATCGCCATTTAACTGTTAAAGAAAAAGAATATGTTATTTCTAAACAGGTTCTTAGAAGCGGTACTTCTATTGGAGCGAATGTTGAAGAATCAATAGGCAGTACTTCAATAAAAGATTTCCAAAACAAACTTTCAATTGCTTATAAAGAAGCAAGAGAAACAAGATACTGGTTAAAATTATTGTTTAGCGGTAAATATATTAATGAAAAACTTTTTAGTTCATTCATTAATGATGTAGATGAACTCTGTAAAATATTGGGTTCAATAATTAAAACATTGAAATCTAAAAATTTAAAGAAGAACTAATTTTTTTTTGCTTTTTATTCCTAATTCCTAATTTGTAATTCCTAATTATCTTGTTAAGCACTTTATATAAAAAAAAACTCGATGACCTGCTTTCTCTTTGCAGGAAAAATTTAGGCGAATTTAACGAAAAGCTCATAAGTGATGCTTTTAAATTCAGCCTTAATGCGCACCGTATGGATAAACGAGCATCGGGTGAGCCATTTATTATACATCCCTATGAAGTTGCATTAATTGTTGCTAAGGATATACCATTAGATGATATTACTGTAGCTTCAGCTTTACTGCATGATGTTGTTGAAGATACTAAATTTACTTATGAAGATGTTAAAGCTGAATTTGGAGAA
Source organism: uncultured Ignavibacteria bacterium (assembly GCA_947084945.1). Classification (GTDB taxonomy): domain Bacteria; phylum Bacteroidota; class Ignavibacteria; order Tepidaquicellales; family OLB5; genus OLB5. Next base: position 10,937 of record CAMTUP010000021.1, on the reverse strand, counting down.
ACGATTGCTGATATTGTTGAAGGCTCTACTAAGATTGAAGGTATGTTTGAAAATTATGAAGCAAAGCAGGTCGAAAATTACCGCAAAATGCTTCTTTCAATGTCCAACGATATAAGAGTAATACTTGTTAAGTTTGCCGATAGACTTCATAATTTAATTACCCTTGAGTATCTAAGCCCAGAACGCCAGATTAGAATGGCTCGCGAAACTATGGAAATATATGCGCCATTAGCTCATAGACTTGGTCTATCTCGGGTTAAAACTGAGTTTGAAGATATGTCTTTTAAATATCTTGACCGTCAGTTCTACAAGGAAATTTCACAAAAAGTAATTGCAAAAAAACGTGAACGAGAAAACTATGTAAAAAAATTTATTTCTCCTATTAAAGAACAGCTTGATACCGAAGGTTTTAAATATGAAATTTCAGGACGTGCAAAACACCTTTACAGTATCTCTAAAAAAATGCTTTCCCGAGGTAAATCATTTGAAGAGATATACGATCTGTTTGCAGTAAGAATTATATTGGATACCGAAGAAAGAAACGATTGCTTTACTGTATATGGCATAGCTTCCGAAATTTATATTCCTGTACCCGAAAGGTTTAAGGATTATGTTTCACTGCCCAAACAAAACGGTTACCAGTCAATTCATACTACACTAATAGGACCCGAAGGCAAAATGGTTGAAGTGCAGATACGCACACGCGATATGCACGAAGTTGCTGAAAAAGGTGTTGCCGCCCACTGGAAATATAAGGAAAACATCAGCACAAATGATAAACAGATGGAAGACTGGATCACATGGATTAGGGAACTGTTTGACAGCACATCAAAAGAATCAACACCTAAACAGATTATGGAAGGTTTAAAACTTAATCTATATCAGGATGAAATTTATGTCTTTACTCCAAAAGGTGATTTGAAGATACTCCCTTTAAATTCAACTCCTATTGATTTTGCATTTAGTATCCATAGTGAAGTGGGTTACAAGTGCATAGGAGCAAAAGTGAACAGCAAGATAGTCCCGCTGGATTCTATACTAAAAAGTGGTGACCAGATTGAAGTAATTACTTCGAAAATTAAAAAACCTCATCAGGACTGGGAAAAATTTGTTGTTACACATAAAGCAAAATCTGATATTCATAAATACTTTAATAATGAACGCAGACTAAAAATTGATATTGGCAAAGAGCAATGGCTTAAGAAACTTAAAAAAATGAAGCTTTCTCTTTCAGAAGATGAAATGAATAAGCTGCTTTATAGGTTGAGGTTTGATAGTATTCAGCAAATATACTTAAGCATTGAAGAAAATCATATTACAACCGATGAACTTTATGAGATTGTTAAAGACCGCAATAAACTAATTAGCGGTGAACTAACCTCACCATGGGTTAAACCAATAGAAAAGGTTCTTTCAGCAAAGCTGAAAGATAACGATTTGAGCTTATTTGAAACTTACATTAAAACTGCGCGCTCTACAAAAAATAAAATTATAGCTGGTGGTGATGTAAAAGACCTCCTGTTTTCTTACGCAAATTGCTGCAACCCCATTCCCGGAGAAGATATTATTGGATTTATTTCCAAGACTGAAGGAATTAAGATACATAAAAAATCTTGTAAGAGCTTTATTAATTTATGCTTTAGCGATCCTCAAAGAATAATAGAAGTGCAATGGCCTGAACAGGTTGAAGACGAATTCTTTGTTGGTTTAAAAATTAGCGGCGAAGATAGACCTGCTATGCTCAATGAAATTACCAATGTTATTTCAGTCCACAGTAATACAAATATAAAGAGTGTTAGTATTTCTTCAAAAGGCTCGTTGTTTGATGGAACTGTTATACTTATGGTTAAGAATATCACTCACCTTAATGAACTTATCGAAAAATTAAGGCATATTAAAGGTGTGTTTGAAGTAAAAAGATTTGAAGAATAAATTTTCAAAACCAGTTTGTCATTCCTGCGTAGGTCGAAGAACTGCCCCGGCATGTCAGGAATCTTTTTGATTTTCTTTGTCATACCCGCGAATGCGGGTATCCAGATGTAAATTTTTAAATTCGCTATATGTACGATACAATATCAGCTATCATAGAACCAATATGAGATTGTTTCTGCAAAAAGCGACTCGCAAAAATTGCATTAATTAAAATAAAGGCTGCTCAGCCCTTGTTTGATACTAAATGTCAATATTGTTATTAAAATAATTGGCATTCCGCTAATGCAGAAGCACTTTTAAGACTAACTGAGCTATTGAATGTCGTATATTCTATTTCTTTTGTGCCTTCGCGGCTTTGCGTGAAATAAATAATGGGCATTTAACTCAATCTGTCTGTAGGAAATTAATTATTAAATCTAATATGATTTTTATCCTAAAACGTGATTACTTTTTTTAATATATTTGCAGTTATGAAGACTAAAATAATTTTAACCTGTTTTGTATGCTTAATGGCATACTCTTTTATTTGGATTTCCAGTGGAATAAATGTTTCAAAAGGGCAGCTAACTGGAAGCGATAGCCTGATTTATCCGCAGGAGAATCATTTCAAAAATATGAAAATGCTCACTAATGGCGGTGAAAATGCCGAAGCATATTTTTCGTTTGATGGCTCTAAGATAATTTTCCAGTCAACCCGCGACCAGTATGAGTGCGACCAGATTTTTATTATGAATACAGATGGTTCTAATGTTCATCTTGTAAGTACTGGTAAAGGCAGAACAACTTGTTCTTATTTTTTCCCGGATGGTAAAAGTATATTATATTCTTCTACTCATATGGGTGGCGATAACTGTCCTCAAAAACCCGATTTTTCTAAAGGTTATGTTTGGGCTTTATATCCTGATTATAATATTTTCAAAGCTAATGTTGATGGTTCAAACCCTGTGATGTTAACTGATGTTAAAAGTTATGATGCAGAAGCAACAATTTCTCCTAAAGGTGATAAGATAATCTTTACATCTACAAGGAATGGAGATATTGATCTTTACTCAATGAACCTTGACGGCTCTGATGTTAAACAATTAACTGATATTGCCGGATACGATGGCGGCGCATATTATTCGTATGATGGCACTATGATTGTTTTCAGGGCGTCACGATTTGATGATCCTGAAAAACTTAAGGAATACCAGAAATTATTAGCCGATGGTTTTATAAGACCTTCAATGCTTGAAATATTTGTCATGAATGCCGATGGTTCTAATATCCGTCAAGTAACTAATAATGGTGCCGCAAATTTTGGACCTTATTTCTTTCCTGATGGTAAACGAATTATTTATTGTTCTAACCAGGGTGATATGAAAGGAAGGAATTTTGATCTGTATGTAATCAATGTAGACGGAACAGGAAATCATAGGGTAACCTATAACGATACGTTTGACGGTTTCCCTATGTTTTCATTGAATGATGGCGGTAAAAAATTTCTTTTCTGCTCTAACCGCTTTAATGCTAAACAGGGCGAAACAAATGTATTTATCTGCGACTGGGTAGAATAGAAACATAATGTCAAATGATAAAATCCAAACATCAAATGATAAAACCAAACATCAAATGATAAAACCAAATATCAAATGATAAAACCAAATATCAAATGTTTTAACACAGAACCAATCTTATTTAACCCCGTAGGGGTGATATGTTTGTAATAATCTTACAAGATGTTATATAGAGCTCCGTAGGAGCGACATATTATTGACATACTTAAATTAATTAACATACAATATATCATGAAACTATCTCTGAAAATTTTCTTATCAGCATTATTTATTGCTTCAATTGCATTTGTATCACCATCCGATAAATCACCTAAGATAACATCAGGCGAAGTATCTGACCACATAAAATACCTTTCCAGCGATGAACTGGCTGGTAGGTTCCCTGGCACCGAAGGGGATAGGCTGACTGAAGAATACATCATTAAAGAATTTAAAAGTTATAAAATCTCTCCTGCCGGTGAAGATGGCTATAAACAGCCATTTGATTACATCAGTGAAATAAAACTTGGCTCAGGTAACTCTTTATCAATTGGCAATGGTGAACTTATTAAAGGAGCAGGCGAGGAATTTACACCTCTTTACCTTTCATCAAACAGCTCGGCAAGCGGCAACATTGTATTTGTAGGTTATGGCATAAACGCACCCGAGCTTAATTACAATGATTATAATGGAATTGACCTGAAAGGTAAAATTGCATTAATGATGATGTTTTCTCCGGGGTACAATAATCCGCATGATAACCCTTTCAGCAAATATGAAAGGCTTCGTATTAAATGTGCCGCTGCTAAGGAGCAAGGTGCCGCAGGTATTATTGTTATTAAAGGACCTTATAGCGGTGAAGAGGAGCTTGTTAAATTAAGAATGGCTGGTCCGGGTGAATATATTGAAATTCCGGTAATGAATGTTAAACGCAGTTATGTTGAATACATTTTCACAAATCAGAAAAAGCAAACACTTTCTGATATACAGAAATCTATAGATAGCCTTAGAGTGCCGCAATCATTTGAATTTAGCGGGGGAATGGCTGAACTTAAAACTGATCTTGTGCGCATAAAGGCAAATACCAATAATATTATCGGCAAAATTGAAGGTAAAGACCCTGTTCTGAAAAATGAATATATTGTTATAGGTGCGCATATGGATCATTTAGGCGATGGCTTAAAATATGGTTCATTACATGATAGCCACGTTGCTGAAATTCACAACGGAGCTGATGATAATGCTTCGGGGGTTGCTGGAGTTCTTGAACTTGCTCAATACTTTGCATCAAAGAAAAAAGATTTAAAACGAAGCATAATATTTATGACATTCAGTGGTGAAGAAGCCGGACTTATTGGCTCTGCTTACTTTACAAAAAGTGATTTGATGAAGAAGTATAATGTTGTTTCGATGATTAATCTTGATATGGTCGGCAGGCTTACTGATAATAAACTAACTATCGGAGGAACAGGAACATCTTCTATTTGGCAGGGTCTGCTTGACTCACTTAATAAAACATACAATTTTTCGGCTGCATTTAATAAAGATGGATACGGCCCAAGCGATCATGCAAGCTTTTATGCAAAGGATATTCCCGTGTTATTTTTCTTTACAGGTCTTCATAAAGATTACCACAAACCAAGCGATGACTGGCAATTTGTTAATGCTGATGGACAAGCGAAGATCCTGAATATGCTGGTAAGTATTGTTAGTTATGTTGATAAACTCTCTGCTAAACCAGATTTCATTAAAGTTTCAGAGGAGAGGAAAGAAACCAGTATGGGATTCCGTGTAACACTTGGTGTTATTCCTGATTACTCAAGCACAAAAGAGGGACTCGAAATAACAGGCGTTAAATCAGGCGGTATTGCCGAAAAAGCAGGATTACAGGCTGGGGATATTATCACAAAACTCGGTCAATATGAAATTAAGAACATTTACGATTATACCGATGCCTTAACCAAATTCAAACCAGGCGAAGATTCTGAGGTAACATTTATGCGAGGAACAGAAACCACAACAGTGAAATTCACTTTCAATAAGTAACTATATTTTTTGGGAGTGCATTGACTGCTTGACTTTATGTCGTCAATGCAATTTAAGAGGAACGCCATAACAGCGTTCCTTTTTTTTGAAGGAACGCCAAAACATCTTTCCTTTTTTTTGTCATACCCGCGAATGCGGGTATCCATCCATTTTTTGAAAGGAACACCAAAACATCTTTCCTTTTTTTGTCATTCTGAGCGGAGCGAAGAATCCATATATTCTTTAATATACATATTACATCAAAAATTAAAAGAATTTACCATAGAGATTGACAAACATACGAGGTCACAGAGTTGTCTTACAGCATTAACTATAGTGCAGAAAAACCCAGGTGCTATCAAGTTCGTCAAGGCTCGCCTGACGCTCTTAATTGGTACAATAAAAAAGGGGTTTATTCAGCCCCTTTAATTTTTTTACTTTTGCTTTTTTACTTTTGCCTTATTTGAGAATCTTTATCCCTGTCGTTATAATCCTATACATCTTCTGAGGTCCGGTAATTGTATTCGGGTCTTTACCTGCTTCTTCTGTATAATGCTTTGCCTGTTCTTCGGTTATTTCCTTTACTGAAAATACTCCTTCAACAACTGCAACTTTGCCTGTAAGATCCATATCCTTAGGCATAACAAATTTATGCAGTGTCATTGCACGAATATTATTGGTACCGTCACTTATGACAGTCCAGCAGCCGGCATTTCTGCATATTTCTATCATATTACCTTTTACAACAACGGTCTTACCTGAATAACCAGTTGTATCAGCGAAAATATCTGCTACAGATAGTATGGTTGCACCGGCAGTAATATCTGCGCCATATAGAGTGCCGTCAGTAAGCTCTTTGGGTTCGGGTTTTTCGCCCTCTTTTTTCATATCATCAGTTTGGGCGTAAACTGATAAAGCTATAAATAAAAACAGGATTGGTAATAAATATTTTATATTTTTCATTTTTTGTTTAAATTAATTCATTGTGATAATACAAAAATAAGGAATAATCGGAGTTTTAGTAATGTAAAAATCTAGCAATATATTTTATGTATCACCCCTATGGGGTGAGGATTGTTTTGTAATATTTTCTATAAATGTTTGACCGCTCTGCGGTCAAAAGATCAAAACGAGTTTTATTGCTTTTAACAACTCCGTAGGAGTTCGACATTTATAATAAAGCTTAAAAAATTAATACGACTCCATAGGGTCGAACATTATATTATTCACTGAAGTTATTCAAGTGTTAATAATTTCTCATAAAAAAACCCGGCTTTCACCGGGCTTCATTCAATTAATTGAAAATCTGATATCTCAGAAAGTATTTTCAACAATAAATTTTATTCCACAGTAACGCTTTTTGCTAAGTTCCGCGGCTGATCAACATTGCATCCCCTTAATACTGCAAGGTGGTATGCAAGCATCTGCAAAGGGATTGTTGTCAAGATAGGTGATAACATCTCAAGTGTATGAGGTATCTTAATAGTGTAGTCTGAAAGCTCTTCAATATGTCCATCGGAATCAAAGTCAGTAATAGTTATTACAACACCTTTTCTCGCTTTAACTTCGCGGATGTTTGATATTACTTTCTCATAGGTTGAATCTTTCGGTGCTATTACTATAACCGGCATGTTCTGGTCAATTAAAGCAATTGGTCCGTGTTTCATCTCTGCTGCGGGATAACCCTCAGCGTGGATATATGATATTTCCTTCAGCTTGAGTGCGCCTTCTAAGGCAACAGGGAAGTTATAGCCTCTGCCCAGATATAACATATGCTGGCAGTATTTAAATATCTTTGCTATTTCAAGTATCTTATCGTTAAGCGTTAAAATTTCACGTATTTTATCGGGAATGCGTAAAAGTTCATCTGTGATTTTCTTGATCTCAATGTGTGTGAGTGAATTCCTATATTGAGCTATCATTAATGCTATTAAAGCAAGTCCGGTAAGCTGTGATGTAAATGCTTTTGTTGAAGCTACACCAATTTCGGGTCCCGCATGAGTAAAAATACCTGCATGTGTTTCCCTTGAAATTGTACTGCCTACAACGTTTACAATTCCGTAAACTTCCGCGCCGCGTTGTTTAGCTTCCTTAAGAGCTGCGAGTGTATCTGCGGTTTCACCGCTCTGGCTGATAACGAACATAATATCATTCGGGTAAATTACCGGGTTACGGTATCTGAACTCCGATGCATACTCAACCTCAACGGGAATCTTGCACATCTGCTCTATCATATATTCGCCAACAAGTCCGGCATGCCATGCAGTACCACAGGCTGAAATAATTATTCTTGGTGCAAATTTTAATTTTTCTGTAACGTTCATCAAACCGCCAAGTTTAACAAGCCCGGTTTCTTTTATTATCCTTCCGCGCATTGTATTGGTGATAGAATCAGGCTGTTCGTTGATCTCCTTAAGCATAAAATGCTCATAACCGCCTTTTTCAATCTCTTCTAAGTCAAATGTAATTTCTTCTAACTCGCGCTCTATTTTTTCATCTTCAATTGTCTTAATTTCAAACTTATCTTTTGTAACAATTACCATCTCACCATCCATAAGGTAGAGTACCTGTCGTGTGTGAGGAATTATCGCAGTCGCATCAGAAGCAATAATGAATTCGCCATCGCCGACACCTAAAACCAGCGGACTTCCTTTTCTGGCTGCAATTATCTTATCTGGATCAACTTTGGATAGAACGCACATTCCATAAGTTCCCTCAACTTCAGCAAGTGTAAGCTGAACTGCTTTTTCAAAATCCATTACATTTTTATAATGCGAGCGTATTAAATGAACAAGGCACTCTGTATCGGTATCAGTCATGAATTGGTAGCCTTCGCGTTCTAATCTTGTTTTAAGTACGTTATAATTTTCAATAATACCGTTATGTATTACAACTATTTCATTTCCTTTATCAAATATAGGGTGCGCATTACGATTGTTAGGCTCACCATGTGTCGCCCAGCGTGTGTGGCCAAATCCAATGCATGCATTCTGATCGTAACCGTTATTTGCTAAAAGATTTTCAAGATCAGTTACCTTGCCGGCTGTTTTTCTTACAGCTATTTCATTATCAAACATTAGCGCAACACCTGCTGAATCATACCCCCTATATTCAAGTTTCTTCAATCCGCTTAAAATAATAGGAAGTGCCTGTTTATTACCTAAATATGCTACAATACCACACATGAATTTTTAATTTAAAGTTTAAATACGGAATTAAATTCAAGTAAACATACTCTTTATAGTGTATGTAAACAATACCGCTTACACGTTACAAAACCACCAATTCCTTACAAACATACTAAATACCAAAGAAATTTGCACAATATTTAGCCCAGTTTAATACCGGTTCAAAATAAAATCCAAGCAATATATTCGGAATCAATAGAATTAACAATATAATTAAGGATAATGTTTCATTTTTTGATGATTTTAGGGAATTTTGACCGGAAAATATGACAATACTTAATTTAAAAATGAAGTAAAGAAATACAGCAGATGATAAAATTCCTACTGCTATTAACCAAAAAAATGAGGTATTCCATAGAGAAATATATAACAAAATTTTTCCTGTAAATCCTGCGCTTAAGGGGAAACCCGCTGATGATATTAGAAAAAATATGAATGAAAGAAAAAGTAGTTTATCATTCCTAACCTGTTTCTGGGTTTTACCCCGACCTTTTAAACTATCAATATCATTTACATTATATCTTAAGTTTATTAATTTGATACAATAAAGTAACCCAAGTGAATTTATTGCGAAAACAATCATGTTAAATATTATTGCTGATATTCCATCGGGTGAACCCGATATTATTCCTATTAATATGTAACCTGTCTGTGAAATGATAATATAAGTTACAATCTTTTTAAGATTAATTTGCCAAAGTATAATAAAATTACCAGCAATTATAGAAATGGCTGAGATTATTGCAATCATCAATTGCCAGTTAATTCCGGTAATAAAGTTATACTGATTTACATTAGTTATAAAAGTATTTGAATCATGAAAAACTGTAATGAAAAATCTAGCCATAACAAATACTACAACTATAACATTAATTATAGCAAATTGAGCTAGGTGGGGAAGTTTGATTTTTTCAGCAAGCACAGGGAAGTTTAAATTATATGGCGCAGTTAATATTAAAAAAGTAAACCCGGAAATTACGAATATTAATGCTATAATTATTACCAGTTCATTGTATGGATTAAATGAAAGGAATTTTGACACTTCAATATAATTCCCAAACCCTGTTATTCCATAAATCAGGCTTAATCCATAAAGCATTACAGCCATAAAAATACTTGAAAAAATAAAATATTTTATAGCAGGTTTAATTTCGTAATGTATTATCAGGTATAAGGGAATAACCATAACCTGTAGAGATATAAATAATACAAATAGATTTGATGAACTTACACTTAGCAAGGCTCCTATTACAGAAACTAATACTAAACTTAAATCATTTGAATAATCTTTATCATAAAACCCCAAAGCAATTACAAGCATTCCAAAGGTTAATATTACTCTTCCGCTATAAGCAAAGTGATCTGCTGATATTGTTCCGCTAAACAATAACTGGGGAGCGAAACAAACCTGCATTAATGAAAACAAAGCTGATAGCAATATCCCAGATATAATGATGTAGTAACTATACCTGTTGTTTTTACTGCCAATTCCTTGTGGTATATTTAAAATTATTACAGTTAATGCAAGTGTTAGCTCAGGAAAAAAATTGAATAGAATATTAAATATTTCCTGGTTCAATTATAGTTATTAAAATCAATTTTCTAAAAATTTTGGCTAAATTTAAAAACATTAAACTTTGTACCGCGGGGGACTCGAACCCCCACTAACTTGCCTTTACTAGATTTTGCAACATAGCGCGCCTGACCTGTTTCTGGGTTCTACCAATTTCGCTATTGAGGCATATACTATTCACTTAATATTGACCTTAAAAACTTCCTGCCTGAAAATAATTTTAATTCTTTTTCTCTTCTGAATGCAGAGGCTCTATCAGGTACTTCTTCAAAATAGATTTTCCTGTATGGAAGATACTTCCTTGTTGAAAGCACCTTACCGCACAATGCTGTTTAAATCTTCTTTCAATATTGTTTGTCTGACCTATATATAGTCTATCATACAAATCAGAATATAAACAATAAACGTAATATTTATCCATTTTGAATAAATAAAATTATCTTGTACCGCCAAACGGAGTCGAACCGTTACAAAGTTGCCTTTACTAGATTTTGAGTCTAGCGCGTCTACCAATTCCGCCATGGCGGCATTATGAAATGAACAAAAAAAAAATACTTTATTGAAAATATTGTACAACAAAACGACTACATTAACAGTCCTGACTGTTAATTCAGTCAAGGAGTCTCACCGTTACAAAGTTGCCTTTACTAGATTTTGCAACATAGCGCGCCTGACCTGTTTCTG
>CAMTUP010000020.1:0-176692 GCA_947084945.1 uncultured Ignavibacteria bacterium | reverse complement strand
GAGTCTCTGCGAAGCAGTACTCTGCGTTTTATACTATCCTCATGTAGGTTTTCGTCTTAGCAGAGTCTCTGCGAAGCAGTACTCTGCGTTTTATACTATCCTCATGTAGGTTTTCGTCTTAGCAGAGTCTCTGCGAAGCAGGACTCTGCGTAATACTGAATTCTATAAAAAAACCGTTAATATAATTCATTAACGGTTTTATAAAAGAAATTTTAATATTATTTATAGTATTAAAATTGAATTTATTCCTGGTTTGATTCCTGAACCGGAGCTGTTTCCACTGCACGAGCTTCTTTTTTTACCTTTGCAACTACTCCATGTGAAATTCTTTCTTTGATCTTCGTTGCTGATTTGCCTTTAAGACCTCTTAAATAATAAAGTTTAGATCTTCTTACTTTTCCTTCTTTAAGCTTTTCTATCTTTGCAATTGTAGGCGAGTTCAGCGGGAATATCCTTTCAACACCAATGCCGTTAGAAATTTTCCTTACCCTGAATGTTCTGCCAATGCCTGAACCTTTAATGCCCATAACTATACCTTGATACTGCTGAACTCTTTCCTTATCACCTTCGATAACCTTAACATGAACGTTAATGGTATCTCCAGACTGGAACTGCGGTAAATCTGTTCTTATCTGAGGAGTAGTTACTAAATTTATCTTATTCATTTTTATTCCTTATTTTCCACTCTGAGCGAAGAGAAGAGTCTATTGATTTAACTCTTATTAGTATCGTCTGAGTTACTTATTTATTTTTATTAATTTTCTTCTTTGTTTTTGTGATGCTCTTTGTTGTGTTACTCTTAACCCTTTTTACTTTACTGAATTTCTTTCTGCCCATCTCATCACGCCACACGGCAATTTCTTTGTGATTGCCCTTTAATAATACATCAGGAACTTTCATTCCATCAAACTCTGCGGGTCTTGTATAAACAGGGGCATCAAAGCCTGATTCTGTTTGGAATGAATCTGTTAAAGCTGACTCACTATCACCAAGTACACCCGGTAAAAGCCTTACAACAGCATCTATTACCACTATTGCGGCTGTTTCACCGCCTGTTATAACATAATCACCAATTGATATTTCACTGGTAACAAACTTATCAATTACTCTTTGGTCAATGCCTTTGTAATGTCCGCAGATGATAATAATGTTTTCTGAAAGTGAAAGAACGTTGGCTCTTTTTTGGTTAAACTTAACTCCCTGTGGTGTGAGATAAATTACTTCATCATACTTACGCTCAGCAAGCAGCTTATTGATACATTTAAACATTGGTTCAGGTTTTAAAACCATCCCCGCACCGCCTCCAAAAGGTTTATCATCGGTTTGCCTGTAGTTACCTGTGGCATAATCTCGCAGATCGTGTAAATGTATTTCTGCAATTTTTTTATCCTGCGCCCGCTGTATAATGCTTTCACTTAGCGGACCTGAAAATATTTTAACTAAAGCAGATATTACATCTATTCTCATTAACTAACTCACTATAGCGGTCTAAAAACAGGGGAGTGTAATATCATTCTTTACCTTCTTCTATTTCTAGGTGACCGCTTTTGTTGTTTTTTGCTGCAACCGCAGTGAACAATGTTCTCATTGATTTTGCGGTTTTGCCCTGCTTCCCAATAACCTTTCCTAAGTCTGATTTGGAAACATGAAGCTTTAATGTGATCTTGTTTTCTTCAACTAATTCATCTACTCTAACACTATCAGGTTCATCAACAAGATTCTTGGCTATGAATTCAATAAATTCTTTCATAAGCATCCCCCTTGGATTTATTTAGTATAATATTATTAATAATAAAACAATAATTCACACCATTAGCGGGGACCGGAAGACCTTAAAATCTAAAGACCTTGCTTATGCAGATTGCTGTTCAGCTGCAGGCTGCTCTGCTGCCGGTGTTTTGGCTGGTTGCTCCGCTGGTTTTTCTGCTGCTTTTTTCTTTTTATCTTTTCTTCTTAATTTCTTATCATTCATCCTCTGTAGCTTTGATTCCTGAAGTGATTCCCACTTCGCAAATTCAGTTGCAATTTTGATATCATCTGCGCCTTTTTTTGAAAGGTGAAGTTTTAACATCAAACCTTTACCTGAGAGCAGGTTCTTAACGGTTACTGTTGGCTGTGCGCCTGTTTTTAACCAGTATAATGTCCTGTCTTCAATAATATCCAATTTTGCAGGATTAACATTGGGGTCATATTGACCAACTGCTTCAATGAATCTTCCGTCTCTTTTTGCGCGTGAATCTGCTGCTACAATTTTGTAAATGGGAGCTTTTTTTCTTCCCATTCTTCTTAATCTGAGTTTTACCATTATTTCCCTCACCCTGAGCGTCAGCGAAGGGTCTCATTCGCTGTGCTTAATTTTTCAGGCGATATTTTATTTTTTATTTTTTATATTTTTTATTTTGTCATTCCTGCGAAGGCAGGAATCTTGTTTCTCTGTTATCTCGAACCTAATTGTCATTACGAACCTTGATATTCAGAATTTTTATTTAATGCTCTATCAATGAGATCCTTCGCAAACCCTGAACGAAGGAAGGGTCTCATGCCCATAACCTTGATATTCAGAATTTTTATTTAATGCTCTATCAATGAGATCCTTCGCTTACGCTCAGGATTTTACTTCATACTAAAATTAGGAGGCAACCCCATGTTGCGAAGCATGTTGTTCATGCCTCTTCCATTCTTGAACTGCTTAATCATTTTCTGCATATCGTAAAACTGCTTTATAACCCTGTTTACATCCTGAATTGTAGTACCACTTCCCGATGAAATTCTTTTTCTTCTGGCACCGTTTAGCAAGTCAGGGTTTGTTCTTTCCTTTAGTGTCATGGAATTTATTACTGCTTCAACTTGCTTTAAAGGTTTATCATCAATTTCCTTGCCCTTCATCATTCTATCAACACCAGGTATCATTCCCATTAAAGATGATAGCGAACCCATTTTCTTTATTTGCTGCAGCTGGTCTAAGAAGTCACCGAAATCAAACTTGTTACCCTTGAACTTCTCTTCGAGCTTTGCAATTTTCTTTTCATCAAGCTCCTCGGGAAGCATTGTCGAGGCTTTTTCTACCAATGATTGAATATCACCTTTGCCAAGTATCCTCGAAGCCATCCTGTCTGGATAAAAAGGCTCAATGGCATCAAGCTTTTCACCAATACCAACAAACTTAACAGGCTTATCTACAACTGCGCGGATAGAGAGTGCTGCGCCGCCTCTTGAATCACCATCTAACTTTGTTAAAATTACACCATCATAATCAAGCCTGTCGTGAAATTCCTTAGCAGTGTTAACCGCATCCTGTCCTGTCATTGCATCAACGACAAATAATATCTCAGATGGCTCAAGCCTGCTCTTTAGAGTCTCAACTTCGCGCATCATCTCATCATCAATAGCCAAACGACCAGCTGTATCAACTATCAGTGTATCTTTATAATTCTGCTTGCAATACTCAACTGCTGCCAAAGCTATCTTAAGCGGGTCATTACTCTCATCGGAATAAACAGGTATATCAATTTGCTCACCAAGCGCTTTTAACTGGTCTATAGCTGCCGGACGATAGACGTCACATGCTGCTAAAGCTGGAGTTCTGCCGCGGGCTTTTAAATACTTTGCCAGCTTTCCCGAAAATGTTGTTTTTCCAGAACCCTGCAAACCCACCATCATAATAACTGATGGCGTATTGTTACTAAACTTTATATCAGTCTTTTTTTCACCCATAAGGCTAACCAACTGTGAAGTGATAGTATCAATAACTATCTTGCCCGGGTTGATGCTCCTTACGACATTCTTTGCCAAAGCCTTTTGCTTTACATCATCAACAAACTGTTTAACCACTTTGAAGTTAACATCAGCATCAAGCATTATTTTGCGGACTTCGCGCAGAAATTCATCAATGGTTTGCTCTGAGACCTTGCCTTTTCCTTTGATGAACTTAAATACTTTATCGAACTTAGAACTTAAATCTTCGAACATTGTAAATATAGCCTTTTAAGGGAATAAAATCCCCGCATACATAGAAATCCATCCCGAGTTCTCGGGATAACTTGATTAACCTGCAAAATTAACGATTTTTTTGGTGTAAAACAAGGTTTTAGGTTTAACCAAATGTTAATGTCACCCTGAGAGCTACGCCTTCCAAAGGCACGGGAGACGAAGGGCAAAAGCAGAACACTGATAACGCTGATTTAACTGATTTGCTAGGTCAGAGCGCCTGTCTTACTGAGCGGGATGTTTGGTATAATGTAATCTTGTTGGTGAACTTAACTTAAAATCGAGTAAGGAAACAAGTCAGGAAACAGCAACGAGGGCAGAAAAATTATAACTAACTCCCAGATTCTATTAATTATTAACTTGCTTCATTTCCTCAATAATTTGCATTGTTTCAGTGCTAACCGTGCAAACTCGCTTAAGTAAATCAATCACCTGCTCTTTGTAATCGGAAAAGCGATATGTGTTAAATTTTTCGGCTATCGTTGGGTCGCTTGGTTTCTTTTCTTTGTATTGGTCAAGTACCCATTCTATGGCAGAACGGTTGCCGAGTTTATAATCCCATGCTTCTTTTGGTACACCTGTTAATGTTGTTTCCTCATCTAATTCTATTTCTCCTGTTACTTTATCTGCTTTTAACTTCGCTTTTAATTTTGTTTGCTTGGTAAACATTGCTTCCACTTCTTTGCTTTCAGCAAATATTTCCTTCTGTCCTGCTTTCTTGGGCTTGCTTTCACTTATTTTTATTGTTTTTAAAGCATACGGTTTTGCTTTTTCATAGTAGATATGTAGATTCATTAACATTTTGCCCCATCTAGCCCATTGCCAAAAATCTTTATAGAAAGGCAAACGCGGAAGTTCCCGTTTTAAATTGAGTTCATATTTCTTTCGGTAAGCTGGGTTGTGCAATACAGCATATGTGTAATGGAATATGTCTTCCTTCTTTATTTTTTCGTCATTGTAATGTTTTACAAACTGCATCAAACCCCAATCGGTAATATTTTCTATGAGGTTGCTTCCTTCATCGTAACGGTACAGGGGAAATGTTTTATTTCCTCCTGCTGCATTACTCAAAGAGTTCAAATCATTAATAGTATTAAACGCTAAAGTGGAAAATGGAATTACCGTATCTTTTCCAATTATACCCAAACAAATATTTTCTTTTTTGTAATCAGATCCAAACATCAAGCTGTGATTAGCTGTTAGTCTATCATTGACTAATTTTTCTGCATAAAAAAACTGATAATTAAATGGTTTATAAAATGATTTAACTATTTTATTTTTATTGAAAGTAATTTCTTTTCCTCTTTCAAAATTTCTCTTTAATGTATCACTCCATTTAATAACTTGATCAAAACCTTTTGTCTTTTTCTTTAATAGATTGTTATAATGTTCTATAAAGTATTTCATTCTAATTAATAAATCAGTTTCTTTTATATCATATACCCATTCATCTCTATTTGTTGCTACTCCTAGAGAATTAAATGCGAATAATGAATTACCTATTTTGTTACTTAGCGGAATTAATTTCTCAAAATCATTATCAGCAATATTTATCCAGTTATTGTTTTTATTTGGTGTTATTTTTTCAAACTCAATAATCTCAAATTTATTTGCTTTTAAGTATTCTAATTTTTCAACACGAGTAGCTCTAATATCACAAGGATGAATGTAGTTTATTTGACAGTTGTTTTTTTCTTTTGTATGTTTTTTTACCAGAAACATCATTGAAATACCTACTGCTGCCCCCACTCCAAATATTGTATTTTCTTCATTTAAAAAAATACCATCTTTACCTGAGAGTTCGCGAATGTTGCCACCTAAATCAATTATGTAGGCAAAATTAAATTCATCTTGAATACATTTCCTAAAACCATCAAATGTTCTTGAATTGATAAACGAGCTATTTGTAATGAAGCAAACAATTCCATCTTTATCTACTCGGTCGCTTGCCCATCTGTAAAAGCGAGCATACATATCATACACTTTTGTTTTTTGTGCAGTACTATATTTCACATAAGTATTTTTTATCCGTTTATCAATTGCAGGATATTCTCTATTCTTATTATTTTCATTTTCATTCATCTGATTGGCATTGTAAGGCGGATTGCCAATAATCACCGAAATCTTTTTAGTGTTTTGTCTTTTAATACGCTCAGAGTTTTCTGAACTCAACCCAAAAAGTTCATGTTGCTTTCCACTATAAGAAAGCGCATCGGTATTATCTAGCGTATCAACAAAACAGAGATTTTTAAACTCGGCATAAGTTTTCATTTTTTGCTTATAGGTATATTCAATATTAAGGTTAGCAACATAATAAGGCAAAATGGCTACTTCGTTGGCGTGTAATTCGTTTTGGTATTTATAAACAAGGTGCTGGTTTGGTATGTAATCAATAATGGAAGTAATAAAAGTACCGGTTCCGGTGGCGGGGTCAAGTATTTCTACATTTTTATCGGCAAGGGTTTTATTAAAATGCTTGTGCAAAAGATAATCGGTGCTTTCAATCATGAAGTTTACAATCTCGTTGGGTGTGTACACCACGCCTAACCTATCAGCCGCCTTGGGGTTATATACTTTGTAAAAGTTTTCATACAGTACTTTCAAAAACTTTTGCTTTTCATGGTGGTCGGTAACGCTGCTTGCAGCAGCATTTATTGAATCGTAATAATGCTCAATACTTCCTAAAAGATTTTGTTTGTCGGTGTGTGAGAAAAGCGAGCCGACTAATTTTTCCAGTTCGTTTGCAATGTTGTTGTGCTGATGAAAAGCAGCATCATCAAAAATTTTATTGAAGATATCGCTGGTAAGAATGTGCTGTATCATCATTTCGCGCACATCTTCATAAGTAATCTCAGGGTTTATCTCTGCTTTGCATAATTCAAGAAAAGCTTCGCTTACGGCTATATAGTTTTTATTCTTTTTCCGTTCAGCTTCAATTTTTTTACGCAGCGTTTCAACTATAGTGGGAATATCAGCTTTAAATTTTTCGAGCGCATCTTCAAATTTGTAAACGTTATCGCTCTTGAATGAAAAGAAATCGGTAAGCAGTTTATGAAGTTTGTCGGCATCGCGCACAGGCGCACGCAACACTTCCATTCCGCGTTGTAAAAGCACGGCAGTTTTGCTATCTTCAAATAAAATATTCGTAAGCGGATAACCTTTTTTTATTTTGGCATCAATTTCGTCATCAATACTGTCTTTTTCATCTTTGCTTTCCCACAATCCAATATCTAGACCAAAAAGGTTTTTTGCAATACCATCGGGTCGTACCTTACTTCCTTTTGTTCCCATGCAGGTTGCTTGGGGGATAACTTCGTAGTTCTGTTTACGAGCATATTCATTTAACAAATTCAAAAATGCAATGCTGATACTTCCTTCGTTCTTTGTTTTCCCGAATTGCAGGACCCTGTCGAGATTGGAGTAATATTGATTTATTAAAAGTTTACTCATATTTTATTGTTTTTATAAATCTACAAATTAATGATTTCATTGCACAAACAACGCTTATTGCAAACTTATAAACCGCTTAGTAATCTGGTGTTGTTACCTTCTGTTTTTTATTTTTTTTTCCATGTAGTTCCACGTCCTTTTGTCCCAGGTGTTTGCTCTATTAATCCTTTGTCTCTTAAGCTATAGAATATTTGCTTCATTGTATTTTCTGAACCAACATTTGAAAGTCCACGAGCTGTTCGATTATTTATTGTATCATTTGCTTCTAAATAATTCATGATTACCTCTTCAGGTGAAGCTAAAGATTCATGTCTTATTAGAACAAGTACAGAATTTTCTCGTTCAACAATTAATGGCTCTTTCAACTTCAATTTTTTCATTGCATTAAAAGCCGTGTTAAGTCCTTCACCTACATCTTGATTTGGTGGATTGGGAAATTTATTAATCAGTCTCACTAATGAACCATTCCTAGCAAATTGTTCCTTTAAGATATTACCTGTAGTAACATGTCCGGGCAATTTACCAGGACTCTCTATTTCTATTCTGTTATCAAATATTCGGATATGAATGTCAGAAGCTAAACTATAGTCACGATGCAGAACAGAATTAGTAATTATTTCATGGAGCGTTTCGTTAGGATATTGGATAGTTTCAACCAAACTCCAAACCATTCTTGTTCGATAATATTCTTCGGTGTAAATACCTTTTGCGTTTTTAGAACTTGCTGTTTTATTTGTTGAAAAAACACCGCAATTCTTTTTATACCATTCAGGAGTTATTTCAAATGTGTCTGAGAATTTCTGTTCAAAGTTTTTAAAAGCCTGAATTATTGTCATTTCTTTTTGATTTCAGTTTAGCGTTATACTTGATGTTTTCTTTTACTACTAACAAAGCTTGTAATGCAAGGTCTTCGTCTTCTACTTCTTAATACAATTAGACACTAAGCCAAACAAAAATTACTTCATTGTTCTGCGCTTTATAAAAGACTGCAAGTGCTTTAGTTTAATACTTTGTTGGTATACGAATCAAACTGCTTTTGGGGTCAGCTTAAATATTGTTTGTAGATCTTTTGATTTAACCAATGTGTTGGTTTGTCGGTTCATTACTCTTTCATAATATTATTGCACAATAGTTTTTAGAATGATCGGTAACGGTTTTGCAGTTTTGCGAAGGGCGGGTTTTCCGGCACAAAAATTCATTCGTTGAACTGAACCGTTTGTATCCAAAAAATGTCTCACAAGCACAAAACCGCGCCTATTCAAATGTGTTGTTAACAACGGTAATTCTGTCACGAGTAGGCTTCAATAGATTGATTTATAATTGTCGTTATTTTGTCAATGTGTTTTCTTAGTTCGTCATTTTGAATAGAAATAGCAAGATTTTTTTCATTTCTGGGTGTATATGAAATTCCTAATTCGTCAAATGTTGTTTTTGTTTCTGCAACCAAGTCTTTGTCAAGTTTAATTTCAAAGTGGCAATTGTTTGGAGATTTACGTGGGTGAAACCACATAAAATTTTTTCTAGATGTTCCTAAAGCAACATGATGTTTATTATATGTTACTCTTGCACTTGGATATTTTTCTTGAGCAATTCCTATCATCTCGTCCATTATTTCAATAGAATTTGCATTTGATTTCTTCTCCCAATATGTTCGTCCAACTTCTTCACCTGCTAAGTTCTCTTCGTCCTCCGGTGTTTCATATATGTCCAACACTTTTGTAAAACTTAATAGAATTTTATTGTCAATTTTTATTGCGTTTAATTGAATAGCAATTATGGGAATTGAACGATTCATTAATGCGATTACATTAAAAAACCGATTTGTAATTTCTTCTGCAATAATTACTGCTTTGTGGTCTTTTGATGGGAATCTTCTGCGTTCGATGTCCCAATATTCAATTGTTCTTATTATGTGGCTTTCATCTGTCGCACCCAGTTGTATTTCAGTTTCATACATTGTCTCCGTTTCACTATTTAAAAATAAGAAGTCAATACGTCCACCGCTTGATTGTTTTCTCTCTCGTTGAATTGAGTCTAACTCCCCAAGATCAAGTATTGAAGGGTCTTCCTCAATTCTATCTTGAAGCCATTTTTCGTTGAAATGTTTTTTTAAAGATATTTTTTCTCCTTTAGAGTATTGCAAATTGTCGTTCATTTTGTGGTGTTTTGTCTGTCGTTATTATGGCTGGTAATGCCTAAATACTCATTTCATAAAATTTTTAATGTGAAACATTTACAAATATACAAACAATTGATAGGTAATGCGATATAATTATTTTAAATGAAAGCCGACTTAAATTATTTTACCGCCTGAAATAAATATAGCAAGCTTAAAAAAAACTCACACATCAAGACCTAGAAATCCATTTTCCCCCGTTGTTGGTGTTGTCACCAACAACTATGAATATATTCCTTCCTGTGCCGTGTCAGAGCAGGCAAGCAGGTATGACAAGCACTCTGTTAAAGGCTTTTTATGGTGTAGATCATTGCTTATGATAAGTAATTACCTGCATAATCGGCATATCCTTGCCGTCTTTATGTATAGCCCAGCTAATGGTATGGGTCATTGTATTTCCGTTTATTTCAACTTCTTTTAATTCATCGCCCCATACATTGCTGTGTGTTTTTTCAGTTATCTTATTGCCAAGAGCCTTACCTGTCATAGTTGATGTATAGTCCCACTCATTACATCCCCAGCCTTTCCACGTGCCGTCTTTATCAATGGTTATGTAAATAATTTCTGTCGGAATAGTTAATAAATTTGAGGTTGAGAAGTTCTACAAAAATACCAAATTAAAAATCAACGTGCAACTTGAGAAGTAAAAGGTTTCCACAATTACAGCAACCCCCGACATCAATCCACGCTGGAATCAGATTAACTATTAATCAAGGAGTAACGAAAATTGAAGTTCATTTTCCCCCCTTTTTTATCCCGCTATGCAGAAACGCGGAACTGCCTTTCTCCCTTTCTTCACTTTGTTCAGCAAGGTAGCAAGGCGTGGCAGGTAAGCACAGAAAGGAATATTCAGCTGTTTCGGATATTTCCAAATAAAAAGGGCGGCACACATGCCACCCTCTACAAAATTTTTCAAACAGTTTTGACATTTCACGTTTGACGTTTCACATTTCACTTTTTATTCCCTTCATCCTTTTTCACAGGTGGAGGTGATTCTTTCTTAGTTTCGTTCTTAGGTGGTTCCTGTTTAGGCGGTGTTGGTGGGGGAGTGTATTGTTTATTCCCTTCATTATTTTTATTGCCGTTATTCCAGTCTTTATCCTTATTGCCTTCGTTATTCTTGTTGCCCTCATTATTCTTATTCGGGTCTTTTGTTTTCGTTCCGTTATCACCATCATTATTGTGTTTATACCATACCTCTTTATCGCCAGTATTATTTGTTCCGCCATCTTTGTTTCTGTTAGGGTTGTTATTTTTTACTTCATTGTTGTTTTTCCATGTATCTGTACGCTCATCAATTTTCTTTTCATTTATCCTTGTTTCAGGATACTTGCCTGTATTATTATACATACCAACATCATTTACAGCCATCTTTTTTCCGGTTACTTCTTCTATGGTTTTAACTTTCGGTCCGTTATTATTAACACCTGTATTAGTGATATTAGGGTTGCCATCAAATACAGAGGACTTTATAATACTCGTGTTATTTCCACTTGGGTCAACAATTGGAATTCTTGGAGGTATAGGGTCAGCAAAATGCCTTGTTTCCACAAAGGTCCAGCAAGTAACTCTATAACGCATTGTGTTACATCTGTACCCATATTCATAATGATATCTAACCCATGGTGAAATAGGATACCATCCGCAATAGCCGTCATTATACATCCATACTACCCAAGCCGGAGCCCATACAAAACCTGGTGACCAAACCCAGCCCCATCGGTCAGAGTACCACCATCTGCCGTAATGATGGGTTCGCCATCCCCAATGGTAATATGAAACCCACATCCAACTGCAATTTGTATAAGTCCAGTAACCATTTGTGTATGGTGACCAGCCTGCTTCAACATTTGTAGGACGCCATACATAATCAGTGTTAATTTCTTCGTCAAATCCACCTGATTTATCGGCAACGGCATTCGGGTCAATTTCACCTTTGGTTACTTTGATCCACTCTCCATCTGTTTTAAGCTCTTCCTTAACGCCCTCAATTGTAAATACACTGTCATTCTGGAATACAACAGAATCTGCAATACCTGCGGATAATTTTGGTGTCAGCGCAATTGAAAATACTGTTGCGCACATCATCATTACCCTGAAAAACATTTTTTGTAGTTGCATAGTTTAACGCTCCTTAATTTGGTTTTGAATTATTGTTCCGAAGTCCGAAGGACCTTTACGGGAGTACCTTCGGCATTGTTTTTTCCCCAAAAAACAATAAAGCAAAACTGCTTTGAATCAGGTGAGAAGTATTTTAAAAAATCTTCTTCCTGCTTCAATAAAATAATATAAAATTCCAATTATTAGGGTAATTATTTGTAAAAATATGTAACCAAATTCTGAGCGAAGCGAAGAATCAATTCAGTATTTTGAATTTATGATTTCCAATTATATAATGTTTGGATTCTTCCGCGCCATAGGCGGGCAAGCACTTCGTTCAGAATTTAAAAAGGGCAGCTTAATAGCCGCCCTCCGATGTTCTTATTCATTCTGTCATTAATCATCCTATGACCTGGAGTCAGCGGATGATTAAGTTACAATTCTTTTACAACTGATTCAATTACATCAAGACCTTCATCAATATTTTCTTTTTTGATATTAAGAGCTGGTCTGAACCTGATGCTCTTTTCACCTGAACCAAGAATTATAACATTTTTTTCAAAGATTTTGCTTATAGCCTTACCTCTTAATTCACCATTTGGCAGATCAATTGCGCAGAATAAACCCTTTCCTCTTGCATTACTTAATATTGCAGGATATTTTTCCTGTAATAAATAAAGCTTATCAAGAAGGTATGTGCCAACATTTTCTGCATTTTCAACAAGGTTTTCTTCCTGAATTATCTCAAGGTATTTTTTAAATCTAATCATATCAACAATGTTTCCGCCCCAGGTTGAGTTTATTCTGCTGTTGGTATGGAAAACATTTTCTGGAACTTCATCAACTCTATTAGTTGCCAAAATACCGCAAACCTGTGTCTTTTTACCGAATGCAATAATATCTGGCTGAACGTAATGCTGGTGCGCCCACCATTTACCGGTCATAGCAATTCCAGTCTGAACTTCATCAAATATCAATAGCATTTCATTCTCATCGCAAATAGTTCTTAGTTGCTCAAAGAATTCATTGCGGAAGTGGTTATCTCCGCCCTCGCCCTGAATGGGTTCAATAATAATACAAGCTATATCATCTTTGTTATCTATAATGGCTTTGTATATTTCTGCTATTGCCTGATTTTCAAGTTTAATTACTTCATCAAGATTATTTTCATTTAAAGGGAAAGTTATCTTAGGATTGGTAATTCTAGGCCACTTAAATTTAGGATACAGATTTGTCTTAACAGGATCAGTATTTGTTAGTGACATAGTATAACCAGACCTTCCGTGAAAAGCCTGTTTAAAATGTATTACCTGATGTCCTTTTTCTTCTGTGTAACCCTTTTTAAAGTTCTTTCTGACCTTCCAATCAAATGCGGTCTTTATTGCATTTTCTACTGCTAATGACCCGCCTTCTATGAAAAATGAATATTTAAAATATGATGGTACTGCTATATCAAAGAATGTCTTTACAAATTCAGCCATTTCTGCATAATAAATATCACTGTTTGATGGCTTGTTTAAAGCGATCTTGCCTATATATTCTATGAAAGCAGGGTTGTTCATTTTCGGGTGATTCAAACCGATTGGGCTTGATGCTACAAATGAAAAAAGATCAAGGTATGGCTTATTATTTCTCGCCTCATATATATATACTCCCTGTGATTTAAAAAGATCCATTACTACATCAAGTCCATCAACATGCATGTAGTTTCTTAGTGTATCTAAAACCTGATTTGGATGAAGTTTGGTTTGTTTTGTTACTTGTTGAGCCATCATGGGTTTTGTTATTACATTATCCATTACCTTTCGTCTCCTTTCTCAAACTCTGATGTCCCGAAGGGACGAAGAGTCTATTTGATTGTGAAGCAAAAAACTTATTATGTATTTAAAGATTCATGTTCTACTCTATGAGATCCTTCACTTCGTTCAGGATATTATTTCCCTTTTATGTATTCTTCTGCTATCTGAACTGCGTTTGTTGCTGCGCCTTTCCTTGCGTTATCTGAAACTATCCATAGATTAATACCATTTTTTACTGTGCTATCTATCCTAATTCTGCCTACAAAAACATCATCTTTTTCTGCTGATGTAATTGGCATCGGGTAGAGATTCTGTGAAGGATCATCAGTTACAGTAACTCCTTTTGAGTTTGAAAGAATTTCCCTTACTTCATCAACATTTACTCTTTTATCGAACTCGATGTTTACCGATTCACCATGACCTGTTAAAGTTGGAATTCTAACACATGTTGCAGTAATTGCTAAATCTTTTTTGTCCATAATCTTACGTGTTTCATTTATCATCTTAAGCTCTTCGCGGGTATAATTATCATCAAAAAATACATCTATGTGCGGAATAGCATTATACGCTATTCTGTGCGGAAAAGGTGATGAAGATGATTCAAGATTTCTTAATTCACTCTCAAGTGCAGTTATGCCTTTGTTACCTGCACCTGATACACTCTGGTATGTTGATACAACTACACGCTTTATCTTAAAAACATTATCTAAAGGTTTTAAAACAGTTACCAACTGAATTGTTGAACAGTTGGGATTTGCGATGATACCTTTATTTTTAAACATATCCTGCCTGTTTACCTCAGGCACTATTAAAGGTACATCTTCCTGCATTCTGAATTCAGAGCTGTTATCAATAACAATTGCTCCATCGGCAGCGGCTTTTGGTGCCCATGCACGTGAAACAGAGCCTCCTGCTGAGAAGAATGCGAATTCAAGATTCTTGAAGATATGAGGCTCTAGCTTATGCAGCTTAAATGTTTTACCTTTAATGTTCAGTACTTTACCTGCATTAGCATCCGAAGCTATGGCAACAACTTTACCAACTTCAAAATGTCTTTCCTGAATTACTTCAAGTATCTTGCGTCCTACAAGACCGCTTGCGCCAACTACTGCAATATCATGTAATCTCATTTACGCGTTATCTCTCCGATTATATAATGTTTTTCTTTTATCGATTTTAAGTATTTAGAAATTTTTACAGAATCATTTTTTGAAACTATCATTATTAAACCGATACCCATATTAAAAACTTTTCTCATTTCATTATTACTTATTTGGCCTGTTTGTTGTATCAGATTGAATATATGATGCGGCTGCCATGAATTCCAGTCAATATTTATTTTCAGGTCATTAGGAATAACACGTTTTGTATTTCCTAAAATACCGCCGCCAGTTATGTGTGAAATTGAATGAACGTTATACTTTGATGTTACTTTTTGTATTACATTTAAATATGACCTATGAACCTTTAAAAGTTCTTTAGCTAATGTGCCTTTAAGTGAAGAAATATAAGCATTTATACTGTATTTCTTAAATAAAACTTTTCTTGCTAGTGAGTATCCATTTGTATGCAGTCCGCTTGAAGGGAAACCAATCAACACATCACCCTTGCGGACATTCTTCTTATCAATAATCTTTGAGCGTTCTGCAACACCAATTATCGTCCCTGCAACATCGTAATCATCTTTGGCATATAATCCGGGCATTTCAGCGGTTTCACCACCAATAAGTGATGCGCCATTATTCTTACAGCCTCTAACCAGTCCTTTAACAATATCAATGGCTGTTTTAGAACGAAGCTTGCCAAATGCCATATAGTCTAGAAAGAAGAGGGGAGCAGCACCGCAAACAGCAATATCATTTACTGAATGGTTAACAAGGTCTTCGCCAATTGTATCATGCTTTTTAGCCATTACTGCTATTCTAAGCTTTGTTCCTACACCATCAGTACTTGCTACAAAAACCGCGTTTTTAAATCCTTTTGGAACCTTAAAAAATGCCCCGAAATTACCAATTCCGCTTAACACACCTTTTGAAAAGGTTGATTTGACTAAAGGCTTTATTGAATTTACAAATTTATCACCTTCGGAAATATTGACCCCTGCATTAGAATATGTAGATTTCATTAGTAAATATACCCATATTTCCAAGTATTAACAATTCACAAAAATGCTCATATTTCTTTGTTTTAAGCACATTTGCGGTTTAAACACTTTAAAGTGAATGTAGAAAAGTAGTATTTTTCGGTATTTTTCAACAATACAATCAATATAACGGTTTACAGTGAGGTAGATAACGTGATATAATGGTAACTTTGTTAAACTTTAAACTAATAAAAAGACGTGAGAGCTGGCGAAAACAAAATCATTTTCACAAAAGAAGAAGCAGAAGCGGGGAGAGAAAAAATTAAGCAATTTAAGATAAACATCTCTAAGGTCATTACCGATGAAGCATGGAAGCATTTTCCTGAGTTATCAAAACTTGAACTAGAAAAGTTCGTACTTTTCCAGGAAATTGTTTCTACTGTATCAGAAGTTTTGACATTTAAGATCAATAATCTTTCTGGTAAATCAAACCGGAAAACAGCTTAATTTTTTCCTGATTTCTTCTTGAGTACCATTTGTAATGGGGATAGGATTTCTATCCCCATTTTTATTTTACGAAAATTCTTATTAAATTGCAAGAAAATCAACAATAAAAGAGGTAAAGCCATGAAAATGAACTGGGGTATGATATTAGGTTTAGGTGGTGCAGCCATAGGAATTTTTGCTGCTTTGATTGCAGTAATTATGACGAAATCGCTTTTTATGGTTATTATTGTTATACTTGTTGTTGGAATAGTCGGAACTGTCTTCTGGAAGGTCTTATTCGGTCCTATGATGTTAAACAAAAGGCTTGCTAAATCAGGATATGCAACTAATGCAAGGATTGTCGAAGTCTCTGATACAGGTATTACAGTAAACAATGCTTTACAGGTTAAATTGCTATTAGAAGTAACGCCTCCAAACGGGGCAACATACCTTGTTGAAACAAAACAGCTCATTTCCAGACTACAAACATCTATCTATCAACCGGGAAGTATGATACCTGTACTTATCGATATTAACGATAAAAATTCAATAGCCATAAACTACGAAAGTGCAGTTAATTCATTAGGGCAAAGAGGTTCGTTTAATTCCAATGTAGTCCCATCTGGACCCTGGTCTGGCATGGGGCAAACAGATGCCGAGAGAAAACTTCTTGAAATTGACACTAAAAATAAAGAGATACTTGCTTATGGTATTCAAAGTAAGGCTATAGTTACAAAATATACTTGGTTAGGAATTTATGTAAATGGGAATAATCCTGCTGTTGAAATTGAAATACAGGTTCTGCCTTCAGATAGACCTGCTTTTGGTGCTAAAACTATAGGAGTAATTAAGGAAATCTCTGTTCCTAAGTTCCAGTTGGGCGAAGAGATTTACGTTAAATATGACCCCAATGACACTTCAAAAGTATCTATAGAACATTCTTGAATAAAATCAATTTAACTATTATATATTAAAAGAATTAAGTAAGCATACTTTTACTGCTTTAACGGTATATGTTTTGCTGATAAAGTCATATCAATTTACATACCAATTAACAAAACATTATAAACTCTTTCGTTAGAAAAATCTCATAAAATTAGTATTAATTTGTATTAAACAAAACAAGGGGGGTAATATGAAATATCTAAAACTGATAATAGCTATTCTGATTATCAATACAATAATACTCTATTCACAACAGCCACTCAAAACAAAGTCAGATAGGAAAGTACCTAATGTTTCTATTTTGTTTTCCGGGAGCTTTGGTTATGTTTTAGGCTCTGCAAACGGTGAAAGCAAAGATTTTAGCAGTATGTATGTGCCTGAAAGTGGTGCTATATTCAATTCAAAAAATCTGGGTATGCAGCAAGGTTATGGCTTGGGCGTTACAGGTAAATATGTTATTTCTAAAAACAAAAAAGTAAGATTAACCAGTGCATTGGGTTATAACTTATTCTATAACAGTGAAGATAACGGTACGAACAGGACTAAATGGAATATTTTCAATCTTGGAGCAGGTGTTGAGTATAATTTTACTCCTAAGCATAAGGAAAGCATTTTTGTTGGATATGAGCTTGATTACAACCTGATGTTTGGAGCTTGGCAATCTGATATTACTTATCCTGATAATTCTGTATCAAACATTTATACTAAGTTCAAACCCGCAAGCAGGATTGGTATGAGCGCAACAGCAGGGATGCAGTTCCGTTTAACCAAAAAAACTGACATGGTCATAGCAATCAAAGGTGTTTGGGTAAATGTTTTACTAAAACAGAATTATTTCTCAGATGATGTCTATAATACGTATATTAATGATTCAGGTAACAGTAACGGAATTGAGCTTGGAAGCAAAAAAAATATTATGTATCTGCAAATTTCAACTGGTATTACTTTGCCTTTAAAATATTGAGATATTTTAAAAGCTTTTTTGCACCATAAATTTTGGGGAAATGTGTTCTTGACTGGTCTCTCAGTATAGGAAAGCGGGATTAATTCCCGCTTTTTTATTTGATAAACTTTCAATAAATTTGTCAATATCTAAATATTAAAATACAATATGACATACACAACTTTAAATGAATTCCTGGGTGACTGGGCGTATGAAAGTGAATCAACATTAAAGGTGCTGGATAACTTAACAGATTCATCTCTTGAACAGAAAGTTACCCCTACAGGAAGATCACTTGGTCTCTTAGGGTGGCACTTAACCGAAACTATTAGTGAAATGATTGGCAAGACCGGATTAAAAATCTTTTCACCTGACTTTACAACCGGACATTGGAATGAGAAAAAAGCTGCAGACCTGAAGGAATGTTATAAGAATGCATCTGATTCACTTGTAGAAAAGATTAAAGAAAACTGGCAGGATTCAACATTACAGGAAATTGACGATATGTACGGTGAAAAATGGAAAAGAGGAACAACTTTAAATGTTCTGATTTTACATCAGGCTCACCACCGAGGGCAAATGACTGTTCTTATGAGGCAGTCGGGAATTAAAGTGCCTGGCTTCTACGGTCCAAGCTATGAAGAATGGCAGACTATGGGAATGGAACCACTTAAATAATATGATAAATTTCAAATTTCATTCAGCTCTCGGCTGAATTCAAAATGTCAAAATACTATATGCAAAATATTCTTCTAATTTTAATTTTATTCTCTGTTTGCTGTATTCCTACCAGATCTCAAAATATTAATGACTGGATTGGGCTATGGAAAGGGGAGCTTGTAGTCTTACATGAAGCAGGTACTGATAAAATGAGTTCCGTTCATATGCAATTGCACATCAGCAAAACGGACTCTGCAAACATTCTTAACTGGGGGATTATTTACAGGGATTCTACAAAGGATTACAGAAAATATTTACTTAGAATTGTTGATAAAAGTAAAGGTAAATATTTGATTGATGAAAGAGATGGCATTTTACTGGAAGCCAACCTGTTTGAAAGTACATTGGTAAGCAGGTTTGAAGTAACTGGAACACTATTGGAAGTATCATACAAACTGGATGATGATAAGATCGTTTTTGAGGTAACAACAAGCCAGTTAAAGCCAACTTCAACAACTAAAAGCACTGTTGACCAGGTTGAAGTGAATTCATATACTGTAACAAACATTCAAAGAGCTTATTTATTCCGCAGTCAGTAATTTATTTTACCGGCAGAAATATTTCTGCCATCATGCATCTTGCAGAGCCGCCGCCGACACTTTCGATTGTGTTGATATTCACTTCTATTATTTTGCCGTATTTTTCTAAAGTTTGTATTTGACTGCCTTCAAAATTCCAACGGGCATTTACTGACATAATAATCAATGATTCACCATTAATATTTTTTACATTCAAAATATTACCGCAAAAACTATTCAACTGCTGATAAGTTATGTCAATTACTTCAAGTTTAAGGTCATTAAGTTTTCTTAACACTTCATTTATTTCAGATTTTTCAATGCATGCAGTGCAAATTACAGCAAAGCCTTCGCCAATACTCATAATTACATTTGTATGATAAATTGGATTGCCAGTATTATCGCTTGCATGAAAAAATACCCTGTTTTCAATAGGAATTTTCATCTCATCACAGTATCTATCAAATAATATTTTGTTTGTCCGTTCTGATTCAATTGCAAAAACAGCATTGTTTTTCCTGTCAAGTACAAGGCTGCCTGTTCCTTCAAGTATCAATCCCTGTTTCTCATATTCGCTGTAATCAATAAATTTATTAATATTAAAATCGGATGATTCCATTATTTCAACAAGCATATCCTTATCACGCTCAAGCCTTCGGTTCTCACTCAGCATAGGAAAAAGCATTACAGTACCATCTTCATATGTAGCAAACCAGTTATTGGGGAATACTGCATCAGGTACATTTAATTTAGTTTCGTTGCCAAGTATGTAAACATCAATTCCCGCTGCAATCAATATTTTAGTCATACCATTAAACTCATCAAGGACTTTTGAGCGAAGGGTTTCTATGTCATATTCAGGTTTATTCTGAAATGTATTAGAGCCTGCTGTTTGGTAGTTATATGCAAATGTATCAGGTGATACCATTAATATACTGCTTGTTGTTTGTACTGACATATAATTATATTTTATAAATTCTTTTATTTAATACAACAGGTATAGATCTTTTTGTTTTGACTTATATATTCATCATTTAAACTCAAACTGAAAATGCCATTGCAAAATAGATGTAACCTTTGGGAATATGCTGCCCTAAACCATCTATTACTTAAGTTAGACCAATTATTAACTCACCTTACGCAACATTACCATATGCCATGTTTTAGGGCACAAAGTGAGTTAGTAACACAGACATTTGGTACATCCGGTTTCTCGGGGAACTGTCTGTGAATCATGTTATATGCTTAAGGTGAGTTATTAACAAAAAACTTATTGCAAATTACACAAAAAGCTGTTATAAATATATCATAAAAATATTCACTTTCATTTCATTTGCAAAATAAGTTTTGTAACTTTGTCAAATAATATGTAAAAATTATATGAAATGGATTTTGATTTTTTCTATTCTCTCTTTTAATCTTATGGCACAATCCAAATTTGATTTAACTTCGCCTTTGGTTTCAACTTATTCGATTGTTGCCCGCGATAGCGTTACAGGTGAAATGGGTGTTGCAGTACAATCACATTGGTTTAATGTAGGCGCTATTGTCGGCTGGGGTGAAGCAGGTGTTGGAGTGATTGCAACACAGTCTTTTGTTAATGCTTCATTTGGTTTAAAAGGACTTGAACTGTTGAAACAGGGAAAAACTCCAAAGCAGGTTGTTGATGAACTAATAGATGGCGATGAAGGCAAAGATTTCCGTCAGCTTGCTGTGCTTGATGCAAATGGCAATACTGCTTCATACACAGGGAGCAAGTGCATTGAGGATGCTGGAAATATTGCAGGAGTAAATTATTCAGTACAGGCTAATTTGATGCTCAACAATAAAGTGTGGCAGGCAATGGAAATAGCTTTCAATGAAACATCAGGTAAGTTAGCTGAGAGAATGATAGCTGCACTTGAAGCAGCGCAAAATGTTGGTGGTGATATCAGGGGAATGCAGTCCGCATCTATAATGGTATGGAAGGGCAAATCAACCGGTGAACCGTGGAACGATAAGATTATTGACTTAAGGGTTGAAGATAACCCAAATCCGGTTGCTGAACTGAAAAGATTATTAACTGTTCAACGTGCATACGAGCATATGAATGCAGGTGATGTTGCAGTTGAAAAAAATGATATGACTCTTGCTATGTATGAATATAATGCAGCAATGGTGATGTTTCCTGATAATCTGGAAATGAAATACTGGACTGCTATCACTTTGGCTAACAACGGAAAATTAAATGATGCTTTACCGCTTTTCAATTACGTATTTGCAACGGATAAAAACTGGAAGCTATTAACTCAAAGATTGCCAAAATCAGGTTTACTTATTGTAAGCGATGACGACATGAAGATAATTATGAGCACGGGTGAAAAGAATGAAAAATAATGTTATCCTGAACGCTGTGAAGGATTCATTATAAAAAGCAGCCACGAATTTTGCTAATTACACGAATTACCCTGTTGTTGGTCTTGCTCGACTTGTTTTTAAGTTGACCAACAACTTTTATCAAACTTTGTTGGTGAACGTAAAGTCCTTCGGCAACACCAAAAAAGGGGAATGATACATTCATGTCAAATGTTCATTCGCGTTCATCATACCGTCATAAAGAAATTCTTTGGAACGCCAAATTCGCAAACGTATATGGCTTTGATGAAGAGGGCATGACAACCGTTGCACTGTATAAGTTCAATGAGACAGAGTGTGTATAAAATGTTACATCGGATTTTAAATTTTATTATATACTTGATTCTGTTTTCGTGATTAATTATTTTTATTTCAATATAGACTGAATTATTTAATAACTTTAAGGAGGTATTCTATGAATGCTCAATTTTCAACCAAATTGTTTCACATTGCAGCATTATTTTTAGTTCTCTCGTCATATCTCTATTCACAGGATATGAAAAAACCCGACCCGGTAAATAATGAAACGGTTAACATGTTATTGGGTAAATGGGAAGCCGAGCCATATGATATGATGGGCTCTAAATGGAGTGAATCCGCAAATCACTACATGGCATTGAACGGACAGTTTATGTATATAGATTTAGATGGCTCTGATGAAAAAGGACTTACATTCAAAGGTCACATAATAATGAAGCTGAAAAAAGACGGCAGCTTTTCAGGCTGGTCTTTTGACGATTGGGGACAGGTTGGTACTTACACAGGAAGCTCAAACGGGAATAAATTGACTGTAAATGGAAAATCTGATATGGGAACAGAAATCAGGGAAATAGAGATTAACGGAAATACTATGATCCACAAATTAACTATGACTATGAAAGGACACGACGGCAAAGATATGACAATGAATCAGACAATCACTTATCATAAAAAGTAGGCAGAAATTAAATTTTATAAAAGGCATCCGTTTGGATGCCTTTTTTTATTCTTAAATAAACTTCGTGTTCTTAATGTCTTAGTGGTGAAAATGTATAATTTCTGCTTTCGCTTGAATAACATAATACCCTACATCTCTCATAAATTTTCCGTATATTTGTATTAATTAATCGTACTGCGTGTGCAGCAAACCGTGAGATATTCCTCAGTTAAACTACTATTTATCAGTCGTAATATTTGCGAAACAATCTAAATTCCCTAAACGAGGGGAATAAAACTAATTATTTAAAATTGGAAACATTAAAATTCGATGAATTAAACCTCTCAAAAGAGGTAACCAAAGCCGTAGCTGATCTTGGCTTTGAAGAAGCTACGCCTATTCAGTCACAAGCCATACCATTCCTGCTTGAAGGCAGGGATCTTATAGGACAGGCGCAAACAGGAACAGGTAAAACAGCCGCATTTGGCATTCCTGTAATTGAAAAGATGGATGCCGCATCAAAACATACACAGGCAATTGTACTCTGCCCAACCCGCGAGCTTGCCATACAGGTAGCAGAAGGATTCAGCGACCTGCTTAAATACAAAAAAGGAATTAAAGTACTTCCGGTTTATGGTGGACAGTCAATTGAACGCCAGCTTATGACATTGCGCAAAGGTGTGCAGATAATCATAGCAACACCGGGCAGATTGATGGACCATCTTGATAGAAAAACCATCAAGTTTGATAATGTTCATACTGTTGTTCTTGATGAAGCCGATGAAATGCTTAATATGGGATTCCGTGATGATATTGAATCAATCTTAAAACAGGTACCAAAGGATAGACAGACAATATTCTTTTCGGCAACAATGCCTAAGGCAATATTAGAACTTTCAAAGAAGTATCTTAATAAACCTGAGCATGTAAAAGTTGTGCATAAAGAGCTTACTGTGCCTAATGTACAGCAGTTCTATTATGAGCTTAAGCCAAACATGAAACTTGAAGTACTTACAAGATTAATTGATGTTAATAATCCAAGGCTTTCACTTGTTTTTTGTAATACAAAGCGCGCTGTTGATGGTCTTGTTGCACATTTAAAAGCAAGAGGATATTCAGGTGAGGCATTGCATGGAGATTTAAAACAAAGCCAGCGTGATAGAGTTATGGATAAATTCCGTTCAGGCAAACTTGAACTGTTAGTTGCAACAGATGTTGCAGCACGAGGTATTGATGTTGATGATATTGATGCTGTATTCAATTATGATATGCCGCAGGATGAAGAGTATTATGTACACAGGATTGGCAGAACAGCACGTGCAGGCAGAACAGGGCAGTCTCATACATTTGTAATAGGTAAAGAATTGTATAAAATTAAAGATATTGAAAGATTCACCAAATCAAAAATAATTCGTATGAACGCGCCAAGCTCGGAAGATGTTGCAGAATTACGTACATCAAGCTTTTTAGATGAAATTAAAAAAGCAATTGGAGATGGTTCTGACTTAAAGAAATATGATCATTATATTGAAAAGCTAGTTGCTGATGATTTTACATCTTACGAAATAGCAGGTGCTTTGATAAAGATGCTTATAAAGAATAATGATGCAGGAAAAAGTGATGTTCCTGCAATCAAAGAATATGACAGCTCTTCCGATGGAAGAAGAGAGAGAAAAGGCGGAGATAGGAAACGATCAAAGGATAGAGACAGAGGCGATAGGGGAGAGAGACGTGAAAGATCATACGGAAATGAAAAATCATATGGCAGCGAAAGAGGATATGGAAAAGAAAAATCTTATGGAGGCGAAAAGTCATACAGTGGAGATAAATCTTATGGCGGTGAAAAGTCATATGGAGGAGAGAAATCTTACGGTAAAGAAAAATCATACGGAAAAGATAGATTCAGCAGGGAAAAATCTTTTAAGAGTGATAAAAGAGGTGATTCTAAACGTTCATCAGGTGGTAATATGGTAAGACTATTTGTAAATGTAGGCAAAAAATCAAATGTTGGAACAGGTGATATACTCGGCGCATTTACTGGTGAATCTGGTATCTCAGGTAGCTCAATCGGACAGATTGATATGTATGATAAATTCACATTCGTAGAAGTTGATAAAAAGGTTGCAGATACTGTAGTTGAATCAATGCACAATAATACTATAAAAGGTAATAAAGTAGCTGTTGATTTCGCTAAAGATAGAGAATAACTTTAATAAATAATAGTAATCTCAAGCTACAGTTTGAGTTGTAATGTTTTCAGCTTGACTGAAAATCCGCTTAAAAAGTCTGATGGTTCTACCCTAAAGGAGTCCCTTTGGGAAAATATTAGTAATAATTAATAGGATTTAGCAGAATTTAAATACTTGATAAGACTTTTGCTCCGAAGGAGCTCCTTTCCAAAGGAACCCTTCTGGTCTGAGTAGTCTAAAGTATGAAAAGGAGAGACTTCCAAAAGAGTGTGGAACGATTATCTTCTGTTAAAGAGATTGATTCTTACACGTCAATGGCGGGCATGGTGCTTCGCCTATCACAAAAATCAATACTTATAATTTAAAATTTTATAAATCAGCTTGGCTGTCATAAAATCAGGGAAGGTATAGCTTTTTCTGGGTGCAAGTTCAACAACATCAAACCCCACAAGATTCTTCTCAGCACATACTTTCTTCAATAGACGCATAGTTTCATCCCAATAAAAACCATTTGGCTCGGGAGTTCCTGTCGAAGGCAATATGGATGGATCAAAGTAATCCACATCAAATGTTATATAAACGTTATCCTTTAATGTTGATATTATTTTTTCAATAAGGATATGATTAAAACCTTCATACCTCATCTGGTAAGCATAGAAAGTAATTATTCCCTTTGCTTTTATGAATTCATATTCATCTTTACACTGTGCCCTTATGCCAACCTGTGTGATACCTGTTGTAAACTCCGCAACCCTTGCCGCAAATGATGCGTGTGAATATTTAGAGCCTTCATATTCATTGCGCAGGTCAGAATGTGCATCAAAATGGAGTATAGTAATATCTTTGTAGTTATCAAAATGCGCTTTTATCGGGGCAGTTGATATGGAATGCTCGCCGCCAAGAGTTATGACAAATTTGCCATTCTTAATATGTTCATCAACATTTTTGTAAATAAGGTCAAGTGCCTTTTTACCCGAGAGCTTTCCAAATCTCAACGGCTCAAGTGTTGCAATGCCTGTTTCAAAACAAACTTCCTTAGCTGTTTCCTCATCAAAAAACTCAACGTAATGCGATGCCTTTAATATTGCCTCAGGACCCTTTGCTGTTCCTTTGCCATATGATGTGGTCTTTTCGTATGGTGCAGATAATATTACTATTTTGGAATTATCATATGAAGAAAATTCCTTTTCAATTGCAAGAAAATTACTTTTAAGAGGTAATGTTTTAATCTTT
The DNA here is from genome assembly GCA_947084945.1 of uncultured Ignavibacteria bacterium. Taxonomy (GTDB): domain Bacteria; phylum Bacteroidota; class Ignavibacteria; order Tepidaquicellales; family OLB5; genus OLB5. The sequence continues at coordinate 150,753 of CAMTUP010000020.1, read as the reverse complement.
TTTGACATCAGCTAACATCTTTTGTGTTTATTTCTTTTGCATTAAAATCTTTTATAAGAATTGATCTTATCTTATCAAAATTATCCTGATTCTCTGGAGCAGTTAAACTACCTGAAACATCTGTATAAATTGTGTTTGTAGCACTTGATATAAATTCCGAACTTTTTACTAATCCAATTGAAAGCGATTCACCGAAATACTTTGATATTTTACCCGCTAGGTAATCTTTATAACCATCAATAAGTTCAAATGATGTATCATCAACCTTTATCAGCAGGTTACTCTTATCATCCTGCTCAAATGTAGTATCTTTAATAATACTGTAAACCCATTTCCGTTCAGATTTTATCTGGTCTTTTATCGTTATCCAATGGGTATTTAAGTCACCATCAACTGTTGAAATATCAACCGTCAGAGTTTCCTCAGCTTTTATCTGAACTGATGCTGTTAGTTCACTGCTTACAGATGGTTTATACTCCGATACTGCAGGTGATTGTTTGTAACTCACCTTTATTGTTGATTCTGAAACAGGATTAGTTGATGCTACGATACCACTTGTTGATTTCTGAGTAAACGAACTTCCTGTACTATTACTGCCTGATTTCAGTTCTTTAAGTTCTTCAAGTATCTGTGAAATTTCCCTCGTATCTGTAAATTTGATAAGCTCAACCAACAATGCTTCAATTAATGTCCTCTGATTTGATGAATACTTAAAAGTATATTCAGTTTGTAGTATAAGTTTAAGTGAATTTATTATTTCAAGCTGTGTAAATCTGGGAATATTTTCAGTGTATTTCTGCTTAATGGATTCAGATTCCAAAATTAGTTCTACCGAGCCTGTTGAGCAGGAGATCAAAAGATTCCTGTAATGCTCGGTTAGCCCATCAAGAAAGATCTGCATATCATAACCTTTATCCATTAAGCTATCAAAATAATTCAGCAAACCCTTGGCATCCTTATTTTTAATAAAATCCGATATATCAAAATATACATCACCCTTAGCAAGGTTAAAGAAAGATTTCAGTTTTTCAAATGTAATATCGTTTTCGCAATATGAAGCAGCCATATCAAACAACCCCTGGGCATCACGCATTGAGCCATCACCTTTTTTTGATATGTAAAATAGTGATTCTTTATCGACTTTTATATTCTCTTTTTGTGAAATGAATTTTAATCGCAACGTTATCTCATTAATTGTAAGCCTTTTAAAATCAAATTTCTGGCATCTGCCTAAAATTGTCAATGGAACTTTTTCGGGGGATGTTGTTGCAAATATAAATACTACATATGGTGGTGGCTCTTCAAGTGTCTTTAATAGCGCATTGAAAGAAGCACCCGTCAGCATATGTACTTCATCAATAATAAAAATTTTGAACTTTGAGCGAACCGGTCCATATTTAACTTTTTCCTTAAGCTCACGAACGTCATCAATATTCCTGTTTGATGCGCCATCAATTTCAAATACATCAGGATGATTCCTGTTATCATTAATAATCTCATTGCAGCTATCACACTTATTGCAAGGCTCACCGTTTGGTTTTCTATCGTTGCAATTTAGTGATTTCGCAAGTAATCTGGCTACGGTAGTTTTACCAACACCCCTTGGACCCGAAAACAGGTAAGCATGAGATATCCTGTTATTCTTAATAGCGTTTCTTAGCGTTTTTGTAATAAATTCCTGCGATGTTACATCATCAAATTCCTTTGGACGCCATTTCCTTGCTGTAACTTTGTAACTTTCGTTTTCGTTGTTTGATTCTGCCATTATTTATTTAAAATTTATACCTGTATAAATTACACTTAATTTTCCTGAATCCATTCTTTGCCACGAGCAAGCTGTAAAATCGTTGTAAGAATTTACTGCAATATAATCACCAAAAAATACACCCTTAATCGGCTTGAAAGGTTCTTCTGAAATTTTCATATTATCAAATGTAATGCCTCCATCGGTTGATCTTGCAAGATATACATCGGTATTAGTATCATCATAATCTCTTCTATCATAATAAATGATACTAATCGATCCTGTTTTTATATCAACTGACATCCAGCTCATAAACTGCTGTTTGCCGTTACCTAATGCGTCATTATTTATGCGGATAGCATCGCTCCACGTGTTGCCGACATCTGAAGACTTTATGATAAACACATCTGCATCATTACTTCCATTCCTTATATCAGAAAAATTAATGTAAATATTTCCCTTATAAGGTGAGTTACTTATATCGCAGCTTGTTATAGGTAATCCATTGCATCGGTATAATCCTGCTATATCATAAACCCAGCCGCCATACTGTGTGCCCGCAACTATATCATTATCAAGCCATGTATAACCGCCATCAGTCGATTTATCAAAATAAAGTTTATCATGAGCTGACCATCCGACATATATTTCTCCATTTGGACCTACACACGGAACCGCACCTTCAGTTGTATTTGATGAATCAATGCAATCACCTGAATATTGATTTATTTTTAATGCCTTGCTCCAGCTAATACCTGCATCAGAACTTAATGAGAACATAATGTTCGAGCTGTCTATAGGATCTTTGCTGTTGTATGCGTCAAACTGTGTCCACGTTACATAAATATTATTCTTCCAATTGCTTTGGGTTAAATCAACGCATGCCCAAGGTTTATCCTGTTTCTTAGGTGGATTCAATCCCATATATGTTCCGGAATTTTCGTAAGTCATTCCGCCATCGGTGGATTTTTGGCATACTATTCTGTCTATCCATTCTGCATTTGAAGGTCTTGAAAGATGAAAAAAGTATGCTGAGCCGTTTAAATCAAATATTAATACCGGGTCGCCCCATACTCCGTATTTATTTGATGATAATTCTTTGTTAACCCAGGTATTACCGCCATCAAATGAATAGTAGTAATTATTCAAATTAGCACCGGCAATAATATTATTTGGATGCTTTGGATTTATAGCTATAGAAACCTCATTAGGGTTATTGTTTATAGAATTAATTTTAATATTTTTAAATTGCGAAAATATAATTGAAGGCAAAATCAATAATATTAAAATTAATGTTTTTTTCATTTATTATTATAGATAACTCCCGATAAATCGGGATTTCTAATAAAATAGCTATCGCTATTTTATTATCAACATTTTTTTAGTTTCTGAATAATTCCCAGCCTGCATTTTATAGAAATATACTCCGCTTGGAAGCGCAGAGGCATCCCACTCATATTTATATGACCCGGGTGCAAGTTTACTATTAACAATTACAGCCATTTCACTGCCAAGAATATCGTATATTATAATAGAAACATCCTGCTGGTTTCCGTTTACATTAGGAATATCAAAATCAATTCTAGTTGTTGGATTGAACGGATTTGGATAGTTTTGTTTTAAATTGTAAGCTGATGGAATCTCTGTTGCTGTTTGTTCTATTCCAACAGGGAAATTTATAATTGCTATCCATATAGCAGTGTTACTTCCTCCTTCAAGCCTTGTCCAAATAGGTCTTATAATACCATTATGCGCTGAAATATTAATGTAATCACCGAAAAAAGGACCTGCTACCGGATTAAAAAAAGAAGAACTTATTCTTTCATTTATCCATGTGCTGCCCCCATCTGTTGAACGTGCCATAAATACATCTGTTTTTGTATCAGCGTAGTTTCTTCTGTCATAAAAAACGCAATACAAAAAACCGGTAACTTTATCTATTGTCATCCAGGTAAAAAATTGTTCTTTGCCTGGTGCATCATCGTTTATACGGATTGGAGCGCTCCAGTCTAAACCGCCGTTTGTAGATTTTACCATCATTACGTCGTGATCAGCAGGACCTGCACTATCGGTATAATTTATATAAATAGTACCTCTGTGTGGACCATTGCTAATATCACATAGTGTTATAGGAAGTCCGTTCGCTCTGTATATATTGCTGATAGTATAATCCCAGCCGCCTCTTTGATTAGCTGCAATAATATCGTTGGCTAACCATGTAACTCCGCCATCTGTAGATTTATCAAAAAATATCTTGAAATTATTAAGACTTAAGGGACCTGACCACGCTACATAAACTTCACCATTAGGACCAACTGCCGGTACAGCGCCTTCAACAGTATAATCTTCATCAATACAGTTACCTGCTATTTTGTTTATCCTTTTTACTTCTGTCCAGGTGTTTCCTCCGTCAGTTGATCTTGCAAACAAAATATTTGAACTGTCGGCTGGTAAAGTACTGCCATATCTATCAAACTGAGTCCAGGTTACATATATCCAGTTTCCTCTTTGTCCTCCTGTCCAATCTACTATTGCCCATTCTTTATCCTGTTGCGCTCTTGGCGGGTTGAAATAAGTGAAACTACCGGGATTGTTCCAGGTAATACCGCCATTCGTAGATTTTTGACATACAATTCTGTCTATCCAGTAACCTTGCCCAGATGGTGGATTAGATAGATGAAAGTAATAAAAATTTTGGTTTGTATCTATAATTATGACTGGATCACCCCACACACCGTATTGATTTGACTGCAATGTACCTTCTGTCCAGTTTAGTCCGCTATTTGTAGAGTAATAATAACTGCTTATTATAGCTCCTGCAACAATAATATTAGTATTTTTTGGATTGATGCAAATAGAAGGTTCATTTGGATACCAACCACCGGTCGAGTTTCCATCAACTAGTATGTTTGTGTATGGTGATTGCGAAAATATGGATGTGGTTAGGATGAAATATAAAAAAAATAATGTAGTTTTCATTTATAGTTTAGTATATGATTATCACCACAAAATACAGAATTTTGTTATGATTTTAAAGGATTTTATTTTAATGTTTTTGGTAGGTTTTGTGCTCCGTATCCAGGTATAAAATTAGTAAACTGATCAGACTACTCCAAAGGAGCTCCTTCGGAGTAGTCTTAAGTGTTTTTGAACAACATGCTCAAATTTTCGTTAAGCAAAATCGGGGATTTCAATGTATTTTTCAAGTTTTCGGAGAGTCTCCCAAAGGGGACTCTGCGAAATACGTAGCTTTTTTTTACAGAGACCTTCTTCACCGAGACTCTGAAATGTTCGGAACTTTCCCTAACTTTCGTTAAGCAGAGTCGGGGATTTCAATGGCAATATTTACTTATCTATTATTGCTGTATATATACTAAGATTATTACTATCCAGTCTCGTCCATATAGGTCTTACCATTCCGTTAACTGCAGTAATATTAGTATAATCACCCATAAATGTTTCAGCCGATGGAAAGAAGGGTTTATCACTTATTCTTTCATTCAGAAATGTTTTACCGCCATCAGTTGAGCTTGCAAGGTAAACATCAGTTGATTCATTTTCATAATTTCTTCTATCATAAAACACAACATAAATTGTTCCTGTAGATTGATCAATAGTCAACCAGTTAAAGAACTGATGCTTATTCCCAACATCATCATTTACTTTTATTGGTTCACTCCATGAAATTCCATTATTCCCAGAGCTTGATATCCATATATCTGTATTATCGTTTCCGTTTTTCTGGTCGCACCAGCTTATATATAGTGTTCCACGATAATCACTGCTTGACATATCACATGCCAAAGAAGGGAATCCAAAACACCTGTAAACACCCGGTACTGAAAATTTAAAATTTCCAGGAAGGTCAGCTACTTTTATATCTTTATCAAACCAGTTTACACCGCCATCGGTTGATTTATCCATCATTATTCCATATGGTGATGACCATGTTACATATAAATCACCATTCAAACCAACGCAGGGCATTGCGCCAAGTACTGTTGCTCCTGCATCCTGACACATAGCTCCTGATAATTCATTAATTCTTTTTCTCTGGCTCCACGAGTCACCCGCATCAGTTGAAAAACTGAATATAATGTTTGATGCACTATCTAAGGGATTTATCGATGCACCTTCATCATTATATCTGTTCAGACCGCACTGTGTCCATGCAAGGTAGATATTATTATGATATGGAGAGTAGGTTACATCTATTGCAGCCCATTCTTTATCTTGCAGATGCGGCGGATTTACTCCTGTGAACGTACCATCGCTCCAGTTGATTCCTCCGTCTGTGGATTTCTGGCATACAATCCTGTCCAGCCATCCTCCGCTTGATTCACGGGAGTTCGAAAGATGAAAATAATAAAAATTACCTCCCATATCAGCAACTATGCAGGGGTCACCCGAAACACCATAAGTGGATGTAAGCTTTCTTACTGCCCAGTTTTTGCCGCCATCAAAACTGTAAAAATATGTTTCGATATTTGCCGCTGCTACTAAATTTAATGGATTAATAGGATTATAAGCAATGGTAACTTCACTTGGTGAGTTTTCATCGGAGATTTTTACATTCTGATACTGTGATTGTGAAAATAACTGAAAACTTAAGAATAAGGTAAAAATAATTAATATTTTTTTCATATGATTGATGAAAGATAATTGTACTTATTAATATATACTGTAGTTTTAAGGAAATGTTTCGTTTATATAGTAAGAAACTAGTGCCAAGAATATCTTCATTTTTAAAATTAAAAACCAAACCCCCATATAAGAATTTATTTAACCGAAGAAAAATACTTAAATTGTATCTGGTTTTATTCCTTAAAAAAATATCCCCCCTCTTTGCCAAAGGGGGGAAATGCTCTACCGTTTTCTAAAATTTACAATTAATCATAAATTAAAAATTCTTTATTTATTTTCAATGGGGGTTCTGCTTCTTTCGTATTCCTGACTACTCTTTGATTAGTTATATTGTTTGTTCCTACAGAGTCTCCAGAATGGGACTCTGCGAAAAACTTAACTATTTTTTACAGAGTCCTGCTTCGCAGAGACACTGTAAAGTACAGTAAGTCTCATAAAATCAGAGGCTCTGGAATTTACAAGAATTATATTAATGGATTCCCGCATTCGCGGGAATGACAAATCAGTTTTAATACTTTATTTCCAAGCCGTCATCGCTATCATCTAAACCAAGCAGGTCAATTAAGTTTTGCTGAAAATAGCTGATAATTGATGATGAAATAATCTCATTTATTTTATTGCCGCCGGGAACTGCGTAATAAACAAGTTTATATCTGCCCGTGATTGCTGTTTTCTTCTTTGCATATTTAACTGCTTCATACAACCCGCCAATTTCATCCACAAGTTTTTTATTGAATGCATCAGTTCCAAACCAAACCCTGCCCTGCGCAACATGTTCAACTTCTTCCTTGCTCATTTTTCTGCCTTCTGAAATTGCACCAATAAATCTTTCATAATAATAATTAATTATACCCTGAATGATTTCTATTTCCTTTTCATCAAGCGCTTTAGAATATGAACCAATATCAGAATGTTCACCGCGTTTAAAGTTTTCTACTTTAATTTTCTGTTGTTTTAATAAACTATCAATATTAGGTCTGACAGTAAATACACCAATGCTGCCTGTAATAGTTAACTCATCTGAAAATATCTTGTCTGCGCTTGTTGATACGTAATAACCCCCTGATGCTGCTGCACTTCCCATTGAAACGATAAGCGGTTTTTTATATTTCTTTTTCAGCCGGATAATTGCCGCATTAATTTCTGCCGAGCCAAGTGCAGATCCTCCGCCTGAATCAACCCTTAATACAATAGCTTTAATGTTCGGATTTGCAAAAGCATCTTCAAGCTGGCGAACAACTGTTTCTGAGCCGGTTGACCTACCGCTTCCTATAAATGGAATTGGTAACGATACCGTTGATGGAGGTTCACTTTCTCCTGTAGTAATGCTTGCATAAACGCCAATGATTGCTATTTGTGGTGGTTCGCTCCAATCATTATCCCACTCACTGCGGTTGAATGTTTTAACAATATTAGATGTTCTGGATTCTTTCTCTGCAATATCTTTTGCATCTTCATACCAGCCAAGTTTATCAACAAGTCCAAGCCTCATTGCTTCACTTCCTGTGAGTGGTTGCGATAATTTATCCTTTAGGTAATCATCAATTGTAAGATTTCTGCCTGTTACTATCCTTGCAAGCATTTTTTCATATACAATATCAAGTATCCTGTTTATGACTTCTTTGCCTTCTTCTGATGTTGAATCAAGCAGTCCCTGGAATGTTAATTTATATTTTCCGGCATGGAAAGTCTGCAAATCAATTCCATACTTTTGCAGGAACCCGTTATAATTCGTTACATTAATGCTTAAGCCATAAAAGAATATCGCCTCCGGGGGCATTACAATATTATCAGCATAGGTTGATATGTAATATTCCCCCGGACCTGCATCCTGCGAAAAATATGCAGTGATGGTTTTACCTTTGCTTCTAAATCTTTGCATGGAATTAGTAAGCTCTTCAATAGAGGCATTTACTTCAAAACGTGATGCAAGCGGATATATTTTCAGGAGCATTCCTTTTACCGAAGGGTCTGCTGCGGCATAATCTATATCTGCAATTACTTCGTGAATACTGCGTTTGCCTTTGCCCAACAGACCGAAGAACACATCTTCAGTGTTGTAATCCTGCAATGAGCCTGAAAGGGTTATTTCCACAATTTTCTTTTTTTCGGGAATGATACTTTTTCTGCGCTCAAGCGAGTATGAAAGAGAAAATTGTGAACCTATGAAACTGAACTTATTTCCTCCCGTATTCCGGTATATTTCAGTGCTGTAAAACAATGGGATACTCAACTTTTCAGTTCTGCTGTTATTAAAAAAGTGGTTATACCTAATACTTCCGTTTGGAATATCAAACCTAACACCGGCTCCTAAATACTCATTTTTGATTTTTTCTTCATTACGGGTATAGTTTACATTTAAGTATAACCCGTTTATTAATTTAATATCAATACCAGCCTTTAACTGGTTATAATTAGTAAAATTCCTGCTATACCTGAATCCCGAGAAATCTGCCATAATGGTAAGCCTGTCATTTTTCATAGGTCTAAATGCAGTACCAATTGTGAATTTATCAGTTGTACTGCTTTCTATATTAAGCGCTTCATCGTTTTTATATACAAAAGAAAATGAAAGATGCGAAGAAGGTCTGAAAAGGAAGCCCAGCCCCATTCTGAAACTTGGAAAAGCAGAATAAAATCCTGCAGGGGAGTGAAAATTATCCCTGCTTAACATTTCAAGCAAAATACCTGCAGTTACAGATTTTGAACCAATCCCAAAACCCAGTGAAAATGTGTTTATGCTGTAACTGTACATTCTGGAAATTCCTGTATATGTAACTTGACCTGAATCTGTAAAATGAGTTACCCGTGAAGTTGAGATATCTCCGGTATATTTACGATATGCCAGTCCGAGTATTCCTGAATTAAGTGAAATATCCAGCTCGTTTAACCCCTGATAATTTGCAGATGTGTGCATCAACCCATTTATTGTAAAATTAAGCCTGTGCCCTAATCCCAGTATTGCTGGATTCAATCGGAATACATTTGCACCTTCATCATATGCTGAAAAAAGGTAAAGTTCATTACTTGGGTTAAATAAATTGAAATCCTGAGAGTAAGTGTTGATTGTTGAAATTAATGATAAGCAGAAAACTAAAATCGTAAGTTTTGCTTTCATAATAATTATATTAATGTTTTTAGTTACACTAATATAATTATAAATTAGGAATGTTTAAGTGGCTTTATGTAAGGTGGTAATCAGACTACAAAAGTCTGTTGGTTTTATAATATTTGTTAAAATTATCTGTATTTAACGGATTTAAAATATATGATAAGACTTTTGTAGTCTTAAGTGCGAAGAATTCTCGTGCCACGAATAGAGGGTTCTAAATAGTTTAATAGAAAGTTGAAGTTTTCAGGATTTTGATGAATATTAATACAGCTAATTTCGTGGAACGATTATCTTTTGATTTGTGTATTCGCAGAATTTCTCAGCATATATGATTTAGCAAGTTTATCAGACTACTCCAAAGGAGCTCCTTCGGAGTAGTCTTAAGTATAAGCCCCACAAATATTTTTTGCGAGCGAAGTGCTGTGCCCGCCTCTGTCGTGGTGGCTATCTCAAATTTGCTTAAGAGAAATATTTTCGTGCAACGAATATAGGTATCTAAACTGTTTAATAGAAAGTTGAAATCTTAGTGAATTAATGAATATAAATTCAGCTAGTTTCGTGGAACGAGTATCTACTATATATATTAAAAAATAAGGTAAAGAAATGATAGCGTTATTGGTAAATTATATTTCTTTTAAAATTATACTCTAAACACTCAAGGATTCCTGCATTTACCACAACAAAGCCGAGCAAGCGAGAATTCACTAAAAACGACATAAATCATTGAATTGCAACTTCTTTTAATTTTAAGTATTTTTGTTAAATTAGTTAAAATTTTTAAAAAATCACGGAGATTTATAATGGCAGTAGTTGATGTAATTATGCCCAAGATGGGTGAATCTATTATGGATGGCAGGATACTTAAATGGTATAAACAGCCAGGAGATAAAATAGATAGAGATGAGACATTATTCGAAATTTCAACAGATAAAGTTGATACAGAAGTACCATGCTCAGATGGCGGAATAGTGGTAGAATTACTATACAACGAAGGTGATACTGCAAATGTTGGCGATGTTGTTGCAAGAATAGATACAGATACTGAAAATGCTCAGATTAAAACCGGTGTAAATGCAAGTAAGGATGTTAAAGTAGAAACCAAATCTGTAGAAGTTGCAGAAGTACCCAAGAAAGAAGTTGTACAAGCTCCGGTTGTTGAAACTAATACTGAAACAAAAACAGGCGCTGGTAGTGGATTCTACTCACCATTAGTATTAAATATTGCTTCCAAAGAAAGTGTTTCAATGGTTGAACTTTCATCAATTCAAGGAACAGGAATTGGCTCAAGAGTAAGAAAACTGGATATACTTGCTTATATTGAAGACAGGAAATCAGGAAAAATAACTAAACCTGTGGCGCAAACAACAGCTACACAGGGAGCTACAACTCCTGCTGCTAAGGCAGTTGTTGTTGAAAAGAAAAAAACTGATTACAAAGCACCGGAAATTAACCGCTCGGTTGACCTTACAAATTTTTATAATATGCCGGGTGTTTCTGTTGTTCCAATGGATACGCTTCAATCTAAAATGGGTGAGCATATGGTAATGAGCGTACATACTTCGCCTCACGTAGCAGCAATTGCTGAGTGTGATATGAGCGCTGTTTACAGAGCTAGAAAAGTATTAGGTGATGAGTTTCTAAGGCGGGAAGGTTTTAAATTATCATATATGCCTTTTATCTGCGAAGCTGTTGTTAAAGCACTAACTGATTTTCCGCTGGTAAATGCATCAATTGATGGAACAAATATCTTAGTTAAGAGTTTTATTAATTTAGGGATAGCTGTTGCTATGGATAATGGCGGACTTATTGTCCCGGTGATAAAAAATGCAGATTCAAAGAACTTAACAGGCATTGCAAGAGAAATGACTGACTTGGCAAAACGCGCAAGGATTAAAAAGTTAACTCTTGACGAAATTCAGGACGGAACATTCACAATTTCTAACTACGGTGTATTTGGCAACATAATCGGAACACCAATTATCAACCAGCCGCAGTTAGCAATTCTGGGTACTGGAGCAATTAAAAAACGTGCAGTTGTTGTCGAAACCTCTGAAGGTGATGCTATAGTTATAAAACCAATGATGTATTTAACACTATCATTCGATCACAGGCTGATAGATGGAGCATTAGGCGGTAAATTCATAATGAAGGTTGTTGAATACCTCGAAAATTACGCAGTCTAAATAATTTTTACGTATCGTCTTTGAGGGCTTTGGTTTGGATAAAATAAATAAATATATATGACAAATTCATTCGGAACGCCCCCTGAAGAAAGTATAATACAGGGAGATGAGAAAATGCTGGCACTTTTTTCTCATCTTTCCTTATTTTTAGGGGGGATCATTTTACCAATTATTTTTTGGGCAACTAACAAAGATAAATCCAAATTCGTAACATTCCACGCACTACAGGCGTTGTGGTTTCACATTGCTTACATTGCGCTGATACTTGTTTTTGTTTTTGGATTTGTTATTATCGCAATAATAGGCGGTGTTGGTATGAGCACTTTTGCAGGGGCTACCGGAAGTAAAGAAATGCCGATTTTTTTTATTATTGCTATAGTTGGATTTTATGCAATGTTGTTTGCTATTGTAATTGGAACAATTTGCTATTCAGTTTATATGGGAATAAAATCTTATAAAGGTGAGCTATGCAGGTATCCTATTATTGGCAAGAAAGTTTACAGGAAAGTTTACGGTATATAATTAATAGTTAGGATTATTTAAATTAATATATATTTTTGCCCCCCTCACCTCATAGAGGCTGTCTCAAAAGTGCTTTGTCATTCCTGCGAAAGCAGGAATCTTTAATAATTTTAACATAAATTTTTCAAAATTAAGATTTTTGAGACAAACACCATAGGAGAGGGGCAGGGGGGTGAGGTCATTATTATATGTCAGAGTTAGTTCAAGTAAAATATATCAATACACATCAGAAGAAACATTCAATTGAGAATCCTGAAATTGAAAATAACCGCAGACCTGATTGGCTAAAAGTTAAGCTTCCAACAGGTGAAAATTATACTTACTTAAAGGATCTTGTAAGTAAAAAGAAATTAAACACTGTTTGCGAAGATGCGCGCTGTCCCAATATAGCTGAGTGCTGGCACCGAAAAACAGCAACATTTATGATACTTGGTGAAGTCTGCACACGTTCATGCGGATTTTGTTCAGTAAAGCTAGGCAAACCTGATGAATTAGATTATGATGAACCGCGCAGAGTGGCAGAATCAGTTAAGGAACTCGGTCTTAAACATGCTGTGATAACATCAGTTGATAGGGATGACCAGAAAATGGGCGGCGCTGATATTTTTGCTATGACAATAAATCATATTCGGGAACTATCACCTGATTGCAAAATTGAAGTATTGATACCAGATTTTCGGGGTAATTGGGATGCTCTTGATCTTGTGATTAATGCCAAACCCGATATATTAAATCATAACATTGAAACAGTTCCAAGAATGTATCATTACGTTAGACCGCAGGCAGTTTATGAAAGGACTCTTGAACTGCTTAAGATAGGAAAAGAAAAAGGTTTGATAACAAAAAGCGGGTTTATGGTCGGACTTGGTGAAACAGATGATGAAGTATATTCATTAATGAAAGATCTTAAATCAGTAAAATGTGATATCATAACAATCGGTCAGTATTTAAGACCCACAAAAAGTCATTTACCTGTTCAGCGTTATGTACACCCTGATATTTTTAAGGAATATAAAACTGTTGGTAAAGAAATGGGATTCCGTCATGTCGAGTCAGGTCCATTGGTAAGAAGCTCTTACCACGCAGATGAACAATCAGTCTAAACAAATAATCTAAAAAAAGTTTAAACAAAATTATACAGGAGCAAATTTATTGCGTAAATTACAGATCATCCTTTTAATAATTATTTCTTTTCAATTTTCACCACAGCTATTTTCGCAAAAGTTAAATCCGGAAACCACTGAATACAGGTACTGGATATATTTTAAGGATAAGGGTGATTATAAACCCGGTGTGATACTTTTACCCGGAACAGAAGGCTATAATCTTGCAAAAATTGAACTTACCGAAAAAGCTCTTTGGCGCAGGTCAAAAGTACTTTCACCCGATATGATTGTAGGTTATGATGATATTCCCGTCAAACAGGAATATATTGATGCTGTTGTTAAACTTGGTGTAATACCACATGCAAAATCAAAATGGCTGAATGCTGTATCCATAAAAGCAAAAAAAGACAAGCTTGATGAAATTAAAAAGCTTGGCTTTGTTGAAAAAATTGAAGGTGTCGGATATCTTGAAAAAGTAAAAATTACTACTCAGAAAACAAAAGAGTTAAGTCAAAATAAAGAAGTATTTACCAAAACAAAGTATGATTATGGTTATTCTTATTGGCAGAATGAACAGATAAATGTGCCTAAACTTCATAATATTGGGGTTACAGGGTATGGTGTTACAGTTGGCATGTGCGATGACGGTTTTAACTGGAGAATGCACGAAGCATTAAAAACAAGAAAAGTTAAAGGCGAGTTTGATTGGATATTTAAAGATGATTCAGTTCAATATCAAATCTCACCAAACCAGATACCGGGTGATAGTTATGATCAGGATGGACATGGTACTGCAACTATGTCCACATTAGGCGGATTCTTTGAAGGACAGTTAATCGGACCCGCTTTTGATGTGGATTTTTATTTAAGTAAAACAGAAGTTGGCGTAACTGAAACTCCTGTGGAAGAAGATTTCTGGCTTGAAGCTGTTGAATGGATGGAATCACAGGGTGCTGAAGTAATTACAAGTTCATTAATTTATAAGCCATTCGACCTGCCGCATAATCAGTATTACTACAAAGATATGAATGGCAAAACAACGATAATAGTCAGAGCTGCTGAACTGGCTGCAAAGTTTGGTGTGGTTGTAGTAAATTCAATGGGTAACGAGCGGCAGACCCAACCCCCAAGTATTGTTTCTCCGCCTGATGGTGAGAACGTAATTGCTGTTGGAGCAGTTGATAGCGCAGGTCATATTGCTTATTTCAGTTCCAACGGTCCCACTAGTGATGGCAGAATGAAACCAGATGTTGTTGCTATGGGTGTTGATGTTTATGCTTCTGCTTCATATTCATTTACTTATGATACTTCTGGATATTCATATGTAAGTGGTACCTCATTTTCGGGTCCGTTAACTGCAGGTGTTTGTGCATTGATACTTTCAGTTCACCCTGAGCTAACACCTGACCAGGTAAAAGAAGCATTGAAGATGACGGCTAATAAAAAGGATTCTCCCAATAATATTTATGGATGGGGTTTAGTTAATGCATTTGATGCAGCATTATATTATGGACTTATCATTAGTAATAAACCGGAAATTTTACAGGTTGGTGATAATCAGAGTATTTCAATTAACGTTTATTCAAATAATACAATTGTAACTGAATCCGTTAAAATGTTCTATTCGATGAATGGAGGCGAGTTTGTTGGGTTGCCAATGATGCTTGCAGAAAAATCAGGTGAAAATAATTCAGGTAAATATACTGCATCAGTACCATTTGATATGAAATCTGAAAATGTGAAGTTTTATTTTTCAGCTTCTGATAATATGAGTTCAAAATCTGTGCCGTATTTGGCTCCGCTGAAGTTCTTTTATTTTGATCCTGAAACAAAATATCTTGAGATATATTAGTTTTAACCCTGAACGGAGTGAAGGGTCTCATAAGTAGTACGAAAATTAATTTTTCCTGTCAGGTAAATACCTGACAGCACTTAAGGATGATTGATAATTATTGAGTAAATTACATTCAACAAATAAAGAAACAGAAAAGGCGATACTTGTCTGCACCACAATACCCAAATCGTTAACTGCAAAATCAGTTAAGCAGAAGATATTTAAGGAGCACCTTGAAGAGCTGGAATTTTTAACTTTGACAGCGGGAGCTATTGTGGTGGATAAATTCTACCAGGAAAGAAATAAGATAGATAAATCTCTTTACATCGGCAAAGGTAAAGCCGAAGAAATTGCAAAGAAAGTTGAAGATGAAAAAATTGATCTAGTTATCTTTGAAAACTCTTTTTCACCAACACAGATAAGAAATCTTGAGAAAATTATTAAGTGCAAAGTCATAGATAAACCAGCATTAATACTTGATATATTCGCATCCAATGCCAAGACATCAGAAGCTAAAACACAGGTAGAGCTTGCTCAGTTGCAATACTTGCAGGCAAGATTAACAAGGGCGTGGACACATTTATCAAAACAGTATGGCGGAATCGGTACAAAGGGTCCCGGTGAAACACAGATAGAAACAGATAGAAGATTGATTGGTACTAGAATATCTCTCCTCAAAGAAAAACTTAAGAAGATAGAGGAACAGCGAAAGACTCAGCGTCAGCAAAGAGGCGGTTTTTCGAGGATAGCGCTTGTTGGATATACAAATGTTGGTAAATCAACTTTATTGAATCTTTTAACCGATGCAGGCGTGTATGTTGAAAATAAACTATTTGCTACACTTGATACATCAACAAAAGTATTAAAAGAAATTAATGGCGATAAGCTTCCGCAGCCTGTCCTTATTAGTGATACAGTAGGGTTTATACGGAATCTACCTCATGATTTAATTGAATCATTTAAAAGTACTCTTGCAGAAGTTATCGAAGCAGATATTTTGCTTCATGTTGTAGATATTTCAAGCGATAGTTATGATGACCAGATAACTGTAGTTGAGGAAACACTTGTTGATATTGGAGCAGATTCAAAAATGGTGATAATGGTATTTAACAAAGTTGATAAATTAGTTGATGATAATAAAGCTGAGCATATCGCTATATTAAAACAAAAGTATCCAAATTCAGTATTCATATCAGCTTTTAAAGGAATTAATATGGGTAGCTTGTTTGATAAAATAATTGATATGATGCATTCTGAAATTGAAGAGATGGAAGTTAAAATACCTGCAAACGATCCCGAAGCATATAAAATAATTAATTTGCTTCATGAAGAAGCGGATATTGTTTCTACCAAATACCTTACAAAGTTTATAAAGCTTAACATAAAAGGCAACAGAAATAACTTAAAGAAAATATTAAGCGGTCTGACAGCAAAACGGGCACAGCTTAGAGGTAAATTAAAAAAAAATAGAAAGGAATTGCCTGCTGCAATAGAATTGCATTAAGCAGGTGACTTGTGATCTTATGTCAACAAATTATAAAGGTGTAGATTATTTCAATTTAGATGATCTACTTTCTGAAGAAGAAAGAATGATCCGTGATACAACCCGTGATTTTGTTACAAACGAAGTGATTCCCGTTATAGAAAAACATAACCAGGCTATGACATTCCCTAGGGACTTAATCCCTAAAATGGCTGAACTTGGTTTTTTCGGTCCAACACTGCCTGTTGAATATGGAGGGATTGCTATAAACAACGTTGCTTATGGATTAATGATGACTGAGCTTGAAAGGGGAGATTCCGGCTTAAGAAGCTTTGCTTCGGTGCAATCCGGACTTGTAATGTACCCAATATTTGCATACGGTACAGAAGAACAAAAAATGAAATGGCTTCCTTCACTTGCAAAGGCTGAAAAAATTGGATGCTTCGGATTGACAGAGCCTGATTTCGGATCAAACCCGGGCGGTATGATAACCACTGCAAAAAAAGTTGATGGCGGTTACATCTTAAATGGATCTAAGATGTGGATAACAAATTCACCAATTGCAGATATTGCTATTATTTGGGCAAAACTTGATGGTGTCGTTCACGGATTTTTAGTCGAACGCGGATTTATAGGATTTGAAACTCCTGAAACAAAAGGTAAACTATCACTAAGGGCATCTATCACAGGTGAAATAACTTTACTTGATGTATTTGTTCCTGATGCAAATCTGTTGCCGAATGTTAAGGGTTTAAAAGGACCTTTGGGATGCTTAAACCAGGCAAGATATGGCATTGCATGGGGTGTATTAGGGGCTGCAATGGAGTGTTATGCTACAGCATTAGAATATTCACTCTCACGCATCCAGTTTGATAAGCCAATTGCCGCTTTTCAGATGACACAGGAAAAGCTTGTATGGATGCTGAATGAAATTACAAAGGGTCAGTTGATGGTGTATAGGTTAGGCAGAATGAAAGATGACGGCTCTGTTAAGCATACTCAAATCAGCATGGCTAAACGAAATAATTGTGAAATAGCATTAACAATTTGCAGAATGGCTCGTGAGGTACTCGGTGCAAACGGAATACTTGATGAATACCCAATTATGAGGCATGCAAATAACCTGGAATCAGTAAAGACTTACGAAGGCACACACGAAATGCATACTTTGATAATAGGCGAAGATATAACAGGGATTCCATCGTTTAGGGTGGACTATAAATAAAACTGAACCATGATTTAAAGGATTTTAAGATTAAGAAATATTGCAAGTCCAAAACTGTTAACTTGGCTTTCACTTAGAAATTTGAAGGCAGGAGTAATTTTTTCATTCACCCCGTTGTTGGTGTTTAGCGAAGCGTCACCAACAACAATTAAATATTGCTTACAAAGTACAAAGATTCAAACAAATACGTTCTTTAAAACGACCTATCAGGTTAAGTTACACCGTTATTTTCTGTAAATATTATTTCTTTGTTTATTTCAAAAAAATTAGAGATATTATGCAATTAAATCTAAATTTATTAATTAAACATTCAGATAATGAAAATTAAACTACATTCTGCTTCAGGGTTATTGGTTTTATTCCTGTTTTTATCATCTGCATTGTATTCATATCCAAAGTTTGCGGCTTTAACAGGTGAAAATTGTCAAAGCTGTCATGTTAATCCTACAGGCGGGGGAATGAGGAATCTTTATGGAGTAAAATATTCAAAGGATAATCTCTATTTAAAGATCTGGGAAAAAGCCAATAAGACCACAGAAATAGACCCTCAGATAACCAAAGGTATTTCAATGGGTGCTGATATGAGAATGATATTTATAGATAACCAGCAAGGTGAAGGAAATCCAAACTTCAATTCTTTTTTTCAGATGCAGGGTGATTTATATGTAAACGCACAGATGAATAAGTATATCAGTTTAATGGTAGCACCCGGGCTGTATATTCCAAATACATATGGATCAAATCCATTGCCAACAAAGTACGAAATTTACGGAATGGTTTCAAATCTACCAGCCGGGTTATATTTTAAAGCAGGCAGGTTTATTCCAAATTTCGGTATTAAAATTCCAGAACACAGAGCTTATAACAGAATATTTAATGATTTCTACACACCATATGCTTCTGATGCAGGTATTGAAGTTGGTATAGCCCCAAGTTTCTTTACATTAACAGCCGGACTTTCAAACGGCTCAAGCTTAAACAAAGATAACCAGCGTAACAACAGCTTTGATTTTGATAACCAAAAACAGGTTACAGTATCTGGTGATTTCCGCTGGGCAAGCAAGAAAACCAAATATGCATTTGGTATTGGAGGCTCATTCTTAAGCAATCCTTTTAAGTATGATGCAGCAAATAATATTAATGCTCTCAGACAAATGGCGGCAGGTTTCTTATCCATAGGTTTATTTGAAAGAGTTGCTATACTTGGAGAGGTTGCTTACAACAGGCTTAATCTCCGGGATTCAGCAAAAACAAAATCTGAATTCCGCACATTTTTCGGTGAAATTGATGTTCGTATATCAAAAGGATTAGAGCTAAAAGTTCAATATGAAAATTATGATAACGCCCTTGGTTTGAAGAATAATGTAACTGAACGTCAGCGTTATAGTTTTGGCGCTGTATTCTATCCGCTCACCGGACTTGAAGTTGAAAGTGTTTTCAGGATTGTAAGAAATGGTAAAGGTGACCCTGAACCAGCAAATGCAACTGATTTCAAGGATAATGAATTCCAAACAGTAATTAAGTTTTATTTCTAATATTCAATAAATAACAATATTCTTTAAGACACGCATCCTAAAAGCGTGTCTTTATTTTAATAAACAATAAATTTCTATATAGAACTTTTTTGTAATTCTATGTGTTTTATTTTTATATATGTCTAATAATTATTCATAAGAACTTAATGCCTAAAATTATATCTACTGCTACTGCCGATGCTCCTTATAAATTACATCAAAGTGAAATAAAGAATTTTATTTACAATCTATTTTCAGGAGTAGATATAGATATTGATAGAATGATAAGTGTGTTTGATAATTCTGAAATTTCTAACAGGCATATTTCTGTTCAACCCGAATGGCTGAGTAAAGAACATACTTTTAAAGAACGCAATGAAATATTCAAAGAAACAGCAATTATACTTTCAAAAGAAGTAATAGAAAAATGTTTGAATTCAGCAGAAATAAATCCTTCTCAAATTAATAATATTATTTACGTTACAAGTACAGGAGTTATGACCCCTACGCTTGATGCAGTTCTTTTTAATGAACTTGGTCTATCCCAACATATCAAACGAACACCATTGTGGGGATTGGGATGTGCAGGTGGTGCAGCTGGTATAAGCCGTGCAATGGATTATACTAAAGCATATCCTAATGAAACATCACTTGTAATAGCTATTGAGCTTTGCAGTCTTACATTCCAAAAAGATGATATTTCAAAAAGTAATATTATCGCTTCATCATTATTCAGTGATGGGTGCGCTTGTGTTTTAATTGCCGGAGATAATTGCGAATTAGTAAATTCATTTAATAAACCTGAATTGATTGGTTCACTTTCAACTATTTACGATAATTCGCTTGATGTTATGGGCTGGGAAATTGTTGAGTCAGGTTTCAACGTAATTTTCAGCAGGGATATTCCCAATATTGTAAAGCAATACGTTAAGCCTAACATAATGGAGTTACTTGTACACTATGATCTGAATATTGATGATATTAAACATTATGTAACTCACCCGGGTGGATTAAAAGTCATAAATGCTTATGAAGAATCGTTAGGACTTATTAATGGGAATCTTGATATATCCCGAAAAATATTAAAAGAGCATGGCAATATGTCTTCACCGAGTGTTATTTATGTTCTTGATGAATTTATGAAAAATGTATCAAATGTAAAACGAAGGGAGTATGGCTTAATATCATCACTCGGACCCGGTTTTAGTTCAGAACTGATATTATTTAAAACTACATAATGTTTTTTTATATCTTAATTGGTTTTGTAATTGTTCAAAGACTTGTTGAGCTAATTATTGCTAAAAGAAATGAGAAGATAAGTATTGCAAAAGGCGGAGAGGAGTATGACAAAAAAGGATATATAGTTATTGTCATTATGCATATCCTTTTCTTCATTTCTCTTTTTGCTGAAAATTTATTCTTTGAGCGTACTTTAAATAAATTCTGGATAATATTTTTAATTTTATTTATTGCTGCGCAGTTTTTAAGATATTGGGCAATAGTTTCTCTTGGTAGTATGTGGAACACAAGAATAATAATTGTACCAGGAAGTAAGTTAGTAAAATATGGACCATATAAGTATTTCAAGCATCCTAATTATATGGCAGTAATTACTGAACTTGCTGTTATTCCATTTATGTTCTCATGTTTCTATACAGCAATAATATTTTCATCTATAAACCTTTTACTGCTTAAACGTAGAATTGAAATAGAAGAAAACGCGCTTGAAGAACTAAATCAGGTTAATAAACAGTTAAGTAAATAATTATATGAACCTAAATTTTGGACATATTGAAGTATTTGTAAAAGACCCGATGTTATCAAAAGATTTTTATATTGATGTATTGGGTTTTGAGCTTGAAACCATTCAAAATGAAAAGTTTGTTTGGCTTAAATCAGGAGGTTATGTGATTTTACTTCGCCCCGGAAAAGGAATTTATAATGCAGATAACTATCAAAGCTCCAAAACAGGTTTCGTGTTATATACAAATAATCTTGATACAACTAAAAGTGAACTTACTAATAGGGGACTGGATTTTAAGGGTACTGATGGTTCAGATAAATGCATTACATTTACCGATCCAGATGGCAACTGGTTTCAACTCGTAAATCCAGATGAACATTAATTTATTTTTTAAAAAGAATTTGTCATTACTGTTCCTGCATGCCGTAACGATAGTTCAGGCAGGGATCTTGTTTCTAAGCAACTTATTTTTCTGATTACCCTTTTCATCTAAGATGAGCAGCTAAATTATTTAGATGTGGTAAGTATTTTTTATAAACAAGTATAATTATATATATTGAAATTATTTTTTATTGCATTTGAATTATTGTAATATTGTTCATTTTTAGCTATATTTACATTAAAATAAATATTATTTATTGAAAAATATTCTTTTAGGATTTACCGGATTAATTCTATTTTACTCAATTTGTTTTTCGCAAACAGATCCATGCAGCATTGTTTATAAAAACGGTTCAGGTATTCCAAAAACAAGACTTATAGGTATTCACGAAAACTTGCTACTGGTATCTGATACCGGAGCATACAAGATAGTTAATACTGATAAGCTCGCAAGAATCAAGTTCGATTATGGTAAGTTCTGGAAAGCAGGTGCAGCATATGGAGCGGGTATTGGGTTTGTTGGTGGTATTTTTGTGTACCAGATATGGGGTAAAAAGAAAATAAAATTTCTTCCAAAAGATCCTACTATAGGGGTATTGGGTCTATTTACGGTTCCCTGCGCGGTTATTGGCGGATTGATAGGTATGGCATTTAAGAATATTCATTTATATGAGCTTGCAAAACTCACCTCATTTGTAAAAGCAAAAGAAATTAAATTTATTATAAGAGATCACGCACAGTTTAAGTGATATTTCATGCTGAGCGAAACGCTACGCCTTTAGGAAGTATCTAATGCATAATTTTTATAGCCAATTAACTGTTACAATTGGCTATTTTTTTTAAAAAATATTTAAATGAAAAATTAATTGAAAATTGAACTTACACCTATAGGTTACGTTAAAAATCAAAGAAAAGATATTACAGATGACTTATGGGGAGATGTTATTTCTGAACTTGAATTGACCGATGAATTCACCGAAGATGCCTTAAAGGGAATTGAAGATTTCTCTCATGCAGAGGTAATATTTTATTTTGATAAAGCAGATGCAGGTAAGGTAAACAAAGGCTCAAGGCATCCGCGCGGTAATGCTGAGTGGCCACTGGTTGGAGTGTTTGCGCAGCGGGTAAAGGATAGGCCCAATCATATAGGTCATACAATTGTAAAGATTGTTAAATCTGTTGGTAATAAATTAATTGTAAAAGGACTTGATGCAATTGATGGTACTCCAATTCTTGATATTAAACCTGTTTTAAAAGAGTTTCTTCCTCGTGATGAGATAAAACAGCCAGAATGGGCAAGTGAATTAATGAAAGATTACTGGAAGTGATAAAATGAAATTTTAGTTTCCTGAATGCCAATAAACCTAACATTACTCATAGAATTAACAGAATTATTGAAGATTGTTCCATATACATCACTCCTTACATTGACATTAACCAGAAAAAGCGCTATTTTTGTATTCTTTTTAGGAAAATACAATGAAAAAAGCGATAGAAAAATCTTTAAAAACCACGCATTTCACACATAATGACGAGGTTAACAAGAAATGGTATTTAGTAGATGCCAATGGCAAAACTCTGGGCAGGTTTGCTTCAGAAGTTGCAAAGATAATATGGGGTAAAAATAGTCCCAAATTTACACCTAATGTTGATACAGGCGATTTTGTGATTGTTGTTAATGCAGAAAAGGTCCGTTTAACAGGTAAAAGAGAAACATTAAAAGAATATAAACACCATTCTTTATATCCGGGTGGTCAGAAGATTAAGACTTTCAAAGAGCTTATAGCTTCTCATCCTGATAAAGTTATTACAAAAGCTGTAAAAGGGATGCTTCCCAAAACAAAACTTGGCAGTAAACTAATTACTAAGTTAAAAGTTTATGCAGGTGAATCTCACCCGCATACTGCGCAAAATCCAATTGTAAAAAATATCTAAAACAATATAAATGGCAGTAACATATCATTTAGCTACAGGAAGAAGAAAATGTTCAACAGCCCGTGTATTCTTAACTGAAGGCACCGGGGTTGTTTCCATCAACACAAAAACAGGAAAAGATTTTTTTGGTAAGGAATCTCTGTTAAAAGAAGCTTTGGAGCCGTTAGTTACAACAGAGCTTCTTGGAAAATTTGATGTAAAAGTAAATGTTAACGGCGGTGGAGTTACCGGACAGATTGGAGCAATCAGATTAGGTATAGCAAGAGCTATATTAAAATATGATGCCAGTGTAAGACCTGCTCTCAAAAAAGACGGCTTATTAACCAGGGATCCACGTATGGTTGAAAGAAAGAAACCCGGACAGCCAAAAGCAAGAAAACGCTTCCAGTTCTCAAAACGTTAATAAGGTGTTTCTTTTTTTATTCTATAAAATTTTCCTGCAATTTATTCGTTTTTGAACTTTTTGCAGATATTAATTATAAACCAATAATCATGCTTTTAGATCCTGCCCGACTTGTGTTTCTTTTATAGAAATGTTTAGACAGGAGATGACAAAAGCAGAAGTGTCCAACTCAAGGGACAAATAACAAAAGGAGAATATCATGAGAAATGTTTCAATAGAAGACCTGCTTTTATCAGGTGCTCACTTTGGGCACTTAACTCGCCGCTGGAATCCCAAAATGAAGAAGTATATCTTCATGGAGCGCAACGGGATTCATATAATTGACCTCAAAAAAACACACGAGCTTTTACAGGATGCACAGAATTCCATATCCAAAATAGTTGGTGAAGGTAAAACTATTATGTTTGTTGGCACCAAGAAACAGGCTAAGGAAGTTGTTAAGCAGGAAGCTGCTCGCTGTGGTATGCCATATGTTACCGAAAGGTGGCTTGGCGGTATGCTTACTAATTTTGTTACTATCCGTAAGAGCATTAAGAGATTTAATAACATTATAAAAATGGAAAATGATGGCACTATTAACAATTACCAGAAAAAAGAAAGACTTATGCTTTCAAGAGAAAAGATAAAACTCGAAAAAGTTCTTGGTGGTATTGTTGGTATGAATAAGCTGCCTGGAGCTATTTTCCTCATTGATGTTAAAAAAGAACATATTGCTGTTGATGAAGCAAGAAAACTTGGTATTCCTATCTATGCTATTGTTGATACAAATTGTGATCCTGATTTAATTGATTACCCTATCCCGGCAAATGATGATGCTGTGAAATCAATAGAGCTTATTACTAGTTCAATTGCTGATACAATTGAAGATACAAAGCAAACAATAGAAGTTAAGAGAATGCAACGCGAAGATGAAGCAGAGGCAAACAAAAAAATTATTTCTGCTGCAGATGAATCAGAAGGAATCGGAGTATCTTAAATCTACTTTTAGGACTTTCGAGTAACGCATATATTTTAAAAACAGTCCCCTAAGGGACAAGTAAGAATTAATATTTAAAGGGGTATATTGTGGATATTTCCTTAGACTTGATAAAAAAGTTAAGAGAAAAAACAGGTGCAGGAATAATTGACTGCAAAAAAGCATTAATTGAATCAGACGGTGATTTTGATAAAGCCATTGACTACTTAAGAAAAAAAGGCGCTGCAACATCACAGAAAAGAAGTGACAGAATTGCTAAAGAAGGATTGATTTTTGCAAGAGTGAACAATGAGAGAAACGAAGCAGTTATTGTTGAAGTGAACTGTGAAACCGATTTTGTTGCTAAAAGCGATACATTCCATAACCTTGTTAAAGAAGTTGTTCTTGCAGTATTTACTGCTAAAACGGATGATGTAAACAAATTGCTTACAATCAAATCAGATAGCGGTAGCACTATTCAACAGGTTGTTGATGAAACTACTGCCAGTGTTGGTGAAAAAGTTGAACTTAAAAGAGCCTCTTATTTTAGCTCATCTGATGGGTTCTTCTGCGATTATAACCATTTAGGCAATAAAGTAGCTTCACTTATCGAATTTACAGGAAAAATTTCTAATGAAGGCATATCATTAGGTAATGATATTGCAATGCAGATTGTGGCAATGAAACCTATCACAATTGATAGAAGTGGTGTAAGTGATGATATGATTGAAAAAGAAAAAGAGATATATAAAATTCAGGCAATAAATGAAGGCAAACCTGAAAATATTGCTGAAAAAATAGCAGGAAACAAAGTTGAGAAGTTTTATGAAGAAAATTGCCTTGTTGAACAGGAATTTGTAAAAGAACCTGGAAAAACAGTTAATGATGTTATAAAAGCTATATCAGGAATCTCTGGCAACGATTACAAAGTAAAAACTATGGTTCGTTACCAGCTTGGAGAAACAATTAGTATTTAATTATTTTTTTTTATTCCCAAAAAATTGGCTGCTAAAGAAGAACTTAAATATAAACGTGTGCTTTTAAAGCTGAGTGGTGAATCTCTCAGCGGTGATGCCCACACAGGGATTGATGTTAATATTCTGAATTACCTTACCAGTGAAATTAAAAAAGTTTATTCACTCGGTGTTGATGTTGGAATTGTTGTAGGTGGTGGCAATATTTACCGTGGTCTTGATGCTCAGCAACAGGGTATTGATGCTGTAACTGGAGATTATATGGGAATGCTTGCAACTATAATCAACGCACTTGCTTTACAAAACTCACTTGAAAAAGCTGGTATGCCTACAAGGTTGCTTTCTGCTATAGATATGAACAAAATAGCAGAGCCATTTCTTCGCAGGAGGGCAATGCGACATTTTGAAAAAAGAAGGATAGTAATATTTGGAGCAGGTACAGGGAATCCTTATTTTACTACTGATACCGCTGGTGCTTTACGAGCTCTTGAAGTATGTGCAGAAGTCATCTTAAAAGGAACCAGAGTTGAAGGTGTATATGATTCTGATCCCGAAACAAATAAGGATGCTGTTCTATACAAGAATATTACTTTTGGAGATGCTTTAAGCAAAAATCTTAAGGTTATGGATATGACAGCTTTTGCTTTGTGCAGAGAAAATAATATCCCTATTATTGTATTTAACATGAACAAGGAAAACAATTTTAAAAATATTGTTCTTGGCAAAAAAATAGGTACATTCGTTCACAATTAGTAGTGTTATATTTATTTATTTTTTAAAGATTATTAATTACTTACTCACCTTACGCAACGTTACCGTCTGCCCTGTTTTAGGGCACAAGGTGAGTTAGTAACACAGACATTCCTGTCTGTGAATCATGCTATATGCGTAAGGTGAGTTACTTAAACATTCAAATTTAATATTGATTTATGATTAAAGAAATTATAAAAGAAGCTGATTCTAAAATGCACAAAGCCACTGAGCATGTGCGTAATGAACTTATAAGAATAAGAACAGGTAAAGCAACAACAAACCTTCTTGATGGTATTAAAGTAGATTATTATGGAACACTTACACCTATCAGCCAGGTTGGAAATCTAAGTACACCAGATATACACACAATAACAGTTCAATGCTGGGATAAATCTACAATGCCGCTTGTTGAAAAAGCAATTCTAAATGCAAATTTAGGACTAAATCCTATAAACGATGGTAATTTATTAAGAATACCTATCCCTACCTTAAACGAAGAAAGAAGAAAAGAGCTTGTTAAACTTATTAAGAAATATGCTGAAGATGGGAAAATAGCAATTCGTAATGTAAGACGAGATGAAATTGAAAAACTTAAAAAAGCTGAAAAAGACTTACATTTTTCTGAAGACGACAGAAAGCAAGCCGAAACAGAAATCCAGAAATTAACTGATAAACATATAAAAGAAATAGACCTTTTAGTTGTTCAAAAAGAAAAAGAAATTATGGAAGTCTGACCTTTTTTATTTAAGGTGCTTCCTATATTAAATGAAATATTTTTGGTCTATAGTATATAATTCTTTATTTTTACCGGTATTTTGGCTGGGAGCTAAATCTATTTCTCTTTTTAACAACAAACTTAAAGCAAGCTTTAAAGGAAGAAAAGAACTCTTCAAATACTTAAAACCCAAGATACAAACTCTTGACCCTGATAAAAAAAATATAATCATCCATTGCTCATCACTTGGTGAATTTGAACAGGCAAAACCTATCATTGATGAGCTTGATAAAGCAGAAAAATATAATTTTATTATATCTTTCTTTTCGCCATCCGGATTTAATCATTCAAAAATTGATACTCCTTTAAGAGGTCAAATAATAAAAACATATCTTCCTTATGATAATCCCACGAGCATCAAAAATTTTCTTGATATTACAAATCCGGCTGCTTTAATTTTTATAAAATATGATCTGTGG
The DNA here is from genome assembly GCA_947084945.1 of uncultured Ignavibacteria bacterium. Lineage (GTDB taxonomy): Bacteria > Bacteroidota > Ignavibacteria > Tepidaquicellales > OLB5 > OLB5. Next base: position 123,047 of record CAMTUP010000020.1, on the reverse strand, counting down.
CTTAACTTGCTTAAAGAACTTAAGCAAAGAAATATCTTTTCAATGGTGGTTAATTCAGCATTTGATACAAGACGATTTAAATGGCGATTCCCTGTTACACTTTCTTATAAAAAATGCATTTATGAGTATGTTGATGTTATAGGTGTTACAGATGAAGAAGATAAACTCAACTTCAGGAAGCTAATGAAAGGCACTGAGTCAGATATTATTGTTTTTGGTGATACTAAATACGAACGTATAAGTAAAGCTAAAGATGTATCCAGTGATAAAACCCTTATTAATGGCAGTATTTTAACAGATAAAAATGTTTTTGTAGTTGGCAGTTCATGGGATAAAGATGATGATGTTATTTTTCCTGTTTTAGATAAAATAAGCTCAAACGGACTATCAGATGAACTTTCTCTTGTAACAATACTTGCGCCGCATGAACCTACTGAGGATAACCTTGAACAAATTGAGTATGATATTCATGAAAAATATCCTCATATCAAAAGTATAAGGTATTCTGAGTTAACTAAATTCAAAGATGAGAACCTTATTATTATTGATTGCATCGGGATATTAATGGGATTATATAAATATGCTCATGTTGCATATGTTGGTGGTGGCTACCAAACAGGTATGCATAATGTTTTAGAACCCGCAGGATATGGTATTCCTGTAATCTTTGGAGATGAAAAACTTTCTGAAGAAGCTGAACATTTGATGAAAAACGGCGGCGGGATCGCTGTAGAAGATTCAAAAGAGCTATATAAAAACCTTATAAACCTTTTAAGAAAAAAAGATTTTCGCAAAGATGTTGGCAGTAAGTCACTTTCAGTTTTTGATAGAAAGAACGAAGCTTCAAAAAAAATAGCAGAAATTATCAATAAAAAGATCTAAATTTACTTAGTAGCACAGACATTTGTGAGATCTTTAGGCTTGTCTGTGTATAATATTAGTAGCACAGACAATTGTGAGACCTTTAGGCTTGTCTGTGTATAATAATTAGTAGCACAGACATTCCTGTCTGTGTATAACAAAATTTATATATTATGTTCGATCGCACAAAATTCTTCGATGAATCACTAAACGAAAGCGCTGAAACTAAGCTTTTAATTCTTAAACATTGCCGCGAAGATGTGTATAAGGCAATTGATTTAATGAGTGTATGTATTAAAGCAGGCGGAAAGATATTATTCTGCGGTAATGGAGGCAGTGCTGCTGATTCTCAGCACCTTGCAACTGAGTTTATCGTCAGGCTCTCACACGATATTAAACGCCCTGCAATTGCAGCTATAGCGCTCACAACAGATACATCTCTTCTAACTGCGGGAGCTAATGATATTGGGTATGATAACGTTTTCGCAAGGCAGATTGAAGGACTAGGGAAAGATGGTGACGTACTAATTGGAATATCAACAAGCGGTAACTCCTCAAGTATTATTAAAGCTTTTGAAATGGCAAAATCCAAAGGAGTTAAAACAATTGCATTCTTAGGAGGCTCAGGCGGTAAAATTAAAGGAATGACCGATTGTGAAATAATCATACCATCAAACAATACCCAGCGCATTCAGGAAGGGCATATTACAATTGGACATATCATATGTGAAAGTGTGGAAAGAGAGCTTTATGAATGATTGCGGATTTTGGATTGTTGATTTCGGATTGAAAAGCAAAAAATAAATTAACTCGTTTCACGCCTGCCTTACTGAGCCTTGCGAAGGAAGGTTTCACATTTGACATCTCAAGTTTGACGTCTCACATTTCACGTTTGACATTTCACGTTTCACATTTTCAGCTTGTATTAAACCTATCATTTGCAACAATCCTTATTACTTTAATTACCATAATCTGCATTCTTAAATATATTACTACTTTATTCTTCAGCATTTCACTGTTATTCAGGCCACGGGACTTATCTTCCTGCCTGTATTCAATCACATGGCGTAAAGTCAAACCCATAGCCTGGCTGTTTGGCACTGTAAAATTAAATGCAATAAGCAACGTTAATATGATAAATGCTTTTTTCATTTAGGTAAATCTATATTAAATTTAATTTTTATATAAAATAGAAATAAAATAATATCTATTCAAGCACTAAAATATAATATAAAGCAAAGCGTTGTTATTGAACTTTTGAATTGCTATATTCATATTCAAATTTTTAATTCCGGGTATATAATTTAATCAGATTATTTATTCAAATATTCTATTTAAAATATTACATATCAATATGGACATTAAATCATTAATCATAGACGATGAGCTGCAGGCGAGGAAAAACCTAAGATATCTGCTGAGGAATTATGTTCCAGAAATTTCAATAATAGGAGAATACAGTAAACCTCAAAAAGCAATCAAAGTAATCGCAGAGAAGAAACCTGAATTGATTTTTCTGGATATTGATATGCCTGAGTTATCTGGTTTTGATTTCCTTGAGTTAACAGGGGAACGGAATTTTGAAGTAATTTTTGTTACAGCGCATAATAAATTCGGTATTGAGGCTTTAAAAGCAGGAGCTTTAGATTACATTTTAAAACCCATCAGTATAAATGAACTGAGAGCCTCAATAGAGAAATTCAAAAATAACAGGTTACAAAAGACCAGTAATGAAGCCGCCGAAATTCAGGATTACAATATTAAAATACCTCAAACCCACGGATTTGCGTTAATCGATTCAAGAGAAATCGTAAGACTGGAAGCCGAAAATAATTATACCAGAATATTTAAAATAAGTGGAGAGCAGTATTTTATATGTAAAACCTTAAAAGAATTTGAGCTACTTCTCGATTCAAATATATTTCAGAGAATTCATAAATCATCAATTATAAACTTAAAATATTTTAATGAGTTTATTGATAAAGATGGTACTTTTGCTATTTTGAAAGATAATTCTAAAGTAGCAATATCGAGAAGAAAAATTCAGGATTTAAAAAATGCAATTAATAAATTCACCAATACTAATAATTAATATTAATCAGTGAAAAAACTATTTTTAATAATATTAATTATACATTCTTTTTCCCTCATAACATTCACACAATCACCGCCATTTATACAATTCAATACCAGCGACGGCTTGCCATCACCGAATGTTTATGACTGCATGCAGGATAAAGATGGCTATATGTGGTTTGCAACCGAAAACGGACTTAGCAGGTTTGACTCACATAATTTTAAGAACTTTTATAAAGAAGATGGACTAAACGCCCTCTCAATAATGAATGTTGTTGAGAAAGATAACAAACTCTATATTAGCAATAAAAGTGAAGGTATAAATATTTATTCAGGCAACAAAATCAGCAGTTTAAATTACTTTGAAAATCCACGTTGGGAAATTGGTAAGATTGTTATCCATAAGGGCAGTATTTACAAAGTTGCATTCAGTCACTTAAGTGTTATTGAAATGGATACTTCTGTTATAATATGCAATGATGCATCACCTCAATTTGCCAAATTGCCAACTTTTAAAATTCATTGGCTTTTTAGTTTTAAAGATGAGAGACTACTTGCTGCAACAACCGACGGGCTTTATGAGGTAAAAGGAAGACAGATGGTAAAATTATCAATTATAGGATTTGAGAACCTGCCTTTATACTATGTTACAAGCGACGAACAAAATAATATATATGTATCAGGTGATAATATGATATATAAAATATCAGGAGATGCCGTAGTCCAAACATATAAATTCAATTTTTCAAAGGATAAAAAAATATTCCGGATGCTTGTTGATAATAATCACTCAATCTGGTTTTCAGTGCTGAATAAAGGACTGTTTAAATTTGACCCGGTAAATAATCATTTAACAGGACTGGATAAAAAATTAGATACTGAAAAACTGCATGTTAATATTATTTACAAAGACAAAAAGAATAATGTATGGGTATGTACTTTCGGTAAAGGAGTATATTGCTTCTATAACACATTTATCAATAATTACAACTCAAAGGACGGGTTAAGCCATAATTATATTAATTCAATATCAGGTGATTCGGCACAGAGAATTTATTGCGGCACTTATAACGGTTTATCAATATTAAATCAAAGTATATTTTATACGTTAGAATCAAAGGTACCTGAACAGTTTACCGATTACATAAGATTTATAAATAAAGTTAATGACAGCTATTTTATAATTGGTTATAATAAAGTAATGGGTGCGATTTACAAAACAAAATACAAAAATATAAATCTGCTCTATTCACCATGGAAGAACTCGATTATGTTTAATGATAGTATAATGGTATCAGGTGGGTGGCAAAATGAGATATCACTGATTAATCCATCACAAAAATATCCCGGAGCAGAAAATTTTAAATACTATTTTGCTGTTGGTGATACTATTTCGACAAACAAAGTTAATGGAATGTTAAAGGATTCCAAAGAACGAGTATGGATAGCATCAGATAAGGGAATCAGTATATTCTATAATAATGAGATCAGGGTTATCGGTGAAGATAAACTAAATAATCAGTTTAGCGAGGTTAAGGAAGATAAAAAAGGATTTATATGGGCATCAGGTGAAAAGGGACTGGTTATTTTCAAAGATACATCCGTTGTATATGAATTTTTAAAAGATGAACACAAAAGCGTAAAGAGCTTTGAATTTGATAACAGCAGTCGTGTTTGGCTTTCAACCCCTGATGGTTTAATAGGTTCGTCAGTTGAATATGATAATGAAGCATTGAGCTTAAAGAAACAGTATCTGCTGAATGAAAATACAGGTTTGGTTTCAACAGATATATTCAGCCTGTATTTTGATAATGTTGGTAACTGTTTATGGATTGGCACATCAAACGGTTTAAGTTCATTGGATTTAAATGAATTTGACAAACATGTTAATCATCCTCTTCATTTAAAGATTTTAGGCATTAGCGCTTTAGATTCTGCATATAACCTGAATGAAAATATTTCATTTCCACATAATATTAATGAAATCTCAATATCCGCATCATCGTTTAATATAAATTCTACCGGAAATTTATTTTATGAATATAAACTAAAAGATGAGGATACCACATGGCACAGCACTGAGGGAAACATCATTAAATTTGCTTCTCTCGCACATGGTGATTATAATTTAAAGATTAGGGCAAGAGACAACTTTGGCAAAGTGAGCGAAGCATCTGTTATCAATTTCACTATTGAAACTCCTTTTGATAAATCAATATTGTTTTATGTGCTGATTGCACTATCACTGATAGGAGCCTCGGGCTTTGCTATTTATAGAAACTTAAAGAAAAAATTCAGAATTGAAAGCGAAAGAAGTACTTTTAAAAATCAAATATCCGAACTTAAACAGCAATCACTTGTTTCAATGATGAATCCGCATTTTGTGTTCAACTCGCTTAACTCAATTCAGAGCTTTTACAATTATAAAGATAATGAATCCGCTAATGAATACCTCGCAAAGTTTTCACGGCTGATAAGAATGAATCTTGACTATGCCGATAAAACATTTATCAAATTAAGTGATGAGCTGGAGCGGCTTGAAAGTTACATAATACTTGAAAAGATGCGGTTTGACGATAAATTGAATTTTGAAATATGGGTTTCTGATGATATCAATCCGCAAAAAACAGAGATCCCCAATATGGTGATACAGCCCTTCGTAGAAAATGCTATCTGGCACGGTATTCTGAAATCTCAGAACAAAGGATTTATTTCAATCAATATATTTCATTCAGAAATGCCTGATGAAATTAAAAAAGATTATAAAATACAATACCACACCTCATTAAATAAAAACCCTGATAAACTGATTACAGATAAGTTATATTGCCTGAAAATTGAAATTAAAGATGACGGCATAGGGTATAGAGAATCTCTCAAAAATAAGCAATCAAGCCATATCTCAAGAGGAGTAAGTGTTATAAAGGAAAGACTCAGTATTTTGCATCATTATTCAGGGGAAGTCGAATTGGTCAAAATCACCGATAGGAGCGAACTCTCTGAACCCGAAACCGGAACATTGGTAGAAATTTTCTTAACTCCCAATATCTACAAATCAATCTAACCGAACCCCCGCTGCTTTAATTATCCGAATCATTTATTGAAACTCATCTGCACAAACTACCGTTCCCTCGGTAAAACTACCGTTCCCTAATTAATACCTGCCGTTTCCTAAATCTGTCTTGTGTTACCCGTTGAATTAGTTTAGTTTTGTCAAAAATTAATTGTTATGAGTTTCTGGGCAAAATTATTTTCTAAAGAGAAAACGAATAAAGAAGTTGTCATAGCTGTAGCTGCAACAGAAGGCATAAAGCTTTTTAAGTCTATTGATGATGCAATCATATATTTGAGTAATCAGGATAATAAAAAATCAATAGAAGGACTTGAAAAACTTAGGGAAAGAATCGAAGGTCAGAATAAAGTAAAAGCAATAAGGATAACAGAAGATAATGAAATCATCGAATATGAGAATCTTAAGGATTTAAAAAATAATATTTCTTAAAAAATAATTACTTCCAAAAGGAGGAGAACCAAAAATGAAAAATTTAACATTTGCAGTAATTATGTTTTTCTTAACAAACATTTTCCTGTTTGCACAGGATCAAATGCCGGGTAATACCGATCCTGTTCCGGATATTTTTATTAATAAACATATCTCAAACAGGATCTCAAACACAACATTTTCCGGATATTCAACAGCAGAAGACTGGCGGCGTGCTATAGATTCTGTCTGGGGCGCAGGTCTCCCAACAGCTACAAAGCTGCAGATCTTCGATAAATTCTGGAACAGGATAGATTCTTCTTTTGCCTGTTTCAATTATATTCAGGATAACTGGGCTGCTTTAAAACAGCAATACCGACCGGAAGTTGCTTCGGGAGTCAGCAAAGGAAGATTTATGGCTATCATGAATGTACTGGCTCTTTCTTTAAGGGAGCTTCATACTAATCCTTATGATATCAGTTTAGTTGGCAGTTTATCAATCCAGCCCGGAACTCCTTTTATGTTAATAGGCGGCTGGGGTTCCAATTCTCAGTTTGGCGCGGGCTTAACACCGCTGCCGGATAGCTCACTGCTTGTATATAAAGTAATTCCCAATCATCCGCTTGGTCTTCAACCGGGAGATATTGTTCTTGGGTATGACGGAATTCCATGGAAGATTTTAGTTTATCAGCTGTTAAGTTATCAGTTACCATTTAGCGGAGTAATTGGCAGTAGCCCGAGCGCATTTACACACAGTCTCCTTATGTCTGCAGGCAGGAACAGGCATTTATTCAATACAATAGATATTATAAAATATTCTACCGGAGATACTGTTCATTTATCAACTGCACCGTTATATAATCTGCCTTCAGTTTTTTGTGATGAACAAATGGATATCCCCGGAGTGCCTAAACCAAATTACAGTGCAGGGGAATATGTTTCTTACGGAATTGTTCAAGGGACTAACATCGGTTATATTTACGGAATGCAATGGACCGGCAATGCAGGTCAGCAGTTTTATAATGCTGTTCAGGCATTGATGGGTACAAGCGGACTTATAATTGATTTCCGTACAAACTTCGGCGGAAATATGTTTTTAAGTGATTCTGCTTTGAAAGTACTCTTCTCTTCCGAGATGGCTACAATTGACTTTGGAAGACGAACAAGCCCTTCAAATCATTTAAATATGACTTTAAATAATATATGGGCAAGCTATAAAATAAAAGGTAACCCACCCGGATATTTAAAACCAATTGCAGTATTGACCGGACCCGGTGCAGGCAGCTCGGGTGATCAGGTAGCATTCAGAATGAAATTTCATCCGCGTGTGAAGATTTTCGGTAAACCTACAAATGGCGCTTTCAACAGCCCGACAACACTCACCTTGCATCCCGACTGGAGTTGCAGTTATCCTGCTGTTGATGCCTATGATCTGGCTTCAGGCAAATATCTTACTCATTTGGAGTTTCCTGTTGATCAAAGTGTATGGTTAACAAAAGACGGAGTAGCGCAGGGACGCGATAACGTTGTTGAATCTGCAATTAACTGGATAAATTTGTTTTCAGGAACAGGAACAACATTATTAACTGATAATGCTGAAGGAGGAATAGGAAAATGGGTTGTAACTAGTAGTGGATGGGCTGTAAAAAACACAAATGCTCATTCTCCTGTCAATTCGTTTACCGATAGTCCAAGCGGTAATTATAAAGGCAATGCAAATAATTCAATGACTTTGAAAAATGCGGTTAATACTTCAGGTTCTGATGCTGTGGTTTTGAGTTTCTGGCACAGGTATGCGACACAGCTTGATAAAGATTATTGCAGGATTGAAGTATCTAGCAATAACGGAACAACATGGCAGGAAGCAATAAAATACAGCGGAACTATCAGCTCAATTCACGAAGCCCGCATTGACATAACAAAATATACTAACCGTTCATCTCTGGTTAAGATAAGGTTCAGATTAACCTCGGATGCAAGCACACATCTAGACGGCTGGTATGTGGATGATATAGTGGTAACGGGTTATACATCAGGCGGACAAAACCCAAATACTGTACTGCAAAACTCCAGTCCAGATAGATTTTCGCTGTCTCAGAATTATCCGAATCCGTTTAATCCTTCGACCACAATTAATTTCAGTATTCCTAAACAATCTAATGTCAGCTTGAAGGTATATGATGTATTGGGCAGATTGGTAAAAGAAATAATTAATGGAGTACTTGAATCAGGAAGCCACAGTGTAGTATTCAATGCAGAAAACTTTGCATCAGGTATTTATTATTACAGATTGGAATCATCAGGTAATGTTGATGTAAAGAAGATGTTGATGATTAAGTAACGAAGTTACTTAATCAGAAATCCCGCACTCGGGGTTGATGATAAAATAGCGATAGCTATTTTATCAGTCCGAAGGACTCCCGTAAAGGTCCTTCGGATTTCGGAGAAATCGCGATTTATCGGGATGATGTTAAAATTAAATCATTGAATTTTGATGATCTTGAAGAAATGAAAAAAAAAATCAAATTAAAATAAATCAATAATGAAAACAAAAACAATCAAATCAACTTTAGGTATTCTGGTTCTAATTGCTTGCGTATTTACGGTTAACATTTTCGCCTCAGCGGTAGGCAAAGCTACAATAACTTTTTCTGAGTCATCATACGATTTCGGGAAGGTTGAGCAGGGTGTGGAGTTAACACATATATTCAAATTTAAAAATACAGGTGATGGAAATCTGATTATACAAAGTGTAAATGCCGGATGCGGATGCACGGGTGTTGAGCAGGGCGATAAACAAGAATACGGCATTAACGAAGAAGGTGAGATAAAAATATCATTTAATACAGCAGGCAGAGAAGGGATTCAAACTAAAACGGTTTCCGTATCCACAAATGATCCAGATAATCCGGCTATTGTTTTATCGTTTACATGTGAGATATATAAATAAATACAAGCAATGTATAGATTCATAAAAAATAATTTTAACAAAATAATTTATCATATATAAATCTCATTAAAAGGAGAAAACAAAATGAGAACAATTAACAAACTACTCACAATACTGTTTTTAACAGTAATTTTAATCACAAACCTGCAGGCACAGAATGAGGTGATAATATTGCTCAAACAGCCGCCACCCAACCAGCTTGGAATTGGTGATTTGTGGAACCTCGAGCTGAACAATACTACTGATAGAGATTTGAAAATATATGTCAAAGGAACCGTAACAGAGGAAAATGAAGGACTGATTATTGAAGGAAAATCAAAGGTGTTTACTGTGAAAGCAGGAAAGACTAATTATAAATACAAAGACTTCTCCAACGCTGAGGTAAAATACAACAACAGCAGATATAAAGAAATCATCACACGTACAGGAAACGCCCCTGAAGGCAATTATACTATCTGTGTAACCGCTTATAGTGAGACCGGTGAAACCGTGAGCCTTGAAAACTGCATTTCTCAAAGCGTCAAAATAACAGGAAGAATTACATTAATTTCACCAGTGGACGGGGAAAAAGTCGATTCAAAACTTCCGGTAATATTTTCATGGACACCATTACAAGGTACATCGACATATAGAATAAAAATTGTTGAAGTTAGTCAAAATCAATCAGTCGAAGAAGCAATGTCTAAAAACAAAGCATTCTTTGAGCAGTCAGGAATTAAGATGACTTCTTTTGAATTTCCAACAACAAAAATAAAGTTTGAAGAAGGGAAGAAATATGCTTGGGTTGTCTTGAATGATGAAGGAACAATTCGCAGCGAGATAATTCGTTTTACATATGGCAGTTCGGATTCAAGTTCAAGATCTGGTGTTGGCGCTATAAAAAAATTTACGATGGCAAGTTATGAAATATTAGTAACGAGCCCTTCAGGTACTTTTGACGATTTTTCAGGTACAGGAACTATAGAGCTCTGGCAGGGTGGACCGGTACTGGATTTGACGTTTTCAAATTTACGAATGATAAGTTATGGTACAAATATTTGGGTGTGCAGCAGAGGTGATATTCGTCAGCAATATAATAACATTTTTACGTTACCTTCTCAACATGGAAATGGAAGTTTTTTTACAAGCGAATTTCATATTTACCAAGATGGAAATGACTGGGATAATGCAGGTGCTGAGTTTGTCGGATACATAGAATGGAATTTACCCTTAGCTGTCAATGGCTCAAATATTATTAAATCAGTAACAGGTGTCCTTTTTGTTACATATCAAAGTAAAATAAGGGGCACATTAGGAATATTACAGGATTATGATTTTACTTTAGTTGATCCATTGGGTTTTAATTTATTAATCAGCAGAAATGATTATTCAAGTTTCTTTGTAGGTGGTTCCTATGGAAACGTTATCCCTAACGGTTTAGAATGTAAATTTAGTGGGCAAATAAAACTACCAGCAAACACGCCCGATATAGCGGGTAATCGTATAGCTATTAACTTTACAGATGTTCGTAATTTGGTTTATTTTGCAGGAAATACTACCATTCAAAATTCGCAAGGGATTAGATTAATACCGAATACAAATATTTCAATCGAGCCTACAGCAGTTATCGTAGATTTTTCCGAAACTCAATCGCCTACAATTTACAATATAAGCTCACAGAGCATTTCATCTGCACCAGGCTGGAAAGGTGTTTGGTTTAATACTGTAAGATTGAATTTTCCGGTGCAAATTTCAAACAACAATAACGATTTGCGAATGTCTCAAGCAAATTCATTCACTTTAGCGTATAGCCATAATTTACCTGAGGTATTAAGTTGTTATGTAACTAGTACAGGATTAAGTTGTATGATTGTTTCTTATGAAGAAATAAGTAGGGTTGCTATTTATAAAACATTTTCTAGTACTTTAAGGGGTATAAAAATAATTAATCAAAACGGGATTATTTCAAACAGTCATTTAGGGGGTGATCTAAAAATACTTTTATTAAAAGAGCCACTTGAATATGAAATACCAATTAATCAAAATGGTTTGGCAGACGGCTTCATACGTCAGAGTTCATTAGGCGAAAAGGTAATATATAGCACAACTATCAACAACAAACTACGAAAATTATTTGCGATTGTTGAACAAGCTGTATTTGTAGGAAATGAAATTAAAATGAAAGTACATTTAGGATTTTCATCAGGAAAATTTACATTTAATACGAGTTCCGGTGTAGGTGGTATTGGTAAACTTACAATACCTGACTTATATGTCAGGTCAGATGGAATGGTCAATCCGGGAAACATAGTTTCACCGAACTGGTACGATCTTCCAGGATCTAAAACAGCTAAATTAGCCGGATTTACTGTGAGTGTATCAAAAATTAGAATAACTTATGTACCACAAACACAATTATACAAGATTGGTTTTAAAGGTACAATTACTTTAGCTAATAATTTAGGAACTACATCAGGAGGCATAAGTGCAGAAATAGAAAATTGGATTAATGCACCTGCAGGAGGTCCTTTAAGTTATAATAAGTTTAAAGTTAATGATCTTTGTATAAATTTTGATAATCCTGGATTCAAATTTCTCGGATGTGTAACATTTTATGAGGATGACGCAATTTATGGAGATGGTTTTAAAGGTACGCTAGACCTGACTATAAAAAAGCCTTATTTCGCAGTAAATGGAACACTTTATATAGGTATCAAAACCCCAGAAAATTATAAATATTGGTTTGTTCAGGCGGGGGTAGCATTCAACCCGGGAATAGATCTATCTGCTGTTGGTGTTCCTATTCAAATAAATGGATTTACCGGAAGAGCTTATTATAAAATGAAACCGGGTAGCAATCCATGGAATGTTACTTCAACAAATTTTGTACCTGATAATGGTATGACATATGGTATAATGGCATTAATTCCACTTTCTTTAACTGCTGAATCAGAAAAATTTTGGGGCAATACAGCATATGTAATGTCATTTAATACTAGTGGCAGTATTAGCCAGATGACGTTCTATGCCGATGCGTATTTAATGTCTAGTGGTTTTGGTCAAACTAATGGTAAAGCTAAACTTTCGGGTTCAATTGGTTACTATGCACCGCCAGTAGTTCCTAATCAACATTTTTTAGGCACTTTAAGTGCTAATGTTGGTATACCTAATATAAACTTAGCAAACATGTTATGTGCAAATGGTACATTGTCACTCTATATACGAAGCTCTAATGATTGGTATTTCAATATTGGGAGCAAATTAACAACTCAATTACCCGGTTCAAAAATAACATCAAAATTGTTTTGTCAAGATAAGTATCAAGGCAACTCATATTTTATGTTAAATCCACAAAACATTCTTGCAGGGACAGGAGCTCAATTTAACTCTGGTGAACAAACTATAAATATATGGACAGATCATGTAGAAGGATATTATAATTACGGATTTAATCTCAATAGTGATTTTACTTTAAATTATTCACCATTTCAAACATCAGCCTCAATCTCTATTTCCGGGAACGCGAATTGCGGTTTTAAGTATCGAATCAGGAAAAATAAGCCCTGGAATAACAAAAAAGTACTTAATGGCCAAGTTGGAGCAAATCTTCAATTTATGTTTCCTAATCCTACCTGTATTGCAGGTAAAGTAAAGGTTAGTACCTCCTTACCTATTGGAACTTATAGTTTCGACGCTAAAATTAAGTGGAGCAATGGGGTTTTTTCAAAAGCAGATACTTGTCCATAAAATTTAAAAATTAAATTATAATATAAATAAATAATATCATGAAAAAAATAATTTGTTTATTATCATTCATAATCCTGTCAAATAATTTGAAAGCACAGGATGCAATCTTAATAAATAACTCACCTGATTCAAAACCCGAAAAGAGAATTGTTCAAATCAAGTTGATATCTACTCAAATGTATTTCGATGAAGGGATATTTATTTACCGCAAAGAAAAGTCATCAGATGACTGGCAAAAGGTTTCAAATACTCCAATTAAAAAAGAGGAAATTAAAAAAGAGGATATTTCCAATAACATGGGTGAAGTATATGAATTGTATAATGCACTAATGTCTGAAAACCCCAAAGAAGAAAATGATAAAAACTTTAAAAAATTCATGATGATAATTGAAGCATTATCAAATAATGAGTTTGCGAAATTATTAGGTATTTATTTTGAAGACATTAACGTTTCTGAGAACAATTCATATGTGTATAAAATAACAAAACTTGAATCCGGGAAAGAAATTGAGATTGGTGTTTCAGAGCAAATAACAATAGGTGATTACAAGAAAAATAAACAACCAACTACATTGATTTGCGAAAGAGAACAAAGTACAGTATTAATTAATTGGGAAAAAGGAGATAAGTTCTTTGCATGGAATATTTATAAAAGAGATTCTTTAAATACAAATTTTATTAAAATAAATGATGCACCAGTTTTAATTTTTGATAAACAACTACAGAATGATCAAAAAAATTGGAATTATCAAGATACCAACATATCAGAAAATAATACCTATTATTATAAACTTGCAGGATTGGATATGTTTGGGAATGAAAGTGATTATAGTCAAGAAGTAATAATAAGAATCTTAGACCAAACGGCACCTGAATCTGCCCTTAATCTCAAAAATGAGATTAATATCAATGAGGTAAAACTTTCATGGGATTATCCAAATATCCCATCTGATTTTAAAGGATTTAATATATATAGAAGTGAAGATTTGGAGGGTCAGAGGCTTAAAATCAATACTGAAATATTAACATCAAGTCAAAAAAGCTACATTGACAAGGTTGATAAAATCGGTAAGGTATATTATTATTTTGTCGAATCAGTAGATATAAATGGAAATGGCAGTTTTTCAGAATTATCTGTTGCCAGTGTAACGGATGTTCTACCACCTTCAAAACCCAAAATTGACAAAGCCGAAGGGGATATAGGCATAGTACGTTTAACTTTTGGGAAACAAACAGAAGAAGATTTTTGGGGATATAAAATTTTCAGAGCTCTTGAGCCAGATGAAGAATTCGCGCTACTAAATTCGGAACCTTATGATGGAACAGAATATGTAGATACACTGCAAATAACATCGCAAGTGCCATATTACTATAAAATAAAAGCGTTTGATAGTTCTTATAATGAAAGTGATTACTCGGATATTGTAGAAGTAAAATTAAAAGATGTTACATCACCATTCAAACCATTCTTTAAAAGTATTAATGTTTCAGGTAATGAGATAACTATAGAGTGGCTTCCTAATTTAGATCCTGATTTGATGGGATATAATTTATTAAGAGCTGAAGAAACCGATACATCAAAATGGGAGCAATTAAATACTAAAATCATTGATAATGAGATAGTTTCATATTCTGATAAAAGTCTCATTCCGGGGATTAAATATTTATATGCATTGGTAGCAATTGATAGTTCTAATAATGTATCTGAAAAATCAAATTTCTATCCAGGTTTAATCTTTGATGATTCATTTCCAAGACAAGTTACTGATGGCAGTGCAGAGTATCAAAAAGAAAATAATGTTGTCAAAATTAACTGGACTTATCAGGGAGATAAGAATTTTCTGGGGTTTGTAATTTTCAGACGGGAAGAAAAAAATAATGAATACATCGCGGTTAGTAATCTTATTCAAGAAAACACATTCAATGATAAAATGATAAATGAAGGGGATAGCTATAACTACATTATTAAAACATATTCTAAAAATGGGAATAATGAAAGATCAAATGATTATAAAGTTGATATAAGATAAATAATTAATCAAATTATATTATAAAAATGGTAATGTACAAACTAAAATACATACTGATTCTTTCAATGTTTCTTGCTGTGATATCACTTCAGGCACAAGTAACTGTTAATCTCCGCCCGCCGCCGCAGTATGGCTTTAAGCTGGAGAAGATGTGGAATGTTACACTTGTCAATAACTCGCAGGTAACATACACTATTTACCTGCGCGGTGTTGCTGCAGAGCAGACAGAAGGGTTCATTGTTGATGCAGTAACAGGAACCTTCACCTTACCTCCTGGGGTGAAGGTTGTTTCTGCATCGGATATTAAACCAATTAAGGTAAACGAGACCAACAAAAAATATGAGAACGTAGTAAAAAATGTTGGTACAGTCCCAACCGGTAATTACGAGATTTGTGTGTATGTAATCAACTCCGCAAACTCTCAGGAAATGGGCAGTGATTGTATATCAACAGAAGTAATAAATCTTACACAGGTTGAGCTGTTATCGCCGGAGAATGCTGTCATGATATTACATGGGGGGAAAAAGAAACTCATAGATCAGGATTATCCGGATAGACCTATGAAAAAGAAACTCATAGATCAGGGTGTTCCGGATAGTCCTATGAAAAAGAAAGACATAGATGAGGATATACCCATGAAAAAGAAACTAATAGATCAGAGCCCACCAACCAATAACATCAGCATTTCATACATGGCTTTTACATGGCTTCCTCCAACACCAATAACTGGCGGACAAAGAGTTACTTATAAGCTTAAGATTGCTCAAAGTTATGGAAGGCAGACATCATACGATGCGATGCAGTCAAATCCATTGTACTATCAGGCTGATAATCTGATAACAACTATCTATCAATATCCTGTAGCAGCAAGACAGTTATCATCGGGTAAATATGCATGGCAGGTTGAAGCATACATTAACGGAGTTTTGATGTCAAAGAGTGAGGTATGGGAGTTTCAAATTGGCGAGGATATTAGTATTTCAAGAAGCGATAAAAATCTTAAGTATATGAACAGATACTGGGCATTAAATGACGGTTATCAAAACTCAACCGGCTCAGAAAGTCAGACACAAAAGAAACCCTTTATGTTTGCATTTGATAGCAAGCTATTTGGAGAATCTGCCAACCGTTCAGGCACCGGCTCGGATAAAGAACCAAGATATGGCTACTGGGAACTGAATCCCTCTTTGAGCTTATACGGACTTCCATTCAGTATGCCGTTGCTGTTTTCAACCGAAAACTCAGCTTCAAGACAGAACATCAATACACTTGGCTTGAATCTTGATATTTCCACAATTAAAGATTTTATTACCGAGCGTATAGAGAAAGAGAAAGACAAAATACTTCAAGAAGCAAAAAAAGAAATTACATCAATGACCGATAAACAGAAAGATAAGCTGGAATCAGATGCTAAAGGGAAGGTAATGTCAGGAATTAATCCTTTACTGAAGGTTGTCACCTCATTCAGAACATTGGGATTCGGAACAACTTATCCTGATTATACTCCATTGACAGTCAGCGGAGTGCCTTTAACCGGTGTAAATGTTGAACTCAATCCCGGGTGGCTTTATCTTGCATTTGGCGGGTTTAAGAATCAGAAACCAATCGATAATGAATCATATAAAAGAAATATCTATACAGGCAGGCTCGGAGTCGGTCAGAAGGACGCAACACATTTGTACTTTACAGGTATGCTCGCCAAGGATGATGAGAACTCCATCACTCTTGATCCTTCAAATCAAGTATTAACTCCTAAGGCAAACTACCTGTTTGGCATAGAAGGAAAACTTGAACTCTTCAGAAAGAAACTCTCACTTGAGGGAGAGATCTCAGGAGCTATGTTAACCCGTGATACCCGTGATGCTGACCTGGAATCAAATGCCATACCGCAATTTGTGAAGAATATGATCCATCCAAAGATCTCAAGCTCGGTAGATTATTCATACACATTAAAGGGCGTATTCAATAATGAGAAATCAAATACAAAAGTAACAACAGGCTTAAGAATGCTTGGACCGGGATATACATCTTTGGGTGTTCCAAACCTTTCAACAGATAAACTTGAGTTTAAGACAAAAATAGACCAGAAATTCCATAACAAGCAAATCGGATTAACCGGCGAGTTCATGTGGCAGAAAGATAATCTTATTGAATGGAAACGATACACTACGAATGTTACAAGATTCAGCATAGGAGCTAATTTCCGTTTCAAAGGGATGCCGTATTTTAATTTAATGTTTGCACCGACTTTTATGACAAACAATGCTGCATCACAAAGAGATAAACTTGATAATAAGTTTTATGTCTTGAGCGTTTTCACAGGTCATAATTACAGTAAGTGGGATGTGAACTTTAATTCATCACTATCTTATTTTATGAATTCATCAAGTAACCTTGATTCGATAATTACAGAGAGTGTAAATGTTCATAACGTTGTATTCAGTCAGATGTTTTCATTTAAATTCCCTTTAACCCTAAGCGGTTCATTTGGTATGAGCTTTGCAAATTACCCGGGTGATTATTCAAGGATACTGAGTACTGATATAAGCGCTACATATCTGTTAATGGATGTTCTCAATTATATGGTTGGATTCAGCACTGCGTATGAAAAGGATAAGAATAAGAAGAATATGTTCTACATCGGTACAAGCATAGGATACAAACAATACATTAACTTTGAAGTCCGCGCTGAGAAGAATCTGTATCATGACTGGTTTGACAACAGAAGTAACTATGATGAGTTCTTGATAAGAGGGACTGTTACTACGAACTGGTGATAACAAAATAAAATAAATTTTATATATTGCGAGCTAAGCCAAGCAATCTCATTTTTTAACAATGGAACAATGGGATTGTTTCGCTTTACTTTTTTATCTCTGCGTTCTCCGTGCCTCAGCCACGACTTTCGCTTTTTGAAAGTTGGCGAAGGCTTTTGCTTTTCATTGCAATATCCTGTCATTTTAGTTATTTCCCCATTTGTTGGTGTTGCTTGACTTGTTTTTAAGTTCACCAACAAATAAAGACTAAACCCCTACATTCTCTTTTCATTGCAATATCATAGTGATTTAGTTATTTTGTAGTAATTATGGCAAAAAGACTTTTTTTACTTGACGGAATGGCACTGGCTTACAGGGCTTATTTTTCTATGATACGCACTCCGCTGATAAACAGCAAAGGTGTTAACACGTCTGCAATATTTGGATTTGTGAACACACTCAATAAATTAATTGATGATGAAAAGCCTGATTTCATCGCAGTAGCTTTCGATACATCTGAACCTACTTTCAGGCATAAGCAGTTTCCTGATTACAAGGCTACCCGCGAGGCTATGCCTGATGACCTTAGACCCCAAATTGGTAAAATTAAAGAAGTGATTGCTGCTTATAATATACCTATGATTGAATCTCATGGCTACGAAGCTGATGATATAATAGGAACTCTTGTTAAGCGTGCTGAAAAAGAGGGTGTCATGAGCTTTATGGTGACCTCTGACAAGGATTATATGCAGCTTATCAATAAGAATATAATGATGTATAAACCTGCAAGGAGTGTACTTGGACAGAAAGTTGCTGAAATAGAAGTTATTGGTCCCGATGGCGTAATAGAAAAATTTGGTGTCGGACCTGATAAAATTACAGATATACTTGCGCTTATGGGTGATAAGGTCGATAACGTACCGGGTGTTAAGGGCATTGGCGAAAAAACAGCATCAGCATTGATTCAGGAATATGGCTCAATTGAAAATCTGTATAAGAATATTGAAAAAATTACCAAACCAAAGCTCAAGGAAAACCTTATCACATATAAAGATGATGCTTTTATGTCAAAAGAGCTTGCCACAATACATACTGAGATGCCCCTTAAAATTGATTTTCATACATTAACATATTCAGATAAAAATGTCTCACTGCTTGAGAAATTGTTTTCAGAATTTGAGTTTAAGTCCCTTTTAAAAAAGCTGCTTGGCTCCAGTGAACAAAACATAAATATACAGGCTATTTCAGTGGAATCGGAGACTCAATCAGATAAAAGACCTGAGTTTTCCTCGCAAATGCAGGATATAAATTCTTTCCCTCATAAGTATTACACAATTAAAAATGAAGCTGATTTTAAAAGACTTTGTAAAAAACTTAAATCAACCGATGAATTTGCTTTTGATACTGAAACTACGTCAGAAAATTCAATGAATGCTGAGCTGGTCGGACTTTCATTCTGCTACGATGAAGCAGAAGCTTTCTATGTACCAATAAAGTTCAAGGAAAATTCAGAAACTGATCTCTTCGGGAAACCTTTTAAACAAAAAGGAAGTAAGGAAGATTTATTGCCTGATCTTGATATAAATAATATCTTAAAAGAATTAAAACCTGTACTTGAAGATAAAAAAACAGCTAAGATTGGTCAGAACATCAAATATGATATGATGGTGATGAAGAATTATGGTATAGAGCTTAATAATGTCGGTTTCGATACGATGATTGCTGCTTATGTTCTTAATCCTGAATCAAGCTATAAAATGGATAATCTTTCTGAGCAATACTTAAATTATCAATGTGTGCCAATAACCAAGTTAATTGGTGATACCAAAGCAAATTATATTACTATGGACAAGGTTCCGTATCAGATTGCATCTGATTATGCTGCTGAAGATGCTGATGTAACGCTTAGACTATATCATAGAATTGAATATGAACTTAAGAAGATTAGCCTTGATGCTTTATGTAAAGATATTGAATTTCCTTTAATTAAAGTGCTTGCTGATATGGAGTTCACCGGAGTTAGAATAGATACAAAGATTCTTAGTGATATAAACGAAGATCTGAAAATTGCTGAAAAAAGACTTGAAAAAGAAATCTATGAATCAGCAGGAGTGAAATTCAACATAAACTCCACAAAACAGCTCTCAGATATACTTTTCAATAAGCTTCAGCTTGCAACTAAGAGAAAAATTAAAACAGGTTTTTCTACGGATACAAAAGTATTAGAAGAGTTAAGAAACGAACATCCAATAGCCATTAAACTGCTTGATTACAGAACAGTTACCAAGCTGCGCTCAACATATACTGAGGGATTACTTGAGATAATTAATAAACGAACAGGTAAGATACATACATCATATAATCAGACTGTAGCAGCAACAGGCAGACTTTCAAGCGCTAATCCAAACCTTCAGAATATACCAATCAGAACTGAAATAGGAAGAAGCCTGAGAAAAGCATTTGTTCCTGATAAAAAAGGAAAAATTATTCTATCGGCTGATTATTCACAAATAGAACTTCGTATTATGGCACATCTATCGAATGATGAAAATATGATCAAAGCTTTTGAAAAGAAACATGATATACATACAGAAACAGCAGCTAAGGTATTCAAAGTTAAACTTGATAAAGTTGATTCAAATATGAGAAGGAAAGCCAAAGAAGTCAATTTTGGGTTGATTTACGGAATACAGGCATTTGGACTTGCTCAAAGGCTTAATATCGATCAAAGAGAGGCAAGGGATATCATCCAGTCTTACTTTGCTAATTTCCCCACAATCAACAATTGGCTTGAAAAAACTAAGGAGTTTGCGCGTAAAAAGGGCTATACAGAAACACTTGCCGGCAGAAGAAGGTACTTACCAAATATTAACAATAAAAATTCAGTTGTTAGACAGCGTGATGAACGTATTGCTATTAACATGCCTGTTCAGGGCACTGCGGCTGATATGATTAAAATTGCTATGATAAATATTTATGAAGAATTCAAAAAGAAAAAGCTAAAATCTAAAATGATTTTACAGGTACACGATGAATTGGTATTTGATTGTGAAGTATCAGAAACAGATACAATTAAAAATATCGTTCAAAACAAGATGAAAAATGCTATCAAGTTAAATGTTCCAATCGAAGTTGAAATGGGGCAAGGGATTAACTGGTATGAAGCCCATGCATAGAATAAATTTTTGTGATATTTATGTCTGATAAAGCTAAAGGATGGGTTTTAGTTCTAATTCAATTTATACTGATGGCAATTATTCTGTTTTCTTCAGCATATGAATTCAAATATATCAACAGACCTCTTATGCCGGTTTTTCATTATATAGGCGTTACCCTTATTCTGATAGGGACACTTTTTTTTATAGTCATACTAATAAACTTTGGACAGTATATGACTCCAAATCCGGTGCCGCGTGATAATTCTATTCTTAAAACCACTGGAGTTTATAAATACATAAGGCATCCTATGTATTTTACTGTATTGATCTTAATGATAGGAATCGTTTTCTATTTCCATGCATTTTACAGTTTTGTATGGATTGTAATTCTTTTTATATTTTTCATCTTTAAGTCAACTGCTGAAGAGAAATTTCTATCAACTAAATTTCCTGATTATACAGATTACAAATTATCTACAAAGCGTATATTACCTTTCGTATATTAACCATTGCTTTAGCTAAAGTATGTAACTTATTTATAAATATATAAGTTATAGTTTCTGATATAATGTAATTTTCTGTACTTTAAATTGTTGATTTTATGCAAGTAATTCATTATATTTGTAATTCAATCCAACGATATAATTCTTGAAGTGAGGAGCCTTTTGGGGAAAAGGTGAAAGGTATTCTTGGGATTTCTTTTGTATATTTTAATAAAACCAGAAGGTATCCTGAAGAATATTTTTTTAAATAAATATATTCTATACAACTAAAATTTTCCAAATGGATACAAAAAAAGTTACCATACTTATTATCAGTAATGATGACAATGAAGTAAAATCTTTTGAACTGAAACGCAACCTTATTACTAATTACAAAAAGTATCTTATTTATTCTGGCTCTGTAGTATTAATAACATTTATCCTGTTTTTCAGCGTATTTGCATATACTATTAAAGTCAGTTTGGATAAACATAGTTTAACAAGCGAGCTTTTACAGGTAAATACAAAACTTGAAAAATATGATAGTCAACAATTAAACCTGAAGCTTAATAAAATAGATAATAACCTTACAATGATAGATTCCTACTTACAAAACAGGGGAATTATTGGAACCGATAATGCAGGTGGCGCACCAAGTTTAAAAAATATGGATTCTCACATTGATAAGATAGATTATTTTGAAAAGCAATCACTTGTATTCTATAATACTCTTAGAGATTTGCCAATCGGTTATCCTTACAGTGGAGACCGTAGTTCTGATTATGGTTACCGCAGGAATCCATTTGGTGGCTTAAGCAGTGAATTCCATGCGGGAGTTGATTTTAAGGGACCAACGGGTGATCCGGTTTACGCTACAGGTGATGGTATCATTAGCAGATCTGATTGGTACAATGGATATGGTAATGCTGTTGTTATTGACCATAAAAGCGGTTACCAGACATTATTCGGACATCTTTCGAAAGTTAATGTGGTTCAGGGTCAGCAGGTTAATGCAGGTGATATGATTGGTTATATTGGTTCAACTGGTCGCTCAACCGGACCGCATCTACATTATGAGATCAGGCAAAATGGCGATGATATAAGTCCTGAACCATTCCTTAAAGTATTTTAATTAATTTGTGTTAAGTATCTTATTTTTATATAAGTATAATAAATAGTTCTATTCAATAATATAATTCCTTCAAAAGGAGGTAATCATGTTCGGCAGTAAAGATAAATCAACAGTATCAGAAACATCAACACAGGTTACAAATAAATCTGCTTCTTCAAAAGATATCAAGACGCTTATTGGCGAAGGCTGCAAAGTTGAAGGGAATTTTTTCATTCCAACTGCAACAAGAATAGACGGTATCATAAAAGGTAACTTAACCGGTGATTCAGGTATAGTTATTGGGCATCAGGGCAAAATTGAAGGTAGTGTGTGCGCTTCTGAAGTAATTGTTTATGGAAATGTAGAAGGAAACATCGAAACCAACAGACTTGAATTGAAAAAAGGATCAAAAGTAAACGGAGATATTATTGCTAATAATCTGATTACAGAACAGGGCTGCAATTTTAACGGAAAATGCACAATGAAAACTGAATCCAGCAATGTAACTGAGCTTGTGTCTGATGATGCTCAGCAAAGCAGCACCATAAAAATTAAATCAGTAGTGAATTAATTTTTTTACATAATTTTTTTAATATACAAAATTTATAATAATGTAATTTAACCGTCTTTGAATTAATTTCAAGGGCGGTTTTTTTTATTTTCTATAATTTAAAAATTACTATGAAAAACACAGAACTACTTGTTTACATGCTCGAAGATATCCGCAAAGTTACACTTAAAGGTGTTAGCGGTTTAACAAAAGAACAATTGTTTACAAAACCAATCCAGGGTGAATTCCCGATTGGCGCATACTTGATGCATCTTGCAGAAGTTGATCTTTTCTGGCTTAATGTTTTAAACGGAATTGAAATTGATGCTGAATTGAAAAAACGCTCATATTCAGATACATGGTTTGATTCAGGCGATAAATTCAATCCTCCTAAAGTACCAATAGAAATTGAAGAATATCTTGATGTATTGCAATTAGGCAGAAGTAGAGTACTGGAATATATCAAATCGCTTTATGATAATGACCTAGAAGAAATTATAACTCAAAAATGGATGTCTGGTGGAGTAGAAAATTCCAGCTCTTTTTCACGCAAATGGGTAATTTACCATCTTATCGAGCATGAAGCACATACAAGGGGACAAATGTTTATGCTTATAAGAATGGCAGGATTTAAGAAAAAAGGAGAGAATAATTAGATTATTTTTTTTTCTTCAAAAACTGACCTAAATCATACCTTTTGAGGATAGCATTAAGCTATTTTTGTATAGTAGAGTATGTAAAAATTGGCTTAACAAAAGTACAGGAGGTATGAAAAATGTTTAACTATATGCACAATATCAGCTCTTACGAAGATACTTTAGAAAATTTCAGCTGGAAAAATGTTGAAGAAGAGCTTGGCTATAAACCAGGTGATGTAATTAATATTGGCGAATACTGCACCGATAGAATCTGCAGACTTGGTAAAGCCGAAAAAACTGCATTAATTTGGCAGGATCACTTTGGAAATTCAAAGACATATACTTTTGATGATATGCGAGTTCTTACCAATTCGATTGCAGGATACTTAAATGTGCTTGGTGTAAAAGATGGTGATAGAGTATGCCTGTTTATGGATAAAGTACCCGAGTTGTATCTTGGATTTCTTAGCGGATTAAAACTTGGTGCTATCGTTCAGCCATTATTTTCTGCTTTTGGATCTGAATCGTTATTTACCAGACTTGATGATGCAAAAACAACTGCCATTATTACTCAGAAAAAACATCTCCCAAAAGTTCGCAACATACTTAAGGATATGGATTACATGAAGTATATAATTGTTGTTGATGAAACCGATACATCACATTTAAGAGAGCGTGAACATATTCTGAATATTGATACAATACCAAAACTTGATAAGTTCGATATATTCCCTTCAACCGCTGAAACACCCTCAGTTCTTCATTACACATCAGGCACAACCGGAAAACCTAAAGGTGCTCAGCACGTTCATTATTCAGTTATATCTCAATACATCACGACTAAATATTCACTTGATCTAAAAGAAGATGATATTTTCTGGTGTACCGCTGACCCGGGCTGGGTTACAGGAACATCATACGGTATTATTGGTCCTTGGGCAAATGGTGTTACTCAATGTGTAATGGATGCAGGCTTTAAAGCCGAAAACTGGTATTCTTTTATAGAAAAACATAAAATAACCGTTTGGTATTCAGCACCAACAGCAATTCGCGCGCTTATGAAAGAAGGCGAGGATGCAATTAAAAAACACGACCTATCTTCTCTAAGATTCCTTGCAAGTATTGGTGAACCTTTAAATGCTGAGGCTGTTTTATGGTCAGATAAAGTATTTGGTATGAAATTTCACGATACATACTGGCAGACTGAAACAGGCAGCATGGTAATAAGCAATTACCCATGTATGAAAGTAAAACCCGGCTCAATGGGTAAACCTTTCCCCGGAATGGAAGTTGGTTTGGTTGATATTAATACACATGAATATTTTGATAAAAAAGGTGTGGTTGGTGTAATAGCTATCAGACCCAATTGGCCTGCAATGTTCCGTGCTTATTGGAACAATAAAGAAACATATGACAAGAAATTTGTAAACGGATGGTATATTTGCGGTGATAGGGCAAGTATTGATGAAGACGGATATTATTGGTTTGTAGGAAGAGATGATGATGTTATAAATACTGCTGGTCACTTAGTTGGACCTTTCGAAATTGAATCGGCATTACTTGAACATCCGGCAGTAGCTGAATCTGCCGCAGTTGGTAAACCTGATTATATCAACATGGAAGTAGTTAAAGCATTTATAGCATTAAAACCAGGGTTTGAACCTAATAAAATGCTAGAACTTGAAATAATGAACTTCATCCGAAAAAAACTCTCACCGCTTGCAATGCCGCAGGAAGTTGAGTTCGTTAAATCACTTCCAAAAACAAGAAGCGGAAAAATAATGCGCAGGGTGTTAAGAGCGCAGGAATGGGGCGAAGAAATTGGAGATATTTCAACACTTGAAAACGATATGTAGCCCTCACCCCCCAGCCCCTCTCCCATAGGTAGAGGGGAGAGATACCCATAGACTTGAGGTAATTTCCCATTCTCCTTTCCCCGAAGGGGGCTCCTTCGGAGTAGGAGAGGGGTTAGGGGTGAGGTTTTAAAAAGATTTTTTTTAAACATTAAATATTATAAAAATGGAAAACGCTAAAGATATAGTTCTGGATTATGTAAAAAAAGAGTACCTTGAAGATGGTGATGATAGAGTTATCAATTATGATACTGCATTAATTACCGGTGGTTTTGTCGATTCTTTCTCAATGGTTTCGCTCAAAGTATTCTTAGAAACAAAATACAATATTTCTATTTCAGATGATAAAGCAACACCCGATGCATTTGACAGTGTAAATAATATTATTACACTCTTAAAAGGTTTTGGAGTAAATTAAACTTGAATTTGTCTTTCCCGGTTCCTTTGTATCTAAGGCGTAGTCGGGAATCTTAATGTCGTGTTGTGTATATTCCTGACACTGCTAAAAAATAATATAATTAGTTAGCCCACGGATTTATCCGTGGGAATTAAATACATAAAATATGTAAACCGTTTTAACGGTTTTATACATTACATCAAAAAAAGGAAGGTATAATATAATGTCGTATTCACAGGATTTAAGAAATATATACAGTTCACAACTTGATGAACTAAGAAATCTGGGAATATTTAAGGAAGAAAGAGCAATTTTCAGTCCCCAGAACGCTGATATAGAAGTTGAATTCCCGATTGGCTCTGCTCAGAAAAAGGAAATTAATATGTGCGCTAATAATTACCTGGGCTTATCATCACACCCCGATGTTATAAAAGCTGCGCATGAAGGATTGGATTCACGCGGCTATGGTATGTCCTCAGTACGCTTTATTTGCGGTACACAGGATATTCACAAAACACTGGAACATCGTTTGACTGAATTTTTAGGAACAGAAGATACTATACTATTCCCCTCATGCATGGATGCTAATGCAGGAGTTTTTGAAGCTGTGCTTACTGAACAGGATGTAATGATTGCCGATAGGCTCGTTCATGCATCGATTGTTGATGGTATGCGCTTATGCAAGGCTCATCAGGATACTTTTAAGCACTCAGATATGGCTCACCTTGAAGATAAATTAATACTGCACCAGGATAAACGAGTAAGACTCATTATCACTGATGGTTCATTTTCAATGGATGGCGATCTGGCAAAACTTGATAAAATTGTTGAGCTTGCCGAAAAGTATAATGCTATGGTGTTTGTGGATGATTCACACGCATCAGGATTCATTGGTAAAACAGGACGTGGAACGCATGAACATTGTGGTGTTGTAGGAAAGATAGATATTATTACCACAACGCTGGGTAAAGCTTTAGGTGGTGCATCAGGAGGATGTGTATCAGGAAGAAAAGAAATTGTTGAAATGTGCCGCCAGAAAGCGCGTCCATATTTATTCAGCAATACCGTTGCACCTGTAGTTGTATCAGGTGCATTGGCAGTTCTTGATATTATATCCAAATCAACTGAACGCCGCGATAAATTAGAACGCAATACTTCATTTTGGCGTAAAGGATTAACAGAAGCCGGCTTGATTATTAAAGAAGGTGAGACACCTATTGTTCCAGTAATGTTATTTAACGCAAAGCTCTCACAGGATTTTGCCAAAACATTATATGATGATGGTATATATGCGGTTGGATTCTTCTTCCCTGTAGTGCCAAAAGGTCAGGCTAGGATTCGTACTCAACTCTCAGCAGCTCATGAAATGCACCACCTCGAAAAAGCATTGGCAGCATTTTCAAATGCTGGAAAGAAATTCGGAATACTTGGCAAGACTAAACAGGAAATTATTGATATGTACGGGATGTAATTTTTTGAAAATCCTTTTCCCTTATGATTGAATTGTTTTTTTTTACCCCAAAAAAGGCTCTCAATTGCAAAATTGGGAGCTTTATTTTTGTGCAGGTTTAGGTTTCTCTTGATTTAAACGTTCATCAATGTACTTTTTCAATTCCTCAGGATTTTTATTCATGAGTTCTTTGCTTATCTTCTCACGTTTTTCCCGTAATTCCTGTACTGCCGCGCTCTCTTTTTCGGTTTTATTTTTCTTCATATTATTGCATAATATATAATTTATCACAAAACAAACAGGAAATTATATGGGGTGTATGGGAATACATAGTCTTTCATACTTTATGCAATACAAAGTATATTTTTTGCTAAATCCATATTGTTCTGTAAATATCAGACTACAAAAGTCTTTTCAATCTATATAAATTCCTTAAAACTTCAAAATTAACTATTTCTAAAAAATACTGACAGACTTTTGTAGTCTGTTCTCTAATGGTTGAATTTAGTCTGTTGAGCTATGAAAAAAGGCTTCCAATTGTAGAATTGAGAGCCATTAAGCTACTAGTAACACTGTTATTTGTGTGACCTTTAGGCTTGTCTGTGAAACATTTACAATAAATTAATTATTAAATAAAACTAAAACCTTAACATTTTTCCCACCTCAATTTTTGGTATCACCATATTACTCTAAAATCTTTATCTTTGTGGATTCTAAAATAAATAGTAGCATAGACATTACTGTCTGTGCATAATAAATTTAACATATATGTCAAATTTTCTCGGTAAGTTAAGAGTTGAGCTTGATAACATGAAGGTTGACGGTCTTTATAAGCATGAACGCATTATAACTTCAGTTCAGGATGTGATTATTAAGCTGGATACAGGAAAAGAAGTACTGAATTTCTGCGCAAATAATTATCTCGGGCTTTCATCTCACCCTAAAGTGGTTGATGCTGCAAAAAAAACACTTGATTCCCGCGGCTTCGGTATGTCATCAGTCCGTTTCATTTGCGGTACACAGGATATACACAAAGAGCTTGAGCAAAAAATTTCTGATTTCCACGAAACCGAAGATGCTATTCTATACCCCGCCTGTTTTGATGCAAATGGGGGAGTGTTTGAGCCAATCCTGCATGATACAGATGTGATAATCTCAGATGAACTGAACCATGCAAGTATAATTGATGGGGTTAGGTTATGCAAGGCTGTACGCCACAGGTATAATAATAACGATATGGATGACTTGCTCCGAAAGCTTGAAGAATCACAGCGTAAAGGAGCTAAGAATATTCTCATAGTTACTGATGGCGTTTTTTCAATGGATGGCTCTATTGCTAAACTTGATGAAATTGTAAAACTCGCAAAGGAGTATGATGCCCTCACAATGGTTGATGAATGCCACGCCGCCGGATTTATGGGTAAACGAGGCAGAGGAGCAGCAGAACATTGCGGTGTTCTGGGTGAAATAGATATCATTACCGGAACACTTGGCAAGGCTCTTGGCGGAGCTATGGGTGGATACACAACCGGCAAGAAAGAAATTATTGAAATGTTACGTCAGCGTTCACGTCCTTACCTCTTTTCAAATTCACTTGCGCCCGCAATTGTCGGTGCATCGATTGCTGTATTTGATATGCTTTCATCAACAACTGAGCTGCGCGATAAACTTGAAGATAATACAAAATACTTCCGTGCGGAAATGGGCAAGCTTGGTTTTGATATAAAACGGGGTACACACCCTATAGTTCCAGTGATGTTATATGACGCAAAGCTTTCACAGGATTTTGCCTCAAAGCTCTTAGATGAAGGAATTTATGTAATCGGATTCTATTATCCTGTTGTACCAAAGGGTCAGGCAAGAATCAGAGTTCAGGTATCAGCCGCCCACACAAAAGAGCATCTGGATAAGGCTATTACAGCTTTTAAAAAAGTTGGTGAAAATCTTGGAGTCTTGAAAAGTGTGTAGAGTGTATTGAGTGTACTGAGTGGGGAGTGTATTGAGTGAATAGAGTGAGGAGTATTTTGAATGTAATGAACATAGAGAAATTGTAATAATAAAAAAACTTTAAATAAAAATTTTTGGCAAGAATAAACCGGTTTGAAGATCTGATATGTTGGCAAAAAGCCCGTATCATTATGAATGATATATACTCAATAACTAAAAAAGGTGATTTTGCAAAGGATTATTCATTGAAAGATCAGATAAGAAGATCAGGAATTTTGGTTATGTTAAATATTGCCGAAGGTTTCTGCAGGAAATCACATAAAGAATTTAAACAATTTTTATTTTATTCTCATGGCTCAGTTGGTGAAATTCAATCAGCACTTTATATAGCATTTGACCAGGAATATATCTCACAAAAAGTTTTTGTTGAACTCTATGCAAAAATGCGAAGAAGATTCAAAGATAATTTCAGGATTAATCAAATCTTTGTAGTTTTTTATTTGACTCAAAACTCTATATTCACTTGACTTATCAATTTCTCTACTCACTCTACAGACTCTATACACTCAAAACACTCTATACACTACAAATTTATTTAAAATTCAGCTCTTTTCCTGAAACTACTAAATATTTAGCAAAATCAGAAAATTAAAAGTTAAAAATTGACTTAAGTCAATGTGAAATCATACTTATTAACCTATTTTTATTGAGTTAAATCAGCAAAAATTTATAATTTATTAAAATTTAAATAAAAATGAGGTATTATATGAAATCAATCATTCTGACATTATCATTATGTCTTTTCCTGACTTTTGGCTGTACCAAAACTGATACAACAAACAAAACCACTGACAAAAAAAGTGATAATACCACCCAAACACTTGGGGGGCAGTCAACCGTTATAGATGACGTTTCAGAAAAGGATGTTGTAAAAATTGCTGCCGGTTCACCTGACCATACTACTCTGGTTACAGCACTTAAAGCGGCAGAGTTAATTAATGTGCTCTCCAATGCGGGACCTTTCACTGTATTTGCTCCAACAAATGCAGCATTTGATAAGCTTCCAAAAGGCACGGTTGAAGATTTGCTGAAACCTGAGAACAAACAAAAACTTACTGATATTTTACAGCACCATGTAGCAGTTGCAGTTTATAAAACTGATATGCTTAAAGACGGACAGATAATTAATATGGTTGATGGAACAAATGCAATCATAACTAAAAAAGACAATGTTATTTCAATTGATAAAGGTAAAATTTCTGCTTCAGTAAAAGCTACCAATGGTATAGTTCACATAATTGATGAAGTTGTTCTGCCACCAACAAAGTAAAAATATAATAATTTCGTTGAGGGGTATTTTCAATGAATCCTATTTGTCATTCCTGCGCCGTGCCTGCGGCAGGCAGGAAAGCAGGTCACGAAGTGCTCTTCTAAATCTTGTTTCTATTTTCAAAAGATTCCGTATCAAGTACGGAATGACATGAGTGGAAAAGTTAAAAATACCCCATTATCAATAATTTATTTACTTTTTTTGGTATAAACATAAAACTCTTAAATGAGTATCTTTGTTTAGTTTATTAATATAAACAAGGATACTCATAAAAAATTGTTAATATACAGGTACATATTAAAGGCACATTTTGCCCCATTTATAATATCTTTTTTTATTGTTATTTTTGTTTTTATGTTCCAGTTTATTTATAAGTATATAGATAATCTGGTAGGTAAGGGCTTAAGTTGGTGGATAATTTCCCAGCTAATAACTCTCAATTTAGCTTGGATGGTTACCTTAGCGGGTCCCATGGCAGTTTTAATAGCAACACTAATGGCTTTTGGTTCTTTGTCATCGTCTAATGAAACAACTATAATGCGCGCTACCGGGCTAAGTCCGTTTAGGCTCATTCTTCCTGTTCTGCTTTTTTCTGGTATTTTATGCTACGGATTGATTTATTTCAACAATAAAGTATTACCAGAAGCTAATCATAGAACAAGGGTGCTTATGACAGATATTCAGCGAACACGCCCGACATTTGTTTTGGAAGCCGGCAGATTTTCTGATGATATTAGCGGGTATAACTTGCTTGCGAGAAAGACTTTTGAAAACTCAAACAAGATTGAAGGCGTTTTTATTATAGATAATTCAAACCCGGTTTATTCAAACACTTTAACGGCTGATAGCGGGCAGATTAATTTCTCTAAAGATTATAGCAAAATTATGCTTGATCTTTATAACGGAGAAATTCACCAGATAGATAAAAAGAATCCAAATGGTTCATACCGGAAAATTAGTTTTGTAAAACATATTGTAACCATTGATGCACAGGGTTTTGGTTTCAGCAAATCAGATGATAATGCATTTTCAAGGGGCGATAGGGAGCTTAGTGCAGATTCAATGAGAAGTATTGTAAATAATATTTCTAATAATTTCAATACTGATAAAATAAATTCTGCCTTGCAGGTACAAAGCCTTGCGGTAGATTTTACAAGGTTAAATTTTGATACAACTAAGCTTGATAGTACACAATTGAACTTAAGTAACCTGAAGATTCAATCATTACTTAACCGCTTTAAAGGTTTAAAAGCAAAGTATTTAACCCAGAAACAAATGGAGCAGGCTAACCAGAAGCAAATGGATATGTATCTGGTTGAAATTTACAAGAAGTATTCAATACCCTTTGCATGTGTTGTGTTTGTTTTAATAGGCGCACCACTTGGAATGATAACCCGAAAGGGAGGTTTTGGTGTTGCAGCAGGTATGAGTTTAGGATTTTTCTTATTATATTGGGCTTGTTTAATTGGCGGTGAAAAACTGGCTGATAGAGAGTTTTTAAGTCCCTTCTTAAGTATGTGGGTAGCAAATATTATTTTAGGTTCAGTAGGTGTGTATTTGGTCTTCAGGGATAGTTTAAATATTAAGAGATTGTTTAAAAATAAGACAATTAAAGTTAAGCCAATTTAGTAATTATATGGTCAAGTCCCGGGCAACAGTTTTTTGCCTAACCCCGCCAGGTTCGAAAGAAAGCAACGGTAAGCAAAAGATTGTGTGATCCGGGTAACTTGACCTTTTTATTTTTCAATAGTTTTTGTTTTAAAATATTACACCATTTGTTGGTCTTATGACCAACAAACAAATTTATTTAAAACATAAATGGAAAAAATCAGGGTATTTTGCACCATTTGTTGGTCTTATGACCAACAAACAAATTTACTTAAAACATAAATGGAAAAAATCAGGGTATTAATATCAGGTTTAGGCGGAATTGCACAGATAGCACATCTGCCAATTTTAGCTAAAATGGATAATGTCGAAATTGCCGGTGTTTGCGATATCGACAGACCTAAAGCCAAATCAATTGCTGCTAAATATAATGTAAAGCACTTCTACTCTAACATTGATGAAATGCTTGATGCTGTTAATGCAGATTGTTTGGTAGTTACATCACCTACAAATCTGCATAAAGAACAGGCTATTAAAGGATTTCAGAAAGGTTTGAATGTTCTTGTTGAAAAGCCTCTTGCAAGAAACTTCGAAGAAACCATAGCCACTGTTGATGCATCTAAGAAAGCCAAAAAGATACTTATGGTTGGTATGAACAACCGCTTCAGACCCGAAGTAATGATGCAGGAAAGCTTTGTTTCTGCCGGAGAAATTGGCGATGTATTTTACGTTAAAACCGGTTATCTAAAAAAAAGAAGTACTGCTGAGAAATGGTCTGTTAAAAAAACTGAGTCAGGTGGCGGAGTATTTATGGATCTGGGAATTGTAATATTGGATATTGCATTATGGATGATGAAATTCCCTAAAATTAAAAGTGTATCTGCGGTGAATTACAATCATTTGTTTAAAGATGTTGAAGATTCTTCTTTTGTTCTTTTAAGATTTGAAAACGGTTCAACCGTTTCAATTGAAACAAGCTGGACCCTGCATAGAGCAAACGATATGTTTTAT
This sequence comes from uncultured Ignavibacteria bacterium, assembly GCA_947084945.1. GTDB lineage: Bacteria > Bacteroidota > Ignavibacteria > Tepidaquicellales > OLB5 > OLB5. The sequence continues at coordinate 89,632 of CAMTUP010000020.1, read as the reverse complement.
TGCAATGTTTATGGCACGGATGGAAGTACAAGCATCAACCCTTTGCGTATATATAAAAACATGCACGATACTCTGGTTAATGTAACACCTGTAAAATTAGAAAAACCTGCAAACCTCTTTAAGCGTACATATGAATATGAGCTTAACAATTTTGTAAATTCTATATTGACAAGTAAACCATCACTTTCTGATGGTGCTGATGCATTAGAGAGAATGAAAATTGTTGACGCAGTTTACAAATCAGCAAAAGCTGAAAAAGAAATTGTATTTAAATAATAATATTTTTTTGTGATAAAAAAAATCGGAATTATAGGTGCAGGTACAATGGGAAGCGGAATAGCTTCTGCTGCTGCTTTAAGTGGCTTTACAACTATGTTGTATGACCTGTATCCCGAAGCTCTTGATAAAGCAAAAGCAAATATCTTAAAAGGTTATGCAAAGCTGGAAGAAAAAGGTAAGATAGATTCAGCTAAAAGAATTTCTTCCGAAAGTAACTTATACATTGTTGCTCAGCTTATTGAGCTAAAAGACTGTGATTTAATAATCGAAGCTGCAATCGAAAATTTTGAACTTAAAAAAGAACTTTACAAAAAGCTGGATGAAATTTCAAAACCCAATTCAATTCTTGCAACCAATACATCATCATTTTCAATAACATCAATATCAACTGCTGTAACAAATAACCCTGGCAGGGTAGTTGGAATGCATTTCTTCAATCCTGCAAATATTATGAAGCTTGTCGAGGTCATAAAAGGTGAATTTACAAGTGATGAGACTATTGAAACAGTTGTCGAGTTATGCAAAAAACTGGGTAAAGTCCCAGTACTATGTAAAGATACACCCGCATTCATTGTAAACAGGGTAGCAAGGGCATTTTATGGCGAATCATTAAAGATAATGAGCGAAGAAAATCTGGGAGCAGAAGATATTGATAAAGTTATGAAAGAAGAAGGCTCATTCGCAATGGGTCCTTTTGAGTTAATGGATTTAATCGGCATTGATGTAAATCTTTCTGTAACTAAATCAGTATATGAAGCATTTTTCTTTGATCAGAAATATAAACCGAGTCCCATACAGCAGAAAATGGTTGACTCAGGTATGCTTGGCATAAAAACCAAACAGGGTTTTTATAAGTATTAGATTCCACTCCTCACCGAAGCTGAGGTGTGGAGACATTGTCATTCCTGGCTTCCTTTAGGCGTAGGCAGGAATCTTTAGAAATAGACAATAAATTTATTAAAATTTTACTTATCTTTGTATAGTCCAAAATTAAATCAGGCGTAAAAGCATATGCAAACATTACTAAAGATATTAGGATTTGTAACAATTTTTATCGGCATTATTGCCGGTATATATGTAATCTCAGATGCATTAAGCCTTTATGCCAGTTTAAAAGGCGTTCCAAATCCTTATATGGAGCAAATTTACCTGATTAAAATTGTAGCAGGAGGGGCTATCATTCTTTCCTCAATTGTATCAGGTATGCTTTATTTAAGTTTTGGTATAGTTATCGAGCTGTTAGATAGCCTTAATCACAGGATAATATTGTTCCTTGATGCAGTTGAAAAATCCAAGCAACCCCCAAAAGACGAATTTAGTTATTAATTTCTTTTTATTTTTTAGCTGCAATCAAGTGATAAATTTTTTATTATCCCTTTTGTTTAATCGTTTGTAAGCAGTTGTTCAAAAAAGCCTCCAATTTCTTTTACCCTGTCAACAAAATGTATTTCCAATATCCAGTGTCTTTTATTCCCGTTTCGATCAGGTAAGAACATATCGTTCGGATTATCTTTGTGAATATATAATCCGTAGTTTTCCTTTTCCAGTTTTTCGTGAGGGAAATGCCCAATCAAATGTCCGCCTATTTCACCACCAAACTCCCAGCCGTATCTTGGAGCAGTTTCAGTTATATGTTTGTAAAATTCTGAACCCGTTAGCTTTGTTTGTTTATCAAACCAGCTTTTTATTTCATGCCATGCCTTTTCTATATCATTTTTGAGTTTAATTTTCACAGGGTCATTACCTATTACGTATGTTCTTCCAAAGTCAGCTTCCCAGTCTTCAAAAATCGGACCGAAATCCAGAAATACAATATCATCATCCTGTACTATGAGGTCTGGTGGATTATCGTCATAAGGTCTTAAGGTATTTTTACCCGCTCTTACAATTCTTTTATGCCAGTATTTTTCAATTTTAAAAAGTTCAAATGCCAAACTGAATATATCTTCATTAATTTCATTTTCAGTTTTCCCCGGCTTTATTATTCCATTTTTTTCAATAGTATCAAATAATAGCTGTGCGTTTCTTTCCGCTTCAATTAATTTCTTTACTGTTTCTGTCATTTTTATTTATTTTTTATTAAATTACTCAAGTTGACCGTTCCGATAGGTAAACTTAATAATTATAAATATTTAGTAGCCCACGACTTTAGTCGTGGGAATGATGATGATATGCTAAATAGTAACCGTTTTAACGGTTTTTGTATCAAAGACGGTCAACTTGAGTAAATTATTATAATTCTACTTTTGTTTGTGATACCCATATAGGCAGGTCATGGTCAAGTTTCCCGAGTAACATATTAAGCTGACCTGTATGATGCTGAACATGCCGCATGTTATATATTATTAGTTCAAACATGCTGTAATTCTTATATTCATTTATCCAGCGTGCCTCTGCTATTTCAGAAGTTAATCCTGCGATCAGCTTTCTGCATTTTTCACGGCAATGCCCGGTGTATGAAACAAGCTGCTCTTTGGTATAGACTCTATCAGGCATTTCATAAGCTGAAAATTCAGATAGTGTATATGGCTCAGGAGGATGGAATTTATCAGGCTCTGTGGATAGGTAATAGTCCGTATAAAATAAACAGTGGTACGCGTTATACCAAAATTTTGGGTCATCATCCCAAAGGTTATCGGGACATTTCACCAGGGCATTTTCAAACATATCCAGTGATGCGCCAAACTGATTCCATAATTCTGTTTTGAGTGTGTTATCCATTAATTATAATTAACGATATTATTAAATTCTTTTCACTAATGTAACATAATTTCTCGGTTTATTCTATTCCTAATTATCGCTATATTTATAGATTATAGTTTTTTACTTCCTACCTAAGCATAACTCTTATTGTTATTGTGTTGAAATTCTTTCTCACATAAAAATTGAATCAAAATAAATAAAATATCAAATGAAAAAAATATTATTATCATTAGTATTATTAAGTTTTATTATATGGGGCTGCAAGGATGATCCTGTAACTTCAGTAAATACATCAACAGAACAACACTATGAACTTCCGATTGGTAATGACTCATCGCTTTCACACTATTATGGTGTTTCATTTACAGAAAACAGCGGAACTGTAACAGGTTCAGCAGAAATAATTGATCCTTTTGCAAGACATACTGGAACTGTAAGCGGAACAGTAAACGGAAATTCATATTTATTGAATGCTGATTTTACCAATGATGCATATGATTTCGGATTTACAGGAACGAAATCAGGTGGAATAATAGCCGGACAATTTCATTTCATAAATCCCGTTTTATCACCGGTTGATACATTAAATGTTGCTTTGTTATCATCTAATACCAAAGTTCTGAATTTTGGCGACTCTGCGGCTCCAAATCCGTATTTATTAAGTACAATATTTACTACTCCTAATCCTACAGGTCAGCCTGTTATTTTTGTGCACGGTATGGGAACATCAATTGTAGAATGGGATAGTCTGTTCGCTTCGCTTGATGCAGGATTTAAAAGCAGGCACAATGTTTATGCTTTTCAATATAACTGGCAGGATTCAATAATGATAAATGGCAGAATATTAAGAGATTCTGTTATAGCAAAAGGACTGGTAAATCCTATTCTAGTTGCTCATTCAATGGGAGGCTTGGTATCACGCGCTTATATTGCAAGTGGCGGTCTGATCACAAAACTGGTAACTCTCAGTACGCTGCACAAAGGTACGGAATTGGCAGATGAAATCCCAATTCTCAGACCGGATATGGGAACCCCCGGTCCTAATGATATGAAAGTAGGAGGGCATTTCATAACAAGTATGTTAGTAGATCCATTAGACCTGGCAAACAGGAACAAATACTATTGCATAGCGGGGGAAATGGGAGGTCATTTCGAGACAACTCCACCATACGCATGGGTATGGAACGAACCATACTACAAAGATGTAATGAACGGAATAGTTTGTACCGGCTGGAAATTACTTTTGCCTTTTGGAAAAAATGACGGCTTGGTAAATGTATCATCTTCATTCTTTGATGGTGGAGGGGTTAATTTACCATTCCCAACATCACAATTATATGTTGACCATATGCACCTTGTCTATCCGGCTAAAGCGCCTGTAGTTTTTAATTATATTAATGGTTTGTAATCCGTAATGTTTTATTAAATAATTTATTTGTTTTTAAAAGCAGCTTTTCTATACGATGAGCTGCTTTTTTAATTGAATCGTACTTTATAAAAATGAATATGTAATTTCTATTCTTATTCCAAAAGTAACTTAATTTCTAGGTTTATTCTATTCCCATTTTTTGCTATATTTGTAGATTATTGAAAAATTTTCACTCACCCTCGACTGACTTAACGAATGCAGTGAGGAGAAGTCTTGACTTGCCGAGCAAAGTGAGGGAAGTTAGCTCAGATGGATATAGAATCACATGTTTTCAACCTTTGCCCTCGTAGCTCAGATGGATAGAGCGTCGGTTTCCTAAACCGCAGGCCAGAGGTTCGACTCCTCTCGAGGGCACACAATAATTTCAAATGTCAAAGCCAAAATGTCAAAGTATAAAGCTTGGGCAGATTTTTGGCTTTTAAAGTTTTTAAAGAATGAATAAAGTTGCACTAATTACAGGCGGTGTTAGAAGACTTGGAAAGAAAATTTCTCTGGCACTTACCGGTATGGGTTATGATCTTGCAATAATTTATAATTCAAGCTCACCCGCAGAACTTAAAAAGACTAAGGCTGAGCTTGGTGCTTATGGAATTAAATTTAAGTTCTACAAATGTGACCTTAAGAATATCACTAAGCTTAAGAGTACAATAAATAAAATTGGTAGTGATTTCAAAAAGATAGATTTACTAGTGAATAATTCCGGTGTCATAATAAAAGTTGAATTTACTGATATTACTCCCGAGCTTTTTGATAACACAATTGCTGTAAATCTAAAAGCTCCTTTGTTTGTAACGCAATTTGCATTAAAGTATTTAAATAAAGCTAAAGAACCTTTAGTAATAAACATAGCATCACTTGGGGGATTGCAGAATTGGACAGGGTATATTCCTTACAGTACTTCAAAAACTGGATTGGTTAAATTAACTTACCTGCTTGCAAGAAAACTTGCTCCAAAGATACGTGTAAATGCAATAGCGCCTGGGACAATAATAATTAAAGGCGAGGAAAAGGGGACACCTTCAAAAATTGATGTATCAAAAATACCGCTCAATAAATACGGTACACCCGAAGATATTATATCTGCTGTAAAATTTATTATTGACTGTAAATATTTAACAGGTCATGTAATACCTATTGATGGCGGAAGACTGCTTAACAATTAATAATGAATAATGATCAATGAGTAATCAAAAATTTAAATTTTAAAACGATAAGACTTTTGCTCCGAAGTCCGAAGTACCTTTACGGGAGCTCCTTCGGAGTAGTAAAATGGCTTAACTTAAACTAATAATTATGGCATTAAAAAAAGCACTGAAAGCATATAATGATGAAAAGTTTCTAAACAGTCCCGCAGCGCGTTTGCTTAGAATTATGGCTGAATATATGGAACCGCAGTACAGATTCCGCAAAGAAAATGTTAAGGATACCATAGTATTCTATGGATCAGCAAGATTATTGCCAAAGAGCGAAGCTAATAAAAGACTCACAACCCTTAAAAAATTTAAGAAACCAAATAAACAGCACATAGATAATGCTATGGTTGACCTTGAAATGTCACGATATTACGAGGACACCGTTAATCTTTCATATATGTTAACTGAATGGTCAATGAAACAAGAGCCGGGCAATCGTTTTGTAGTTTGTTCAGGCGGGGGACCCGGGATAATGGCAGCATCTAACCGCGGGGCTAAGAAAGCCGGAGGTAAGTCAATTGGACTCAACATCAGCCTGCCATTTGAACAGACTCCAAATCAATACATTACACCTGCACTTAACTTTGAATTCCACTACTTCTTTATGCGCAAGTTCTGGTTTGCGTATCTTGCAAAAGCTCTTGTAATAATGCCGGGTGGTTTTGGTACACTTGATGAGTTATTCGAGTTGCTTACTTTGATGCAGACGAAAAAGATAAGGAAAAATATGCCGGTAGTAGTTTATGATAAGAAGTTCTGGAACAATATCATAAATCTTGAAGAACTTGCTAACAAAAGGCTTATAGATAAAGATGACCTGAAATTATTCCGTATTGCTGAATCTGTTGAAGAAGCATTTGATTACCTAAAATTTGAGTTATGCAAACATTATATGCAAAAACCGGTTAGTTTGTTTAACCAGAAAACCATAATTACTAAAAAAGAAATAAAGAAAATAAAACTAAAGAGAAATTAAATGATAATAAGTATGACCGGGTTTGGAAAATCTTCCAAAACCCTGAAAAAAATGAAAATATCGGTTGAGCTTAGAAGTATAAACAGCAAATACCTTGAAGTAAACTGCCGCCTGCCAATGGTTTTTTCTGATAAGGAATCAGATATAAAAGAGCTTATAGGTCAAAAAATATCACGCGGAAAAATATCAGCGCAGCTTGTAATTGATAAGAATTCCACAAGTGAAATAACCCTGCAAGTAAAACCTGAGGCTATAAAGGAATATCACAAACTACTTACAGGAATTAAAAAAGTTACCGGAATAAAAGAAGAAATTAAGATTGATCATATCCTGAAATTTTCTGAAATTTTCAAAGGTGAAAATAACGATGACCTTGCTGAATACTGGGTAGATATCAAGAAAATATTTACAGCCGCCGCAAGTGATCTGGTTCTAATGAAAGCTAAAGAAGGAAAAGTTCTTGAAAAGGATATTCTTGGAAGAGTAAGCTCAATTGAAAAGAAACTTGATATTGTAGTAAAGCTTTCTAATAAAAACGTTAGCGAAACCAAGAAAAAGATGCTTGATAAAGTGAACAAACTTATCAACGATGCAAATATCCAGGTTGATAATAACAGGCTTGAATATGAACTTATTATGATAAGTGACAGGCTTGATATAACCGAAGAAGTAATCAGGGCTAAATCGCACATAAATTACTTCAGAAACAACGTTAAACAAAAAGAATTATCAGGCAGAAGGTTAAATTTTCTGGTACAGGAATTGAACAGGGAAATTAATACTGTTGCCTCTAAATCAAACAGTTCAAATATATCTCAGTATGTTGTTGAAATGAAGGAAGACCTCGAGAAAATTAAAGAACAGTTGGCAAATATTGAGTAATAAATAGACATTCCTGGGCAAGTGAGAATACCTAAATTAGTAGCTCACGTTACGCAACGTTACCGTCTGCCCTGTTTTAGGGCACAAGGAGAGTTAGTAACACAGACATTCCTGTCTGTGAAACATCTTTTATGCGTAAGGAGAGTTAGTAGCACAGACATTCCTGTCTGTGAAACATTTTTTATGCATAAGGTGAGTTAGTAAGTTTATACATTAACTCAAATTGTTCTGATTAGTAGGTAAACTACATAATTGTATATGTTTAGTAAACCACGACTTCAGTCGTGGGAATGATTAACTGTATTTTCAGGTTTTATTTAAGACTTTTAATAAACCAAATAAATTACGATATTTAAAATTAAGCTAATATGCTTTTTGTAATTTGCGCACCAAGCGGTGCAGGAAAAACGACAATAATTAGGGAATTATTCAAAAAGATTCCTGAATTAACATTTTCTGTATCAGTAACAACCAGAAATAAAAGACCCGCTGAAATAGACGGTAAGGATTATCTTTTTATCTCTCTTGATGAATTCAATACAAAAAAAGCTAATAATGAATTCATAGAAACTGAAGAAGTTCACGGTAATTATTATGGAACTCTAAAAAATGAAACAGAACCATACCTTTATAGTAAAAAGCACATGATATTTGATGTTGATGTAAAAGGAGCATTATCTATCAAAAAAATTTACCCTGAAGCTGTTACGATATTTATTGATGTTCCATACGATGAATTAGTAAGAAGACTTAAGAGCAGAAATACTGAAACAGATGAACAAATAGAAGAAAGAGTATCAAGAATTAAAATGGAAGTTGAATTAAAAGATGAGTTCGATTTTATTGTTGATAACTCTAAAGGTCTTCTTAGTGCAGTATCAGAAACAGAAAAAATAATAAAAAATAAAATATAAGCTTCGATATAATGTAAGCTTAAAGGAGCAATAAAAATGAAAATAACACCACTGGAAATTGAAGAAGTTGAATCAAAAGCAGGAAACATTTATGAAGCAGTTGTTGTTTCTGCCAAACGAGCAAGACAGATAAATGATGAAGAGAAGCTTGAATACAATACACGAGTTGAACCATTGATTAAAATTGAAGACGAGAGCGATGATACAGTTATAAGTAAAGATAAAATGAATATCAGCATAGAATTTGAAGTAAAACCTAAGACAACTGAAAGTGCTTTAAATGAGCTTTTAAATGATCAACTTGATTTCAGAGTAAGAAACGAAAATATTGAAGATTAATTTAATGTAATTTATTGCCGGTTTATCATTGTACTAATTAAGTGAATGCAGTTAATAGAAAAAAAAATATTACTTGGTATTACCGGCGGAATAGCAGCTTATAAATGCTGTGAACTTGTAAGATTATTCAAAAAAAATGGAGCCGAAGTAAGAGTTGTAATGACTCCTTCGGCTTTAAATTTTGTATCACCTGTAACCCTTTCTGCATTATCCGGTAATGAAGTAATGATTAATATGTTCCCCGATGTAGAACCAAACAGATCCTCAACTGTTGAAACTAAAACATGGCATGTCTATACAGGTCTTTGGGCTGATGTATTTGTAATTGCTCCGGCTACTGCAAACACTATTGCCAAAATTGTTCATGGCATTAGTGATAATTTCCTTACCACAACTGTACTATCTGCACGCTGCCCGATAATTATTTCACCTGCAATGGATGAGGATATGTTCCTAAATGAAGCTACATCACAGAATATTTCTGCACTGAAAGAACTTGGCTATTGGGTTATAGAGCCTGAAACAGGTGAGCTTGCAAGCGGTCTAAGCGGTATTGGCAGATTACCTGAACCTCAGCAAATTTTTGATTATACTGCTGAATTGTTAAGTAGAACTAAAAAAGATCTCGAAGGAAAGAAAATATTGTTAACTGCGGGTCCGACCTATGAACCAATTGATGATGTTAGGTTTATTGGCAATTATTCCAGCGGTAAAATGGGATTCAATCTTGCTAAGGCGGCAGTTCAAAGAGGTGCGGAAGTTACACTTATTAGCGGACCCGTAATGCTTAGGACTCCCAGAAATGTAAATAGAATTGATGTTAATACTGCTGATGAAATGTTTAATGCTGTTAAGGGTAATTTAAGAATGCAGGATTTTGTCATTATGTCCGCGGCAGTTGCTGATTATAAACCTAAGGATGCTGTCAAAGGAAAAATAAAAAAATCAACGGGTGAGAATTATTCAATTGAAACATCAAGAACTGTTGATATACTTGAATATGCGGGTAAGAATAAATCAGGTTTTAAACTCATTGGTTTTGCTCTTGAAACCGAAAATGAACTTGAATATGCTAAGGATAAGATAAAGAAGAAAAATCTTGATTTAATAGTTGTAAATAATCCAAATGTTAAAGGTGCAGGATTTAAAACTGATACAAATGTAATTACAATTATCGATAAAGATTTTAATGTAACACTTTATGATAAAATGACAAAATTTGAAGCTGCCCAAAAGATATTAGATAAGTTAGATATTCTATAAATATGAGTGATGATAAATTAAATAAAATAGTATCTGAAACTGAAAGTATCTTAAAAAACTATGATAGGTTTTATAATGGTAAGATTTATATTGATAATATTATTCCTGAAATTAAAATAAATAATGAACCTGTTGCAAAACCAGATAATTTGATTACAAAAAAGAAAAAAATTGATAATAATTCTGTTGTTCTAAAAGATAAGTCTGCTGTTGCAGAAATTGATATTTTTGGCAATCAAAATATTAAACGTGAAGAATGGGAATTTGCCGAAACTCTGGATGAACTTAATCAAAAAATTAAGAATTGCAAAAAATGTGACTTATGGAAAACAAGGACTAATTTTGTATTCGGGGTAGGTAATCCAAATGCAGAGCTTGTCGTTATAGGAGAAGCCCCCGGAGCAGATGAGGATGCACAGGGTGAGCCTTTTGTTGGAAGGGCAGGACAATTACTGAATAAAATTCTTGCATCAACAGGCTTTATGCGTGATGATGTATTTATTTGTAATATTTTAAAGAGCCGTCCCCCGGGAAACCGCAATCCATTACCTGAAGAAGTTGAGGTCTGCAAACCTTACCTTCTTAAACAGTTGAAATTAATTAATCCAAAACTTATTCTTTTATTAGGAAAAGTAGCTTCAGAATCTCTCTTGAAAACAAAAGAACCGCTTGCTAAATTAAGAGGTAAGACCCATGATTACAAAGGGTGGAAAGTCAGAGTAACGTTTCATCCAGCAGCACTGCTAAGGAACCCTAACTGGAAAAGACCTACTTGGGAAGACATGCTGCAACTCAAAGAGATGTATGAACAGCTAACAGGGAAAATTCTTGTATCAAAAAAAGAAATTTAACCAAAAATATATAAATTTTATAGTAAAAATATTAATTGGCAAGACAAAAAAATAATATTACAGAATTAAAAAATGTCTCAGATGAAGTGCTCTATGGTGGTAAAGTTCCGCCTCACAGCAGAGACCTTGAAATGAATATTCTAGGCGGAATGATGATAGATAACTCCCTTGTTGATGCAGTTACTACAATACTAAAGCCAAAGCACTTTTATGTTAATGCAAATGGACTCATTTTCAGAGCAATTAGTGACCTTAGGGATAGAAACGAGCCTGTAGATATTATTACACTCACTGAAGAGCTAAAATCTAGGGGTGAACTCGACGCTATTGGTGGACCACTGTATCTGGCTGAGCTATCAACTGCATTTTCTTCACAGGAAAGCATAATATTTTCAGCAAATAAGATACTTGAAAACTGGATAAAGCGTGATATGATATTGCTTACATATTCACTTAATGAGCAGTGCTATGATCCTACAATGAATACTGAAAGCCTTCTTGATAAAGCGCAGCAGGAAATTCTAGAAATTACTAATTACCTTCAGAAAAAGAATTATTCTCATATCAAGGATGAAGTCCGTGCGACGATGGAATATGTTGAATCTATACATGAAAGACATGAAAAAGGAATCTCAGTCTTTGGTGTACCATCCGGTTATGAAGAGCTGGATGCTATAACCGGAGGATTTCAGAAATCGGAGCTTATAATTATTGCTGGAAGACCCTCACACGGTAAAACAGCATTGGCTTTGAACTTTGCAAGGAACGCAGCAGTTGATCATGGTAAAAATATCGGAATATTTTCAATTGAAATGAGCAATCGCGAGCTTGCTCTGAGGTTTATATGTCTTGAATCCAGAGTTGATATTTCAAAACTTAAAACAGGCAGGCTGCCTGAATCTGACTGGGCAAAAATAGCTAAACAGACACCAAGACTAATGAGCAGTAAGATAAATATTATTATTGATGATTCTTCACCACTTAGTTTATTAGAATTACGCTCAAAATCACGAAGAATGAAAGCTCTGCAAAATATTGATATGATAATAGTTGATTACCTGCAGCTTATGGAAGTATCAAACAAGGGTAATCTCGATAGACATCTTGAAATTGCATATATAACCCGTGGTTTAAAGCAATTATCTAAGGAACTTGATATCCCTGTAGTTGCGTTATCCCAGTTAAGCCGTAAAATTGAAGACAGAGCAGGCAAAGAAAAACGCCCACAACTTTCTGACTTAAGAGAATCCGGTGCAATTGAACAGGATGCTGACGTTGTAATTTTTATTAATAGACCCGAAATATATATCGGTAAAGATGATCCTAAGTTTCATGATGTACAGGGTCTTGCAGAAATTATTGTAGGTAAACAGCGTAACGGGCCTATTGGCGAAGCTAAGCTGACATTTATTCATAATTATGCTATGTTTGCTAATAGGGCAAAGGATTCAGAACCTTCATATTATGCTCCACAAGATGCACCATTTTAAATCCAAAAATGAATATATTATGTCAAAACTATCTCGCAGAAATTTTATTAAAACATCGGCATTAAGCGCTATATTCTTAACATCATTACCAAATGCTCTTAAATCAATGAATACCAGTTTCTTTGATGACTATGATGAAGTTCTTATCAAGAAGAAGTTCAAGTTTTTGGTTGATGGGGGAGTTAAGTCCATGCCAATTGGAGATGCAATTAGTGAGGTTGGCAAATCATTTATTGATACCGATTATGTCGCTGGTACTCTTGATAATAATATGAGTGAAAATCTGGTAATTAACCTAACCGGACTTGATTGCGTAACATTTGTTGAAAATTGTCTTGTCTTTGCACGCTGTATTAAGCAGGGAAAGACAAGTTTTGATGATTACAAGTCTGAACTAAAGAAAATCCGCTACAGAGACGGTCTAATTGATGGTTATGCAAGCCGTTTGCATTATTTCTGTGACTGGATATATGATAACGAAAATAAGGGTATCGTAAAGAATATTACTGCTGATATTGGCGGTGTAGAGTACAATAAGAAGATCGATTTCATGACAAGCCATACAAAATCATATAAACAGCTTTCAAGCAGTTCAGAGCTTGATGGTATTAAAACAGCTGAAGAAGCAATTAATTCCAGAAATTACTATTACATCCCAACTAAAAAAATATCAAAATCATATGACCTGATGCAAACCGGTGATATTATTGCGACTACAACCAGTATCTCAGGACTTGATGTAACTCACACCGGCTATGTTTACAAAGAAAGCGGAGGAACATACTTTATTCACGCATCATCAAAAAGTAAAAAAGTGATTATCTCACCAATGGAATTACAGGAATACGTTGCAGGTGATTCCAAAAAGACAGGGATTATGATTGCAAGGCCGCTTGAAGTATAAGGACACCATACCCGCGCAGGCGGATAACCCTAACTTTTATGTTTCCAATTGAAATTTGTTATGTTTGAAGATATCAACCTGAGATTCAAACTAATGTTGAAATAAATCAATTAATATTGGCAGATTGAAACTTCAGGAAACAGCTATAGATTTTATGAAGAGCTGATTATTCGAATTACTTAATTACATTTATTCAGAATAACCTTATTACGGAAAACATCAAAAAATGATTTAAGGGAGAGTTCCCCGCCTGCGCAGGGAAAGTATAATTACTCTTCACAAACAACAACTGCGCTGCCGTACTCCTTGGTGTGAGAAATGCTGATGTGATACTTAAATTTTGAATACTCGTTCTGCTTAACATGATTAATATACGGCTTACCCCTCTCATCATTCAATATCTCAATATCTTTCCATCCAAAATCTTTTGATATTCCCGTGCCAATAGCTTTGCTGTATGCTTCTTTTGATGCAAACCTTCCGGCAAAATGTAATTCAGCATCACTGAATTTCTTGCAGTAAGCTATTTCGTTATCAGTAAGTATGCGCTTAAAGAACTTATCTCCGTATTTTTCCATAATACCTTTTATACGCGATACTTCGATTATATCTATTCCTAAGCCTTTTATCATATATAAACCATTCCCGCGAATGCGGGAATCTCTATTTCTAATTATTCACATTTTTAAATAATAATTCTAAAAACTCTAAATCAGTTAACTTCTTATTAAAATTCTCCGATAAATCTTTCCAATCTGGATTCAGTTTATTGATAAGATTATTTTTCCAATTCCTGTTCCATTTTTTCAATTGTTTTTCTCGCTTCATAGCTTCCTCAACCGTATCATGATTTTCAAAATATACTAATCTGTTTACATTATAGAATTTAGTAAAACCTTCGTATTTTTTATTTTTATGCTCTTGTATTCTGCGTATTATATCATCTGTAAATCCAACATACAAAACGGTTTTATTGATGTTCGTCAATATATAAACAAAAGATTTATTCATAATTGAGATACCCGCCTACGCGGGTATAGTTTATGTATTTTCCTTCTTCACTATATCCACAATCTCAGCCACACTGTTTATCTCATAATCTGCGCCGTGAACCTTTGTATCAAATGTATCACCGTATTTAGCGAATGCTGTTTTCATTCCAACACTCTTTGCTCCAACTACATCACGTTCAGCCCAATCACCAACCATTAATGCATACTCTGCTTTTACTTCAAGTTTATCTAGAATCATGTTAAATGGAACAGGAGAGGGCTTCTTTTCACGTGAGTCATCATAAGTTACAATGCCATCAAACATATGATGCAAACCGATGTGTGTTAGCCTTAACCATGCTTCTTTGCTAGGGGCATCAGAAACTACTCCAAGCTTTATTCCCATTTTAATCAGCTTTACCAAAGTTGGAATAACCTGCGGATAAGTATTTAATTCAGCTTCCCGTGCAGTCCTGTAGGCAACCACTCCTGCTGAAAGTATTTTATAATCCATTTTACCAACGAAATGGTTTAGAAGCTGGTCAAAGACCTGCTGGTATTCTATTCCTTTATCTTTATATATCTCATCAATCTTTGCCCTAATTTCACTGTAGGGAAAGTCCAGCCCGGCATCTATCATAGCCTTTGTAGCTGCTTCAACAGCGGTATTTTTCATTCTCATAAAGTCAATGAGAGTATTATCTAAGTCAAAAACTACTGCTTTTATCATGGGAAAATTTTATAAATATCCTTTCTGTGTGCAACTCTGTTAATAATAATTAACATTTTTTCTTTTTCAATAGTCAAACCAATTCTATAATTTCAGGCTCTAACTTTGTATTTATTTTTATATCCGCTCATTTTTTCAATGTAACCAAGTGAAAAGGGGTTTTCAGCCGAAATATCTTCAAAAACTACTTTTTCAATTTTACTTCTGATTTCATGAGGAAGTTTGACAAGTTCTTTGAGAAATATTTTCTTGTATTCAACCTTCTACATTCTTCTTCAGATTATTATAATATTCTAATGCTGATTTTTTTTCAAGAGATTCATCATTTAATGTATCATCCATTAACTTTGATAATCCAAAGTTTTCAATCGTATTTTCCATTGCTTCAAATTCGTTAATTGGGATTTGAACCGCAATTGGAACTTGATTTTCATCAACGATGTAGTTTTTATTAATTTTTAACATATATTTAAAATTTATTTCTCAAATATACTCTTTTATATAATCATACGAAATTACATAATATAATCCTATTTTCATAGATTTTACCAATAAAGAAAATTATATTGTATGATAATTTTATTGAATAGATGAATTTCAGGAAACCTAAAGGCACAAAGGATATATTACCCAAAGATATCTACAAATGGCAATTTGTTGAAAATGTTATAAGGGAAGTTACTTCTCTTTATAATTTCACTGAAATTCGAACACCAACATTTGAATACACTGAACTTTTTAAAAGGGGAGTAGGCTCTGAAACTGATATTGTTGGCAAAGAAATGTACACTTTTGATGATAAAAGCGGTGACTCTATTACATTAAGACCCGAAGGTACAGCTCCAGTTATGCGGGCTTTTCTTGAAAACTCAATGATGGGTGAGGCACCTCTGCATAAGCTATACTACATTACTAATATGTTTAGGTATGAAAGACCACAAGCCGGAAGATTTCGCGAGCATACACAATTTGGTGGAGAAATATTGGGCAGTTATAGTTATTTATCGGATGTTGAATTAATTTTGCTTGCAAAAACTGTATATAACCGCTGCGGAATAAATAATTTTAAGGTTAAAATTAATTCCATTGGTAAATCTGATGAAAGAAAAAGCTACATCGAAATACTTAAGGAATATCTTAAAAATAATTTTAATGAACTTTCCGAAGATAGCAAACGAAGATTTGAAACCAATGCTCTAAGAATACTTGATTCAAAAGATAAAAATGATAAGGCAATTACAGATTATGCCCCAAAAATATTAGATAACCTTGGTATTGAATCCAAATCAAGGTTTGATAAAGTAATTAATGAACTTAATAAGCTTGGTATTGACTATGAAATTGATTTCAGGCTTGTGCGGGGATTAGATTATTATGCTGATACTACGTTTGAATTTATCTCAAGTGAGCTTGGCTCGCAGGATGCATTAGGCGGTGGTGGAAGATATGACGGACTTATCGAACAATTAGGCGGTAAACCCTGCCCGGGAGTTGGTTTCGGCAGTGGTATTGAAAGAATATTGATAGTTGCTGAAAAAAATAATTTCACATTTGGTGAGCAGGTAAAGCCTGAGATATATTTCATTGCTTTAAATGATGAAGCAAAACAAATTGCTTACATTCAGATAAATAAATTAAGAAATTCAGGTTTCGCATGTGAAACTGATTTCTTAGACAGAAGCTTTAAATCTCAAATGAGGGATGCCAATAAATTAGGTGTGAAATATGTTTACATTATTGGAGAAGAAGAACTTACAAAAGGAAAAGGATTATTAAAGAATATGGCTGATAGCACACAGATTGAAGTTGAATTTGATAAATTACGGGAGGCATTAATATAATTGCGAACAAAAAAAGTTAAGCCGCCTCAAAAAAAGTTTGAATATGTACTGAATATTTCTCTTGAGCATGATGAAACAAAGAAGAAAGATTTTATCTCTTTTAGATTTCAGACTACAAAGGAATTTCTGACATTTCAGTATATCCTGAAAATAGAGAACAAACTGGAAGACAAAAACTTGTATTTTAATATACTCGGATTCAGTGCGCCAATTGGTGACCTTTCAAGCTCAGGAACTGCTGGCTATGAATACAGGTTCTATGATTTTAAGTATAGCGAGTATTGTGTAGTTGTGGATAAAAAAGATTCCGATAAAAGTAAGTTTAAGATGACCGTTCAAAGATCAAAATCAAAACCGATAAAAGTATCAAACATTACAAAGAAAAGTTTTATAGAAATTTCAGACGAAAATGATTCCTAAATTATTTCAACTGGGTCCAATACCCGTTTATAGTTACGGCTTGATGCTTGGTATTTGTTTTATTGTTGCAAGCTGGCTTATGCAGCGTGAGTTCAAACGTAAAAAACTTGATGAAAGTGCTGCTATTAATGTTACATTCATAGCGCTTGTTGGTGGTGTAATAGGTTCTAAATTACTTTATGTTATTGAAGAGTGGAAATCATTTACTTCAATGTCTGCAGAAAAGTTATTTTCTACCGAGGGGCTTTTTTCTCCTGCCGGATTAACTTTCTATGGAGGTCTGATACTTGCTACAGCGCTGATTTACATTTATACCCGTTATAAAAAGATAATTTTTTTAAGAGTCTGTGATTCAGCTGCTCCATCACTTGCTATCGGATATGGTATTGCGAGGGTCGGCTGTCATTTATCTGGTGATGGTGATTATGGACTTCCCGTATCGGAATTTATGTCTTGGGTTCCATGGGGAACAGATTATTCTAATGGAACTCTGCCTCCATCTATAGCATTCCGCGGCACTGATATAGCAGCTAAGTTTGGTGGAGTTGTACCTGATACTACACTAATGCATCCAACACCAATTTATGAATTTATTTTAGGTGCTTTGATTTTCTGGTTTTTGTGGAGTAAACGTAAATCATTTAAGGGTGATGGAAAACTATTCGGACTTTATTTGATTTTATCCGGAACTTCAAGGTTACTTATCGAGTTCATACGACTTAACCCAAGGTTTTTATTCGGACTCTCTGAAGCACAACTTATTTCAATCGTTCTTGTTGGAATAGGATTATATTTATATTACAGAACTCCAACTTCCTTTATGGAAAAAGAAAAAGTCTCTGCCAAGCAGTTGAAGAAATCTGTAAAAGTTTAGTTTACTTATAGAAATATTATGAAAGCCAATATGCAAAACTTTAGTTTATTGTTACTTTTTATTTTGGCTTTTTCATGCGGTAATGAAAATAAAAAGCCCGATTCTGTTGATAAATTAAATGATGAAAAAAACTCTGATAAAAATATCATAACAAAAATTACTGACCCTGATTCAGTTTATTCACTCATAATGGTAGGGGATATGATGCTTGGAACCAATTATCCCTCATCAGCATCACTTCCTCCTGATGATGGAAAGTATATTCTTGCAGGTCCAAAGGAATTCCTGGAACTTGCCGATGTTACCATTGGAAACCTTGAAGGAACTTTACTTGATAAAGGCGGTACTCCTAAACAATGTTCTACACCCAGTAATTGTGTTTCATTCAGAATGCCCGAACACTATGCAGGTTATATAAAAGATGCAGGTTTTGATATGATGAACTTAGCCAATAATCACAGCGGAGATATGGGTGATATTGGCAGAGTGACAACTCAAAATACTCTCAAAGAGTATGGCATTAAATATGCTGGACACTTAACAGCCCCTACTGCAATTTTTGAAAAAGACGGTATCAAATTTGGTTTCACAGGTTTTGCTCCTAACAATGGTACTTTAAGTATTAATGATATTAAAAAAGCTGTTAAAATAGTTAGTGAACTTAAAAAACAATGTAACATATTGATAGTTGCGTTTCATGGAGGCGCTGAAGGTTCAGGCTCTACAAGAGTTACCCGTAAGAGAGAATTTTATCTTGGTGAGGATAGAGGAAATGTTTATGAATTTGCTCATGCAATGATTGATGCAGGCGCTGATGTTGTTTTTGGACACGGACCACATGTACCAAGAGGTGTTGAATTATATAAGGAGAAATTCATAGCATACAGCCTTGGAAATTTTTGTACTTATGGTAAATTTGGTTTAAGCGGGAATCTTGGTTTAGCTCCCATTTTAAAACTTTATATAAATAAAGACGGTAATTTTTCGCATGGCAGGATATTCCCTTTCAAACAGATAAAAAGGGGTTTCCCGGTGTTTGATGATGATTTTTCTGTAGTTAAGATTATGAAAGAACTTACTGAAAGAGATTTTCCTGAAACGGATATAGAAATAACCGATGATGGCAAAATTTCAAAGAAATAAAGTAAGATCCTGCAAACGAATTCCCCCTTTGTTGGTGTTGCCGAAGGTCTTTACGATCACCAACAAATAAATATTGCATACCTCTGTGCTTGCCCGCCTATGGCGTGGTTCTCCGTGACTCTGTGTTGAAGGCTTTTGATTTTGATTTTTAACATATCACTCCGCCGGGGTTAAAATCTTTTTGTTCTTGCCTGCCCTTGCCCGGCTCAGACGTGACAGCTTTGACGTGGTGCCTATGGAGTGGTATTTGCGTGCTTTGCGGCTTTGCGAGAAAAGCTTTTGTTTTTTAGCCTTTGCATCTAATTTTTTGGCATTTGGGCTTTCACATTTCACGTTTTTGCTTTTCTTTATGGCTTAGTGTCTTCGTGGCGGTTTTTTGTTTTGATTTTGCTTTTTCTTAACTTTCGCTTTTTGAAAAATTAACGATTATCAAACATAATGTTTATGTAAAGTTTTATATCTGGATACCCGCATACGCCTTAGAAACAAGGCATACGGGTATGACAAAGAAAAGGTATTTTGCTTTTCTCTGTGCCCTCCGTGTCTCTGTGGTGAAAGTTTTTGATTTTTAATTCAATTTATCAAATATTTCCAGGAACACCGGCTTTTTACACCTTGAATGTGTTTAAATTTTTGATTATTTTAACGTTTTATTAAAGGGAATTTTATAAACTGACCAGCCGTTATGGCGGACCCTCAAAACGGGTGAACCCCAAAGGGATAAACAGGAGTATTTGTGAAAAGAACATTTCAGCCAAGTAACAGAAAACGTAAAAATAAGCACGGTTTCAGAGAAAGAATGAAAACCAAGAACGGCAGAGCAGTTATTGCAAGCCGCAGAGCTAAAGGAAGAAAAAAGCTGACCGTTAGTGATGAAACCAAGTTTATTAGATAATTACTATAACTTTGAAAAAAATCTATACATTAAAACGAATTGAAATTTTAAGGGGATTTGGTGTATTTGAAGAGATACTTTCAAAGTCATTTAGGCTTGAATCACAGTTTTTAAATGTTTTTTTAAATTTTTCAGATATTAAAACCGACTTTCCGGTAAAGGTCGGTTTTTTATTATCAAAAAAAAAATTAAGAAATCCAGCAGCCGTAACAGGATAAGGCGCTTGCTTAAAGAATCTTATAGACTCAATAAAACAGTATTGTTTAATCATGTATCAGAAAAACAAATAAAGCTTAGAATACTTTTTTCCCTGTCAAATTCTGGTTACAAAACTTATAAAGAATTAAGTTTTAAAGAAATTTCATCTGATATGATAATAATGATGGAAAAAATAGTATCAAGAATTAATAAAGTTAATTAAATTGTAAATATAGGATGAAATATATAAATCCTAAATACCTGCTGATTTTAATAATTAGATTTTATAAATATTTTATATCACCTTTCCTCCCGTCATCATGCAGGCACTTCCCAACATGCTCGCAATATGCAATTGTAGCACTTGAAAAACGTGGATTATTCATAGGTTCATACCTTTCAATGGTAAGAATACTTAAATGTAACCCTTTCTTCAAAGGCGGGTATGACCCGGTTCCGTTAAAAAAATAGAAATTGAAATAATTAACAATGGATAGAAATTCAATATTAGGTTTTGTTTTAATCGGAGTAATTTTAATAGGATGGCTGTATTTCCAGAATAAAAACATCCCACCTCAACAACAAGACTTAAAGAAAACCGAGCAGATAAAAACTGACTCACTTAATAAAGTACAGAACCAGTTGCAGGTTCAGGATTCAATTAAGAAAATTTTAGTAGTTGATACTTCAAAAGGTATTCAGCCTGTTTCTGAAAAATACGGTGTTTTATTCAGTAAATTTGAAAAAGGTGATGATAAGATAATAATTATCGAAACTGATAAATATTACGCTGAATTTTCTACAAAAGGCGGTTCGCTGATAAAGTATGAAGTAAAAGGATTTAAAACCTGGGATGGCTTCCCGGTTCAGCTTCTCAACTTGAATAAAGGCAGTGAGCTTAACCTTCTTTTTAATTCAATTGAAGGAAAATTAATCAATACAAAAGAACTTTATTTTTCGTCAACCTATAATGCATGGGATAGAATTGATGTTCGGGGAAACCAGGAATATAAAGTAGTTTATGAATTGCCGGTTGATACAAACGGTGCAAAGATTACCAAGACATATACTTTTAAAAATGATACATACATGTTTGGTGTTGAAATTGGTCTTGAAAATTCTAATAAATTTATTTCAAATTATGAGTATCAGTTAGCATGGGAAAATTCTCTAAAACTTACTGAATTCAGAAGTGATAGTGAAGGAAGCCACGCACAGGCTTTTGCTGAATTAGGTGATGAGCTTGAAGTACTGGATGTTACCAATAAAGATGAACCTATTAAATCTGATCTTAACGGTCAAACAAACTGGGTCAGTTCAAGAATTATGTATTTCACTGTTTTCTTAATTCCTGATGGTAAAAAGGCTGATGGCTCGTATATCACAGGAAAATATTATACACTTCCAAACAATGGATTCGAAAAAGATTATTCAATTGCCCTTAAAATGTTAATCAAAAATGAAAAATCCGAAAGAAATAAGTTTAATATATATTTAGGTCCGGTTGATTATGCAATACTGAATGGCTACAACATGAACCTGCAGTCAACCATGAGATTTTCACTCGATTTTATTGTAAGACCAATTGCTCAGTATGCTATTTTACCGTTCTTTCTTTTTATTCATAAGTTCATTTCAAATTGGGGGCTGGTTATCATAATTTTCTCTATCGTGATGAAAGTTGTTTTAACACCTTTCACAAGATACCAGATGAAATCTATGAAGAAAATGGGTGAGCTTCAGCCCAAGATGAATGCAATGAAGGAAAAGTATAAAGACGACCCTCAGAAACAGCAGCAAATGCTGATGAAATTATACAAGGAAGAAAAGATAAATCCAGCAGGCGGTTGTTTACCAATGCTATTACAACTTCCTATCTTATATGCTTTGTTCGGTGTATTTAGTTCAACAATTGAGCTAAGACAGGCTTATTTCGGTTTTTGGATTCATGATTTAGCTGTACCTGATGTAATTTTACAGTTGCCTTTTAAAATTCCTTTGTTTGGTGTTGATTATTTATCAGGTCTTGCCCTTTTTATGGGTATTACAATGTTCATTCAGCAAAAGATGACTATTAAGGATCCCAAACAGATGGCAATAGTTTACATAATGCCAATAATGCTGACATTTCTCTTTACAACATTACCAGCAGGATTAAACCTCTATTACTTTATGTTCAACCTGCTTTCTATAATTGAACAATACTTTATTCAGAAAAAAGGAAAGAAAAAAAGCGAAGATGAAGCATTGACAGTGAATCAAAAACTGATATTAAAACACAAAGGTAAAAAGTAGATTAAGCTGCAAAAAGTATAATAAAAAAGATGAGTTATTAACTCACCTTTTTTATTAGTGGAGATGCCGGGAGTCGAACCCGGGTCCGAAAACAAGACCATTAAGACGCCTACATTCTTAGTTCGCGTTTAGGTTTCAATTCAGCACTGCATCGCAAACATAGCGGCACTGAACCTACACTTGAAGTTATCTTACCGTTTGGCTCAAGTAAACCTTACGGCCAGCTCAAAAGTTTGGCGCCTTTTACCTTCCAAATGAGCGGTGGAAGCGGTAAAAG
Source organism: uncultured Ignavibacteria bacterium (assembly GCA_947084945.1). Lineage (GTDB taxonomy): Bacteria > Bacteroidota > Ignavibacteria > Tepidaquicellales > OLB5 > OLB5. The sequence goes on along the minus strand of CAMTUP010000020.1, from coordinate 66,744 downwards.
ACGAGTTGCTTATTTATTAAGCAGCTAAAGCGTAATTATTGTTGTCGTTTATATTTTGACTTTCAGCCTTTTTAACGTGCTTGCTGAGAACACGGAATGCTGTCTTAAACATCTATATTCCCGTCGAAACCATATTCATCCCCAAATTTTTAAAAGAACTAAAGTACTATTGTAATGCTTTCAAAAATATAACAATTAATGACAGTAAACAATTCCTTTACTGTAACCTTACCCTGACCCAGCTTTCCTGCAAGGATACAGTGGAAAATTAAATTATTTAATAAAGCTCGATAAACAGTATATTCGGGTTTGAATTGTTGTAATAGGAGTCGATTTTCAACAAATTTAAACTTAATACATTTTACTTAAAGTATAGATTCATGCATCAGCCTATTCAAACCGGAAAAATTTTTTTGGTAGATTTTCCTTTAATTTACTGACAAATTTAGTTAACTTTATATAATTATGAAAATCTCAAAACAGTATCACTGGGAAATGGGGCATCGTTTGCCGTTTCACAAAGGATTATGCAAAAATATACACGGTCATTCATACAGAATGAATGTTGAAATTACCGGGGGACTCGATAAAAACGGAATGGTCATTGATTTTTACGAACTTAATAAAATAGTAAAACCTATTATTGATAAGTATGACCACGCTTTCTTATGCTGGAAAGATGATAAGAAAGTATTAGATTTTTTAACAAAAAACAAAATGAAAAAAGTTGTTGTTGAATATCACTCAACAGTTGAAAATATATGCAGTGATTTTGTAAGTAAAATTATGAATGAACTACTTGATATAAAGGGTCATAAGTTTGAAGAGTTGACAGTTAAGATTTATGAAAGTCCTAATAGTTATGCTGAGAAGTCCTGTTTGCTTTCGAAGGGAATTATATTGTAATACCCGCGAAGGCGAGTATCTCTATTTATGAAATATTATTTTGTATATATATTAGCGAATATTAACAAAACAGTATTGTATATTGGTTTTACTAATGATTTAAAAAAAAGAGTGAATGAACACAAAAACAAAATTTATAACGGATTCACAAAATTATACAATGCTAACAGATTAGTTTACTTTGAAAAAGTATTATCTATTGAAGAAGCTAAATTGAGAGAAAAACAACTTAAAAAATGGAATAGAGAGTGGAAGAAAAATTTGATTAACAAGTTAAATCCCGAATGGTTAGATCTCTCAGAAAAATTTGATAATAAATTAACAGATTTAGAATTTATAGAGGTCTTATTAAATAGTGGTATCAATCGAAAATAGAGTTCCCCGCCTTCGCGAGGAATTTCTCAAAATCAACGAAATATTTCACTCAATTCAAGGTGAGTCAACTAAAGCTGGATTGCCATGTGTATTTGTTCGTTTGACCTACTGCAACATTCGCTGTGTTTATTGTGATACTGAATATGCCTTTTATGAAGGTGTTGATAGAAAAATTGATGATATTATTGCAGAAGTAAAATCGTATGACTGTAATTTGGTCGAAATTACAGGTGGTGAACCGCTAGTACAGGGAAATGTTCACTTACTCATAAGAGAACTTTGTGACCTTGGATTTGAATTAATGATTGAAACAGGTGGTTCATTACCGATTGAAGTTATTGATAAGCGTGTAAAAGTTATTATGGATTTAAAAACTCCTTATAGCCAGATGGAAAAAAAGAACAGGTATGAAAATATTCAGTTTTTAAAACCAACTGATGAAGTTAAATTTGTTATAGGCAACAGGGCAGATTATGATTGGGCAAAAGATATTCTGAATAGATTTGACCTAACCAAAAAGGTTGGACAGATTTTATTTTCACCGGTTTTCGATAAAATTGAAAATATAGAACTTGCTCAATGGATACTGAAAGATAAACTGAATGTACGTTTACAGCTTCAAATGCATAAATATATCTGGCAACCCGAAACAAGAGGAGTATAAAATAATTAACCTTCGGAAGCGGGTAATTCTGTTGTTATGAAATGTTATTATGTTTACATTATGACCAATAAAAGCAACAAGGTACTTTATATTGGTTTTACGAAAGATATGAATAAAAGGGTACAGGAACATAAGAATAAAGTATTTATAGTTTTTACAAAATTTTTATAAAATATTAATTCCTGATAAAATAATAGAAGTGCTATTGAAAAATGACATTAAATGACAATAGAGTTCTCCCACCTAACGGGGATACGAAGGATAAAGCAATAATACTTATCAGCGGAGGAATGGATTCACTTGTTACTGCTGCAATAGCTTCAAAAGATTATGATCTTTCATTTCTTCATCTCAACTACGGTCAAAGAACTGAAAAACGTGAACTAAAAGCATTTAATGATATAGCAGATTATTATTATGTAACTAACAAACTTATTGTTGATTTTAAATATCTTACTAAAATAGGAGGATCATCTTTAACAGATAGTAGTATTGAAGTTTCTAAAGCTGATATTGATAGCAAAGTTATACCGACATCTTATGTCCCATTCAGAAATGCAAACATTCTTTCAATTGCAGTAAGCTGGGCTGAGGTTATAGGTGCAAAAAAAATATTTATCGGTGCAGTAGAAGAAGATTCAAGCGGTTACCCTGATTGCAGGGAAATATTTTACGATGCTTTTAACAAAGTGATAGTACTTGGAACAAAACCAGATACAAATATTTTAATTGAAACTCCAATAATTCACTTAAAGAAATATGAAATAATTAAAAAAGGGAGTGAACTTAATGCTCCATTTAAACTATCATGGTCCTGCTATCAAAATGAGGATAAGGCTTGTGGTGAATGTGATTCATGTGCTTTGAGACTAAAAGGCTTCCAAATGGCTGGATTAGTTGACCCAATTGATTATGTCTATCGTCCATTGTATAATTTATAATTCAATTAAATTTATATTATTATGAAAAATCAAAAAACATCATTAATTCTTTTCAGCTTAATGGCAGCAATTATTTTCTCATTTTCTATCATTATTGGCTGTAGCAAAAAGGATGATTCAACTTCAAGTAAAGATGATAAAAAATCTGATACTAAAGATTCAAAAGACAAGTCAGCATTTTCAAGAGATAAGCCATTTATGGTAGAATTTGAAATAACCGGCAGAGAAAAAGGTTCAGGCATAGTTAGTGCTATTTATGATGGTAAAAAATGTCGTTCTACAAGCACATTTGATGCTGATGGTAAGAAATTTTCTGCTACAGCTTATTTTGATGGAGGAGATATTGTTTATTCTGTTTCAGAAATTGCAGGTGTTAAAATGGGTATGAAGTTTGATAAGAAGAAATTTAGTGAAACAAAAGATAACATAGATGTAAATTCATTCCGTGATTATCTTGATCAAATGGAAAAAATTGGTGATGAAGAAATCATAGGATATAAATGTGAGATTTATAAACACAAAGAAAAGAATTTTACAGTTAGTATTTATGAAAAAACAGTTCCTTTAAAAATGGGTACTTCAGATGGCACAACTATTATGAAAGCAGTTAAATTTGAAAAAGATGTAAAAGTTACTGATGATATGTTTATAGCCCCACAGGATGTAAAATATATGGATATGACAAATATGCTTGAAGATATGAAAAAAATGGGCGAGAATAAGGATGGGAAAAAGAATATGGAGGATCTCAAAGATAAGACTAAAGAAATGGAAGAAATTATGAAAAACTATAAAAAATAAAAGGTTATTATACTAAAAATAACATAAATAGTTATTCTTTAACAGTATTATTTTGTTTATATTATTAAATGGGTTTTCTAATTCAATATTTTAAAATATATTTACTTAATTTATTATATTTTATCTATTCACAGGACGAATAAAAAACATTTTAAAACAATAAATAAATTTATTATGAGTAAAAATATCATATTTTTAAAAAGCTTTATTTTATTATTTTTCATTTTGCAGGTTTCCTCCTTTTCACAAAATAATTCCGGTGGATTACCAATTAGTTCATTAACCGAACTGCGGAGTAATTATCAGGTAATTTCAATGCCATCATTTGATTTAAATAAAATGATTACCGAAGATAATATAAACGCAAGTAAAATTGGTATTCCTTTCAGATACGGAAAAGTTTTTGAAGTTAATTATGATATCAATAATTCAGGTACATGGGAATCATTACCTGATGGAAGCAGGGTTTGGAGACTTGCTTTTAATTCTGATAATGCTATTTCTATTAACTTATTTTACAAAGAATTTTATATGCCCAAAGGGGCATTGCTTTATATATATAACAGCGATAAAAGTCAGCTATTGGGAGCGTATTCTGAATTAAACAATGCTGAAAATATGTATTTTGCAACGGCTCCTACTTTAGGTGAAACAACTATTCTGGAATATTATGAACCTGTTTATTCTAAGGATAAAGGAAAACTAAAAATTTCTCAGGTAGTACATGCATACAAAGATATCTACGGTTTTTTAACAACTGATGAGCTTGCTTGTAATATAAATATTAATTGCATTGTAGGTGCTCCTTGGGTTGAACAAAAACGCTCAGTAACCAGAATAACTTTTACACAAGGTGGTGGAGGTTTTTTATGCTCAGGTTCTCTTTTAAATAATGCATTACAAAATAGAAGTTTATTATATTTAACCGCTGAGCATTGTGCACCTGATAATCATGCAAGTATGGTATTCTTTTTCAATTATGAAAATCCGACTTGTTATGGTACTGCTGGAAATTTATCGCAAACATTATCAGGGGCTACATTAAAAGCAGCAAATTATGCAACTGACTTTAGATTAGTAGAAATTAACGGAACAATGCCTGCTGCTTATAATGCTTTTTTTAATGGATGGGATAGAACCGGAACGCAACCTACTAACCAAGTAGCTATTCATCACCCCGGAGGAGCAAATAAAAAAATATCATTCGATTATCAACCAGCAAATCACTCTAACGGTTTTGGAGGAAGACTTGTAAATGGTTTCTGGCAGGTTGTTTGGGATTTAGGTATGACAGAAGGCGGTTCTTCAGGTTGTCCATTATATGATCAAAATAAACGTGTTGTAGGACAAAATCTTGGTGGAACACCATCACAATGCGAAAACCCACAGGGTGTTTTTAAGGTTTTTGGAAAGTTCTCTGCATCATGGGGCTATGGAGGTTCATCTACAAATCAATTAAAAGACTGGCTTGATCCTAGTAATTCAAATATTTCTATACTTGAAGGAATAAATGATTTACAGGGTGTTGCTCCTTTTGCTAATTTTACTTCAGATACTCAATTTGTACCAATTAGCGGAGGTCCTGTAAATTTTTATGATATGTCAACCAATATTCCTACATCGTGGAGTTGGAGTTTTCCAGGCGGAACGCCTTCAACTTCCAGTTTACGTAACCCACCCAATATTAACTATTCCTTGACAGGTGGTTATACTGTTAGTTTAACAGCAACTAATCAATTTGGGTCAAATACTTATACTATTTTAAATTACATCAGAGTAGCTGGTGTGCCGTTAAGTCCATTTACACTGATATCACCTCCTACTAATACAACAATATTAGTATCTGCTCAGGATCCAAGTACAACTGATTTTATTTGGGGTAAATCCGCCACAGGTAATACAATTAAGTATATCTTTAAAATAAAAAAACTTGGTAATAACCCGGAATTTTCTTACTCAAGCAACAATACCGGATTAGACACTATTTCTTCTATCAGAAAAAGTTTTCTTGATAGTCTAGGAACAACTATGGGATATACTGGTGATTCTGTCAGATGCACATGGAGAGCAGCTTCAACAAATGGTGTTGATACATTATTTACTTCAGGAGCATTTCTGGTAACATTAAGAAGATCAACAATTGGAATAACACAAATAGGTAGTTCAATACCACAATCCTTCAACTTGTATAATAATTATCCAAATCCGTTCAACCCAACAACAATTATAAATTTTGATGTGCCTAAACAGAGTTCATTAAAGATCAAGGTTTATAATACATTGGGAGAGTTAATTAGTACAATAGTTGACCAGTCATTTTCACCAGGTACTTATAGTGTAGATTTTAATGGTTCTAATTTAGCTTCGGGTATTTACTTTTATTCATTGGAAGCAGAAAATACTAATCAGGTTAAACGTATGGTATTAGTAAAATAACGAAGATATTATGCATCCTTGTTTTCCTGATTTTAGTTAGTTAATGTTTGTAAAATAAACCTTATATATGCTGTATTTAATTATAGGAACGGTAAAATAACCGTTCCTATTTTAATTTTATTAATTTAAAATGCTATTATTTTATCAATTGAAAATTTATCAAAAATTCGTTATTTTTAATTAATAAAAGCAAATTAAATCAGTTTTTACACTTAAGTTTAAGAAAGGTGAAGTAATGAAGTTAGTTGTATGTGTTTCTCAAGTGCCTGATACTACAACAAAAGTAAAAGTAGGTTCAGATGGAAAAACTATTGACTCAGTGGGGGTTACTTATATTATTAATCCATACGATGAACTTGCCATAGAAGCTGCTTTACAATTAAAAGAAAAACATGGCGGAGATACAGTGGTAGTTTCTGTAGGTAAAGAAAGTAATAAAGATGCTATAAAAAAAGCATTTGCAATGGGCATTGAAAAAGGAATCCTTGTTAAATCAGATATTGAGATGGATTCTTATACAGTTGCAAGGAATTTAGCTGATGTTTTAAAAGAAATTAACCCTGATATAATTTTTTTCGGTAAACAATCAATAGATTATGATGATTCACAGGTAGGTTCACTTGTAGCAGAAATGCTTTCAATTCCTTCAATTAGTGTAGTTGTTAGTCTAAATCTTGATGGCAGCAAAATTACATGTGAAAGAGAAATTGAAGGTGGCAAAGAAGTTGTTGAAGCATCATTACCTGTAGCAATTACTGCTCAAAGAGGATTGAATAATCCAAGATATCCAAACTTAAAAGGTATCATGCAGGCTAAAACAAAAGCAATTGAAGAGAAACAGCCAACTTATACAGAAAATAAAACTGAAATATTAAGTATGAGCCTCCCACATCCAAAATCTAAGGGTAAAATTGTTGGAACGGATGTTTCGGCAGTTACAGAACTTGTTAGATTGTTAAGAGAGGAAGCTAAGGTGATATAATGAGTAAAATATTAGCATTTGTTGAATCACGCGATAATAAAATTAAAAATTCAGGTTTTGAAATTGTTTCTACAGCATTAAAAATAGCAAATGAACTAGGTATTGAAGCAGAAATTCTGTTAATAGGCAGTAATGTTTCAACTGTTGCATGTGAATTAGATGCTTATGGATTTAAAAAAGTTCTAATTGTCGAAGATTCTAGACTTGAAAAATATTCGACTACAGCTTATTCAAAAATACTTGCAGAAGTTACCAAACAAAGAAATGCAGATATCATAATACTCTCAGCTACTTCTATGGGAAAAGATTTATCTCCTAGGGTTTCTGCTAAACTTGAAGCCGGATTAATTGTTGATTGCACAGAAATTAAAATCAATAACGGAAACATTACAGCTACCAGACCTGTTTATGCAGGTAAAGCATATATTGATGTAAAGGTTTGCTCATCAGTAAAGATGTTTTCTTTAAGACCGAACGTATTTAAAATCATTAAAGTTGATGGTATAACTGCTGATACTGAAAAGTTACATATTTCTTTAAATGATACAGATTTTAGTGCTAAGGTTAAAGAAGTAGTTGTAAGTAACGAAAAATTAGATGTTACAGAAGCAAATATTGTTGTTTCTGGTGGCAGAGGATTAAAAGGACCAGAAAACTTCTACCTGATAGAAGAACTTGCAAAAGTACTTAATGGTGCTGCTGGAGCCTCAAGAGCTATAGTAGATGCAGGTTGGCGACCACATTCAGATCAGGTAGGCCAAACAGGTAAAACTGTAGCACCAAGTCTTTACATCGCCGTTGGTATCAGTGGTGCTATTCAGCATCTCGCAGGAATGTCTTCATCAAAATGTATTGTAGCAATTAATAAGGATAAAGACGCTCCGATTTTTCAGATAGCCGATTATGGCATTGTTGGTGATGCAATTGAGATATTGCCGGTTTTGACTGAAGAGTTTAAAAAGGTTATATCTAATTAATAAAAGAATTTATAATTTTATAAAATAGTAATTGATGGAAAACGATAAAATTCAGGTTGATATTTTAGGACTTTCTCCTACTCAGGCACCTACAGGAGGATATGCTTTAATATTAAAAGAAATTGGTGGTGAAAGGCGTTTACCAATTATTATTGGTAGTTTTGAAGCTCAACATATTGCATTAGAACTGGAAAGCATTAAGCCGCCAAGACCACTTACTCATGACTTGATTAAAAATATTATTGAGCTTCTTGGTTTTTCAATTTCTCATGTTTATATTAATGAATTAAGAGAAGGCACATTTTTTGCTAAGATCAAGCTTGATGTAGGAAGTATTGACGAAATTGATTCCAGACCATCAGATGCGATTGCACTTGCTTTAAAGTTTGCTATTCCAATTTATGTAAATGAAGACATAATGAACGAAGTAGCAATTATACCTGATAAGGAAGTTTATGAAGAAGGTGCAGAAGATGATATTTTTAAACATCCTGAAGTAATTGAAGCACAGGAAAAGACTACTGACCCGTTTAAAAGAAAATGGAATAAGTTGCAATTTGCTCTAAAATCTGCAATAGATAGCGAAGAATATGAAAAAGCAGCTTCTATAAGAGATGAGATCAAAAAACTTGAATTAAGCAGGTAATTTTTACTGAAATTATTAATTTTTCTTAAATGCCTGTCTTTTAACAGGCATTTTCATTTTTTATATGAACCTGGTAATCGATATAGGGAACAGTTTTACACATTTTGCTGTGTATAAAAACGGTAAAAAATTATATTCATTAAAACGCAAATCTACTTCTAAATCAGAGATCATTAAAATCCTTTCATTAGTAAAAAATAATTATAAATTAGAGCAAATTGGTATTGCCTCAGTTAGTAATAAGACCGAAAAAGTAATATATATACTATGTAAAAAATTATTTAAACTAACCCCTTTAACTATCAATTATAAATGTAATTTACCTATCAAAGTTAATGTTAAATCACCTGCAACATTAGGGGCGGATAGAATTTGTAATGCAGTATTCGGTTACACGTATTTTAAAGGTAAGGATAATGTATTGATAGTTGATATTGGAACAGCAAATACTTTTGATATAGTAACTAAAAATGAAGGATTTATTGGTGGCATAATTGCACCTGGTATTATGACTTCTTCATATGCTTTAAATATTAATACTGCTAGATTACCTTTATTGGAATATAAAAAATTATCAAAAAATGCACCGCTTATTGGAAAAAATACATTCGAGGCAATGCAATCAGGTCTTGTGAATTACATGAAATTTGCAATTGAGGGCATTGTACAATCAATTTCAAAGCAATTTAGAGGTAAACTCAGTATCATATTAACCGGAGGTTCTACTAATTTATTACTTAAAAAAGTTAATTTTAAATATATCCATATTGAAAATACAGTGCTTGAGGGTATTAATGTAATTCTAAATTATCAAAAACTCCATATTAACTTAAATTATGAAGATAATAACTGAAAATCATTCCTTCAAAACTAAAGGAAATTGTGATATAATCAATCTTTCAAATGTACTGCAAACATCATTTGAAAAAAGTAACTTAAAAAATGGAAATGTTACTGTGTTTGTTGTTGGATCAACAGCTTCAATAAGTACAATTGAATATGAACAGGGATTAAAGAAAGATTTGCCAGAGATACTAGAGAAATTCATACCTGCCGGAAAGAAATATCATCATAATGATACATGGGGAGACCATAACGGACACTCACATCTGCGTTCTACATTGTTTGGATGCTCTTTGACCATCCCATTCTTAAACGGTGATATTCAATTAGGTACCTGGCAGCAGGTTATACTAATAGATTTTGATGAAAGACCCAGAACACGTAAGGTAATTTTTCAATTCATAGGTGAATGACACCAAAAACAGAGAAAATACTTCTTTTAGTTTTATTTATTTTCTGTTTAGTATTTAGACTGGCATTTATATCTCAAAAAAATCTTTGGTTTGATGAAGTTTTTTCATGGCATTTAAGCATGGGTTCGTTTTATGATATAATTGTCAGAACTTCAAACGATATACACCCTCCTTTGTATTATTTTACACTCAAAATATGGAATTTAATTATAGGAGATTCAGTTGCTTCCATGCGAATACTTTCGGCATTGTTTGCATCTGCATCAATATTTTTTATTTACCCTGTAAGCAGAAGATTTATGCATCCCATACAAGCTTTTTTAGTCATTATACTCTACTCAATATCTCCTTTAAATCTATATTATTCACAGGAAGTACGAATGGCAGCTATGAATCTTTTTCTGAATATAGGTTCTGTATATTTTTTGTTGAAATTATGTGATACTAAACATGATTATTACAGAATATTTAGAGATAAATATTCTGCAATGTATTTACTATTTACAACAGCAGCAATATACACACATTACTTTTCTTTCTTTATACTTGCAGCGGAAGTTCTTTATATTGTTATAATTAACAGAAAAGAATCAAAGCAAATTCCTGCATATTTGTATTTATGGGGAGGGATGTTTTTACTTTATCTTATCTGGGTACCTGACATTATAACGCATATGAGCAGGGGACAGGAATGGCGTAATTCACAATCATTGATACAGGTACTAAATGAATATGTTAGTTTTGTGAAAGATTTGAATATGGGTCTGTATTACTATTATACTGATTATGATATTGTAAGGTATATAACATATATCATCGGATTGCTATTGTTTGTTGTTTTAATCGGAATCATCAATAATAGATCGAAAACGATTAATAAGTCATTTTTTTTAATACTTTTAGTGTTTTTTGTACCTTTAATTTTAGCAGGAATAATTTCTATAAATCAAAAAATCGAATTTTATAGGTATTTAAGCATACTTGTTCCATATATTTCAATCATAGTTGTATATGGACTATTTAAATGGAAGTATAAACCTATTTCATACTTATTATTAGCATTATATATGGGTATAAATGTTTATGGAATGAGTATTCATTATTCATTTAATTTCAAAAATGATGATTACAGAGGGTTGATTGGGCAAATAGATAGAGATTATAAAGCAGGGGACAGGATATACGTTGAACCTCATTATTACGGATGGGCTATTGATTATTATAAGAAACAGGAAAACCTGCAGCTGCCTAAAACTGCGTTTGTCAGGTATGGGTGGAATGAAATATTAGACTCACTTTCAGTTCAACAACCACAAAGATTCTGGATAGTGCTGGATTACGGGGTTACAGATACATCTCAGTATTATACATATATAAATAGTCTTTCTGATAAATATACATTAGATTTTAAAATTACTTATAATATAGCACCTAAAAAAGTTGAATTATACAGATTTAAACATTAATGTAAAAAAAGCCGGCTATCTGCTTAACCGGCTTTATAAAATATTAAATCATGGAATTACACTTCAACAGTTTCCTTTTCTTTAACATCAGCATTTGAATTTATATTTTCAGTATATGCTGAATTTGAATTATTAGCAGATTTAACCTTACTCATATCAATATCAATGGCGTTTGAATTGATGCTGCCGTTGTTGTTGTACTTACCGGTACCCTGTTTCTTGTGAATTGCATCAATCTTTTCCTGTAATTCATATTGTTTCCTTATCTTATCTTCAAATTCTTTCATCTTATCTTCAACTGTCATAACTTTCTTTTCTTTAGCAACCATGTCTTCTCTGTAACGTTTCAGGAAGTAATGAATTGTTTCAACACGTATCTTGATCGAACCAGTCGGTTTATTTTCATCAATATCTTTGAACGAGAAATAAGGTGTTCCGCTATCAGATACTATCTCCTCGATTACAGAATAAATTGGGGCATCATGTCCGCATTTGAATGATGAAAGCTCAAGCGCCACAAGATTAGGATGACGCGCTGTATATTTAGCTGCCCATACTTTTCTTGTAGTGTTTTCGCTGTATGAATTCTTCCAAACATCTCCTACATCCATTCCACTTTTAATGATTCCGGCTTTTACTTCATCACCAAAAAGTTTTTCCATAATGTCATCATCCGTTGGCAAAACATCCTGGTTGAAAACAGGATAACCAAGCTTCTGGAATTCCTCAAGTATCTCATGGTTCATACCCGGATCATTATGATATGGTCTTGCAAGAACTACGATACCTATCTTGTTATCTAATTCAAGCTTGTCAAGTGCCTCACGTGCTTTTTTTCTCAAATTCATAGTGTATTTATCCAAAGCCTTATAAGCTTCAGTAGTAGCAAGGTCATTTTCTTCTTTACTTAATCCTAATTTCGGACCCCATTCATCAAACATTTGCTTAGCGCAAAGTTTCGGCTCGGTCATATATAAATATGTATTTACATATTCAATTCCCGCATCCTTGAACATATCGCTTTCTTTGATAAATGCCGCTTTTGCAGCTTCCGATGTTGCTGTAACTGTCGGGCATGCATGATGCTGCTGCGCATAAATGAAATCTGATGGTATAGTATCCACAAGTGGAAGGAAAATATAATCTATTTTCTTCTTTTTATGAATCTTATAAATGAGGTTATGAATATGCGGAATACCTATTTTTGAAGGGAAGCACGGGTCAATTGAACCTCGTTTTGCACCTTCTTTATATAATTCTTCATTTGTGTATTCAGAAAACACAATGTTTCCCGGGTTTACACCAAGCGATTCAAAGTATCCGGTGAAAAATGGAGTATGTGCATACATATTAAGTATCCTAGGTATTGCTATTACAACTTTACCCCTTTTTTTCATCAGTTCAACACGTTTATCGAAATCAGCTTTTGCCTTCTTATCGAACTTCATCTTAAGTCCTTCAATTTTAGAAAGTATCGGAATTTCATCCTTTACTATCTTTGGCTCCTGAGATTTCCATACTTCAACTGCAGCATACTCTACAAGATTTGGTGTAATATCTTTAACTGCATCAAGACCCTTTTTAATATCTTTCATTGAACTAAGATCTTCAACAGTTCCTTTTTCGCAGGTAGCAATTATCAATCGCTGTGTGCCATCAACAATAGGTATTTTTGAATCAGGGTTTATTATCTTATCTTTTGGAAATTCAATTGAGAGATCTTTAACAAACGGAATTGCTTTTTCTTCTGTAGCTACATCAATAAATGTTCTTAAGCATTTATTCTTGCAGAAATAACAGCGTGTCTTTTCATCTCTGGTAGTTTTAAATACTATTCTTGCAACTTTATCAAGTCCTATAAATTGTGTCCTCATACCGTTTGCGTAAAGCCTCGCTGCTTCAATACCGCATCCAATAGCTCCGGCTTCACCTGTATGTTTATGTACAAAAACATTAGGCTCAATTCCGCTTCCTTTAAATCTATCGGTAATAAAATCGACCTGGGTTTTAACAGCGGCAAGATTATGCTGTGTACCTCCCTGGAGTACAAAATTTTCTCCAAGTTTTGCAAGATTAGGTATCTGCGAAACGTAAAGCCAGATATTCTTAGGTAGTACGTTTGCAAGTCCAGCCATAATTTCTTCTGGCTTCCATCCTTGTCGTTGGAAATCAACTATATCAGACTGCATGAATACAGCGCATCCATAACCAAAGGTAGGATATTGCTTAGCTGAAAATGCTATATCAGCAAAATCTTCAACCGCATAACCGAATCCCTGTGCTGTTGACTGAAGAAAGTACCCGTTTCCGGCTGAGCATTGTGTGTTCAGCTTGAAATCAGTTACTCGTCCCTGATCTAATATAATTAACTTAATATCCTGACCGCCAACATCAACAATAACATCGGTATCGGGGTAGAAGTGAACTGCTGCTTCTGTATGTGCAACTGTTTCTACAAGAGCAACATCACCATGAAGTACCTCTCTCAAAATATCTTTTGCATAGCCAGTTGTGCCTATTCCAAGGATCTCAAGTGTAGCACCTTGTTCTTCGACTTGATCGCGAAGTTTTTGAAGTATTTCAACAGTATCTTCAATCGGATTTCCTTTTGAAAGCTGGTATGATTTTACAAGTACCTGCTTATCCAGTGAAATCAATGCGGCTTTAGTTGAAGTTGAGCCTCCATCAAGTCCAATAAATCCTTTTACAACTTCACCCGGAGAAAATGTAGCCGGTGTGAATTTAGGTACTTTATATTTCTCTTTGAATGTATCAAGCTCAGCTTCATTTTTATAAAGACCGCCGCCGCCTGATAGTTTCATCAGTTTTTTCTTTTCTTCAGCTCTTCCAACATTGATGTAATATTCCAGATCTGTATAACCTTTATACATACCGATCTCAGGTTCTTCTTCCTTACCATACTCAATTGCTCCAATTGCAGCAAAGTACTGAGCATTCTCAGGAACCCTGATAAGATTTTCAATTGGTTCATTTTTATCGTAAGGAACATTTCTTTCATCCCACATCTTAGGTATATTAGCCCTCCAGCAATCCATCATGCCTTTAATATAACAGTTTGGACCGCCTAAGAGTAATACTTCAGGTCTTAATGTATGTCCGCGTGTTAATACTGAAAGGTTCTGCTGAATTATGGATTCAAACAGACTTGCCATAAGCTCATCAGCGGGAACACCGGATTTTTGCAGACCGTTAATATCGGTTTCAGCAAATACACCGCATTTACCTGCAACAGGGTGCAGCTTTATTCCGTTGTAACCCATGTTACAAAGCTCAGCAGCGGGAATTTTCAGTTTAGCGTTAATTTTATCGATAACCGCGCCTGTACCTCCGGCGCATTTATCGTTCATTGAAGGAATCTTTTTCTTTTTACCTGTTTCAGGATCTTCTTTGAAAACAATTATCTTGGCATCCTGTCCGCCAAGCTCAATAACAGAAAGTGTCTTTGGGTAGAATTTCTCTACCGCTAATGATACTGCATTTACTTCCTGCACGAACTTTGCTCCGAGGAAACGTCCGATATTGCTTCCGCCTGAACCGGTTATAAATACCCTTGCTCCTACAAATGATTCTTTGCCTAGAGAATCTTCGATATTCTTAAGTAACTCAAGTGACTTTTCGGGTTGCCTGGTATCGTGGCGCTGGTAATCTGACCATAATATTTTATCGTTATCAATATCCATTACAACAGCTTTTACAGTTGTTGAACCGACATCAAAACCGATAAATAGAGGTGATTTTTGTTTATTCATATTGTTTATATTTATTGTAATTTTACAAACTTTGCAATTGAAGGAATTCTGTTAGTACCTGAAGTGCTTGATGCTTTATAGCTTACTGCGAATATCATATAATACCCGGGAGGTGCTATATTAGCATTAGCAGGTGCAATTGGACTGTATGTAATCCCACCGTTTATAACAGGTGTATTACCGGGAGAAAGGATTATGCATCGTTGGTCCTCATCGAATGCGTGTGTAGTTGCACCTAGTTTAATTAAAACTACCCATTCAATAGAAGTATTTGTAGTAAAAGAAAAACTATTGCCGTAAGATATTGTTGTTGGAGAAGATAATATTTCAGGTCTGTTTCCATCAGAAAGGTAAGCAGGACTATATATTTCAAGGTTATTCTGACTGCCATAATAAGGTGGTCCATCTTCGCCTCCGCTAGACCATACTCTTCCATCAGGAAAAAGAATCGATGTTGAATGATAGTTGCGTTCATAGTTTTGCTCTATCAAATCAGACCATGAATCATTTGAGGGGTCATAGACCTCTGTCATACGGACAGAGTCTGCATAAAGCCCACCCTCATTTCCGCCTATTACTAAGACTTTACCATCAGGCAATAATACAGCGTTTCCATTGCTTCTTTTATTAGCCATAGAAGGAGTATTAGTAGTCCACTGGGGGTTAGAGTCACTAAGATTTATTATTTGACATGTAGCAGTAGCTTCCTCAGGGTCACCTTCTGCGCCGCCTATTATCATTACTCTACCTGCAGTTTGGCCGGGAAGTAATGGGAGTAAAACGGAACAACCGTGTCCTCGGAATTCACTTCTGCTGCTTCCAACATTATTCCAGGATGGTCCTGAAGGGTTGAATTTCTTGGCCTGATGGTTTGGTATAGAGTAAAATAATTCACCAGCATAATCACCATAGGGTATAACATGAACTCCAGGATAATTAGCATCAGAAAATTGATTTGTTGTGTTAGCAATTGGAGTCCATGAGTTTCCAGAAGGACTGTAAATTTCCATGTCATTATTAAATTCCAATTCAGGTTGGATAACTCCACTTTTATAATTATATCTGAAGCCACCCGATGCCAAAACACGTGTATTTGCTCCTTGACCATATATTGTAGCGGTTGGATACCATCTTCCATCTTGCATTCTAACGGGATCGCTAGATGAGCCTTCATAACTCCATGTTTCGCTTACAGGGTCAAAAATATAACTGAAGAGCATCCCTCGCGCCCATAAACCATTTTCAACTGGCTCTCTATGACCGCCTATTGCTATCATTTTCCCGTCTGGAAGAAAACAATGACCACAACAAAATAATCTACCATGCCTATCAGCAGGCTCAGGGGAAGGGTCTGGCGGGATAGTCCATGAAGGCCAATCAGGTATTGGTTGAGTTGAAATGGGGTTTGAAGTTGCGAGCGGGTCCCAAATTCGTGTAGTTACTAAAGGATTAATTCCACCGGTATCTGCATCAAAAGCTCTGAAATATAAAACTTTCCAGATTTCCTCTTCAGAATTATAAATTAGACATGCATGTACTGCAGTTTGTTGTGTATTTAATGGTTGCTCACCATCAAATATTACTTCCCAGCTTCCAAGGTTAGGCATTTTAATACTCCTTTTCTATTTTATTAAAGTAAGCTTAATTGTCTGTTGAAAATCTTCAGTAGATAATTTGCAAAAATAAAGTCCGCTCGACTGATTTTCAGCATTCCAGTTTAGTTCATAAGTTCCCGGTCTTAACTGCTCATTAACTAAAACTGTTATTTCTCTACCGAGTATGTCATAAGCAATAAGTTTGACATTGCTGAATTTTGAAACTTGGAATTTTATTTTTGTTTCAGGATTAAACGGGTTTGGATAATTCTGATAAAGTTTAAACTGCTCAGGTAATGTTTCAGATGTTTTTATTATACCTATTATCTTTGAAAATTTAACTGTTAAATAATCCACACCCCCAATCCCAGGACCAGCCCCTACACAATAAAAATTATTATTGTTGTCTATATGCATATTATAAGGAGCAGCTGAAACATTTCCAGAGCCTGGATATCTGGCTAACCATTGTTGTTCACCATTAGTATCATATTTGATAATTGCCATATCAATCCAAGCACCCCGTGGCGATTCATGAGCTAAATATATGTAAGATCCTATTATTTTTAGTGTAGGTTTAGAAGGACCAAATGTACTTGATAAAGTTCTATTCCATAACAAATTACCTGTAGTATCGTATTTAATTGTAATATAATCGAATGCTGATGTCCCTGTTACATAAATGCCGTTAGTATTATCTATTCCTATATCATATGCAAGACCACCGCTAAATCTTCTAAACCATATAGGTGTACCGTTTGAATCATATCTGAAAGTTAAGAAATTATCAATATTATTTTCATCCCTAGTTCTACCGGTTACAAAAATATCTCCAATATTATTTATCGCTAAAGCATAAGCTTCATCATAATTTGGATAGTTACCGGCATAGCGTCGTGTCCATAGTATATTCCCTGATGAATCACATTTCATTGTAAAGAATCCCCGAGTTGCAACTCCTTGCATACCCACGGCAATTATATTATTATTGCTTAATTCCATATCGCTTAAATAGCCACCTCCTGTATCATAAGTAGTAACCCATAGCAATGTGCCAGTGTTGTTATATTTCCTGATGCCAGGGTAAGGATATTGGTAGCCGGCGACATATATATTTCCAGAATTATCTAATTTAATTTTTTTGCCGTCAAAGACGTTCGGTGTTAAGTCCTGCCAGATTATATTACCAAACTTATCATATTTTATTGTTGCGCTTGTCCCTGTAACATATACATTGCCGAGGTTATCTACTTCCAAGTCTCTTCCAATATCAAAACCGCCGCTGGGTACAGTTGTTAAAATTCTTACCCAAACACTGTCACCATTGGGTCTGTATTTAATTGTACAGTAGTCATAATTATTAGTCATAGTACTTTGAGTATGTCCAGTTACATATACATATCCCGAATCATCAACTTTAACTGCATTTGCTACATCGTATCGATTTGAAGGTCCGTTATAACTTCTTGCCCACTCAAGAGTGGGCTGGGAGTATGTAGTTTCAAGTGCAATAATCAAAAATAATATTTTTTTTGAAAATGTTAGCAAAATAAATCATTATTTAATTAGAAGCATTTACAGCACTATTTGCTTTCTTGTTAAGCTATAGCTTTTTCAGTAACTTTTGTAACAACAGATTTTATTCCGTCTTTTTTCATTTTTTCTGAAACATCAAGAACGAAGTTAGCAGCAATACCGATAACACCTTTCCTGTGACCAACATGATAGAACGGTCTCTGTAGGTAATCATTTGAATCAACATATGCTTTTATTTCAACTAACGAGTATCCTGTTTCATCAAGACATTTCTTGAATTCAGTCTTAGCTTTTGCTTTAGCTTCGCCAAGAGCCATCTGCACTCTTGAGTGGGCATTAACATCACCTTCACCTGAAGTTTCAATCGGAATAAATATCATATCCTTGAACATTGAAGTAACCGCAGACTGAACGCCATCTGACTGTGTTGAAGGCATGCATCCGAATGGTTTAAGGGAGAGTACCATATGGCAAAGATCTTTATTTACATAGTAAATGTTCTTTGCTATTTCCAAATGACCTTCGCCGCCTTCAACTCTTGAATTGTAGAAAGGATGACCCAGTCTCTGCATTTCAAGCTGGCTTGCAAGCTCATGAGGCATACCATTGAAAACTTCTCTTATTCTGTTATACTCACGGTCAAATACTTTTTCTGCAATTGATAATACTGTAACAGTTTTTTTGTAGTCTTTCAGATTCTTTAATTTCTTAAGTACCTGGAAGGTTGTCGGAGCTTCTTCGCCCTCTTTAATACCTTTTCTATCATGATACATATTCTTTGCCTGATGAAGCATATAAAGAATCCATGTTGCAATTGGTTCTACAAGTAATTGTGCTCCTTCTCTTTCAAGGAAGGGGAACATGTTGAAGTTTCCATCACCCTCAGTTGTTTGAGCCCAGAATTCACCTGTAACTTTGCAAATTGGTTTTACCCTGGTTCTATCTACTTTTACTTCGTTGAATTTATTACGGATATCCTTTAATGTTTCAATGTAGTAATCACTCATTACCTGGTCAACAAACCTCTGAATGTAGTTTGATCCTGGCATTTTGCTTAAAAATGCGCCCATCTTGCTGTTGAAATCAAAATATTTTTTCGTTTTCATTCTTTCATACATCATATCCATACATTCTGCAAGTACTTTATCAGTTTCGCCGGGTAGAACTTCAAATGGTCTTATTTGGTAAGCAACATCGTTGATTATATCACCGATATTCATTGCGTTGAGTATTCCAAGAAAGAAGTCAAGGTTCATTTCAAGTCCTGCTTCCATTTCGTCCTGTTCTAAACCACCTGTCTGCTGGAATATCAGTACACGGAATCCATCGAAACCTGAATTGCGTAATGCAAGACGGTATTCAGCTTCATACATACCAAAACGGCACGGTCCGCATGCGCCTGCTGTGAAGAACACGTATTCATTGATGATCTGATCTTTTGTCATTCCAGATTTTTCAAGCTCCTGCAGATACTGCACTAAGTTACCTACGGTAAAATATGTCGGATTGCACTGTCCGTTATTTCCGTATTCTTTACCTAACTGGAAGGCTTTTTTATCCGGTGTTGGAATCTCACTGGCTTTGTAGCCTAATCCCTGCAATACACCTTTAACAAGCTTTTCATGCTTCCATGTCAAACCGCCAAATAATATGGTAGTGTTTGCTCTCTGGTCTTTTGTGAAAGTTGTTTCTAATGGCTTTTTGAAGTGATCAATCTTTTTTGCTTCAACGCCATACTCTTTCTCTAAACGCATTCTTTCTTCAAGCAATAAACGCTGAATTTCCGCTTCCTTGCTCTCTGTTTTCTTCAAACTGATACCTACCGGTGCACTTACCACGTTTGTATCTTCGTTTTGATTTTGATGTCCCATTTTATTACCCTTCCTTTAGGTATATTTTGGTTTATTTGAAAATTTATTCTTTTGTTTTTAAATTTTATTATATTAAATCATTTTCAATATTTCTGTTACACAATTTTTACTGCTTTTTACTGCTCCTTCAATTGTTGCGGGTAATCCAGTATCCGTCCAGTCGCCAGCTATAAAGAAATTGCTGATATTTGTCTTGTTTGCTGGTCTGTTGCTTAATGATATGTTATCAGGTATAAATGTAGCTCTCATTTCCTTAATTACTCTGGATGATGTTACATTATAATCATTTAGTTCAGGAAGACACATTTTCAACTCTATCAGAGCCAGTTTGATAATATCTTCTTTCGATTGCTCAGCTACCTTCGATGCACTGCTTATAACCACACATATCTGGTCATTTGTAACCTTAAAAACCCATTGAGATGAAGTATTAAGCAAACCTATGAATTCAGAACTGAAAATACTGCTTATATCCTTATCAAATTTTAAGTGGATATTAACAATAGGTGAGTATATTAAATCATTTAATTCGCTAAAGTACTTATTATAACCTTCTTCACCAAGTAAATCTTTAAAATTAAAGAACGGTACTGCGCTTATATAAAAATCGGTTTGAATCATTCGTTTATCTTCAAGTATTAGTGAAGATATGCTGCCATTATTAAACTTTAATCCTGTTACTCTATTACTAAGCAAAATTTCTGTTCCGTATTGTTTCAGGTATTCAAGAGCCGGCTCAATGAAAATATCACTTAAAAATCCTTCAGGCAGGACCAATTCAGAACCGCCTTTTTCTATAAATCCTATCCTTATCATCTTGCTGAACAAATACGCTGATGTTTCCTGGGGTTCAGCGTTAAAAACCGCTATTATGAATGGTTTCCAGAAGTAATTTATTGCTCGTTCAGTCTGTTTGCTTAGCTCAAATAACTTATCAGTATTAATGCTTTTCAACTCATCTTCATCGTATATATTCTTTTTGATATTATTAACTAACTTTACAATTGCCATCTTATCTTTCAGACCCAATGCTTTGTATCCCATAATTCCGCCCGCTAAATGAAGGGGAGGAGGTAGCTTTGATACTCTGAGTGAATATTCAGTACCTGCATTATCCCGAAAAACTATTTCAAGTTGTTTCTGGAATTTTAATTTATCGTATGTCCCAATTATCTTTAAATAATCGAAAGTATCCTTATACCAGCTTGCAAGTATATGCTGACCGTTATCTATCTTAATGCCTGATGCTTTGTCAAAGAACGAATATGCTCTTCCTCCAAATTTCGGAGATGATTCAATTAATGTTACCTTAAAACCATTTTCTGTTAGAAAAACTGCTGAGGCGAGTCCTGCAATACCTCCGCCTATGATTGAAACAGTCATAATCAATATATCAGTTTATACTTTGTATATACATAAAGCGTATAATATAGTTTTTTTATTTTGGAAACTTTTGCTTTTTTTGAGAAAACATTATAATTCATCTTCTCGATTTTTTCCAAAATATTGAAATATATCTTCTGCATTATCCTTGCTGGATATAACAGTTTTCTGTCTTCTTTGACAAATGAATCGTTAGCTTTATTAAAATATTCTCTTGCTCTTTTACATTCAAACTTCATCAATTCAACAAATGATTCATTGTACCTGAAATTCATTAGGTCATCCTCTGTATATCCAAATATCTTTAAATCTTCTTCAGGCAGATAAATCCTGCCATTTAAAGCATCAAATTTTATATCTCTTAAAATATTTGTCAATTGCAATGCTATGCCCAGATTTACTGCATATTGTTTTGCATTTTCAGTCTTATAGCCAAATATTTCAATGCACATTAAACCAACTGTTGCAGCAACCCTAAAGCAATATTGGTATAAAGTATTGAAATCTTTATATCGCGATACCTGCAAGTCTGTTTCCATGCCTTTTATAAGCTCAAAAAATGGTTCAACGGGAATATTGAACTTCTTAATTATCTTTGTAACTTGGTTCAAGAGTTCATAATTTGAACTGCCGTTAAGTGCATGTTCAAATTCATTCTTCCATTCTCTTATTTTTTTGAATTTTAGCTCTGTAGAATCCATCTCATTATCAACAATATCATCTGTCTGTCTGCAAAAAGCATAAACAGTATTGATAGCCTCATATTTTTCCTTTGGTAGCAGTGAAAACGAGTATAAAAAATTCGTTTTACTGCTCTGTGTTATTTCAATATGTTCAGTTGACATTAAATTCTTTGTTATAACCTTGATCTTAAAAAAATTTTTAATTTATCAAACCCTGTAATTTGGGGTCTGGATGTTAATACGTTATAATCTATTTCTTTTATCTTCTTTAAAATTGTTGTTCCGCCAAGCCATGTTAGTTTTAATTCTTTTGAAAGCTTTCTTGTATTTTCATCATTTGCTGTTAATTCTAATAATTTCTTTCCTTCATTAAATAGTTTCTCTGTTCGCTCTACTTCAAATCTCATTAATTCTTTGAATTTAGCGTTGTATTGTTTTAACTCAAACTCTTTTACAGTGTATCCAAATCCATTTAAGTCCTCTATGGGAATATATATCCTGTCTTTTCTTAAATCAACTTCAACATCCTGCCAAAAGTTCGTTAATTGCAAAGCTGTGCATATCTTATCTGAATATTTAAAGAACTCTTCATCGTGGCATCCAAATATCATTAAAACTAATCTGCCTACTGGGTTAGCTGAACAAGTGCAGTAATCAAGCACTTCATCAAATGTTTCATATCTCTGCTTTGTAACATCTTGTCTGAAAGCTCTTAGTAAATCTTCTAGAGGTTTTACTGGTATCTTATAATCTTCAACTGTTTTCCCAAGTGCAATAAATATCGGATCGTATGTTTTACCATTATAACAATCTTTAAGTTTATCATTCCATTCATCCAACAGAGCAAGTCTTTTCGGCACACCGCCTTCAATTCCATCTTCATCTGCAAAATCATCAGCTACTCTGGCAAATGCATAAATAGCATATACATACTTTCTTTTCTCTTTAGGTAACAGGTAAGATGCTACAGGAAAATTTTCGTAGTGTCCTTTTGCGATTTCTTCACAGTATTTAAAAGAACTGTTTATTAAACTTTCATTCATATCCTGAATATTACCATGTTCTAGTGTATAGAAATATAATCAGTTATACATAATTACTGCCTGTTTATTTAGAACAGGTCAAATTTTGAAACGAATTAGTAGTTGAATTTAAATTAACAGAGAGGATTTCCGTAAATAGGCACCCTGTGTACGCCACAGAGAGATATTACCGGAATCAAGAATGTGATAGGTTATCAGATCTATTTTAGTGTTAACAGATTTAGATAAATTCTTTATAAATGATTGGAATGAAATACCGGATCTTTTATACATTAATGCAAATAATAGGATTATGAAACCCGATGAGTTTGCATTTGCAGGATCGTTTGAATTATAATAAAATGCTACCCATATCAATGATAGGGCAGTAAAAATAATCATCCAAAACCGTGTATTATAAGATGCAGTATGAGGAGTTAAGCGCTTCCAGTAAAGATTATTGCAAATCTTACGGTAGAATTCCATTGTCAAAAAGTTAGTTAAAACCCATATAAGTTTTAAAATGAATTCATTTTTCAGAAGCAGCTTTATTTGAAGATAAATATTCAATTTTTTGATTGATTTTATATGTAAAGTTAAGGATATATGTTTGAAATGTCAATTAAATTAAAAATTTAATCTATACTTTTAAGTATAGATAATCTTAAAAACTTAACCACGAATTGAAGTAATTTTTACGAATTGTATATAGTCATTTAGTAACAACTATATTCCAATAATTTATAAGATTTAAATCGTGTTGATTGGTGAAATTAGTTGCCAATGTTTTTACTCATACCTCAATGCATCTATGGGATTCAGCTTTGCTGCCTTAAAAGCAGGGTAGGTGCCGAAAATAATCCCAATGAGCGAGCAGACTATCACACCTATAAGTACCCAATCATATGGAATTGTTACAGGGAAATTGAATATTGATCCAAGAAGGTTACCAATTCCAATGCCTACGGCAATGCCAATTAACCCTCCAAGCTCACAAAGTAATATTGCTTCAAACAAAAATTGAGTTAATATGTTACCTCTCTTTGCACCAATTGCCATCCTGATACCAATCTCTTTTGTTCTTTCTGTTACAGTAACTAGCATAATATTCATAATACCAATACCGGCAGCTATTAAAGATATGAAGGATATAACTCCTGCGCCATATTTAAAATAAATTGTAAAATTATTTGCTTCACGCACTAATGATTCATTTGACCAAATATCAAAATCATTATCATCGCCGGGTGGTACTTTACGTATCTGCCTCATTAACCCAATTACTTCTTCCTGGGTTTCATCAAGTTGTGCTTTGCTTTGCGCTGAAACTGTTATGTTTATTGATCGGTCTTTACGCGCTCCATATATTTTATTCATTGCCATTAAAGGAATTAAAACAATATTATCCTGACTTTGTCCAAGGTTTTCACCTTTTGCTACAAGTACACCAATAACTGTGAAACGGTTTCCGTCAATTTCTATTTCTTTATCAAGCGGAGAAGTGAAGGGAAACAATTTATCAATAACTTCCATTCCGATAACTGCAATATTTCGGGTTGATTTAACTTCATCTTCAGTAAAAAATCTGCCTTCAGAAAGTGTGTGATTATTTGCTGGAAGGAATTCAGTTGTAACACCTGCTAACTGATAATTAGGGTTGGTTTGTCCTGAACCATATTTTACAGTTTTACCCCCAGACCAGTCTTCGAGTCCAATATATTTTGGTAAAACAGCAAGCTCTTTTAGCCTGTATCCTTCTTCAATTGAAATAGGTTTACGCTTTTCATATTTACGCCATCTACCCGGACCTGAAACAAATGAAGCAGGCCATTTCTGTACCTGAAATGTACTTGTACCAAGCTGACTTAAGCCGCTGTCAATTCCTTTTTGCAGTGCATCAAGAAGCGTCATAACACCAATTATCGAAAATACCCCGATAACAATACCAAGCAGGGTAAGTGAAGCCCTAAGCTTGTTAGCTCTAATCGAATTGAGGGCTGATATTAATGATTCTTTGAGGTTCACTATTTAAATAGTTTATGTGCTTTTTAGATTGACGTTAAAAATTTCTTTATGTTTTTTTCTTACCAGTAACAGAGTCGTAGCTTTTGATCTAAATACTGCCATATTGGAAATTCTTTTATTTTACTTTAATGATTCCTGACTGCGAAGGAATGATATAAAAACAGTTTTACTTTAAATGAAAATCTCTTTGAAATACAAACTGGTCTGTTTCAAATTCACATAAATATCTGCCCGGAGGATAGTCGCAATCATTTGTTCTGCAAAACAACATTTCCCATCGTACTCTATAGACACCCGAACTCAATGTCTGGTCATTTATCAAATACATAATTTTATTTCCACTTGTATCTGAAACAGATAGTTTTAATGTTGTTTTAAACGGAATATCAAGATCAACCCTGATTATATACTTAGTCTGTTCCTTATCCAGTTTAATGATAACATCACTTATGTTATACTCAGTTGGTTTATCTTTTTTAGTTTTCCTGATTACTACATCATTAGTATCTTTATCAATTATCTGTGAATTTAAAACTGATGATAAAAAGAAAAGAACAAGAAAAATCAAACCTGTAACTTGTAATCTTTTGCTTAAAACCTTATTCATATCTCAATGCATCGACCGGATCAAGCTTAGATGCAGAAAGAGCAGGGAAGAAGCCTGCAACAATACCCGCAAAAGCTGATATTACAAGAGCTAAAACAACAACCCAAAGCGGCATAGCAGTAGGAAGCAGGAAAGCGTTTATTAAAAAGCTGATAGGTAAAGCAATAAGTAATCCAACCAATCCTCCAACAATGCAAATTGTAACTGCTTCAATTAAAAATTGCAGCATAATAGTCACTCTTTTAGCTCCAATTGCTTTTCTGATACCAATTTCCTTAGTTCTTTCCTTAACACTTACGAACATAATATTAGCTATACCAATTGAGCCAACAATTAACGAAAGTAAAGTTATTGCTGTACCAATAGTTTTTATTAGACCTGTTAATGATTCATATGTTTGCTTAAAAGCCTCCTGTTGATTGACACCAAAGTCATCATTTCCACCGATAGGTATTCTGCGGGCTCGCTTCATAACAGAGCGTACTTCTTCTTTAGTATCATCCATAGCATCTACAGTAAGTGCTTTCACATTAATAGTCAAAGATCTTCTAGTTCCAAACAACTTAAAGAATTTGTTTATGGGAATAATTATTCTGTTATCAAGACTGAAAAGTCCCAGCATACTTCCCATCTTCGCATAAGTTCCTATGATTTTAAAATTATGTCCGTTTATTTGAATTACTTTTCCAATTGGATCAACACTCTGAAAGAAGGATTCTTTGATATCATACCCAATAACGCAAACGCCCCAGCCACCATCTGACTCTCTTTTTGTAAAAAACCTGCCTTCATCAACATTCAGCCCAAGAGTTCTCTGGTATTCTTCGGTTGTTCCAAATATCGGAATATTCTCGCTGGTAAAATCCTGGTAATTAACTAAACCCTGAGAACCGACAGTTGGGCAAACTGATTCAGCACCATTCATGTTTTCAGAAAATGTCTCGTATTCTTGCCATGTAATATCCCGCCTGTTTCGGTAAACTTCCCAGTCTTCTTTACCAAACCATTCAAACTTTTGGATATAAAGAACATCAGCCCCAACAGCAGATATGCTTTTTTCAAATGCGCGGTTAATGCCTTCAATAGCAGTCTGTAGAATTGTAACTGTTGTTATACCAATTACGATACCAAGAGTAGCCAGAAATGAACGTATCTTATTTGCCCTGATAGAATTCAGAGAAATTATTATACCTTCTTTTATTTCAGTTAAAAAATTCAATATTAAATATTCAATCTTTAGTTCTTTGTAAGTTCATTTTTGATTTTACCATCCATCGAACCTTTGAAATTATATTCATAATCTATATCCAAAGCTTTATCAAAATATTTCTGGGCTTCAGATTTATTCCCTAATTTGAGATAACATCTTCCTATCTGGAAATAAGCTTCAGGCACCAGCCATTTTTCATTTAGCGGATTAAGTGATGTATTTAACTTGAACTGCTCAAGAGCTTTATTATAATCTTTTTGTTTTGAATAAACCTGCCCCAGTCCATGATTAATCATACATTTGATATCATCATTATAATTTGCTCCCTGTGTATTAAGTAGAGTATTATAATCTTTAATTGCTTCTGTTAATTTGCCTACTGCACGGTTATTATCTGATACAATTAATAAGGAATCGGTTCTTGTAATAGGAGTTAATTCTTTTTCCTTTAATTTCCTGAGCCAAAATTTTTCCCACTCGTTATCTTCTTTAAAATCAGTACGGGCTTTTTTATAGTATTCTATAGCACCGTTTCTATCTCCCATTAATTCAAGTGATACACCTATACTGTACAATCGGTTATTCATATTTTCATCCTTAGTTAAGTACGAAATAAACCGTTTACCATAATCTGAAGATTTATCATAAATATTCATCCTGAAATATGCTGTACTTAACGCGCCATAAGCAGCTCTGAATATTATCTCAGAATCTTTTTCTTTGTTATACTCAAGAGATTTTTCATACGCATCAATTGCATCGTTCATTTTATCCTGTTGTGAAAATAAGCCGCCCTTTAACATCCATACAACAGGACTTGTAGGGTATTTCGTGATTAATGCCTGTACATATCCCTCGGCTTCAGGATATTGTTCCTCCCTCCATAATAATAGGGTGAGGTAGAACTTAGCTTCATTAGAAGTATATGTACCTTTTTCAGATGCCAATTTTAGTAAACGCTTTCCTTCATCACGGTTCCCTGAAAATCCAAGTATATTGGTAAGCCATTGCAGTTTACGCGGAATAAAACTTGTTAAATAATTATATACACCAAGTCCAAGAGTAGCATCATAATATTCTGGATTTTTTTCAAGTACATATTTTAAATTGTTGTTTCCATCTTTAATTTCTGATGCAGCTTTAAGATAATTTTCACCTAATAAACCTACAGCAAAAGCTCTTATTGTATATGTCCACCCAAGATATAATCTTGCATCAAGATCATTTTCGTTTTTATCAATAATATTCTCGCATTTTTCAACAAGCTTATCCGATAGGTTCAGGAATGTCTCGTAATCTGTTTTATTCCTTGTCAATAATGCTTTCCAATAAAAGATTGTCTGCTCAAAAAAATGACCGCGCAGGTCATTTGGAGCAATACTTTTTGCCTCCTGGAATTTTAAGAGTGCAGCAGGGAAATCCATATTATACTCAGCATCAATTCCTTCGGTTATTAATGAATGCACCTTACCATAATCCTGTGAAATGGATACAGAAGTAATTATAAAAAATAATAGGAAAATATATAAATAAATTTTGTTCAATATCACCTCAATTAGTTAATTACTTGTATTAGTTAATCCTGTTTACTTTTAGTGCTTTGATATTTTAATCCTTTTTCTGTCATTTTATCAGATTCGATAAGACCATCCCTTAACCTGATGGTTCGATGAGCATGGTCTGCAATAAAATCTTCGTGAGTAACCAGAATAATTGTATTACCCTGTGAATGCAGATTATCGAAAAGCTCCATAATTTCATCACCTGTCTTTGAATCAAGATTACCTGTTGGTTCATCTGCAAGTAAGATAGATGGATGGTTTACAAGCGCTCTTGCAATTGCAACACGCTGGCGCTGACCGCCAGAAAGCTCATTAGGTTTATGTTTCATTCTATCTTGCAATCCAACATTAAATAAAGTTTCTTCAGCTCTTTCAATGCGGGCAGTTTTTGACATACCCGCATAAATAAGCGGAAGCTCAACATTATGTAATGCATTTGAACGTGGAAGTAAATTAAATGTCTGGAATACAAAACCAATTTCTTTATTCCTGACTGTTGCAAGTTCGTTATCATCCATTTCACTTACATTCTGTCCGTTAAGTTCATAGTATCCTGATGTTGGTGTATCAAGACATCCGATTATATTCATCATAGTGGATTTCCCTGAACCAGATGGACCCATGATTGCAACATATTCGTTTTTATGTATTGTCATTGAAACCCCCTTTAAAGCATAAAGCTCCTCAACACCCATTACATATAGCTTTACAATATCTTTAGTTTTTATTATTTCTTCCAAAAGTCTTTTATTAAACTTTATTAAATTTATCTATAGTAAATCAGAAATTAAACTATGCTAATCTTCCTTGTTATCTTTATTCTTTATGTCATTATCAATTTTTACTACAGAGCCTTCTTCGAGTTCTTTGCTAATTGCTTTATATGGTCCCTTTACTATTATATCATCAGGTTTTAAACCTTCCAAAACTTCAATATATCTATCATCGCTTATTCCTGTTTTAACTTGAACCAATTTAACTTTTGATGGTGTACCTTCTTCTACAATAAATACAACTTCTTTTGGTTTTTCTTTTCTCTTTAGGTTTTCTTCTGATTTTCTTTTCACATCTTCGCTTGTTGTTATAGTAGTCTTTTCTTCTTCGCGTGCTG
This sequence comes from uncultured Ignavibacteria bacterium, assembly GCA_947084945.1. Classification (GTDB taxonomy): domain Bacteria; phylum Bacteroidota; class Ignavibacteria; order Tepidaquicellales; family OLB5; genus OLB5. The sequence goes on along the minus strand of CAMTUP010000020.1, from coordinate 36,919 downwards.
TTACACTCTGTATTGGGATAGCAATTACATCACTCTTTGAATTTACCTTAATTTCAGCATTGCAAGACATACCCGGTTTTAACGAAACATCATGGTCAATAATTCTAATCTTTACAATAAAATTAATAACCTGTTCCTGTGTGCCTGTTCCTTTTGATTTCGCAGAATTGGATATTTCGTAAACATATCCTTTTATAACTCTATCAGGAAAGGCATCAACTTCAATATCAGCAGTATCACCAAGTTTAACATTAGTAATATCAGTTTCGCTTACTTCAATTTCAGCGTCCATAGTAGAAAGGTCTGAAACGGTCATAATAACACTTCCTGCCATTTGCTGAGTACCTACTACTTTTTCACCAATTTCATTATTTAGCTTTGTAACGATACCATTCATATTAGAGCGTATTGTTGCTTTAGAGAGGTCCTGTGAACTCTGTTGAAGCAATGCAAGATTCTGTCTTACATTTGCATTAGAACTTTTTACATTTGATATTGCAATTTCGTATGCAATTCTTGCATTATCAAGGTCTGATTGAGATACCAGACCGCTTCTGAATAACTGCTCAGTTCTTTGAAGCTCAAGCTCTGCTTTTTTAAGATTATTTTCAGAAACTTCAACCTGAGTGCGTGAATACTGGACTCCTGCCTGCTGTTGGTTTATCCTAGCTCCATAAGTTTCAGCTTTTATCTTAACTAAAAGGTCGCCTTTTTTTACTGTATCACCTTCTTTATACGGAAGCTGAACTATTTCTCCGCTAATCTCTGCCGATATATCCACTTTTGTTTCAGGATTAATTGTTCCGGTTCCTGAGACAACCTGAACAATTGTTCGCTTCATTATCTTTTCAGTCTGTACAGTGGTTAATTTATCTTTTTTACCGGATACTACAACTGCAATAATTACAAGCAATAGTATGCCTCCTATTATTGAAAATAACAGGATTTTTTTACTTTTCTTTTTTTTCTTTGCTATATTTTTAATATCTGCCATAAAATTTTAATTTAAAATTCTTCTTAATATCGTTAATTCTTAATAATTCAATAATCCCTGGTAATACTCAAGTTGTTTTTGTGCAAAAATAAAATCATACATTAGGTTTGATTTATTAATCAGAATATTATTCAGGTTTGTTGAAGCTGTATTTATATCTAAAACGGTTCCAATCCCAACTCTGTATGATTCTTCAGCAAGAAATTTATTCTGCTCGGCATTCTTCATACTTCTATCAGTAATTTCAATTTGCTTTAATAATGATTTTAAGTCAAGTACAGCTTTTTTGATTTGTAAAGCAATCTGATTCTTTACCAGCTTTATATCTTCTTGGGCTGATTTATAATTGATAAGCGATATTTGCCTCTGGTTATCAAGCTGGAAGCCCTGAAATATAGGGTAGCTTAATGTTAATCCAATTGTAAAAGCTCTTTGATTACTAATTTTATCAATTTTAGTGCCATTCATGGAATATGAACCAAAACCGCTTAAAGTAGGGAAGTACTGATTACCACGGGCAATATCAATATTTGTTTGTAAAACATCTAAATTCTGGTTAGAAGATTTATAATCATTTCGGTTTCTGTATGCAATGTTTACAAGGTTATCTGTATTCTGAATCTGCAAAACATAAGATTCAAGCGATTCATAACTAATATCTGTGAAAAATTCATTTCTATATACAGCATAATTCTTATCCAATGGAAGATTTGAATCAAATGCTAGGTCGGATATTGATTTGTTCAGGTTGTTTTTTGCCTGCTCAACTGCAAGTTCATTCTGAGCAACAACTACATCCTGTGTTAATACATCAAGCTGTGTTCTCTTTCCTACATCAACAAATATTTTTATCTTTTCAATCTGTACACGTGAATCCTGTAATGTCGCCTCATTTATAACTACAATTTGCTGATTCTTTAATACTGCTATATAATCAGCTATGATTTTTACTGCTATATCCTGTTTAAGTTTTTTTAATTGAATCTGGTATTGTGATTTGTTAAGCTTTGCCAGATCAATCTTGTCATAACTTGTCATGCCATCAAAGATTGTTACATCTGATCTTATAGAAAGAGTGAAATTATCAGATGTTTGATTACTTGCTGGTATTGGTATTCCGGCTTGATTAACATAACCACCATCAATTACCTGGTTAGAACGTGTCCAACCTGTTGAAAATTTCAAATCCGGGAATAATTTTCCGTAACTTGCTCTGATATTACTTTCCTGAAGCTCGATAGTATTTTCAAGCTTGTTTATATTAGGATCATTTTTATAAGCATGCCCAATAGCTTCTTTCAAAGAAACCTGTATTTCCTGTGTAAAAATACTTACTGTAAATGTAAGTATTATGGCTATTAATGCAGTTTTTAATATCTTCATATCTCTATATTTATGAAAAGATGGTAACCTTTATTTATTATGACGTTAAAATACTCCTTTAAGTTTCAAAATATAAGTCAAAATTGAAATATTTATGTAAAAAAGTGTTACTTTAAACTGTCAATAAATCAAAAGAATTTTAATATTTATATGTATTTTAAATATAGTATTAGTTAGTTAACTTTAAATATAATTACAGGTTATGAATACATTATTAAATTCATTTATAGCGGTATTTTTCCTCTTTTCTGTTGGATGCTTTGAAAAGAAGAAAGATATTAATATGCATCAAATAAGCTCAAAAAAATCGGATTTTAATATTGAGGTATTTGTTAAGAATCTAGAAGTGCCATGGAGCATTGTATTTACTTCCGAAAACAGGGTTTTGGTTAATGAAAGACCCGGAAGATTGAGAATTATAGAAAATGGAAAGCTGATAACAGAACCATTAAAAATATTTGATGAAGTATCCAATAATTCCGAAGAAGGCTTAATGGGGCTGGCTTTAGACCCGGATTATACAGCAAATAAGTTGATTTATGTAAGTTACGCCTACAAAAAAGCAGATGAATTACTTGTAAAAGTTGTAAGATTTAAAGATAATGGAAATTCATTAAGTAAGGAAAAGATAATATTTGATAATCTGCCTGCAGCAAAATACCATGCTGGTTGCAGGTTAAGGTTTGGACCCGATAAAAAGCTTTATATTACTACAGGAGATGCAGGAGAAAGAAATTATGCTCAAGACTTAAATAAACTTCATGGAAAAATACTAAGGATAAATTCTGATGGTACTATTCCTGCTGATAATCCGTTTGCTAATTCACCTGTATGGAGCTATGGACACCGCAATCCACAGGGAATTGACTGGTATCCAGGAACTGACATATTATGGGAAACCGAACATGGTCCCAGCGGATTTGACGGACCGGGCGGCGGTGACGAGTTAAATGTTATTGTAAAAGGCGGGAATTACGGCTGGCCCGTTGTTTCGCACAATGAGAGCAAAGAAGGTATGGTCTCTCCTTTACTGGTTTTCACACCAGCCGAGGCGCCTGCATCAGGTATGTTCTATAAATCAGGCAAAATTGCTGAGTTCAAGGAATGTTTCCTCTTTGGCTGCCTTAAAGGTAATGGTATAATAGTTGTTAAAATTGACCCTAACGATAAAACCAAAGCTCTATCTTATAAAAAAATTGCAACAGATTTTGGTAGGATACGTGATATAACCGAAGGTAACGATGGCTTTATATATTTTTCATCAAGCAATAGAGATGGCAGAGGCAGAATTCAGGATGGTGATGATAAAATATACAGGATCCATTAAGAATTTATAAATATTAGTAACACAGACATTCCTGTCTGTGTACATTTACATAGGTAACAATAAATATAAAATAGTAGATTAAATTTTATCTATAACAGAATATCAGTAAAAATAATTAAATTTTTATGAAGCACAGACAGGAATGTCTGTGCTACTAGATCAATAAGAATAATACAGTCAAAAGTAATTATTTTTTCCAGCGCTATGAAAAGATGTACAACACCTATAAATATCAATTCAATTTGAATACGATGCTGTATGTATCGTACCAACACTGCCATTTACAATATACTATCATTACGGAAATAGATTAGATATTATTCACATTAATTTATCTAAAATATTCTATATATTTGATATTCTTAAATAGAAAAATATATGATAAAACGAAAATTTATTGGCAGGTGGAAGCTTAAATCTGTGATTGTCAAACATGGTGAAACTATAATTTACCCGTTTGGCAAAGATATACGGGCAATTTTATTCTATGATGAAGAATATATGTCAGTTCAGATAATGATGCCTCATGACCTACCCTTAGAGCATATGCCGGAAAAGAAATTAAAGCTTAAAGACCTTGCATGGGCACTGAAAAACCTTGGATATATGGGTTACTTTGGTAAATATGAAATTGATGAGGAAAAAAAGCATATTATACACCACGTTGAAGGCGCAATTGTACAAAGTCTGGTGGGCGGTAAAGAAGTACGAAAATATAAATTCGAGCATGGTATTATGACCCTTTCAGCGGGTCCTATGGAGCTAAAGTGGATTAGAGGTTAGTCATTTTCAATTATCACTTCACACTCAGGCAGTGAACTTAAAAAATGCCTGCCGTATTGTTTTTTAATAATACGGCTATCAAGAATACATATCAATCCTTCATCATTTTTGTTTCTTATAAGCCTGCCAACGCCCTGTTTAAACTTCAAAATTGCTGTTGGCAGCGAGTAATCCATAAAGGGGTTACCGCCTTTTTCCAGAATAAACTCAAGTTTGGCTTCAATTACAGGATGGTCAGGCACTTCAAACGGCAGTTTTGTAACAATTACATTTCTTAAACTGTGACCCGGAATATCAACTCCCATCCAGAAGCTATCAACTCCAAATAAAACTGAATTTTCATCATCACGGAATTCCTGCAGTATCCTGTTATTCGGCATTCCATTATGCTGCGCGTATAGATTTATACCTGTGCCAAGAAACTCTTCCAATAACTTATTGTACGCATTCTTCAAAAGCTTGGTACTGGTAAATAATACCAGCGCGCCGCCCGATGTCATTTCAACACATTCTTTTATCTTATTAATCAATAACTTTTCATAATCACTCTCATTCAGAATATCAGAAATCTTATGCTTTTGCATTTTCTCAGGTTCGGGAATATCCTTGTAAACATGTATCTTCATCTGTCTGCCGAAATCAAACGGTGTATCAATTATCTCGCCTGTTACCTCACCAGCGCCAACGGTGTTTTTAAAGAAATTAAGATTATTGTTAACTGAAAGTGTTGCTGATGTCATTGCGCATACACGATTCTTGGCAAATACATTTTCGCGGAAATATTCAGCCATATCAATAGGGGAGATGCAGAGATTTATATTGCTTCTCGCCCTGCCTGAGTATTCCACCCAATAGACATATTCATCGCTTTTTTGCTCAAGGAAAAATACAAGGTTGTTCCTAATCCTTGTAAATTTTGTAAAGTAATTTTTTATCTCATCTGCTTCAATATCATTTTTGGCTAAAGGGGTTGCTTTTTTAAGTTCTATAGTAAGCTCAAGTATTGAACTCATCAGCTCAGCGCCAAGTGTTATAGACTTTTTTATCCTTATACAGCTTTTATGTGTTTGCGCTGAATATACATCGTTAATATATGAATGCAGCCTCCTGAAGAATTGTTCGTTATCATGGTAAACCATTTCAACAGCTTTCTTTATTCTATCTGACTGCTTGTTTGCAAAAAAACCCTTCTGAGTTCTTGGATTATATAACTTATTCAGCCAAAACCTTATTTGCTCCTTTGATACTGATGGTGAGACCCGCTCAGCAGCAATTTGTTCGATTGTATGCGCTTCATCAAATATCACAAAATCATTAAAGTATAAATATCCTTCGGAATCCCTTTCATAAAATCCGAACAATGTAAAAAGTAAATGATGATTAAGCACAAGCAGGTCAGCATCTTTCATCCTTTGTTTAGCCTGCTGGTAGTAGCAGTTAGTATCAGTGCCGCCGCATGATTTCTGCGTGCATACGCCTTCTTCAGCAAAAATTTCGCTCCATACATTATCATCTACAGGGAAAGGCATATCCTGTCTTGTCCCTTTTGATTCTTTGTTCACAAAATTATATATCTTCTCAAGTATCTGCTGCTCGCTTGTCATAAACAAAGAGCTTTTTTCTATCATAGCTTTATTAAGCCGCTTTGTGCAGATGTAATTATTCCTGCCTTTTAGTATTTCATACTTAAAATCAACAGGCAGAACTTTTGCAAGGTCAGGGATATCCTTATTCATCAACTGCTCCTGCAGGTTTATTGTACAGGTTGATATTATCGCTTTCTTCTCATTAGCGAGTGCGAATAAAATAGAAGGTACAAGGTACGCCAAAGATTTCCCCACACCGGTTGGAGCTTCTATGATATTATGCGTGCTGCTTTCAAGGGAGTCAGCAATGCTAACAGCCATATTCTGCTGCTGCTCGCGGTATTCAAACCCTTCCAGTCCTGAGAGTAATCCCGTAGGGGAGAAGATGTCTTTAATTTCGTTTGTAAATACTGACATAAGAACAATAATAACCAAAGCATCTGATTCTTGTTAGGACAATATTTGTAACTAAAATATTCATTCTCATACCAAATATATTGAATGGTTATAAGTAAAATTTTTTATTATAATTAATACTTTCCTTTTGGGAAAGTTTATTTCTAATTATGAAAATACACAATTTATCTATAATCTTTCTTTTTATTATTTTATTATTTTCCTGTGATGATAGTGTTGAAATTGAATATTATAAGGTCAAAATAGATTCACTTACAGTTCAAGATACCATACATGTAACTGATACTTTGAAAATTAGTTTGAAAGGTCTAATTGGGAACAATGGCTGTTATTCATTCCATAGGTATGAATCTTATAAGTATAACAACATGCTGGATTTAACAATATGGGGTAAACATGAAAAACTTACTGCATGCACTTTAGCTTTGGTGCATCTGGATGATATATACAGAGTTTTTCCTATTTTGCAGGGTAAATTTTATATTAATATCAACCAGCCCGATGGAAGCGTATTAAAAGATTCGGTGAATGTAACACCATGAATTTATCGCTATGTTCTATTTTTATTTGAAGTATTTTTTCCTTAATACAGAGCATTTTCAATCCATTTTATTTTTACAAGAAATTCTTTATCTTTATATTAACAAAATCATAATTTATTCAAATACATCTACCCGTTTTTCATTTAATCACTAAATTTTCGATATTTTTTATCATTGATATAACTGTGATTTTCAGTTAATCTTGCACCACATACTGAACGAAAGTGCCTGCCTGCCGTAACGGCTTGCCTTACTTTGCGGCAGTGAAGGAATGGCAGTTCAGGCAGGAAGTATCCATACTTTTATTACAGTTTCTTTATTAATCTATGTTTTTAGCGAAATTTAACATTTTAATATGATATCCAGAATCCTGTTATTGCTTCTTGTATTTTCAGCCAGCACATTTGCCCAATTTGAGCCAAATCCGGAGTTTGAATGGTTCACAATTGAAACTGAACACTTTTATGTACATTATCATAAGGGAACAGAAAGAACAGCCAATTTAGTGGCAAAAATTGCTGAGGAAGTTTATGGACCAATTACTACTCTTTACAACTATAAGCCAAAAGATAAAACTTCATGGATAATTAATGATGAGTCTGATATATCCAACGGAGCAACAGATTATTACGGCAACAGAATTGAAATATCATCAGCATCACTTGATTTCGATCTAAGAGGAACACATAACTGGCTACGTAATGTAATTACACATGAATTCATTCACGTCATACAGGTTCCTGCTTCTATGAAATTTTCTTCAAAGATACCTGCAATATATCTGCAATTTTTAAATTATGAAAAAGAACGCAGACCCGATGTATTATATGGTTACCCTAATACTATTATTTCTTATCCTGTTTCAGGTGTTGGAGTGCCTGCATGGTTTGCAGAAGGAACATCTCAATATCAGCGTCAGCAGCTTGGATATGATTATTGGGATGCTCACAGGGATATGATACTCAGAATGCGAGTACTTGGTGATAATATGTTATCATGGGAAGATATGGGACAGTTTGCATCTGTTACAACTTATAAGGCTGAATCAATATACAACTCAGGTTTTGGATTTGTTCGTTATATAGCTGAAAAATATGGTGAAGATAAATTAAAGGAAGTATCAGTTAATTTAGGCGATATTACAAGACTTAATTCAGAAGGTGCTTTTAAAAAAGCTACAGGAAAAGATGGAAGCGATCTATATAAAGAATGGAAAGCTTATCTTAAACAGGATTATAAGAGTAGAGTTGAGAATATTAAAAAAGTTCTGGTCGAAGGGGATATAATAGCAAAAGTTGGATTTGCAAATTATCATCCGCAATTTTCACCTGATGGCAAAAAAATAACTTATCTTTCAAATAAAGAATATGATTACGGAGCAACATCGCTTTTTGTTCATCATGTATCTGATAAAAAAGATGATGAGCTTTTAATTGCAGGTGTTAGCGGCAGTTACTGCTGGTCTCCTGATGGGAAAAAGATAATATTTTCCCGCAGAAATAAGCCAAATATTCACGATGCTGTAGTATTTGATCTGTTTGAATATGATATAGCAAAAGAAAAGGAAATTCAGCTTACAAGCGGATTGAGGGCACATGCACCAGCATATTCCGGTGATGGAAAGTGGATCTGTTTTGTACGGAATAATGACGGTACACAAAATCTTTTTATAGCTCCTGCTCCAAACGGGAAAAGAATATCTAAAAATGATATTAAACAGATAACCTCATACACAAATGGCGAGCAGGTTTACGCTCCCAAATGGTCTCCTATTGCAAATACTATAATTTTTGATTATTCAAAGGAAGACCTTAGACAGATTGCAGAAATTAATGTTGATTCGCGTGAAGTTACATTTGTTTTCAGCGACCCGACAATTGATTTCAGAAGCCCTGTTTACTCAAAAGATGGAGCTTCAATATTTTTTGCTTCGGATAAGACCGGAGTATTTAATATCTACAAATATGACCTTATAAATAGCGCAAAGATGTCTAAACAAAATAGTATTACATATATTGAGCAATTAACAAATGTATTAGGCGGCGCTTTTATGCCTTCAATTGATGGTAACGGCAATCTTACTTTTGCTTCTTGGACAACAAACGGTTATAAAATTGCTGAATTAAAGGATTATAAACCTATTGATAGCCTAGTATCAGAAAATATCGCAAATTACATAAGACCTGAAAAAGAATTAAGCAAATATTCAATTGAAAGTAAGGATAATTCTTCTCTAGCTAAAAATCAATTTGACTTTGCTAAATTAAGAAATTTTAATGATGACAGTGTAAAAACATATTCAGTTACCAAATATAATAATGTAGCAACACCGCTTTTTATTATTCCGGTATTAAGATTTGATAATTATACAAAAGAGGGGAAGTTTCTTGATATTATTAAACCCGGTTTATATTTCTATTCACAGGATGTACTAGGCAGAATGGGAATATTTGGAGGTGCTTCAGTAAATCGTAGTTTTGAAAGAGACATGTTTCTACAGTTTGATTATAATAACGGAATTCCGTTTTTCAAAAATTTCTTCTCAAAGAAATTAGGATTTTCACCGTCATTTAATCTTGCCGGTTACAATGTAACCAGAAAAACCGAAGCTGAACTTGTTGCAGGACTTGATACAATTCCCGTTGATGTTACATACGATTTACTTCAGTTTGAGTTTGGCATGGCTTTCAAAATTATCAATGCCAGACATAATATGAAAGCAGGCTTTTCTTACTCTTCATATTCATCAAAGCTAAGTACTTTTTTTATTAAATCAATAAACCGCCAGGTATCTGCATCATCAACAAATTATTTCAAGGGTAGAGATTTATCTTTAACATATACTTTCAATAACTTCACTCCAAATAAAAATGATGATATTAACCCAATTGGAAGATATTTTAGGTTGAAATATGATTACGAAATTAACGACCTTAATCCTGAATTAGTTGTTGATGACCAGGGCAATGTAACCGAAGCTTTTGAAAAAGCTAAATTTCACAGGCTCGAAGGTGATTTGCTGCAAGGATATGGATTATTCAATAATTCTCATTCATTGAGCTTAAGATTAAGAGGTGGTACGATATTTGGACCCGAGCAGGATAATTTCTTTGATTTCTATGCCAGTGGATTTCCAAATATGAAAGGATACCCGTTCTATGCTATTGGCGGAAACCGCTATGCTACAGCCAATTTGACTTATAGATTTCCTATTGCAACTAATCTTGATTTCAAATTCCTACAATTCTATTTTGATAAACTGTATTTTTCTGTTTATGGAGATATTGGAAATGCATGGTATAATAAAGCTACAAAACTAAAAGATTTCAAAAAAGATATTGGTTTTGAACTTAGGTTATTAACTTATTCATATTATGTTTATCCAACTGCATTTGCTTTTAATGCATCTTATGGATTAGATGAATTTTCCAGGATTTTCCCATCAACAACAGGTGAGCATAAAACTGTAACTTATGGCAAAGAATGGCGATTTTATTTTACTATGCTCTTCGGATTCGATTTCCTGATTGATGGTGTAAATAAAATGAGATTTTAAATTTATAGTATGTCAAAATTTAAATTCAGTGAATCAATTGAATCTGGAATTCATAAACAGCTTAAAGAACTCGAAGGGGAGTGGGAAGGCACTGCAAAAACCTGGTTTGAACCTGATGTAATAGGCGATGAATCACCTGTTACAGGAAAAATCAGATTAATACTTGGTGGAAGATTTATTATACATGAATATACAGGTAGTATGTCAGATAAAACTCTTGAAGGAATCACAATCTATGGATTTGATTGTATGCGAGGCGTATATCAATCAGCGTGGATAGACAGTTTTCATATGGGTACGGCTATTATGAATTCAGAAAGCAAATTGGGTAGTGATAATCTAAATGTAATAGGCTATTATGATACCAATGAAGAAGGCACTGAAAAATGGGGGTGGAGAAGCGAAATTAACATACTTGATAAAGATAACATAATTTTAACTGCTTATAATATAACACCCGCAGGTAAAGAAGCAAAAGCAACTGAAGTAAATTACAAAAGAAAAAAAATATAGTTTAGCAAGCAAAGCGCTGTGCCCGCCTCAGGCGTGGACGCAATCCCATTAATAAAAGCGATATTTTTCAATATTGCTTTTATCCTAACTAAAAGTCATTTTACAAGAATCATTTTCCTGGTCTCTGAATAGACACCTGCGATAAGTTTATAGAAATAAACACCACTCGGTAAAGAGCGAGCATCAAAATCAACTTCATAAGTGCCTGGTTTTAATTGTTCGTTTACGAGAGCTGCAACTTCTTTACCGAGAATATCGAATATTATTAGTTTCAAATCTGATAAATTTGGAATCTGGAATTTGATAATTGTTTTCGGGTTAAACGGATTTGGATAATTCTGCTCAAGCTTATATTCATTTGGAATACTTGTAGAAATCGTATTTATTCCTATCGTTAGAAAGTAGGTCCTTGAAATTCCGCCGTTATCTCTTGCTGCAAATACTGCTCCGCTGAAGTATCCATTTCGTTCGATAGATATAAAAGTATAATTTCCGGCTGGAGCTGTATAATCATACAACCAAATGTTCTCATTATGAGGATTCACATAGATTTTATCATTTCTTACTGCCCAGTTTAACCTTGAGTGAGCGCTGCCTGTTACTCCGTTAATATTACCTGTACCTGGAATTATTTCTATAAACCATGTATTACCGCTGTTTATGGTTTTTATCATGTTTTCATATCCTGAAAATCCAATATTGTAATCAAAATCAAACCATAATGATGCAGATTTCTTTTCATTGCCTGTTGAAAATGATAACCAATTGCCTGCAAGGTTTCCTGTTCTGTAAATCCGGTAATTATCTGTCCCAAACCAAATTTTATTACCTGTTGCCCATAATGAATTTGCAAAACCTATTTCATTATTGCTTTGAGCAAGAACTAAGCCGGTGGAATCCCAATTATTGCCCCCATTTATTGTTTTCCAGATAGACCATCTTCCTCCGACAGGATCGCCAACAAGAATTCCCGTGTTTTGATCAATAAAATGTAAAGAGTTAAATTTGCCATTCAGTTGTTGTAAAACTGTTTCCCATGAAGAACCACCATCAATAGTTTTAAATAAGAATGTATTACTCTGAACGTTTCCAGACGATAAAATAGTATCAGCAGAGATACAATAAATATGATTTAGGTCAACATTTGGGGGTATTCCATTAAGATTACCATTTTGCCAAGTATTTCCACTATTAAAGCTTTTAATCACTATACCATTTATTCCACATGCCCAAGTAGTAATTTGTTTTATTGAGCTTATCGAATTGAGTCTCGATGTAACGCCTGTATTTAATTCGATCCATTGGGTGTATATAGAAATTGAAGACAATAAGATTAATGAAATTAAGAAAACAAGTGAAAGTTCTTTTTTCATGATTATTACCTCAAGTGATTTTAGCTAAATTAAGGGTTTTTCTGTAGAAAAAAAAGTAAATTTGGTGTATAGGGTTTAAAGTAATTTGTTTATTTCTTTTGGCTCATTAATAAAGATAACATTCCTATCTATCAGATTATTCAATATTTCAGAATCTTGTCGCAATATCTCTATCATTGATTTCCAGAAATCAGTATAAAATATCATTTTCTTCTCAGGCATTGCTTTTTTATTCATCAATTCCAGTGTTGCAGATATTTCCAGTAGTGTTCCTGTACCTCCCTTAAAAATTATATATGAATCAGCAATATTTATGAGTTTTAAAATTCTTTCCATTAAATTTTCAGCCTGAATATTCTCATCAATAAATTCATTCACTTTATTTGACCAGCCTTTGATTGAAATCCCAATGGTATGACCACCAGTAGATTTAGCACCTTTCGAAATTGCCTCCATCGTTCCATTATAGCCCCCAGAACAAACTGTATAACCAGCTTGGGCAATGTATTTCCCTAATTCTTCAGTTTGGGAATATAAAGGTTCGCTTTGATTGATAAAAGCAGAACCGAATGATGTGACGATTTTGTTATTCAAAAAACCTCCACAGTCCATCCAATTGAATCTCTTTTTTTGCATTTTGATTTTGTCATTTGGCATTAATCATTCGGTTTTTGATAACAGCTTCTGCATCTTGCTTCATATAGGTCAGTTGCTCCAACTTGAACTCTATCACCAGTATTAGATATTCTTTGCGTTCTATTTGCAGGCGCTCCGCATTTTACACATATAGCAAGCGTTTTGGTTATATATTCAGCAATTGCCAATAGTTGTGGCATGGGTTCAAACGGAATAGCCCTGTAATCAGTATCCAAACCGGCTACAATAACTCGCTTACCCTGTGAAGCGAGCTTTTGGCAAACCTCAACAAGGTATGAATCAAAGAACTGAGCTTCATCTATACCAATTACATCTGCTTCAGCTGAAAAAAGCAAAATTTGTTCTGCTGTTTCAACTACAGTTGAAGTTATTTTTTGCTCATTATGAGATACAATTTCGTTTTCACTATAACGGTTATCTATCTTGGGTTTAAAGATTTCAACACGCTGTTTGGCTATCTGTGCTCGCCGTAATCTCCTTATCAGTTCCTCAGTCTTTCCACTGAACATCGAACCGCAAATCACTTCTATTTGCCCGCTCATTTTTCTGTTTTCAATATCGTGCATTATGCTATTTATAACTTAAAATAATTTGGCATAATATCCTTTAGAATAAACTACTTAGTCTTTTTCTTTTTGGTAAATAATATTACTTCAAGCTCAGGATTAAATTCAACTAATGCCTGTCGGCAAAGACCACAGGGATATACAAACTCATTTGAACTTGTTGCAATAGCAATTGCAGTAAATTTCTTTTCACCACATGAAATTCCATTGAAAAGTGCTGCTCTTTCAGCACAAACGGTTAGTGTAAAAACATCAAATTCTATGTTAGTGCCGCTATAAACCCTTCTTGTTCTTCCAAGCAGGCTATAGAGCCAACCCGAAAACCTGAATGTGGAGAATGTGAATGTTTCATTACCTTTAAAGCTGTATTAATGAGCTTCTTTTCATCGTTTTTTGATATTATCAACATTTGCTGTTTCTTTTGAAAATAATCATAAAGTTTAATTTATAGAATGTAAAAAAAAATAGCAAGTTGTAAATATAAATAGCTGAATTGATATAAAATATATATTTAATTATCTTTCAGCAAACAGATGCGTAGAAAAAAGATTTTTAGGTTTTTCGATAGATATTTTGGGATACCTTTGGTGTTGTTTCTGGCATTCTTTACTAGGGGAAAAAGACGTTTACCCATAGAAGATATCCAGAATATTTTAATAATCAAGCTCGCAGCTATAGGCGATGGAATTTTGCTAATTCCGACATTACGTAAACTAAAAAGTTCATTTCCTAAAGCAAGAATAACATTTATGTGTTCTGATATTAATCTTTCTGTCATTCAAAAAATTCCATATGTTGATATAATAATTAATTGTAGGGTTTATGATTTTCTAAAAAATCCTTTAAATTTTGTCAGGTTTGTAAAAGATCTTCGCAGAACAAAATATGAAGTTGTAATAGATGCAGGTCAATGGGAAAGAATTAATTCAATTATAACAATTTTCACCAGGCGTGATTATTCGATAGGATTTAGAACAAAAGGGCAGTGGAAACATGTTGTAAATGATGCAGTAATATATCATAGCAGAACTAAACATGAAGTAGAGAATTTCATGGATCTTTTAATGCCGCTTGGTATTGTATCTGTTAGTGGCGAATATGATTTTGATGAGCTGCAGCTAGAATTTTTCCTGATGCCAGAGCATAGAGAGTTCCGCGATAAATTCTGGGCTGAACATAAAATAGAAGATAAAACTGTGATATGCTTCCATCCAGGATGTGGTGAAAATGGCAAGCCAAGAGAATGGGCTTTGGAAAATTATATTAATGTTGCTAAAAGACTTCACGATGCAGATAATAATATAGTTTTACTAATTACAGGAACAGATTTTGAAAGATATTTGTGCGACCCTTTGTTTGAAGCAACATCAGAATTTTCTATAAATACAGCGGGAAAATTCACGCTTGAGCAAACCGCAGCACTTGTTGAACGAGCTAATCTTATGCTTTGCAGTAATACAGGTATATTACACGTTAGCACATGTGTAGGCACAAGAACAATTGGTCTGCATGGACCCACAAACCCTGTTAAATGGGGTGCTTATAATAAAAATGCAATTACAATACAAAGCAGTAAATATTGTTCACCATGCCTGTATTTAGGGCACGATTATGGGTGCAACAAACCAACATGTATGAAAGAAATCACATCAGATGAAGTTTATCTTGAAATAAGAAAAGCTTTAAGACCTGAACTATTTTTAAACATATTACAATTACAGGAGAAATAAAAAAAATGAAAATTGGAATCTTAACCGGTGGGGGAGACTGCCCCGGGTTAAATGCAGTCATAAGAGCTATTGTCAGAAAATCATTAATGTATGGATGGGAATGTATTGGCATAGAAAACGGATGGAAAGGACTTATGGATATTTATACCAGACCGCTTGATATGAATTCAGTTTCAGGAATCCTTCAAAAAGGAGGAACGATCCTTGGAACATCCAGAACTAATCCTTATAAAATTGATGGCGGAGAAAAGACAGTCATTGAAAATACTAAAAAAATAGGTTTGGATGCATTGATAGCAATTGGAGGAGAGGATACCCTTGGTGTAGCAAACAAGCTTGCAAAAACCGGGTTTAAAGTAGTTGGAGTACCAAAAACAATTGATAACGACTTAAATGGTACAGATTATACTTTTGGATTTGATACTGCCGTAAATACTGCAATGGATGCCATTGACAGGATTCACACTACTGCAGAGTCTCATCATCGAGCTATGATAATTGAAGTAATGGGCAGACACGCAGGCTGGATTGCTATGCATGCAGGCATAGCAGGCGGAGCAGATCTGATATTGATACCTGAAAAAGAAATTATAATTGATGAAATTATTAAGGTTATGGATGACAGAAGTAAACGTGGAAGAACATTTTCGATTATTGTTGTTGCAGAAGGAGCAAAAATTAGTGAATCAGACAAGAAGGATTCACAAATGGTTCTTCAGGATGAAAAACTTGATGCATTTGGTCACGTAAGACTTGGCGGCATTGGAAATATTCTTGCAGCAATAATTGAAGATAAGACAGGTGTTGAAACACGTGCTACAATACTCGGTCATATACAGCGCGGAGGTTCACCAACAGCTTATGACAGGGTATTGGGCAGCCGGTTTGGTGTTCATGCCGTTGAAATGGTAAAAGAGGGTAAGTTTGGAAGAAT
Organism: uncultured Ignavibacteria bacterium; assembly: GCA_947084945.1. Taxonomy (GTDB): domain Bacteria; phylum Bacteroidota; class Ignavibacteria; order Tepidaquicellales; family OLB5; genus OLB5. Next base: position 20,558 of record CAMTUP010000020.1, on the reverse strand, counting down.
GGCTGCTTTAAGGGGAACTGAGATAATTGATATACCGATTGAAGAAGCTGTTGAAAGCCTTAAAACCGTTGGTGATGATTTTTATGATGTTGCCAGAACATTTTTTATGTAATAAGTATTTAACAGTTCATTTTGGTTTTTATATTTTCTTTGAATTATTGCTAATTTTTGCGTATATTTGTGGTTTAGAAGTTTAATCACAGAAATTATTTACCAAATTAGGAAATAATAAGTAATTTTTTTAAACAGAGAAAGGTTTTTTGATGTCATCGTTAAAAGCGCGTAAAAAGATATCACATAAAGAAATTAAAAAGGATAAGCTTGTTACAGGTTATTTTGAAGCCATAAACTGGTTTAGTAATGCTGAAAACAAGAAAAAAGTCTATATTGGTGTTGGAGTTTTAGTTGTTTTGGTTGCTGTAGTATTTTTATATATGAGCAACAGGAAAGCCAAAAATGAAGAAGCTGAAGTGAAACTTTCGTCAGTAATTGCATTGTATGAGCAGGGTAAGTATCAAGAGGCTATTAATGGCGATCCCGCAACAAATACTATGGGTTTAGGTCAATTAGTGAATGAGTTTGGAAGCACTAATAGCGGTGAAACTGCTAAGTTATATCTTGGCAACTGTTATTTTAATATAAAAGATTACGATAATGCTTTAAAGCAGTTTGATAGTTATGGCGGTGATAATGATATTGTTAAAGCTTCATGCATTTCTGGTATAGGCGCTGTTTATGAAGCCAAAGGCGACCTTAAAAAGGCAGGGGAGTATTTTGAAAAAGCCGCTAATGTAAATAAAGGCGTTGTAATAAATCAGGAAAATCTTTTTTATGCAATCAGGTCTTATACAAATGCAGGTGATAAAGAAAGCGCTAAAAGAGTATTTTCAGTTTTGAAAGATCAATATCCGAAATCAAAATATATAAATGAATCAAAAAGATTCGAATCTGAATTTAAAAACTAAATTCATTTAATAAATTTTTAATTAACACAAAGTTTCTTTGATGAATCTTTGTGTTTTTTTTAATTTAAAGTTTAGCTGAAGTATAAAATTAAGTCTAAAATTGAACTGGATAGATATAGTAATAGTTATAATAGTAACACTCCCAACTTGGTTCGGCTTTCGTAAAGGTTTCCTGAGGAAATTATTGGGTATTGCAGGTATTATAGCTGGCTTTATACTGGCAATAAAGTTTTATGATTCTATATCTCCAATTCTTTCAATAGTTATAAAAGAAAATCCTGTTTTTGTAAATGTTTTAAGTTTTCTGATAATTATCGGTATTTTATACGGAGCTTCAATATGGCTGGCAAGATTTATTGCTAATATGAATTCAGGTACAAGTATAGTTGATAAGATACTTGGCACTATTGTTGGTTTTTTTCAGGGATTGCTTGTGGCAAGTGTTCTGTTATACAATTTATCATTTGCTGATATACCTAATAAAACCACAAGAGATAATTCAATGCTATATGGAACAATAGTAAAAATTGCGCCGGCAATGTTTGATAAAATAATGGATTATTTCCCGGGACTTCAGGATATTTATAATAAATATAAAAATCCAGTTGTAAAACCAACAGAGCAACATCAGGTTAAACCTGTTGAAGATAATAACAACAATCAAAATAACAATAAGCCAAAAGGAAAATGAATACAGTACTCATAATTGAAGATGATAAGGCTATTGTAGATGTCCTTAAAATGATTCTTGAGCATGACGGCTTCAGGATTGAAAAGGCGTTTAACGGTCCAACCGGACTTGAAAAATTTAAAGAAGTAGATCCTGATATAGTTTTATTGGATATACGTATGCCTAAAATGGATGGCATTGAAGTTCTGCAGGAAATTATTAAGCTCAATAGTAAAGCAATTGTTGTTATGATATCAGGTCATGGTAACATAGAAACGGCAGTACAGACAACAAAACTTGGCGCATATGATTTTATTGCAAAACCTTTTGATGTAGAAAGACTTAAATTAACAATTCAAAACGGCCTAAACTACAAACGGCTTCTTGCTGAAAATGAAAGCATGAAATTGAAGTTTGATTCTGATGCCGAGTTTCTTGGCGAAAGTGAAGAAATGAAACGACTTAAAGATCAGGTTTCCAAAATTTCATCTACTTCAAGCCGGGTGTTGATAACAGGAGAAAACGGTACTGGTAAAGAGCTTGCAGCAAAGCAAATACACAAACTTAGTGATAGGGCTCTTAATCCATTCATACACGTAAATTGCGCAATAATTCCTAAAGACCTTCTTGCAGTGGAATTATTCGGCTGTGTTGAAGGTTATCTTTCTTTTTCACCTGGTAAAAGGATTGGTCGCTTTGAAAAAGCAAATGGAGGAACTCTTTTCCTTGATGAAATTGCTGACCTCAGTTTGGAATCACAAGGTAAACTTTTAAATGTACTCAGTGAAAATAAAATTGAACCTCTTGGAAGCAGTACATTTATTCCTGTTGATGTACGGGTAATTTCCTCAACAAACCGTAACCTGAATGAGCTGATACAGGAAGGCAAATTCCGTGAAGACCTGTTCCACAGATTAAATGTTTTAACATTGATACTTCCTCCACTAAGAAGCAGAAGTGAAGATATACCCGAGCTTGTATCTCATTTTACAAAGGAAATTTCATTGAAAAATGATATGCCGGTTAAAACGTTTACACCTAAAGCACTTGAATACCTTAGCTCTTTAAAATGGCCTGGTAATGTGCGTGAATTAAAAAATACCATTGAAAGATTAATAATCCTTTCAGATTCTTATATAATTGACAGAAAAAACATTGAAAATGAAAATCAGTCTTATACTTCTGAAATGGATAAACTGATAAATTCTGATTCAACCCTCAGAGATTTTCAGGATGTATCTGAAAAGATTTTCATAGAAAAGAAACTTGCTGAAAATAGCTGGAATATTTCAAAGACCGCAGAAGCATTAGATATACAAAGAAGCCACCTTTATACCAAGATCAAGCAATTTAATATAGAAAATCCAGACAAAGACGATAAAAGTCATTAGTCCGGGTGATATAAATCAGTAACTATTATGACTATTATATGCAATATATTGATAGTTGCTTATATTAACAAATTTACCTATAATCACAACTATTAATAACCAAATTTTAAGCATAACTAAACTGAAAATGAAAATTAAGAATTACCTCGTAGTATTATTGATATTGCTCTCAATTGTTAATATCACCAAGAGAGAAACTTTTGCTCAATTGGGCAATAGTAATATGACACTTCTTTCAAACAAGAACGAATACCCCGGTACAGGTGGAAATTTATATTCAGCAGTTTGGGGTTATAAAGCTCCAAACGGCAGAGAATACGCAATCTTGGGTTGTGCAACTGGTACTGCTTTTTATGACATCACAGATTCATCAAATATTGTTAATGTAGGTTTTATTACTGGACCAACAAACAATTGGCGTGAAATGAAAGTTTTTTCAAATTATTGTTATGTTGTTTCTGAAGCTTCAAATAGCAGGATTCAAATAATAAATCTTGCTAATTTGCCTGCTTCTGTAAGCCTTGTAGGTACTTCAAATATGACTAATCATAGCTCAACTCATTCAATATCTCAGGAAGGACCTTATCTATACTTAAATGGGGCTAACACAACATTTGGGCAGGGTACTGTAGTTGTAGATTTAACAAATCCGATCAGTCCTGTTAAACGAGGCAGTTGGAATACTCAATATGTCCATGATTGCAGAGTGAGAAATGACACTATTTATGCATGTAATATATACGACCCTCCAGGAACTATAACTGTAATTAACGCAGCAAATAAAGATAACCTTACAACTATTGCTTCATGGGTAAATAACCCTAATCCGTTTCCGCATAATGCAGCTTTAACAGCAGGCAGAACTTTTATATACACAACAGATGAAACTTCATCACCAAATGGAAAATTAAAAGTTTGGAATATCTCTAATTTATCCAATGTAACATTTGTAACCAATTGGATGCCTACAGGAATAACTACATCAATTGTACATAATGTTGAAATTTATGGTAATTATGCATTAGTAGCTCATTATTCAGCTGGTATAAGGTTAATAAATATCTCAAATCCTACAACACCAACAGAAGTCGCATGGTACGATACATATCCAACTAATAATAGCGCAAATTACAATGGATGCTGGGGAGTTTATATGTTCCCTTCAGGCAAAATTGTTGCATCAGATAGGCAAACAGGACTTTATGTTGTTAAACCGACAATTCCTCTGGTTGGAATAAATGGAACCGGCAATAACACACCTGAAAAATTTGAGCTTAAACAAAATTATCCAAATCCTTTCAACCCAAGTACTACAATTGAATACAGTATTTCCAAAGCATCTTTTGTAACAATCCGTGTTTATGATGTGCTTGGCAGACAAGTTGGGTTACTAGCAGATGAATACAAACAATCTGGAAGTTATAAACTAAGTTACGATGCGGGAAGATTACCAAGCGGAGTTTATTACTATACTTTGAATACTGATAACGGATTTTCGGAAACAAAAAAAATGGTATTAACAAAATAAATTCATAAATACAGAATTGAAAAAATATATAATTGCTTTCTTTATCTTTTTACTTGCAGTCGGTGTAAATTACTCACAGCTTCCAAACCAGAATACCATTCTGCTTTCTCAGAAAGATGAATATGGAAATGGTTATTCAGCTCTTTGGGGATATGCAGGTCCTAATGGCAGAGAGTATGCTATACTGGGATGTAATACCGGCACGGCATTTTATGATATAACTGATACTGCCAATATTCATGTAGTTGATTTTGTAACTGGGGTTACTTCCGGCTGGAGAGAAATGAAAGTTTTTTCAAGTTATGCTTATGTTGTTTCAGAAGGGACTAACAGCAGGCTTCAGATAATTGCCCTTCAATATCTGCCTGATTCAGTTAGTCTTGTGGCAACATATTCATATACTGGTTATACAAGAACACATTCCATTTCACAATCAGGTCCTTATTTATATCTGCATGGCGGTGATAATACATTTGGTGGGTCAAATCAGGGAGGTATAACTATCCTTGACATAACAAATCCGCAATCTCCGGTTAAAAGAGGACAATGGTCAACTCAATACATCCACGACAGTAGAATTGTAAATGATACAATATACGCATGTAATATAAGCCCTCCAAATAGAGTTTTTGTAATAAATGCTATCAATAAAGATAATTTGTTAACAGTAAATTCATGGTTAAATAATCCCGATCCATTTCCACATAACTGCGCTCTACCAAATAACAGACGATATATTTATACTACTGATGAAACTTCTAGCCCACCAGGAAAGCTCAAAGTATGGGATAAACAGAGCCTTGCTAATGTAACGTTGGTTACATCTTGGCAGCCTACTAATATCACTACATCAATTGTTCATAACGTTGAAATTTATAATAATCTGGCTGTAATTGCTCACTATACTGCAGGAATTAGAATACTTAATATATCTGATCCAACCTCCCCACAGGAAATTGCATGGTATGATACATTTCCTTCCTCAAACTCAAATCAGTTTGCTGGTTGCTGGGGTGTATTTATGTTTCCATCATCAGGTAAAATTATTGGTTCTGATATGAGCGGCGGCTTGTTTGTAATTAAAATAGGTAACGCTATTACAGGTATTACAAATAACCAGTCAATACCTTCAAACTATTCATTGAATCAAAATTATCCAAATCCGTTTAATCCAAGTACAACAATTGAGTATAATATTCCTAAATCATCATATGTAACATTGAAAGTATATGATGTTTTGGGAAGACAAGTAGCTCTATTAGCAGATGAATTTAAAATAGCCGGTTCTTATAAAATTAATTATGATGCAGGAAGGCTATCAAGTGGTATTTATTATTATACTTTAAAAACTGATAATGGTTATACCGAAACAAAGAAGATGGTTTTGACAAAATAAGATTATAACGGTTATCATTCATCCCGAGTACTCGGGATGAATTTATCTTCTTTGCCTTAATATCTCATATAATGTAACCCCTGCTGATACTGACACATTCAGCGAAGCAATTTTACCTTTCATAGGTATTTTAACCAAACTATCGCATAAATTAATTATATTTTTCCTTAATCCTTCACCTTCACCCCCAAAAACTAAGGCGCATTTATCAGGAAAACTGAAACTGTAGATATCTTCATCTGAATTTAACACAGTTCCTATAATTTTGTAATTACTTGCCTGTAAAATCTCAATTGTTTTGTAAATATTGGGTTCCTTTGATATTTTTATATAATTAGTGGCTCCAGATGATGTTTTAATAACTGTATGGTTCACTTTTGCTGAATTTTTATCTGAAATTATAATACCATCTGCTCCCGCTGAAACTGCTGTCCTGATAATTGCTCCAAAATTATGAGGGTCCTGTATTTCATCTAATATTATCAGAGTAGCCTGTTTTTTATCATTTAATGATTTAAGTATTTCTGTTGTTTTAGAATACTCAAATTCACTTACTTCTGCAACTATTCCCTGTGAAATACCATCAGATTTATCTTTCTTATCAAAAATCTTTTCAAATTCCAATTTTGGAAGTTTTTCAACCTCAATATTTTTTGATTTAGCCATCTTTTCTATATCTTTTATTTTATTATCGGTTATACTATCAAGTATAATAATTTTTCTTATTGTATCAGGTGAAAATTTTAAGGTTTCTACTATGGGATTTCTTCCAATTACTAGCATTAAATTTAGTTATTATTTTGTTTGTTTTTCGGTAATCCGCTCCTTCGGAGGAAGATTATTTTTTTATACTTTAATAATACTATTTGTATAACTTTAACTCAATCTCAAAATTAATCTGAAATATTCACTATAATTACTATAAGTACACTGATATAAGGTTTTCCGCAATTTTTACTAACTAATTCAAGTAGAGCGTTTTAATAGATAAACTATATAATTATAAATATTTAGCACCCCACGACTTACGTATTAGCAGAGTCTCCCTATCTTTTTAGCTTGAATGTTTTAATTATTGCAAATGTGAGACCTTTAGGTAAGGGGACTCTGCGAGAACGAAAAAAGTATACTGATATAGATTTTTCCGCCATTTTTACTGACTAATTGCTGATACATCGGACTGAAAATGCAAAGTCTTCAAGGAGAGGACACTAATTTAATTTAATGAAATATAAAAACATACTATTCGATCTCGATGGTACTATAACCGATTCAAGTCCAGGAATTATGAACGGTCTGAATAAAAATGAAAGCATTATGGTAGGGGATAGGTATCATGATATCAAAGGAGCTAAATTGAATGGTATTGATTCAATCGCTGTTACTTATGGATATGGTAGCCTTGATGAATTAAATAAGGAAGAGCCAACATACTTTGCAGCAGACTGCTATGGATTAAAAAGTATTTTACTTACTAATAAATAAAAAAAGGATAAGTTTTTACACTCATCCTTTTCTCCTCCTCTAAAAATCCTGTAGTAAACTATCTATAATGATAAAGCCCTCGCTAAAATAAAAAAGGGGCTTTTTGTATAATGAAATTCAATTACAACATACAGGATATTCTTGCAGAAATAATAAGATGCTTACCATAAATCCATTTATATTTATTCGTTTTTAGAGCATAATTCAAACTTGCCTCAATAAAAAAAATATTTGAGAGTTTAAATTCTCGGCCAATTGAAATTGCAGTATATTCATGATCAAAACCTGACATAGCCCCTGCTAACAATGAGAGATTCCATGACATATAGTTAAACCTATAATATAATCCGTGCCAGATTTCCGGATATAGACCATTAATAATACCATAGGTAATTGTTGTATCATTGCCAGACCAGCTTATCGAAGTAATTCCTAATATTCCACCTAAGAAATCATTCCTGCCTATTTTAATGCCTATTTCATGACTTGGGTTAATGAAATACCCTATGGAATATTCAAGATAACTCATAGATGTTATATCAATATTTAATTTTTTATCAAGATGTTTCGTAATACCAGATGATACAGATAGTCTCCAGTCATATTCTTGGCTAGATGCTTGTGTTTGGCTAAATGTGTAGCTTTCTATAAATAATAATAACAGAAATGCAATTAACTGTGATTTTCTCATTATTAAACTTTTTATTTTAAAAGTTGAGTTCATTTTTTATGAATTGAATTGTGCATACATCCTGCCATAAGAAGGTATGCACAAAATTAACTATAAAGTTATTTTATTAATGCCATCTTTTTTGTTGATACAAAATCATCGGATTCCAATTTATAAAAATACACACCGCTTGGGTAGTTTTCACCGTTAAAAATAACCTCATATTCACCAGTTTTTTGGTATTCATTTACCAAAGTAGTTATTAACTGTCCAAGAGCATCGTATATCTTTAAAGAGACATTAGCATCTTTTGGAATGTTATATTTTATAGAAGTTACAGGATTAAACGGGTTGGGATAGTTATTATTTAATTTGAATTTGAAAGCTAGATTATTGTTTGTTGGATACTGAGATTCATTTAATTTTCCCAATATTCGGTTATCTCCACCGGGTATTGTGTAATGACCCTCAAATTGTATAATGTAATCCCTTACAAATCCTTGCTCTGGAGTTGAATTATCCTGAAATTTCAAACTGATAACGCAAGTATGAATAATGCTGATACAAAGATTTTTGATTTCATGTTTAACTTCTTACTTACTTCAAAATTATCATTTTCATTGTCATGATGTAATTATCTGCAATCAGCCGATAGAAATATATGCCCGAAGAGTACATCGAAGCATCCCAGCTTACACGGTATTCGCCTGCTTTTAAATCTTCGTTTACAAGCGTTGTAACTTCCCGACCGAGAACATCATACACAGACAGGAATGTCTGTGCTACTGATGTACCACTTATATCAAATCTTATTTTTGTGCTTGGGTTAAATGGGTTTGGATAATTTTGATACAGATTAAACCTAACAGGTACATTTGAGTTTATTGGCTGAATACCAATTGGGTCATCAGGCGGAATAAAACCATACTGATTTGTTCTGTACCTATCATGCCCGTATTGAGGCCATGGGAAATTTTCGTTTGAATATGCAATTCCCGGGAATGTCCAGATATGGAGGTATGTTTCGTCGCCCGTATAAGAAGATATTGCAATTAGTTCAACAGAGCCATCGTTATTGAGGTCAGTAGTAGATATAGCATAAACTAAACCTGTTGGTCTTAAAGGCGACCATGGCAATTGTGAACCATCATAATTGTATCCATAAATAAATCCGCCGGAATCAGGGGGAGCCGTTGCTGACCAAGTGTTAGCTAATATATTTAAGTTACCACCAAATGTAAACTTGCCAATGATTGGTGTTGATTTACTCGCTCCGCCGCCTTGACGGGGCCAATTATTCAATATTTGCAAATTATAGGTATAAGCATAGAAAAGTGATTCATAGTGATTCCCCGATTCTCCATTTGAAAACTCAAGCGTACCATCCATATTAATATCTCCAATAACCAGGCTTCCCATATCATTCCTTGAGAAAGAATAACTCCTATTTATTATATTACCATAGATATTATATTTAACATTTCTTGATTTTACATAGTAATTAATTCTTTCACTACCTTGTGTAATAGCAATGATATTTGAATTAACATTATTTTTATTCAAATAAATTGTAGGTGAAGCATACCAACTATAATAGTTTGAGTCATAATACACAGGCCAGTTACTTGAAAAATTACTGCCATCACTTCTGAATATCCTTAATGCCGATGAATCTGCGCCGCCTTGCGACAATTGTTTATATGTAGCCACTATTATTTCAGGTGAACCATCATTATCAATATCACCTATGGCAGGGTGTGAGATTGACGTACCTACCACACTTTTTGGCCAGCCAGTTCTTATTGTTCCGTCAAAATTGAATACGCAGACTTCCCGGAACTTATTAACTATAATTTCAAGCTTACCGTTATTATCTAGGTCATATAAGCTTAAATACTTATCAAGAAAACCCAAAATGCCATCGTTATAAGCAACAGGAAATCCCGGAAGGTTATTGCCAAACCTATCTATAACAGTAACTTGAGTTGAGGTTCTTATAGCAATATCAAGCCAGCCATTGCCATCCACATCGCCTGATGAAACACTATTAATTAAATTATTAAACATTTTTGGGAAACCGGTTAAACTATTGCCATCACTTTTTATTACATAAAGGAAATTACCTGAACTTCTTAAAGTAACAAAAATAATTTCTTTTTGTCCGTCTTTATCCAGATCTGTAATTAAAGGTATCTCGCTGCTAAAAGACGGTCTCCCTATACTATCAATAATTTTCGGAAAACCCGGATAATAGACAGGAGTTTGGCTATTCAATAAGGATAAATTTAATAGCAGCAATAATATTATTATAATGTTTTTCATTTGTTATACAATAATTAAATAATAAAAGATCAATTGATAAAAGTTCTGACAGTCCCGAGCACTCGGGACTGTCAGGCTAATCGCTTCTAGTTTAATACCAGGCACCTAATGAAATCGTTACCGTTACAGTACCGCTGTGAGCAAAGCCCAGTAATTGCCCTGATTGGCTATCGTTAGGCGGGGCAGGTTTATACACGTAAATATCATAAGTACCGTTTGGGGCATGCCAAACATAAATACCGTCTATATCGGTAGTGCCAGAATGAACAGTTGTTCCGTTTTGCTTATATTCTACCCTTACATATGCAGCCGGTTCTGTGCTCAAATGCTGTAATACCTTTACACCTAAAGGAGCATATAAATCTTGCGCGTTGGCACTCTTACTTAAAAAGAATGCTGAAAACACAAGTATAAATAATGCTGATACAAAGATTTTTGTTTTCATGTTTAATTTTATTTAAATTAATATTTTTTTTTGTAAATAAATACTTTAAAATGAACTTTTATTAATTTGATGATTTTATAGTTAAGTCATTGGTTTTCCATCCTTTCTAATTAATTATATAAAAGTTGTTAATATCTATTTCGTAAATTTCTAAATTTTCGGTGGCTTTTTTTAATTTTATATTAGATGTTTGATACTTCTTCCCAATTTGAAAGCGGCACCCCGAGTGCCCGGTGTTAATACCCTTGATAATTTCTAGCTTTAGAATTACTTCCCTCTGGAAGTCTAGTCCATCTCTATTAGTAATGCTGAAATTCAACCTGTTATTTCCGGAAAATCCGGTATAGTTAGCTTTTTCACTGCCATCCTGTAAGATATCAAGTTTAAAAACAGTACTATCACAATTCATAATACCGGAATCATTCTCATTAGGGCTGGTAACGTAAATTTCAATATCATTACAGGCAATAAACACTGTCATTACTATAATGATGAATATTCTAAATTTAATTTCCACTAATTTCATGTTCTGCTAATTTTATAGTAAGTTACTTTTTTATTTATAATTCCGCAGGAACTTCCATTATTTTAGTGCCATCTACATCATACAGTACCCACCACCAAATATTGTTACGTAATTCTAATACCCAGTTGTTACTTTTGTCTGCTTCTCCGAAGGAGTCTATGACAAGTTTGCTGCTAACAAGATTGCTACGTAGTATTGGATTCCCACTGTTAATTGGTAATTGGGTTGCGATGGATGAAGAAAATGATGAGAACTCAATGGCAATAATACAAATAATAAAGCATATTAAATTACTTATAAACATCTTACACTCCTTACTTCTATAAAAGTTATTCAACTATAATCAATAATTCCTGAGTAATCAAACAAACTTTTTCCTATTTGTTGAGTGTTTTTGTAGATAGGGGATAATCGTTAGTTTTAAAACTTGTGTTTTTGTTAAATTTAAGTTATTTTAGAGTATTACTTTTGCTAATATTGTTGAGAAACGGAGCTATCTAAAAAAATGAAAAGCGAACTCTTTTCTATACTCAGTAAGTTTACGCCAAATGAGATAAAACAACTCAAATCTTTCCTTGATAATCCGCATTTCTCACATAATAAAAACCTCCCTTTATTATTTCGAAATCTGATGAAATACTATCCATCTTTTGAAATTACTGAAGAAGATAAAATAAAAATATTTAAGACTATTTATGGTAATGTTAAGTACAATGATTCTTCAATCAGAAGCTTGATGCATCTATTGATGTTAAGAATTGAAGATTTTATTGCTATAGAATATGCCCTTACTGAGCTCAAAAACAAGCCAGGCGTGCCTTTAGGAAAACCAGTCAGGACTGATAACAATACCCGGAGCATTAGTTATTTGAAATTTCTTGCTAAGGGTGATATAAATATTACATTTAATAAAACCTTTAATAGAATTGAAAAATCACTTACTTCTCAGTTTCCTTTTATTTCAATGGTATCACTTTTCACTCTGTATGAAATTGAAACTATAAAATATAATTATAATAGTGCAAACAATCATTTCCTGCATAAAAAGGATGTCGTTTCTAAAATAGGTAGTTTTTTAAAATCTAATCAATATTTGACCTTATATTATTTTATTGAGCAGGTTAGTGATTACGTTAATCAAATAATCATACATCAGAAATATGAGGTTGATTCTTCAGAGTTGATTAACCCTAAAACTATTTTAAATATTGAAAAATTAGAAGTATTATTTAAGCAAAATGAACTCTTCGAAGCATTTAATGTATATATGTTATTATATAAAATGTTTGATAAAATAGATGATGATTCTCATTATTTTAAGTATAGCTCTTTAGTTGATAAATACTTAAGTAAAATGAGTAAAGAAGATGCTGCATTTCATGTTTCAATTCTTATTTCATATTGCTTTATAAAGAATAACTCTGAGAATAATAATAAATTTTCTAAAGAACTTTGGCGGTTATACGGTGTAATTTTAGAAAACGAGCTATATGTAAATTCAAGGAGTCAATATCTTAATATTTGGCTATATAGGTCTATACTTTTTTTAGGACTAAAATTAGGTTTATTTGATAAAGTAAAATTGATAATTGATAAATATTCTGGAAAAGTAAAACAAACTGAACTGAAAAACCAGTCAAGTGTTAATAATATACATAAGTTTAGTTATGCTTTTTATTATTACGGAACAGGTCAATTAGAATTATCGTTAGAACAAATAAAATATGTAAAATCAACTAACTTTATTTTAAAATATGATATTAAGAATTTGTTAATTAAAATATATTATGATCTGAAGTGTTATGATATCCTGCAAAGTTTAATTAAAAGTTATAATGAATTCCTAAATAACGATAAAATTCTTAACAATAACTTAAAAGAACAATGCCAAAACTTTATTTATTTCATTGAAAAATTAGTAAATTATTCTAAGAAGTACGATGTTTATGAAATTAAATTTGATAGAAATGAACTATTAAAAAAGAATACCGTCTATGAGAAGGATTGGTTATTAGAAAGATACTCTGCACTATTGCAAAATAAATCTCATTCTGAAAAAGTAAGCACCCAAACTTAAGGAATTATTAGTGCTTTTGGAAAATTTCTGACAAATAAAAAAGGATAAGTATTTTAGGCTCATCCTTTCCTTCTCCTACTTTTGAATATTTAAGAAAACTGATATTAAAAGTAATATTATTTTATTTGTTACTTAAGCAGTACATATAAAATTATTGCAAGTATCCCGGCAACTGAAAACAGTGCATAATCCTGAACAATACCAGTTTGTATCCTGCGCCAGTCAAGTGATAAATTATTAAAGAACTTTGCGGTTCCGTTAACAGCGCCATCAATTATCTTTACATCTAATATCTTATAGAATACTTCAGTAAGCCACCTAAGCGGTGAAATAAATATCTTATCATAGATTTCATCAACTCTGTATTTATCCCTAAGCAGGTTATAAAAACCGCCTGAGAATGCATCGAGTTTTTCGCCTGTTTGGAACATCTTTAGTGAAACAATGATTGCAATTACAGCAACCAGAACTGAAAATACAATTAGTCCGATTTCTGTTGATGCTATTACATGGTGTACAGGCAATATTGCAAGTGCAGGAGCAAATACAGGTTCAAGCCAGTGTTCAATTAAATTAGTACCTAAGATATGAGGAATGCCAATAAATCCGCCAACTACAGATAGTACTGCAAGTATAATAAGCGGCACAGTCATCCATGCAGGCGATTCATGCGGATGTAGGTGGGCTTCATCATACCTTGGTTTGCCATAGAAAGTTAAGCTGATCAATCTGAATACATAAAACGCTGTCATAAATGCTGTTAATACTGCTATACCAAATACTGCGTAATGTCCACCGAAAAATAATTTGGAAAGAATTTCATCCTTACTGAAAAAACCTGAAAATGGGGGAATACCTGAAATTGCAATTCCGCCCATTAAGAAAGTAATGAATGTAATCTTCATTTTATTCTTAAGTCCGCCCATTTTAGTAACATCCTGCTCGTCATGCATTCCATGAATTACTGCTCCGGCTCCAAGGAACATAAGAGCTTTAAAGAAAGCATGTGTTGTTACGTGGAAAATTCCAGTTGAGAAAGCACCCGCACCCATTGCCATAAACATAAATCCAAGCTGGCTTACTGTTGAGTATGCAAGTATTTTTTTTATATCATTCTGTGCAACTGCAATTGTAGCTGCCATGAATGCAGTTAGACATCCAATTATCATTACAACTTCCATTGTAATAGGAGCCATTGCAAAGAGCAGGGAAGTCCTGGCAATCATATATACACCTGCTGTAACCATTGTCGCGGCATGTATAAGCGCTGATACAGGAGTCGGACCAGCCATAGCATCAGGCAGCCAAATGAATAATGGAATCTGCGCTGATTTACCGGTTGCGCCAACAAATAAAAGTAATGTTATTATAGTGAACATTGAAACAGGAATTACAGAACCGGGAATTGCGGAAATAATACCCTGAAAATTTAATGTTCCAAAACTCATAAATATAAAGAACATTGCCAGCATGAAACCAAAATCACCAATACGGTTTACCCAGAAAGCTTTGTTGGCAGCATCACCTGCAAATTTCTTTTGATAAAAGAATCCTATAAGCAGGTATGAACAAAGTCCAACGCCTTCCCATCCTAAGAACATTAAAAGCATGTTATCACCAAGCACAAGGTTTAGCATAGCAAATATGAAAAGGTTTAAGAAAGCAAAGAACCTTGCAAAACCTTTATCACCATGCATATATCCAATTGCATAAACATGAATCAGAAATCCGACACCTGTTATTATCAAACACATTGTAACAGAAAGCGGATCTACAAGATATGCAGCGCTTATGTTTAATGAACCGGAAGTTATCCAGTTGAATAGGGGAATAGTGATACTTCGGTTTCCTTCTGGTAGTGATGTAATTTCAAAATAAGCAAGTATAGTTATTACTAAAGACCCTAATACAGTGAGCGATCCTATTATACCAGATACTTTTTCATTTTTTATTTTTGTACCAAAAAGACCATTAATCAAAAATCCAATTAAAGGTAAAACTGTAATTAAATAGAAATATTTTACCATTTTAGAATATTAATTTCATCCAGGTTAATTGTTGATTTATTTCGATAAAGAGCTATGATAATTGCCAATCCAACAGCAGCCTCTGCTGCTGCAACTGACATAATAAAAAATACAAATATCTGTCCGTTTAAATTCCCCAAAAATGAAGAGAAAGTTACAAAGACCAGATTAACAGAATTAAGCATAAGTTCTATGCACATGAAGACAACTATAGCGTTTCTTCTCGTGAGAACGCCAATTACTCCTATTGAAAATAACAGGAGCGCTAATATTAAGTAGAAGTTTATTTCCATCTACAAAAATAACAGTATTTCACCATTTTATCAATTTATTTAGCAGAAATAATGAAAATAATTAAATATTTATTTTTAAACATCAAATGTGATACATATTCATAAAATATGTAAAATCAACTAGTATTATACCAATAGGTATAAGTGAAAGAATTAATAGCTTTCCAAAAACTATCCTTTGAATAAAGTTAATAAACATAATTAAACAGGGAAGAAGGAGATTTCTTAAACAATTTACTTTCAGAATAAGCCCTTTTAATATAACAATCAACTTTACATAATATATATTATTTCTCTTTTTATCAACAATATGCTAAAAAGTGCTATTATCAGTAATATAGTTTAATAGAATTATTGCTTTTATGCTTTTTCTTAGTTAGTTTTGAATGAATAACTAAATAATAATATTGATGACAAAATATATTTTTATATTCTTTATCACTCTTTCATCATTTTTTCCTGTTAATATATTTTCTCAAAATGACTGGAAGACTGACTGGAACAATACCTTGACTATCCTTGATTCTATGTTTTACCGTGAACAGCGACAGTTCCGTACCATGCAAAGCTATCAAAATGAAGCTACCGAGGAACTGATATTAAAGGATATTGACACTCTGACAGTATTTGTTGTTGATGTAAACGCTCACATTGATATGTGCAACAATTACAAATTTACCGCTGATGCTGACGCTATAAATGCATCTGAAACTTTCAGACTTAAACTTGAGGCTTTAAAAGAATATTTTGAACAGTGCAGAATGCAAATTCATGTAAACAACAATATATTGCAAAAACGGCTTAAAAATGAATTACTCGACTTTAAAGTCAGGCAAATTGATGATATTAAGCTGGGTAGTTATGTGCCAATTTTGAAGTAATAATCAATTCTGAATGAGTGAAACGAATGAAGAATCTCATTCAAAAAGCTATTATTTAGAATTATTTATATTCAGCCTGAAAAAAATAGCTTTCCGAATGGGATCCTTCCCGTTGGTCAGGATATAAATATTTAATGACTTAAATCATTG
The DNA here is from genome assembly GCA_947084945.1 of uncultured Ignavibacteria bacterium. Lineage (GTDB taxonomy): Bacteria > Bacteroidota > Ignavibacteria > Tepidaquicellales > OLB5 > OLB5. The sequence goes on along the minus strand of CAMTUP010000020.1, from coordinate 3,732 downwards.
TTGCATAAATACTAATCTGGTATATTTGTGATAAGTTAACTCAATAAATCATATCAAAATGACTAAAATAAATGTATTAATAATGGGTGCTGCCGGCAGAGATTTTCATAATTTCAATGTAGTTTACCGACATAACCCTTTATACAACGTTGCAGCTTTTACAGCAACACAAATACCAAACATCGATGGACGTAAATACCCTGCAAGCCTTACCGGTAAGCTTTATCCTAAAGGCATACCAATTTATCCAGAAACCGAATTAACCAACCTGATAACTAAATTTAATATCAATCTTGTTGTTTTTTCATATTCAGATGTACCATTCAGTTATGTAATGGCTAAATGCGCTCTTGTTAATGCTGTTGGTGCTGATTTTATCATATTAGGAGCAAGTGACACTATGATAAAATCAACTAAACCTGTAGTATCTGTTGTTGCAAGCCGAACAGGAGCAGGTAAAAGCCAGACTTCAAGGAAAGTTGTTGAAATTTTACAGGGATTAGGCAAAAAGACTGTTTCTGTAAGGCATCCAATGCCGTATGGCGACTTAGCTAAACAGAAAGTTCAGCGTTTTGCTGCTATATCTGACCTAAAGAAGCATGATTGCACTATTGAGGAAATGGAAGAATATGAACCGCATATTTCACGTGGAAATGTTATTTATGCCGGAGTTGATTATGAAGCAATTTTAAGAGAAGCTGAAAAAGAAGCTGATATAATTATATGGGATGGCGGAAATAATGATACATCTTTCTATAAATCTGACTTAACTATTACTGTTGTGGATCCTCATCGCGCAGGACATGAGATGAATTACTATCCCGGAAGAACAAACTTACACCTTGCAGATGTGGTAGTTATTAATAAAATAGATTCAGCTAACTTAGAGCAAATAAATACTGTTAGAGATAATATTTCAAAGTTAAATCCATCAGCAAAAATAGTAGAAGCTGCCTCCCCTATTTCGCTTGATTTTGAAAAAGATGCTAAGTTAATTCGCGGTAAACGGGTACTGGTTATTGAAGATGGTCCTACTCTAACACATGGTGAAATGAAATATGGTGCAGGTACAATTGCAGCCCAAAAATTTGAAGCTTCTGAAATAGTTGACCCAAGACCGTATGCTGTAAAAAGCATTAGTGATACCTATAAAAAATATCCTGATATTGGTATATTGCTGCCTGCTATGGGATATGGCGATAAACAAATGAAAGACCTTCAGGATACGATAAATAAGGTACCCTGTGATGCGGTAATTATTGGAACGCCTATTGACCTCAGGAGAATTATTAAGATTAATAAACCGGCAGTTAGGGTATCTTATAATCTTCAGGAAATAGGTCATCCTGATCTGAAAACAATATTAACTGAATTTGTTAAAAAATATAAATAGGCATAAAGATCAATAAAGCAAATAACAAGCATACATCTTGGAAAGATGTGAAAGCACTTTCATTGAAAAAAAGACTGAATTTACTGAATGATAAACGTGTTTATCATGTTCTTTCCGCTCTTGAGTTTGATAAAAGCGAAATGTACAGGCTTTTTGAGCTTTCGGATAAAATCAGGAAGATAGCAAAAACTAAAGACGGACTTGATTTCCTGCAAACAATTCTCTCACACAAGCGAGCTGTGCTTTATTTTGCTCAACCATCTACGAGGACATACCTTTCTTTCAATAATGCTTGCCAGATTTTAGGAATTAAGACAAGTGATATGCGAGCCGCAGGTACTTCATCTGAAGTTAAGGGTGAATCATTAGAAGATACCCTTAAAACGATGCATTCATACACAGATATGATAATTATTCGCCATCTTGAAGAAGATATCGCTGAAAAAGCCGCATGGATGTTCAACAATTCAGATAAACCCATTCCTATCATTAATGCCGGTTCAGGTCCGCATGAACACCCCACACAGGCATTACTTGATGCATATACACTCTACAGAGCATACAAAGGTAAGGTTAAGAATAAAACAATTGCAATAATTGGCGATCTAAAACGAGGCAGAGCTGTACGTTCACTGATTTACATACTAAAGAATTTTGATAGTATAAAATTAATTTTTCTATCTCCACCTGAATTAAATATTCCGGAAAATGTAAGATTATTCCTTACCAAAAACAATATTCCATTTGAAGAATCTGATAATTTAGAAAAATACATCAAAAAAACAGATGTTTTCTACTTTACCAGAATTCAGGATGAATATGATACAAACAATGAATCTAAGGTTATAGATTATTCCACACTGTATATAAAAAAAGAGCATCTTTCACAAATGAAGCCAAATGCTTTAATTCTTCATCCCCTTCCCCGCCGGAATGAAATTCCGCCTGAGATTGATTCTGATCAACGTGCATGGTATTGGAAACAGGAAATAAATGGATTGTGGTTAAGAACAGCCCTCATCGCCCACATCTTTAAAGAAGATGGATATATCCTTAACTACAAATGATTAACTGCTATATTTGTAATTAGAAAAGCCTCTATAATTAAGGGATTTGATAATATAATTTTTTTTTTTAACTTTTTGTAATGACAGGCTTGCCTTTAGGTTACTATAAAGTCAATCGCGCCTAAAATTAGACTAAAAAGTTATTAAATTTCGGTATAAATGGCAAATTAAATTTTATAGCTTTAGATGCCCAATTAGCGGATAAGTCCGTTTGATAAAGTGAATTTTTATCAAACAAACGCTGGACTGCATTTTTGGCGTATTTTGGGCATAAATTGTCTGTTGTCCGAGTATTCGTTTTCCTGTCCAGTAATTCATCGAATTGTCCAGTGATTCATTTGTGGAATCTGGAACTGTAAGGAAAGTTGAAAGATAGTTATAATTTTTCATGCAGATAAAAGATTATATCGTTATATGCAATATGCATATTATTGTAATATAATATATGCATTTGGCAGATGCAAGGGAAAATGCAGGAGACTGTTTGATTATGTTTTCTACATTATTATTTGGCTAAAAAGTATAATTAAAGGGGCGGTAGCCCCTTTAATTTTTTTTGCCTTTTTACTTTTGCCTTTTTATTTTAAAAGCACCATCTTCTTACTATCCACAAATTTATTGCCATTCGGCTCCTCAGCTTCAATGCGGTAGAAATAAACTCCGCTTGCATAGTTTGATGCGTTGAAATCTACTATATAACTCCCAGCCTGTTTGATTTCATTATTCACAAGCAGTTTTACTTCACGTCCAAGTATGTCATATATTACAATTTTTACTTTTGAATCTTTCGGAAGATCATAATTTATCTTTGTTACAGGATTAAACGGATTTGGATAGTTCTGTGATAACCTGAAAACCTGAGGAATGTTCTTTAGCTCATTTCCCTTACCGCTGGTATTTGTGCCAAATACTTTCCTGATATCTTCTGATACTATCTTAATGTGTTCGGTGATGCTCTTTGGTTTTTCTGTCTTTACTACCTGCTTTAATGACTTCATCTGTGTAAGTTCCTTCGATGCATTCACATCACCTAAATCAGACTTTACCTCAAGCGTCTTTATCTTTGTTTCATCATCACTTTTTGATATTTCTATGGCAGTGTTAATTGATTTACGTATATCCTGCCGTTGTTCTTTGGTAAACGGATTTTTATCGTCACCTGATTCATCAAATTTGTCAAATTCGTCAGATTGATTATCATTCGTAATTCCTAATTCGTAATTCGTAATTGACGACTCTCCTCCTCCTTGTCCCTGCATTAACAAACTTGTT
>CAMTUP010000019.1:0-3683 GCA_947084945.1 uncultured Ignavibacteria bacterium | reverse complement strand
GCCCCGATCCAGTAAAAGGAGCCGGGGCATTTTTTTAGGTAGAAAGCAAAGTCTTCGGCAAACATAAACCTTTCACCCTTAAAAATATTTTCATTACCTAAAAATTCTTTGGCAGATTGTTTGGCAAATTCAGTTTCTTTAGCTGAGTTATATACTTCTGTAAGTAATTTAGAAAGCCTCAAAAATTCATTTTTTGAGACTTTTTTATTTATTTAAATGTATTGATTTTTTATATATAATGAATTATTATTAATATTAATTCATTATTTCTCTGGAGCAAATATGAAAGTAAAAATATTTATTTTAAGCATTTCATTAACAATTCTTACGAATATTAATTTTTCGCAAACATTTACTAATGTTGGTCCACAAATGGGATTAACCCATATGTTTCAAAACGGTTTTAATGGCGGGGGGTTGAGTTTTGTAGATTATGATTCAGATGGTTATGATGATCTTTTCCTTTCAAGCAGTTCTGGGCAAACAGTTGTAGCAAAAAAAAATAATATTACAAATTTTATAAATGTAACGGGTATTTTTGGGTTTACTGTAATATCTGAATCTAAAACAATATTATGCAGTGATTACGATAATGATGGTGATAAAGATATTTTAATAGTACATTTTAACGGTTTTCTAAAATTATACAGGAATAATAATGGCAGCTATCAGGATGTAACGATTTCTTCGGGAATTGGCGCTGATACTTTAAAGGCTACTGCGGCAATATGGTTTGATTATAATAGAGATGGACTGCTTGATCTTTATGTAGGGTGTTATTCAGGTTTTGGAAATTATATACCAAATCCTAATAAATTATTCAAAAATTTTGGCAATGGAAATTTTCAGGATGTAAGCGTAAGTTCCAATTCACAAAATTCCGGAAATAAAGTATTAGCAATGATAGCATTAGATTACAATAATGACTCTTGGCCGGATATATATATTGCATCAGACAGAAGGTACGGAAACTCACTGCTTAAAAACAATGGAAACGGGACATTCAGTGATGTAAGTATTCAAAGCGGAACAAATCTTGTGTTAGATGCTATGGGTCTATCTATTACAGATTATGATAATAATGGATATTTTGATATTTATATTTCAAATGGTGAAGAAGGAAATGCATTTCTTAAAAACAACGGGAATGGAACATTTACCGAAGTTGCTGCAACATTAAATATGTCAGTAAACAGAATTTGCTGGGGTAATAACTTTTTTGATTATGATAATGATGGTGATGATGATCTTTATGTTGCAGTTTCAGGCGGACCTATTAATAGGAACAATGTTCTTTTCAGAAATAATAATAACGGAACATTTACCAAAATGACAGGCATTGGATTAGAAAATGATAATTTCCAAAGCTATGGCTCGGCATTGGGTGATGTAAATAATGACGGATATATTGATATTGCAAGTATGAATACCGGTGACCCCGTAAGCCTAATGAGAAGCAGTGGTGGAAGTAATAAATGGATAAAAATAAAGTTACAGGGCACTTACAGCAATAGAGATGGCATTGGTTCATTAATAGAAGTGTATAGGGGAAGTATAAAAACAAAACGTTATGTAAATTGCGGGCTGAGTTATTGTTCACAGAATTCATTAATTCAAACAATGGGAGCCGGTACAGCAAGTAATATAGATTCTATAATGGTATATTGGCCCAGCGGAATCAAGCAAACTGTAAATAATATTTCCACAAATCAAACTATTACAATTGTTGAATCAGGTGTAATAGGAATTAATATTAATAATTCGGGTATTCCGGTAAAATTCATTTTAAACCAGAATTATCCAAATCCATTTAACCCTTCAACCGTTATAGAGTATTCTGTTCCAAATAGTACTAATATCAGTATAAAACTTTACAATGTTTTGGGAACAGAAATAGCTACTATAGTAAATGGATATAAAACAGCAGGAAATTATAATGTAAGTATAACTGAAAATATTACTTCCAGACTTTCGAGTGGTATTTATTACTATATAATGACAGCCCGTCAAAATTCCGGGTCTTTGACAGAAGATTTTACAGAAACTAAAAAAATGATATTAATTAAATAATTTTTACGATAATGAACAAAATTTACAAATTATTTTTTATTGTTTTGTTTTCTGCAGTCATATTTTACAGCTGCGGTGAAACTGATAATATTGTAACTAATTCAACCAGTTCTATATCACCGCTTGCATCAACATATGATGCAAAGTTTGCTACTGACTGGTTATGGGTTGCAACCAGAATTGTTGCTGATGAAAGTCGTGATAACCCGCCACAGGCTGGCAGAGTGTATTCTTATTCGTGTATAACAATATACCAATGTGTTGTAGCAGGAATGCCCTTAAACCGCTCATTAAGCGGTCAGTTAAAAGAAATGCCTAGTATGCCATTAGCTTATCCATCTTTAGAGTATGATTGGCCTACTGTAGTAACCGGTGCGATGCCGATAATGTTAAGAGGTCTATTTAGAGTATTATATACACCTTCTCAAAATATGATCAATAATATGGCAGCAAAACAGTTGCAGGAAAGATATGCTGTTAAGGATTCAGCGATTATAGTAAGATCTCTTTTGTATGGAGAATCCATTGCAAATAGAATATTAGAATGGGCAGATCAGGATGGGTTTTACAGGATACAGGGAATTCCATATAATCCACCTCCCCGTACATTAAACCCAGCTAACTGGGAACCAATTAATCCTGGTGATACAGCAGTTGAGCCTTATTGGGGAACGTTACGAACATTTGCTTTGCCAAATGCAGCATATAATGAATTGCCTCCCTCATTTCTATTTGATTCAACAGTGGGCTCACAATTCTATAATGATCAATACGAAATATTTTTGTTAAGGACTAATGCAACTCAGGAACAGAAAGACATTGCTCTTTTCTGGAGAGATAAACAGTTAACTCCTCAACCTCCGGGACATTGGGTATCAATAGTTAACCAAATAGTTTTAAGAGATAATATTAAGCTTGATAAAGCAGCAGAATGTTTTGCATATTTGGGAATAGCTATAGGGGATGCATTTATAGCAGCATGGTACACAAAATATCATTATAATTATTTAAGACCACAATCATTTATAATGTCATATATACAACCGGGCTGGTTACCTTTTTTACCTACACCACCTTTCCCTGATTACCCATCAGGGCATTCTACCAGTTCTGGAACATGTTCTTATGTATTAACTCATTTGCTAGGGCAAGTAGCTTTTACCGATACAACTCATTTACGAATCGGAATGGCTCCGCGATCATTTAACTCATTTTATGAAGCTGCCGTTGAATGTTCCAACTCAAGAGTTTATGGAAATATTCATTATCGAAATGCCTGTGAAAATGGTGTTATAATGGGACAGAATATTGGAGAAACAATAATTGAGAAGGTAAAATTAAGAATATTTTAGATATTGATATGATGAAAAGTATTCTATTTATTTTGATTTAAATAATTCCATGCAAGGTAAGCCATAAATGCAGCACCTTGTGGAATTAGTTTTTCATCGAGGTTTAAAGTAGAAGTATGCAAGCCGGAAGTATTTCCTGCCCCGATCCAGTAAAAGGAGCCGGGGCATTTTTTTAGGTAGAAAGCAAAGTCTTCGGCAAACATAAACCTTTCACCCTTAAAAATATTTTCATTACCTAAAAATTCTTTGGCAGATTGTTTG
>CAMTUP010000018.1:0-87983 GCA_947084945.1 uncultured Ignavibacteria bacterium | reverse complement strand
TCTTATAACTGTATAGCCTGCACTTTCAAGTTCTTCCTGTCTATATTTATCGTATTCTTTATTTTCTTCAAGGTCATGAATACTGCCATCAATTTCAATAATCATCTTTATTTCTTCACAGCAGAAATCTACAATGTAATTACTTAACGGATGCTGCCGCCTGAATTTTAAATTTTCAACCTTCCTGTTTCTTAAAACTTCCCATAGTATTTTTTCTGCATGTGTACCTTGTTTCCTTAAGGCTCTTGCTTTATCTACCTGGTATTGTGTATTTAAAGTAGTATTATTATCCATTTTTATTTTCCTCGCACCCCTTTTCTTTAAAGTAGAGAGAAGATTTGTGTTGATTATTCTCCTCACCCCCGGCCCCTCTCCATAAATGGAGAGGGGAGAGGTTTGTGTTGATTATTCCTTGCACCCCTTCTCCAGAATGGAGAGGGGGCTGGGTTTACAACCTTGTAAAGGGGGTGAGGAAGTTATCCCTCCACAATCCTAATCTCATCTTCCGTCAACCCGTAAAGCTCATAAACCAAGCGGTCAATCTGGCGGTCAAGCGAGTTGCATTTATTTTCGTAAAATGTTTTATCTTTATCTGTGGTAGTATTTGTCAACCGTTTTTTGGCATCAAGCATTTGATCAACTAATTCTACTAATATATCGTGTTGTTTTTTTTCAGAATGTTGTTCAAAATTCACACTTGGGTAAGGAAAATTTTTGCAGTTTTGAATTAAAATTTTCTGAAATAAATTTTTTGATAGATCTAAAAATTTATTTGCATGGAAGAAATTCATTAATGTTGAATTGAGAATTGCTAAGATAAATTTTATATCATAATTTAAACCCTGTCTTACTATAATGTTAAAAATTGATTGCACATTGTAAATTTCTTCTTTTGTATAAGCAGCATAGATTCTCAAAGGATTACCGCTCACTATTTGCCTCACAAGTATCCTTTCTATTGTAAAGAATTTATGTTCTCTTGGAGCACCTAACCATTTACCATACTTCAAATACTCTTTCCCACCCCAATTTACACTATATCTTGTAACATCACCGCCAGCCAATAGCTTTTTATATGTCATATCTTTAGGTTTATCAGAATGAAAAACACGATCTTCTATTTGTTTTGGGGTGTGTCCCTTATATTTATCATAAGGTGTAATACCTAGTGTAAATTCGCATATTTCGAATAATGAAACCTTTTTATTTTCAATTTTTATTAATAAATCTGTAATGCTTTGATTAGTAAAAATATCAAAAGTGTAAAAAGAATTATTTAGCCAATTGTCTGTGCTAATTTTTTTATTTTCTTTTGCAGTTTCTATAGAGATGGAGCCGATCTTTGCGCTCCTATCATAAATTATGCATAAACATTCTTTACTATTACTTTTGTTTATTATTAATATATTACTTTCAGCCTTAACGTTTTTAAATGTGTCATCAGGCATGCGTACAATCGTGTTTACGTTATAATCCTGCAGAATCAATTTTCTAAGTTTAGAATAGGAGCTTTGATATAAAATAGAACTGGGTATAATATAACCAAGAAGACCTTTTTTAACTAGAAGCGTAATGCTTTTTTCGATAAATATGGAGTATATATTTATTCTATTTTCAGTAGAAAGGTATTTTTTAAAGTAATATCCTACATGAATCGGGTCTAACCCTTTTATATCTATCCAAGGTGGATTCCCCACAATCGCATCAAAACCACCATTTTTCATTATTTCAGGGAATGCATCTTCAAAATTCATTGCGTTAATCTTGCGTTCTTCATCATCAGGAAACATGTTACCATCTCTGATATCTGTTCCAATGAGTGAGTTACCGCAAACAATATTTTTACTCAGATCAGGTAGTATTTTAGATTTAAAGAATAACTCGCCCTGCTGAATACTTGCAAGTGTTTCATCTTCAAGCAGTTTTAAAAACAAAGAAAGCTGTGTTACTTCTACTGCCTGAGTGTCAATATCAACACCAAATATATTTTGCTTTAAAATATTTTTCTTCTGCTCTAAACTTAATATCCATTGACCCTCTTTAAGTATGCAGCCCGCTTTTTCTGCCTCTACGGAGTTTTGCTGATACCATTTTGCTATGTAATGCAATACGGTATCATAGACAGTAATTAAAAACGACCCGCTTCCGCATGAAATATCAGCAAAACTTAGCTTTGTAATTTCCTTTGGTGTTTTGCCGTCAATTAATTTTCCAACTGTATTTTCAACAATATATTGCACAATGTATTGAGGGGTATAATAAACTCCGCCTGCTTTGCGTACTTCTGGTTTTTCTTCTATCTTAACCTGTTTTGCTGTAGCAACAACAACCTTACCTAAGAATCTTTCATAAATTGAACCGAGTATATGAATGGGGAAATAATTAAACAAATACGGAGAGTTTTGTATGCAAATATCTTCGCAAATACCACGGAAGACTGTGTCATCAGGCGCATTAAATTCAGCTTTTTCTATGAAATGTTCTTTAAATACAACTCCGTTGTATTTATTGTTAAGCAGTTTAGAGTCATTTATAAAATCCTGCCATGACGAAATACTTTTTTCTCCGTATTTATCAATATGTGTTTCGCCTTCAATTAATTTATCCTCTAAAAATCTTATGAAAACAAGTCGGTCAATTACTCTTTGCGTTGCTTCGGTTAATGATTCGCTATCAAGCGAAGGATTACTTTTTTTGAATGCCTTTGCTAAGCTGTTTCTTATTTCGTCAAGTTCTTCAAGGAATGCGTCATCAAGGCTTTTATAAGCTCCGGCGAATAATCCTTTCTGGAATGCTTTACCCTTTGGTTTAGGCAGTGTTTCAGTAAATTTAGAAATTGAATTTTCCGCAACCGCTTCCCTTGAAAAGAGATAATAAATTTCCTGAAATTTTTCCTTGTTGGAATATTCACTCCAATGGTAGCTTTTGATCTTTTTATCGAGTGAAAATTTTATGTTTTTTATATTTGGCTTGGAGCGGGAATCAATAATATGGAATTCCTCAAAATCTGTTAATACAACAATCGGGTTTTCAGCATTCCACCCGTAACGTATTGCCTGAAAGTAATCGTTGGGGTTATATAAGTTCTTTGATGGTTTCTTAGCTTCTACAAAAAATACAGTATCTCTATAATTTGGTGCTAATGAAAAAGAATAATCCGCGCGCTTCCTTGCATCGCCAATGTCAACACCGCGCTCAACTTTAACTTCCTGCTCATAAGGATTTTTTTGTATATCGTGGTTAACATCCCATCCTAAGGCAATCAGGAATTTATCAATAAAATCAATTCTTGCCTGTGATTCGGAATAAGTTGGTGCGAGATAGTGCTTTTCGTTGGCTTTAAAATCTTCTACAAGCTTTTCAATCGTATTGTATGCAGTTTCAAGGGACATTTAAGTTAGTCCTTACAGTTTTAGTTTAAAAAATATTTTTCAAATTTAGTTATTTTCAGTAACTTAAAAAAGGTTATAGTTTAAAGCTAATTACACTGCAAAAAATATTACAGCTTAATTAATGGCATTGTGTTCAATTAATTTGCTATTAGTTAAGTAGCTAATTTATAATGTCTTGAATTGATGAATAACATTGTTAATCGCCAAATAATCGCAAAGTTATCACCAAATTTTCCTTACTTAATCATCAAGTAATTTCTTACAAATAACAAAAATACATATATTTAAAAATCGTTTTATCATCAACTAAACTATATGTACTCATTTTTAAGTTTTGGATGCACGTTACTCGATCATGCACCTTGAGAAGCAAGATTTTTTTCTAAAGAATAATATGAAGTTACTTATTTACAATACTTACAGTTATAAAATTGCAACAATATGCACAATCTACATGAATATTTAAGCATATTAATTGAACATGCACAAGAATTGTGCATATATAGTATATATGCACAAAATTTTAATATTATTGTGCATATATTAATTACTCAGCAACTTATAAAGTTTATCGTTCAAATAAAGATGTTCACGCCCAATAATTTTTTTAGTCAGAAAACCCTTATCTGCTAAAATATTCAAATACTTGCTAGCAGTATTTCTTGAAGAAGCAATTTTATTAGAAATTAAGACCTCTATTTTACAATAAGGCTGATGAAACAGAATTTCTATAAGTTCCTTTGAATGTACAACAGGAGAACATTTTTTTCTTATCTCTTCAGTTGTTTTATCCAATAATTTTTTTATAGAGTTAATTTTTAAAAGAGTATTTTTAGATGTTTCTTCAATGGCATTCAGCATGAAAAGGATCCAATTAATCCATTGGTCCTTTTCTGTAACATAACGTAACCCATCGTAGTATTCAGTTTTATGCTCTATAATATATTTACTTAAATACAAAATTGGTAAATCAAGCAGATTGTATTTAACAAGAAAAAGGCTGTTAATAATTCTTCCAGTCCTTCCGTTCCCGTCACTGAATGGATGGATCGCTTCGAACTGGTAATGTGAAATTGCAAGCTTAATTAAGGGATCCAAAGCGTCATCTGATTGGGAAATAAAATCTGAAAAATTTTTGAGTTTACTCCTGATTATATCAATACCTTCAGGTGGAGTATATATAGTTGCACCGGTTCTACCGTTAACAATTCGGGTAGTGTCAGCCCACCTGATATCTCGTAATCCTTCTGAATTTTGTTTGATCTTTCGGGAAATCCTTGTAAGAAAAGTCTCATCCAAATTCTTCTCTATATGCTGGTAACCTTCCCATAATGCTTCCCGATACCTTAAAACCTCTTTTGTGGAATCATCAATGTTTGCCTTATCACTTAATGAAAAAGCTTTAAAAAGACTATCTGTAGTAGTTACAATGTTCTCGATTTCAGAGCTTGCCTTTGCTTCCTGAAGAACAATGGTATTAATTAGCATCAGCGGGTTTGGGATGATAACACTTCGTCCTTTAAGTTCTGCAAGTGCTGCTCTTGTATTAGCCAATTTTCTAAGAACTTTGAGATTTTCGATTTCAAACTTTGGAGGTAAAAGAGGCAATTCATTATATGGTTCATCTTTGTTATATGGCATCACCCTATCTCCACTATCTTTAAGCTCTCAATTCCGCCGTCATTAACAATTTTAACAGCGGCGCGTTTATTTTTACCCGATTCACCAAACAATAATGGCTGATGATTGCAATTTTTTTTCTTAATAGGCATAAGTTATCTACTGTAATTATCTTCAAAATTACCAATAAGTTGGTTTAAAGTAAACGAAAAAGCAAAACATAGCGCCTGCCTTGTTTTCCTGCCATCTTAACTTTAGTTAATTAATGGGTATGCGGGCATGACTTACGGAGCGCAAGCGATGGAAGTTATCAAGACGTAAAACTAAATAAAAGCAATATGTTTGGTTATAGTTTATATAAAACAGTAATTTTATTTTCATGTTTTATCATATTTCGGTGCAAAATTTCCCCATATTTCTTCTAAACTTACCCCTTTAAAATTAGTAATATTATTACTATTTTTGTTATTATTCTAAAAAAATCATTCTCAACAGGAGGAACGCAAATGGCAGTTGACATTGAAGCTAAGATTATAGAAGCAATAGTAGAAAAATTAGGTGTAGAAGAATCAAAAGTTACACCAAATGCATCATTTATCAATGATCTCGGCGCAGATTCACTTGATACAGTTGAACTTATTATGGAGCTTGAAAACCGTTTCAGTATCCAGATACCTGATGAAGACCAGGAAAAGCTCCAGACAGTTGGCGATGCTATTGCCTACGTAAAATCAAAAGTAGCTTAAGTTAAAGATCATTATGCAAAAAAAGCGTGTTGTAATAACCGGACTTGGTGTAGTATCTCCATTAGGTAACACAGTTGCTGAATTCTGGGATAATTTAATTGCAGGAAAAAGCGGTGCAGGACCTATCACATATTTTGATACCACTCACTTTGATACAAAGTTTGCCTGTGAGGTGAAAAATTTTGATCCACTGAATTATATGGATAGAAAACTTTCAACGCGTGTTGATCCTTTTACACAATACGCACTTGCAGCATCCGGTATGGCTTTCAAAGATTCAGGGCTTGATATGACAAAAATTGACCCCTACAGGGTTGGCGTTGTTTATGGCTCAGGCATAGGCGGTATGTGGACTTATGATAAAGAAATGAGAAAGCTTTATGATAAGCAGGGTAACCCTGATAGAATAAGTCCGTTTTTTATACCTATGCTTATTGCAGATATTGCAGCCGGCAGAATTTCGATGATGTTTGGACTTAAGGGTCCTAATTATGCTACAATTTCGGCATGTACAACTTCTGCGCACTCAATAGCTGACTCGGTAATGTTAATCCAGCGCGGTAACGCAGATGTAATGGTAACAGGCGGCTCAGAAGCTGTTATCTGCCCAATGGGTGTAGGCGGTTTCAATGCTATGAAAGCACTTTCAACCCGCAACGAGGCTCCCGAAAAAGCATCACGCCCGTTTGATAAAAACAGAGATGGATTTGTAATGGGTGAAGGCGGCGCTACACTTATACTTGAAGAGCTTGAATTTGCAAAGGCAAGGGGAGCTAAAATTTATGGTGAAATTTCGGGTATAGGATTGACCGCTGACGCACATCATATAACCGAACCTGCTCCAGGTGGCGAAGGAGTTGCAGAAGCAATGAGAATTGCAATAAAAGATGCCGATATGAAACCCGAAGATATTGATTGTGTTAATGCTCACGGTACTTCAACTTATTACAACGATAAGAATGAAACCGAAGCAATAAAAAAGGTTTTTGGAGAGCATGCTTATAAAATTCCCGTACATTCAATAAAATCTATGATAGGTCATTTGCTTGGTGCTGCGGGTGCAATGGAATCTATTGCTTCAGTTTTGACTATAAATAAAGGCATAGTACCGCCTACTATCAATTATGAGACACCTGATGAGGGATTGGACCTTAACTACGTGCCTAATATAGCTATAAAAAAAGATATTCAGACAGTCATGTGTGATAACAGCGGGTTTGGCGGACATAACACTGCATTGGTGTTTAAAAAGTACGAAGAATAATACTAGTACTTAATTGATAAGTGAAAAACACGAATAGGATAATATGTTTGGCGTATTAAAAACCATTAGAAAACTCATCCCTGCACTAAGGCGTAAAGAGAAAGATGATATTTACTCCGTTATTGCCTCATTTGATTTTAAATCCTTCCAGGCAACCATTGATTATCAGATTATCCACAAAAATTTTTTTATAAATGCATTAACTCACCGTTCATTCCTTAAATCAAAGGGAACTAATGGTGTTAAGTTTGCTTCCAATGAAAGGCTTGAATATCTTGGTGATGCCGTTTTAGATACAATTGTTGCCGAATATCTTTATAAGAATTTTCCAGAATCAGAAGAAGGAGATTTAACAAAATACCGTTCGGTTCTCGTAAACCAGCGATTCTTAGCTGAAAGAGCGAAAGTAATAAACCTGCAGAAATATCTGCTTGCTGCCCCTACAGCGCTTAAATCAATTGATGATGGTTATGATACTATACTTTCTGATGCTTATGAATCTTTAATAGGCGCAATTTTTCTTGATAGAGGTTATGATGCAGCAAAAGATTTTTTAAATAACCAAATCTTTAATAAACTTGATGTAAAATGGCTTAACCAGTATGATGAAAATTATAAGAGTAAGCTGTTAGAATACACTCAGGCAAACACAGATTTTATCCCCGATTACAAAGTTATTAATCAGGAAGGACCAGAGCATAATAAGCTTTTCACTGTGGAAGTACAGATAAACGAAAGAGCGCTTGGTATTGGTAAAGGCAGAACTAAAAAGACTGCTGAACAGGAAGCCGCGAGTAATGCCTTAAAGAACCTTGATGTTATTGAAAAAATGGGACTAAAGAAAAAGAAAAAAGCTACTTAATTTTCAAAATAAACTAAATTTATCAAATCTGCTTTGCAATAAACAAGCAATATTTACTTTCAAATTAAAACTTCAAAAAAATCTCACCTCTTTTAAAAATAAAAAACTTACTTAAAAATTAATAGACATACTCTAATACTAAAATGCATACTTTTGTAAACAGACATATTGGACCTACAGAGCATGAAGTAAATGAAATGCTCAAAGTTATTGGTACTGCATCTGTTGATGAACTTGTAACCCAGATAGTTCCGTTATCAATCAGATCGAACATTGAACTTAACACAGGCGAAGTTTTAAGCGAACAGGAATTACTTCAACACCTTCATAAACTTGCTTTAAAGAATAAGATGTTTAAGTCATATATTGGTTATGGATATTACGGCACATATACACCAACGGTTATACTGCGTAATATTATGGAAAGTCCGGGTTGGTACACACAATACACACCTTATCAGGCAGAAATAGCACAGGGCAGGCTTGAAGCGTTATTGAATTATCAGACTATGGTAATTGATCTTACCGGACTTCCTGTTGCAAATGCATCACTGCTTGATGAAGGCACAGCAGCAGCCGAAGCAATGCATTTACTGTTTGCCGCACGCAAACCGGAAAAGAAAAAAGCGAATAAATTTTTTGTTTCTGATAAATGTTTTGCCCAGACAATTGATATACTTAAAACCAGAACAGCACCTATTGGCGCAGAGCTTGTAGTTGGTGATATTAATAGTGTTGAACTAACTGATGATATTTTTGGAATACTTGTTCAATACCCCGACGCAGATGGTGAAATTAAAGATTATAAAGCTTTGTTTGAAAAAGCTCATTCAAAAGGAATTTACTGTGTTACAGCTGCTGATATGTTAAGCCTGACATTAATAATTCCACCTGGTGAATTTGGCACTGATATTGCTGTTGGTAGTACTCAAAGATTTGGTGTGCCAATGGGTTATGGCGGTCCACATGCCGCATATTTTGCATGTAAGGATGAATTCCGCAGACTTATACCGGGCAGGATAATTGGTATTTCTGTAGATAGACTTGGCAACAAGGCATATAGAATGGCGCTTCAAACCCGCGAGCAGCATATCCGCAGGGAAAAAGCTACAAGCAATATTTGTACCGCACAGGTTCTGCTTGCAATTATGGCAGGAATGTACGGAGTTTATCATGGTCCGGTTGGAATTATAACCATTTCCGAAAGAATTCATGGTTTAGTTACAATGCTTGCAAGTGGTTTAAATCAGCTTGGAATAAATCAGGTAAATAAATACTATTTTGATACTTTAAAAATTGATGCTGGTTCTAATGATAATCTAAATGCATTAAAGAAAAAATTTACAGATGCCAATATTAATTTAAGATACTTTGATGATAAATTCATTGGTATTTCTCTTGATGAAACAACAACTGAAAAAGATGTATATGATCTGTTAAATATTTTTGCCGATGGAAAAAAGGTTCAGGCATCTATCCCGGGCACTCTTGACGGAAAAGTAATTCCAGAATCATTAAAACGTACTTCAAAATATATGCAGCATCCTGTATTTAATATTAATCACAGTGAAACCGAGATGCTGCGTTACATGAAAAAACTTGAGAATAAGGATCTATCGCTCAATATGTCAATGATACCGCTTGGTTCATGCACAATGAAGCTCAACGCTACTAGCGAAATGATACCTGTAACTTGGCCTGAATTCGGGACACTGCACCCATTCATACCTACAAGTCAGGCAGAAGGATACATGCAAATATTTAAAGAGCTTGAGGGTGAACTTGCTGAAATTACAGGTTTCCCTGCCGTATCATTGCAGCCAAATTCTGGTGCGCAGGGTGAGTATTCTGGTTTAATGGTAATTCGCGAATATCACAAAGTAAATGGCGAGGGGCACAGGAATGTTGTACTTATACCTGCATCTGCTCATGGAACAAATCCAGCAAGCGCTGTTATGGCGGGAATGAAAGTTATTGTTGTTAATACAATGGAGCATGGTGATATTGATGTTGATGACTTGAGGGCAAAAGCTGAGCAGAATAAAGATAACCTTGCGGCATTAATGGTAACGTATCCTTCAACACATGGAGTGTTTGAAGAAAGCATAAAAAGTATTTGTGAAATCATTCATGCTAACGGCGGTCAGGTTTATATGGATGGTGCAAATCTTAACGCACAGGTTGGACTTACAAGTCCCGGTTTAATAGGAGCAGATGTATGCCATATAAACCTCCATAAGACTTTTTGCATACCGCATGGCGGTGGCGGACCAGGTATGGGACCGATTGCAGTTGCTTCTCATCTTGCACCGTTTTTACCCGGACATGCAGTAGTTAAAACGGGTGGTGATAAAGCTATTCATGCAGTTTCAGCGGCGCCATGGGGAAGCTCTAGCATTCTGCTTATTTCTTATGCATATATTAAAATGATGGGCGGCAAAGGTATGACTGAAGCAACAAAAATTGCAATACTGAACGCAAACTATTTGGCTTCAAGATTGAAAGATTACTTTAAAGTATTATATACAGGCACTAATGACCGCGTTGCACATGAGATGATATTTGATATGAGGGAATTCAAAAAATCAGGCATTGAAGTTGGTGATATTGCAAAGCGTTTGATGGATTATGGTTTCCACGCCCCAACGGTTTCTTTCCCTGTACCGGGTACACTAATGGTTGAGCCTACGGAATCAGAATCTAAGTTTGAGCTGGATAGGTTCTGCAATGCAATGATAGCAATCAAAAACGAAATCAAGGAAGTTGAAAACGGTACAGCCGATAAAAATGATAATGTACTAAAGAATTCACCGCATACAGCGTTTGAGATTGCGTCAGATACATGGAACCATAAGTATTCCCGTGAAAAAGCTGCATATCCTGTAGCAGGTTTAAGGGAAAACAAATTCTGGCCCGCAGTTGCAAGAGTTGATGATGCATACGGAGACAGGAACTTCATCTGTGCCTGTGAGCCTATTGAAAGCTATATGGAAGAAGAAACCAGTGTATAAAGTGAGTTGAGTATTTTTGTACATAGAGTAAAGAGAGTTGAAAATGCTCTCTTTTTTTTTCGTACCACGAATATCTAATGAAAATTTTAAAGATTCCTGCCGTCCTTCCATAGGCAGGCACGGCGCAGGAATGTCAAAAATTCACGGTGTCGGTATTTACTGGATTAAATCCTTACATTTAAAATTACTTTAAGTTAATTTTGTTATTGTGAACACTAAACTTTCTAAAACTGCCAACTATCTCGGTCTTAAGCGTAATATTATCCTTATGCTGGGTTTGACGGTCATAATGTACACAGGAGAAAAGCTTTGGGAAAGGTTCATTCCCAAATACCTTGATGAACTTGGGGCGTCTATACTTATTATCGGTGCATTCGGTTTCATGCAGAATTTCCTTGGTGCTATGTGGGCATTACCCGGCGGGTATATATCTGATTATCTGGGAAACAGGAAAGCATTTATGGTTTTCAGCATACTCGCAATATTCGGTTACGGCATTGCAATTGCATTTGATAGCTGGATAGCCGTTTTTGTTGGTATGTTATTTTTCTTCGGGTGGTCTAATGTCGCACTGCCCGGCTCAATGTCGCTTATCACAAAAACCCTTGGTAAAAATAAAACCGTAATGGGTATATCGATGCACTCTATTATTCGCCGTGTGCCTATGACACTGGGTCCAATAATGGGTGGTTATTTGATAGTCTCTTATGGTTTAATTACCGGTATAAAAATTGCTTTTGCAGTTTCTATTGTACTTTCATTAATAGGTTTAATTTTCATTAACAAACTTACAGTTGATGAAGAAAAAGTAAAACCAGAAAAGATACACCCCATACAACTATGGAAAACATTTGATAAAAAACTAAAGAACCTTTTAATATCTGATATACTTGTGCGCTTCTGTGAGCAGATTCCATATGTATTTGTTGTAATTTGGTGTCTTAATGTAGTGAAAATATCAGCGAGTGAGTTTGGTTATCTTACCGCCATTGAAATGATAACATCAGCATTAATCTATATCCCCGTTGCGGGATATTCAGATAAGCTTGAAAAGAAGCCTTTTATAGTAATTACATTTATCTTCTTTACTATATTCCCGTTCGTATTGTATTTCAGCGATACGTTTTGGCTGCTTGCTATTGCATTTTTTATCAGGGGACTTAAAGAATTTGGCGAGCCAACCAGAAAAGCGTTGATACTTGAGCTATCCAAAAAGGGCACTGAAGCAAGAAGTTTTGGTATGTATTATTTTATCCGTGATGGCATTGTTGCGTTCGCGGGTTTCTTAGGCGGTGTATTGTGGAAAGTAAGCCCGGAGCTTAACCTGTTTATGGCTGCAGGATTTGGTATTCTTGGTACACTTTACTTTGCATTTTTCGGCAGAGGAACGGATGCAAATAGTGAAGTGGTGAAGTAGTGGAATAGTGAAAAAGTATTTTTAATCCGTAGGTCAAAGGCATGCCTTTGACTTTTTTATTTTCTATAGTGCCCCGAATATTTCTTCAAACCTAAGACTACAAAAGTCTTATCATATATTTTGAAACAGTTAAAACCTAATAATTTTAACAAATACTGTAAAACCATCAGACTTTTGTAGTCTGCTCAACATAATAATTAGTCTCCTCAATTTGTGCTACGAATAGAGTTTTCTAATATTCTTATTCAAGGAATAAACAAAATATACCTTATATCAAAATATTTACTAATTTCGTGGCACGATTATTTTCTGCATTAAATTAATTCTAAAAATTTCTCAATCGGTTCGAAATTATTAATCACTTTTTTAATTCTCAAAGATTTTAACTTACCATTACCTTTAAAATCTATCCCAACAAAATCAATATTCAATTCTTTTGACACATTGTAATCATACTCCCTATCGCCGACATAAATTACCTTATCGAATTTTAAGTTTGAACTGCTTTTCTTACTCATAAAATCAATTATCATTTCATGTTTTGTCTCATAATTATTTGAACTATAAATATGGTCTTTAGGTAATTTTATCCCAATCCTATCTAGTTTGTGTATAGCAGTTTTATGAAAGCCACCTGTTGCAATTCCAATGTGAAATTCGTTTTTATTGTTAGTAAGGTAATTAAACAGTTGTAATACTCCCGGTATAACAGTAAAGAATGTATCTTCTTTATTTATTTGGAATTTTAATTCTTCAGCATAATGATCAATAATTATTTCAATTAGTTCCTTAGCCGGTTCTTTCCCTGTTTCATTCAATAGAATCTGATAAGTAACATAATAATCTGTAACATGTTTGTAAGTATTCCAATCAGTATTTTTTATATCAATGCCAAGTGCTTTTTTAAAAGCCTGAATATAGCATTTATCATCAATAAATCTAGAGTGGCATAATGTACCATCAATATCAAAAATTATTAATTTCATAAAACAAAAATAGGGAAATTATGTTTCATTTAACCATTAATAATATCAATAGATTCCCGCCTTCGCGGGAATGAAAAAGCCTTAAATTTGCAACCTTCACCCCCTCTTGCAAGTCATAATATACAGATATCATAAATGAGGAAAAACGTAATAATAATATAAAAACGCCATATTTCTCCATAAAAATGGAGGTGGCAATTCAAAGGAGAATTAATAAATGAATAACTTAGCAGAAGCATTTATCCCAATTATAGCAATTATCTTCATATTTGGCATCCCCGGAGCACTTATCTTCTGGTCCTTGTATATAAATCACAAAGAAAGAACCAAGTTAATGGATATGGGACTCTCGCCACAGGAAGCAAGGGACTACTTCATTAAAATTGATAAAAGACCTAAAAATCCACTTAGCTCACTTAAATGGGGAATACTGCTTACTATGATAGGTATTGGTCTTTTCTTTGGAATTTTATTGGAAGAAGCCGGATACAAAGATTCACTTTCCGGTGTTATGGTATTATTATTTGGTGGACTTGGTTTTATCATCTACTACTTTGTAGCAAGCTCAAAGCTTAAAAAAGATAACCAGCTTAAGCAAAGCTCTAACCAGAATCAATAAGTTATAGAGCATATTCTAAAAACTCACATTAATTTTAAGAGAAAATGAAAACAAAAAATATAATAATAACTGTAGTCATAGGTCTGATGTTTTTAGGATTGAACGGCTGCAGCCTGCTGAAAAAAAGAGTTGAAAAGAAGGAAAATGTAAAATATACCCTTAATGGCAGCAATAAAACTTCAATTCATATAGATAATACCAACGGCAGGATAAATATATCTAACAGTAATGATACTAACGGAACTATCAGGATTGATGCCGAGATTATTTCTGATGTAAAAGCAGATGAGCAGGATAAACCGATAAGTAATGTAAAGATACTAATTGATTCTTCCGGGAATGAAATTAAAATTGAAACCGAGATCAATAATACTAATTCCGGCATGTTAAGGAAGAACAATAATGAAAAAGTAAATTATGATATAAAGATACCTGCAAATATGAAAGTACACACTGAAACAATAAACGGAACTACTACCATAACAAGGATAAACGGTGATATAAGAGCCGAAACCGTAAATGGAAAAATTAATATATTTAACTGCCCTGGCAGGCTTGATATTGAAGGAGTGAATGGTTCAATTGTATGTAATGTTGATTCAGTTACCGCAGGTATAAATGTAAGTATTGTAAACGGTGATGTAAAAATTGGCGGTCTTAAAAACATAAATGCTGATGTTAATGCTTCAACGGTTAATGGCAGGGTTAAATTTAAAGATCTTTCTTTTACTGATATAAATTCTGAAAAAAGAACCCTAAGCGGCATATTGGGCAAAGGCGGCAGTATGATAAAGATAGAAAGTACAAACGGCAGGATATCTTTAGATGCCTCAAAAATATTTCCAAAAAAAGATGATGCATTTGAGTTTAAGATCGATTTTGATGATATGGATGATCCGATACAGGTCATTGATAATGATTCAAAGGAAGAGATTATTATAGAACCAATTGATCCCCCGAAAGCGCCGGTTAAGATTGATTCGATAAAAAAGTAGTAAACTAAAATTGTAGTTAGCAGTTAATAACTCATCTTACGCAAAATGAATTATGAGTCCTGATTAATCTGGACGAAGAATCAGGTTATTAAAAAAAAAGTTCAAAATATTTTAAAAACAACAAATAGATTCTTCACTTAATCCCGATAAATCGGGATTTCGTTCAGAATGCGTAAGGTCAGTTAATAAATCAAAACTTAAAACATTTTTGTTTATATTTAGTGAAAATAGGAAACCGGTGTCTAAAGGGCAGGTAGAGTCATGCATGAATAATCTGGAACTGAATATAATCAAAAAAATTCAGGCTGGTAATATTGAGGAATTCGAGGAAATTGTTAACAGGTATAAAGATAAAGCTATGACACTTGCTATGAGGATTCTTAAGAACACCGAAGATGCCGAAGATGCACTACAGGAAGCATTCATAAAAACTTTCAGGGCAATTGTCGATAAAAAGTTTGAGGAAAGAGCGAAGTTTTCAACTTATTTTTATAGGATAGTTTATAACACAGCAATTGATTTTTACAAGAAACATAAATCAAAAACATTTAACCTGATAAACATTGATGATACAAAGAAGAACGATGATGGAGAAGTAACTGATATTACAACATATGAAATGAAAATTGACAGGGATAAGTATTACATAAGCAGTGAATTTGAAACGGATAGAAAGACGCTTGATAATGAAATGCAGGAAGTTGTGAATAGGTACTTAGAGGAGATCCCCGAAAAATATTCGACAATACTCACACTGTTCTATATAAACGATCTATCACATGAAGAAATTGCAGGCGCGCTGAAGCTTCCTTTGGGTACAGTAAAGAACAGGATATTCAGGGCAAAAGATAAGCTAAAAGAATTATTGATGAGCAGATATTCCGAAACCGAAATTTTAGAATTAATATGATGAAAAAATTAAAAAAGATGATCGTTCTAATAGGTAAAATATATAATTATAGATATTTAGTAGCCCACGACTTCAGTCGTGGGATTGATGATAAAATGCTAAGATAGTAACCGTTTTAACGGTTTATGTATCAAAGGTAGTCAACTTGAGTAATTTAAAAAGTATTAAAAGTTTTTAACATTGACAAAGGGTATTACAATGAGAGATAAAAATAAATACATAGATGAAATATTGGACGTTAAGCTGCGCAAAAGCAAGCTAAGTGCGGCTACAGGTGATTTTACATCTCACCTGATGAAAAGGATCATAGCGGAAAATAAAGCACTAATGGAAGAAAAGAAAAGCGATAGGATAGTTAAATATGTTATAGGTTCTTTCAGCTTTATGATGCTGGCATTAACATTATTTCTTGGATTTATTTCCAAAACATCATCAGTAAACTCCGATGAAACAATCAGTGTGGCATTTGATACATTGCAGCGATCCAACTCAATTCTTGAAACGATGGTATATTACATACAGAGCTTATTCACAAATGTACTTTCATTCTTCGGGCTCTCGCTTAGTTCAGGCTCTGTTAACATAATCCTGGTAGTGATACTTGTCGCTGCGGTTTACCTGATAGGTGAGCGTTTATTCTTAAGGGGTAAGTTAAAATCAAGTATGCAGGTAAAGTAAAAAAATAGTCAGTAGAAAAAGCCATTCATTAATATGAATGGCTTTTTTTATAATAACTATTTTTTAGGGAAATGTTAGCTGTCTTTTATTTGTGCCATCTATATTCATGATCCAGAGATACCCGCTTGAAGGACTTGAGTCACAATAAACGATCTGCTGGCCGTCTGGAGAAATCGAAAATGAACGCCCCTGTGTATTTGTTAATTTTTTAAGGTTTGATCCATCAATATTAACAGAAAAAATCTGATAATTTATAGCTAATGAGTGGCCAGCATAAAAATAAATTTTTGAATTATCAGGTGATAGCTTAATATCATAATTATATGGGTACTCTGGATTTAACTGCTTAAGATTCATCATTAGAATTTTTTCAGTAGAATCTAATATTGATATTTTTCGAATATTCTGTTCTTTATCAAAAGTTAATATGTTAATATTGTTGTTATACCATGAAGCATATTCAGTATTACCTGCTTTTTGTTTCATTGTGCCGTCAGGATTCATTATCCATAATGCTGATGAATTTCCGAATGCTCCTACATTGGAAATATATGCTATCCAGTTCCCATCAGGGCTCCAAACTGCGTTCCAGCTAAAGCCTTCGTTTGTCAATTGAATGATGCTATCACTATTTATATTTATCTTATATATTTGGGAATTATTTAATAATAACCAATTCCCATCCGGTGAAAAATCTGTAGGTAAACAAGTTTGGTCATTTATAATCATTATGTTATTTAAACCATTTGTATCTATAACATATATTCCTATGGAATCAAAATTGTTCGTAAAATGATAATATACAATTTTACTGCCTGAGTTTGACCAAACAGGAAAATAATCTACAGTATTAATTCCTGATGTAGGAATTGTAGGATTCGAAGTTATGTTATCTTCTTTACAGGAATATATTGATATTAAAATGAAGGGCAGAAAAAAAAAGAGTTTTAGAGTTTTCATAGATATAAATAGAAAGTTATTAATCCAATCTATATACTAAAATAATCTATTTAGTTAGCTGAAACAATGCTTTAAATCATTTAATTTATTAATAAGTCTGAAAAAGTCTGTTTATTTATTAAGATTATTCATGTTTAGAATTACAATGTATTTTTTAAAAATAATAAGACTTTATTTCGGCAGGCTGGAGCTAACGCTCAGTAAGGCAAGTCTGTAACCTTTAACTTGTAACCTGTAACTTGTAACCTGAAAGCCTTTAACTTGTAACTAACTTTATTTCCTACGTAATATCTGCAAAAAGCAACTTTTTGAGTTTGCCTATGCTAAGTTTTATATATTTATGACAAATTATACATTAATATTGTCATATTTTTGACAATATTACTATTATTAATGTAAGTATATGTTTTAATGATAATATACTTCTAATGTTTTATACAGAAATAATCTTATAACTTTTTTTATTGACAATAATTATGTATATTTTGTAAATCTAATGACAGATTTAATATGAATATTTTAAAAAGAGATTTAGAAAAAGTAGTATCCAATTATCTAATTCCGAACAAAGTATTGGTAATTACCGGAGCAAGAAGGGTAGGTAAATCGGTGCTGCTTAAAAATATTTTAAATAGTGTAAATGAACCATTCATGCTGTTAAATGGAGAAAGCATTGATACAATTGAGCAGCTCAATAGGAGAAGTGTAGATAACTATAAAAATCTTTTACAAAATAACAAGCTTTTAATTATTGATGAAGCTCAGAAGATTCCAGATATAGGTATAAAATTAAAATTAATGATAGATGAAATAGACAATTTAAAGATTATAGTTACGGGTTCTTCTGCATTTGATATCCAAAATACTTTAGGAGAGCCTCTTACAGGCAGGAAATATGATTTTATTTTGTTTGCATTCAGCGAAAAAGAATTGCTTCAAATTAACAATACTTTTCAACTGAAAGCTAGTTTGAATCATAGAATTATTTTTGGTAATTATCCCGAGTTAATTCATTTGCAAACAAAGGAACAAAAAATCAATTATCTAAAAAATTTAATAAGTTCATATCTGTTAAAAGATATACTTGCCTACGATAATTTGAGAAGCTCTGAAACTATTTATAGCTTGCTTAAATTGTTAGCATTTCAAGTAGGAAGTGAAGTATCTTATAATGAATTGAGCAATAAACTTTCAATTAGTAAAAATACGGTTGAAAAATATATTGACTTGCTGAGAAAAGTATGTGTGCTTTATAAAATAGATTCATTTGGAAACAATAAAAGAAAAGAGTTAACAAGGTCAAAAAAAATATATTTTTATGATAATGGGATTAGGAATGCAGTAATTTCAAACTTTAATTCCATTGATATGAGAGATGATGTTGGTAAATTATGGGAGAACTATATTATTAGCGAAAGGCTAAAATATCTTAGTCTTAATAATATTTTTTCAACAATGTATTTCTGGCGTACATTTGACCGTCAGGAAATTGATTTGGTTGAAGAAAATAGCGGAGTTATAACAGCATATGAAATTAAATGGAAAGAAAAGAGATTTAAGATTCCAGCTTATTGGAGGTATGCTTATCCAACTTCTAATGTTTACCAAATTAATTCCGATAATTATTATAATTTTATCGGAATCGGAAATGAAGAATCATAAACAAAAAAAGGCACCCAATAAATTGGATGCCTTTCAGTTTGTTGAAATCAAACGAAGTTTGATTGAAATCGCGCTTTAGCGGGACAACATTCAGCCTTTAATTTACTTAATTTCCCAGGTATTACCTGCAAAGAGCAGCTTTTCAAGGTCGCCCTCGCCAAGTTTTGCTTTTGCATCAATAATTTGCTGTTCCATTTGATCTTCAAATACTGGTCTTTCAACTTTGTATATTACACCAAATGGCACGGGGAAATCTTTCATATCGGTGAATTGCGCAATTATCATTGCAAGCTCTCTTGATGTTTCGTCATGTACTATTACATCATCAATACTGTGCTTACCATCATCAATAGAAATTATCTCAGGTCTAAAGCCGTTAAGTTTTATACCCTTATTTTTTTTCTCGCCAAAAATAAGCGGTTTCGAGTGCTCTATATAAATAGTATGCTCAGGCTTTGTATCTTTTTCAGTGTACATTAAAAAAGCGCCGTCATTGTAAATATTGCAGTTCTGGAAGGTCTCAACAAATGAAGTACCCTTGAACTCATGTGCTTTTGATATAACATCCTGCATGTGTTTTGGGTCTCTATCCATTGTTCTGGAAACAAACGAGCCGCCGGCACCAAGAGCCAGCGTTAAGGGATTGAATGGCTCTTCAAGTGAACCCATTGGCGATGATTTTGTAACCTTACCATGCTCTGATGTAGGTGAATATTGTCCTTTTGTAAGTCCGTAAATACGGTTATTAAAAAGTAAAATAACGGTATTAATATTTCTTCTCAAAAGATGTATAAAGTGATTACCGCCAATACTCAGCAGGTCACCATCCCCTGAAGCGATCCATACATCAAGATCGGGTCTTGCGAGTTTTAAACCTGAAGCAACCGCAGTAGCTCTTCCGTGGATGGAATGGAATCCATATGTATTCATGTAATAAGGGAAGCGGCTTGAGCATCCAATACCTGCTACAAATACTGTTTTTTCTTTTGAAATATTGAATGTAGGCATAACACGTTGAACCTGTGCCAGGATAGAGTAATCTCCGCATCCCGGGCACCATCTTACATCCTGATCTGAAGCGTAGTCTTTAGCTGTTAATTTAATCTGCGCCGCGCTTTCTATAGTTCCGTTAGTTGTTTCTGTTTCCATATTATTTTTCAGTTAACAATCCTGTTTGGTTAGCAATTCAATTACTTTTTTCTCAATTTCACTGGCTTTAAATGGCAGCCCTTGAACTTTGTTAAAACCAATAACATCTTTAAGATAATAAGCTTTGAGTAATATACTTAGCTGTCCTAGATTCATTTCTGGAACAAGCACTTTTTTGAATTTCTTCAAAATATCACCCAAGTTTTTGGGTAAGGGATTGAGATATTTCAAGTGTATCCTCGAAACCTTATACCCTTTTGCCAGAAGCCTTTCACGTGCAGTTGTAATTGAGCCGTAAGTGCTTCCCCAGCCGATAATTAACAGCTCACCTTCTGGGTCACCGTCAACTTCAGCAAGGGGGATATAATTTTCAATATTCTTAACTTTCTCTGCCCTTAAATTAACCATAAATTCATGGTTCGCAGTATCATAACTTACATTGCCTGTGATATGTTGTTTTTCCAGTCCGCCAATACGATGCTCCATTCCGGGTGTTCCCGGTTTTACCCAGGGACGCGCAAGGAATTCATCACGCATATATGGCTGGTAACCTTCTTTTTCAGTCCTGAATTCACCTTCGATAATAGGCAATTCACTTTCATGCGGAATCCTCCAAGGCTCAGCGCCGTTAGCAAGGTAACCATCTGAAAGGAATATTACTGGTGTCATGAATTTACATGCAATACGTGCAGCTTCAAACATCATCATAAAGCAATCAGCAGGTGATGATGCTGCAACTACAGGCACCGGACACTCACCATTCCTTCCCAGTATTGCCTGGAAAAGATCAGCCTGTTCGGTTTTAGTCGGTAAGCCTGTGCTGGGTCCGCCTCTTTGAATATTAGCTATAACAAGAGGAAGCTCGACCATAACTGCAAGTCCGATTGCTTCCTGCTTTAAAGACATACCTGGTCCGCTTGTACTTGTGAAAGCAAGTGAACCTCCAAATGCTGCTCCGATAGCTGCGCAAATAGCAGCAATTTCGTCTTCAGCCTGGAATGTTTTAACTCCAAAGTTCTTAAAGCCGGAAAGATCATGTAAAATATCGCTGGCAGGTGTTATTGGATATGAACCTAAGAATAATGGCAAACCGCTTTTAAGCGATGCCGCTAGAATTCCAAGTGCCGCCGCGTGATTACCGGTAATGTTCCTGTAAATACCTTTGGGTAATTTAGCAGGAGCAACTTTGTAACGTGTTGTGAATATTTCCGCGGTTTCACCGAAATAAAAACCTGCTTTTAAAGCACGGATATTTGCTTCGGCAATTACAGGGTTTTTAATGAACTTGCGTTCAAGCCAGCTCATTGTAATTTCCAGGGGTCTATCATAGAGCCAGTAAGTTATACCCAATGCATAAAAATTCTTGCACCGGTTAGCCTCTTTGGCTGTTAATCCCATTTCTTTAACTGCATTGTTCGTCGCACGGGTTACCGGAACTTTAATTAATTTGTATCCGGCAAGAGAATCATCTTCGAGCGGATTAGATTTGTATCCTGCAAGGTTCAGATTCTTATCTATGAATGCGTCTTCATTTGCAATGATAGTACCATGCTTTTTAAGGTCTTTTAAATTAACCTTTAGGGCAGCCGGGTTCATAGCAACAAGTACATCAGGCTCATCCCCGGGGGAAAAAATATCCTGACTTGAAAATTGTATCTGAAATCCGCTAACTCCGAATAAAGTACCTGCAGGTGCTCTTATTTCCGCAGGATAGTCAGGGAAAGTGCTTAAATCATTGCCAAAAAATGCTGATGTTTCGGTGAATCTTGATCCGGCGATCTGCATACCGTCACCGGAATCTCCCGCGAATCGTATTGTCGCGCTTTTTAAAACCTCTACGGTTTTTTCCATTTTGTATTTTTTTTGCTCCTAAAGAAACGATTGGGCTGTGAATCGCAGTCCAGCAGTACAAAACCGGACTTGTAATACATTTTTAAGCTTCGTCTTTTACAACTGAAACGTTAATTTGTGCCATAACGTTTCCTGCTAGCTTTATATCAACGGTCCGTGAACCTATTTCTTTAATAGGCTCTTCCAGCAATATGTTTCTTTTATCTATTGTGTAGCCTTTATGAATAAGTGCTTCTGCAATTGTGCCATTGGTTACTGAACCGAAAAGTTTTATCTCATCAGCGGCTTTAGCTTTTATTTCAAGCTGAACGCCCGATAGCTCGCCTGCTAATTTCTGAGATTCTGCAACAACTTTGTCAAACTTCTTAGCCTGTTGTTTTTTTATCTCATCAAGGACTTTCATGTTGCTTGTATTAGCCTTCATAGCAACGCCGTTTGGGATAAGAAAATTCATTGCAAAGCCGTCTTTTACATTTAATACTTCTCCGGTTTTACCTAAATTATCGTGGTCTTGTTTTAATATTATTTTCATTTGGTATAATTACATAAAAAGCAACAGCAGGTGTTACAGCTGCACTTTTTGTTTATAAATTCTTAGATGTTTGTTGGTGCTGCACTACCTGGGGTAGCTGTATCACCTAATAATGCAGTATCCTCTGGTGATAAATGCTTCTCGAATGAATCATCTTCAAAAGTTGAAGGTTCATCATGATGCTCTGCCCCATGAGTATGTCCTTTTTTATTTAAGAACTGAATCCTTCGTGCCTTAATTTCAACTATGGTTTTGCTGTCGCTTTTTTCAGTTTTAAAGGTCCTTGACTGAAGTTCGCCTTCTACAAGACAGGCATTGCCTTTTTTAAGTTTATCACGGCAGCTTTCTGCAAGTTTATTCCAAGCAACAACGCCAACATAGCAAACGTCTTCCTGCCACTCGTCTTTGCTATCGCGATATCTTCTATTGCTTGCAATTGAAAAGTTTGCAACGGGTGTGCCGCTATTGGTCTTTCTGTAAATGGGGTCTTTGGTAAGATTTCCAGCAATAATTACCGAGTTTAATTCGGGCATCTTTAATTCAGCCATTTGTTCCTCCGATAGTTTCGGGTTAATGTTAATTGTTGACTATTCTTGTTTATTAAGTGATCTTAGCTTCTGCAACTGTATCAGCTTCGGTAACTTGAACTGCTTCGGCTACTACTTGATCTGCTTCGGCTACTTTATCCGTTTCGGGAATTTTTTCTGCTTCGGCTGGATGCAATAATAGTTGAGCTGCAGCTTCTCTTTCCTTCATTATCTGCTCTTTTTTTACAAGGTATATATTACGCTCAACAAGAGTTTTCTTATCGAAAGTAACAGTTAAAAATCTGATGATATCTTCATCCAGATGATATGCTCTTTCAAGCTTGGCAATAACTGATGGATCTGCGGTAAACTCAATGGATATATAAAAACCGGTTACTTTTTTCTTAATTGGATAAGCGAGTTTTTTTCTGCCCCATTTTTCTACTTTTACAACTTCACCTTCGTTTTTTTTGACAAAGTTTGAATATTTGTTGATAATTGAGTCAATTCTATCGTCTTCGAAGATCGAGTCAACTATAAAAGTCGTTTCGTAATAATTGTGCGCTTTTTTGCTCATTAAAATATAGTTAGAATTTAGCTACTAATATAGGTTTTGGCTATTAAATATTCAAGGCAGTAAAAAAATGCTGTTTGAGGAAATTATTGTGTTGTTGTATTTATGAATTTTCCTAATTTATCATTAAAATCAACGATTTTATAATTTATTTGTCATTAGAACGGTTTATATCCCAAATCGTTAATTTTCAGCCCACGGTTCCTGATTGCAATTAGTAGTTAAGTCAGGGGCTATTTTATTATCATCAATACAAAACCGTTACAATTGTTTTTAAAAGACTTTTTTTATTGTTAAGTTATCAAGAAAATTTTACATTACGCATTTTGCGTAACACAAATTGCCAACATTCTTAACAATAACACCCCTTTTCTTCATTTTATCTTACCTAATTTTTGGCGATTTTTGTAGTTAAATCATTTCTAAATGCCAGGTAAAGCAGAAAAAAAAGCAGTTGTTAGCAAGAAGTCTAAATTCCTTAAGACTAAAAGTTCAATTGACAAAGATTCCCGCCTTCGCGGGAATGACAAAGCCGGGGATTCCCACCTTCGCCTGCAGGGGCAGGGAGCCGGGAATAAGCGCGAAGATTTTATCTCCGTTAAAGGTGCGCGTGTTAATAATCTCAAAAATATCAGTGTTGATATTCCTCACAACAAATTTGTAGTTGTAACAGGTTTAAGCGGTTCAGGGAAAACTTCTCTTGTCTTTGATACCATATATGCAGAAGGTCAACGACGCTATATTGAAAGTATGTCCTCTTATGCAAGACAGTTCCTTGAGAGAATCAATAAGCCTGATGTTGATTCCATCACCGGACTTGCCCCTTCAATGGCTATCGAAGTAAAAACCTCAACCCGCAATCCAAGAAGTACCGTAGGCACATCAACAGAAATTTATGATTACCTGCGTTTGTTATTTGCAAGAGCAGGAAAAACATTCAGTCCAGTTTCAGGCAAGGAAGTAAAACGAGATACAATTGAAGATATTCTGAAGTATATTAATACACTTGATGATAAGACGAGGCTGTATATTCTTTTCCCTATACATACTCATGAACATAAAACTGTTAAGCAGGAGCTTGAAAATCTTATCCAAAAAGGATTTATAAGGATATGGGATGGTAAAAATATTATTGACCTGAACCAGGGTTATGATCCAAAAAAAATAAAACCCAATGAAATTAAAATTATCGTTGATAGACTTGCACTCAACAAAAATGATGAAGAACAAATTCAGCGCATAGCCGGCTCGCTTGAACAGGCATATGTTGAAGGTGATGGCTATTTGTTTTTGATGACAGAGGCTTCTTATGAAGTCCCCCTTATAAAGGGGGATTTAGGGGGATTAGAAAATAAAACACTTCCAGTCTCCAAAAAAGGCGGAGCTACCGCTCTTAAAATAGGGGAATCTAAAATAACTCCATTCAATATGCATCTTGAAGCTGACGGCATTAGATTTGAAGAGCCTGAGCCGCTTATGTTCTCTTTCAATAATCCAATTGGCGCATGCCCAAAGTGTCAGGGGTTTGGTGAAACAATTGATATAGACGAAAACCTGATTGTACCGGATAGAAATAAATCAATATTTCAGAATGCAATACACGTATTTTCAACTCCAAAACACAGTAAGCATTTAAGCGATCTTATCTTTGAAGGCAAAAAAAATAATGTAAGAGTTCATACTCCGTTTAAAGATTTGACAAAAGAAGAAGTTGAAAAAGTCTTTAAGGGAATGGGTGACTATTTAGGCATAAATAAATTTTTCAGAATGGTTGAGCGTGAAGCAGCATATAAAATCCATTACCGCGTGCTGCTTAGCCGTTACCGTGCTTACACAAAATGTTCTGAGTGTGAAGGCTCAAGACTGCGAAAAGAAGCTTTATACGTTAAGTTTACTCCGAAGGAGCCCATTGGGGCAGATAAAACAATTAAAGACCTTGTGCAAAGTAATATAGAAGAGCTTTACTTTTTCTTTAATAATGTTAAACTTGGAAAAACTGATCAGGCTATAGCAGGCAGGATACTCGAAGAGATCAGAAACAGGCTAAAGTATCTCTATGAAGTTGGGCTTGGTTACTTAACATTAAACAGGCTTACAAGTACACTCTCAGGCGGTGAGAGTCAGAGGATAAACCTAGCTACATCACTGGGTTCTGCATTAGTTGGCTCAATTTACGTGCTTGATGAACCAAGTGTAGGGCTTCACCCAAGAGATAATAACAGGCTGATAAATATACTTAAATCATTACGTGATATAGGAAATTCGGTTATAGTAGTTGAGCATGACCCCGACATGATAAATGCAAGCGACTATATCATTGATATTGGACCAAAAGCAGGTGAGTTTGGCGGCGAAGTAATTTATGCAGGTAGTATAAAAGATATCGCAAAATCAAAAGACTCTCTTACTGCTAAGTATTTAACCGGCAATCTTAAAATTGAACTCCCTAATAGAAGGCGTGCTGTGAACGGACATGTTATTGCTATTCGAGGGGCTTCTGAAAATAATCTGAAAGACCTGAATGTTGATATTCCGTTAGGTGTATTTGTTTGTATTACTGGAGTCAGCGGTTCGGGTAAATCAACTTTGATAAGCGATATACTATACGGCGCATTAAAGAAAAGGCTTGAAGGTATTTACAACGAAAAGATAGGGCAGTACAGAGAAATTTTGGGACATCAGCATATAAATGCAATTGAGCTTGTTGACCAGACACCAATCGGCAGGTCGCCGCGCTCAAACCCGGTAACCTACATGAAGATATTTGATCTCATCCGTGATGTTTTTGGTGGATTGCCTGCTTCAAAACTGCGTGGATATTCGGCTGGGAATTTTTCATTCAACGTCCCCGGCGGCAGATGTGAAACCTGCGAAGGCTCGGGGGTGATAAAAATTGCGATGCAGTTCATGGCTGATATTTACTTAGAGTGTGATGTATGCAAAGGTAAAAGATATAAAAGCGAAATTCTAGAAGCTGAATATAAAGGAAAAAATATCAGTGATGTTTTAGGATTAAGTATAACCGAAGCGATTGTATTTTTTAAGGAGTTCCCCCGTATAACATCAAAGCTGAAAATATTGGATGAAGTTGGCTTGGGTTATTTAAGACTAGGGCAATCAGCTACAACGCTTTCCGGTGGCGAGGCGCAGAGAATTAAGCTGGCGTTTCATTTATCTTTCCAAGCAATTGGAGAGAAAACACTATTTATTTTTGATGAACCTACAACGGGTCTGCATTTGTATGATATATCAAAGCTCTTAAAATGCTTTAATGAGCTTATTGCAAAGGGTAATTCCGTTGTAGTGGTTGAGCATAACTTGGAAGTAATAAAATGCGCTGATTATATAATTGATATAGGTCCCGATAGCGGTAATAAAGGCGGAGAAGTTGTTGCCAAAGGAACACCGGAAGAAGTTGCAAAAAGCAGAAACTCTTTTACCGGAAGTTTTTTGAAGAAAGTACTAAAGTAATATTTTTGAATTCATTTTTCACAGAGGTAAAATATTTCACTTAATTTAATTTGCCTTATTAACAAGTTGTGAATATACATTGATAAGGATTGAAATATTTTCAATATATCCCTTCAAACAAATATTTCTCGTTGTGTTTAATTTCTAAAAATGCCATGCCAAATGGTTCGCAAATATAAATTCGTGTATTTTACAATATTTACTTGAAATTAACGGGCAATATTCACCATCAAGTGGTGCAAATTCCACCATTTAGTGGTGGATTTTAACCAATATAATTTGTATATTTGCAATTATGATAAACAGGAATATAATATCAGAAATCAAAATTGCTTTAAAGGATACACCGGTAATACTTATACATGGCGCAAGGCAAACCGGTAAAAGTACATTGGCTAAACAGCTAATCTCTGATCATTATAAAGCAGATTACATTACTTTAGATGATACGGCAGTACTTGGCTCTGCATTATCAGACCCCATGGGATTTGTTTCAGGTTTCAGTGGTAATGTAATTATAGATGAAGTTCAAAAAGCGCCGGAAATATTCAGCGCTATAAAATTAGTGGTCGATAAAAACAGGAAACCTGGAAAATTTATATTAACAGGATCAGCAAATATATTTTTGCTGCCCCGGCTATCTGAGTCGCTTGCCGGCAGAGTGCAGGTATTTACGCTGTATCCTTTTACAAAAGGAGAAATTCTTAAAACTAAAGAATCATTTATAGATTATTTGTTTTCTAACCAGAAGATAAAGCACTATACGTTATCTAACAAAAAGAATGATATATTAGGTAGTATTGTTCAAGGTGGTTTCCCTGAAATATTAAAACGCAAAAATATTCACAGGCGAAGAGAGTGGTTTAATGCTTATGTAAATACTATCTTGCAAAGAGATGTAAAAGATATATCAAATATCGAAGGATTGACTGAAATGCCCAGGTTGTTAGCTTTGCTTGCAGCAAGAACAAGCTCATTATTTAATATATCCGAACTATCCAGGAGTCTATCAATTCCGCAGACAACCTTAAAGAGGTATTTGAATTATATCAATGCAGTATATCTGACAGGTATTATCCCTGCTTATTCTTCAAATCTGGGTAAGCGATTAATAAAAAGTCCGCGCATAGTATTTATTGATACCGGGTTATCATCTTATTTGAATTCTATTCACGATACCGTAAGCCTGAGGAAAAGCAATATTAAAGGTCAGCTAATGGAGAATTTTGTTATTATGGAATTATTAAAACAAAGTTCATGGAGCAATTCAAAACCTGGAATATATCATTACAGAACTTTAAAGGGGATTGAAACAGATATTATATTAGAAAGTAAAAATAAAATAATAGGTATAGAGGTAAAATCCAGTTCTTCGGTTAGTGTTAATGATTTTAAAGGTTTGAAGTATCTTTCAAGTGAATTTAAAAATAAATTTCATAGAGGGATAGTTCTCTATAATGGTCAGCAAAGCATACCTTTCGGAAAAAATCTACACGCTCTGCCGGTTGCATCTTTGTGGGATATTAACAAAGATACCTAATTAATTACAGGGTTAAAATTCACCATCAAGTGGTGCAAAATCCACCACCCAGTGGTGGATTTTAACCCTATATAAAATCATTTCAATCCGGTTCCACCGATGAGGTATCCTATTTGAATGCCCGTTATAAAGTTTCTTCCGCTCATTTGATTCATAGCAAGATTACCAGTGAATACCTGAAGTAATCCAAGATTAGCAAACAACTGGACTTGGAAAATATCTTTTCCTCTTATAGGAATGTTTTCGCTAATTCCCAAATACAGACCGATATCTATTGAGTTGAAATCATCTGTTATCTTATCGCTGCCGGTATCATAAACTCTGTTTGCAGAAAGCAATGTGTGTTCGGATATTCCAAGATTTATTTTGAGATGATGATTTTTCATTAACCCTCTGCTGCGGAAAACCCCTCCTGCTAATACATCCCAGTAATTAAGTTGATAGTCTGGTTTGTAGATATCACTGTATTCACTTAGAATGCTTCCCCGCTGTTGAAATCCTGTTTGCAGGAACATCCCCCATTTATCTGAAAAGAAATATTCTGCTTTTAATCCAGCTCCGAAATTAATTTTCATACTCATTTTGCTTTCAGATTCAATACCCATATTCATTCCATTCATTGAGTTTGTTCTCAAAAAATTGGAAGCTCCAACAGAATAAACAGGACCTATATTAAATGTTGATAGCGATTGAGCTTTCAAACCCGAGTACTCAGGGTTCAATATCAGAATGCAAATAACAAATAGCAATAAAACGATTTTATTTAGCATATTATAAATTATTGTTTACACAATTTCAAATTGCAGCATCATACCATCATCTTCGTGTTCAAGATTATGGCAGTGAAAAACAAATTTTC
Organism: uncultured Ignavibacteria bacterium; assembly: GCA_947084945.1. Classification (GTDB taxonomy): domain Bacteria; phylum Bacteroidota; class Ignavibacteria; order Tepidaquicellales; family OLB5; genus OLB5. The sequence goes on along the minus strand of CAMTUP010000018.1, from coordinate 58,358 downwards.
CTCTATTTTGACCAAAGGTCATTATAACCCTTACTTTTTCACCGGGTAAGAGCATAATCGTATCTTTCCAGCCGCTTTCTGTTGCAATTAAATTACTTCTTCCGCCGGTGCGGTCTAATACCTGAAATTGAACAGCATGGATGTGCATAGGGTGCGGTTCTGCACCTTCTGAATTATCAAATACCCATATTTCAGTGCTTCCCGCCTGAACAGTTTCATCCACTCTTGTTTTTTCGTAAGTTTTATTGTTGATGGTGTGCATACGCCCGCCTCCATGACCATCATGACCGCCATGTGCAACATTAGCGATATCAAAAACACGTGTTCTAGTGGCACTGCTTTCCGGAATTCTATTGATAATAGATAAATTGCCTGGAAGAATAAAATTATCAGGATCATTTTGTGTAACTTTGAATTTGATAATTTTATATTCCTGCATTCCTTGAGCAGCGCCTGCTGAAAAAGTTTTATTTATCAAAAATAATTCGGTGCCAATTGAGTAAGATGAAAAATCAACTATCAAATCAGCGCGCTCACCCGGACCAAGCAGAAGTGAAGTAACAGTATTTGGAGCTGTAAGAAGTCCGCCATCTGCTCCAATTACGCCAAATGATGAACCGTTGCTTAAAGCAATATTATATATCCGCCCGTTTGAGCCGTTAAGAATGCGGAAACGGTAGTTTCTATTTCGTACATCTTTGTAAGGAGAATTAACACCATTAACAGTTATGTATTGTCCCATATATCCTGTCATTATCTCTCCTATTGTCGGAGAATAATCCAAAGCATAATCAGGGAAAATCCGTTTATCTTGTATGACTAAAGGTATTTCATATTCACCTGATGGTAGATTTAAAGACTGTTCTTCTGCATCTCTTACAATGAAAGCGCCTGCAAGACCAAGATATGCTTGTTTTGCAGTGTGTCCATGTGGGTGCGGATGATACCAATATAAACCTGCTCTTTGTGTAACAATGAAATTATAAATGAATGAGCCGCCCGAAAATACAATATCTTCGGGATGTCCATCCATATTTGCCGGAGTTATAATTCCGTGCCAGTGAATGTTAGAAGCTTCGGATAAGTTGTTCCGAAAATTGACGTTGATATTATCTCCGGAATTTACAACAATGGACGCTCCTAAAATAGATCCGGACTGATAGCCCAAAACCCTGGAAATTTTCCCTCTGAAGATATTGTGAGTAGTACGTTGTGCGATTAATGTTGCCTGTCCATTAGTTGCTGATGGAATTGGCAAAAGATTTGAAAAGTCTCCCTCGGTAACAAAAACATTACCGCCCTGCATACCTGTCATCATTTCATCACCACAGGAATAAAGAAAAAATGGGGCGTTGCTTCCAATAAATACTACTGCAGTTCCCATACCTATACTTCTGAGGAATTCACGTCTTTCCATGCTTAGTTTATTGTATTTTATTTAAAGTATTATATTTTTTTAAACGAGCATTATTTTGTAATAGTTCCAGAAAATATGTGTTTTTCAGAATTAATGAGTACTTAATTAATATGCGTACTTTTTGTGAAATTTAGAAAACCAAAATTAGAATAAAGTCAGAAAATTATATTGATGATTTAGGTACAAATAGCGGAGAGCAGTGCGTAACACTTGCTGCTGAAAGTACCTGAAGAAGTGGCAAAAAGCTGCAACAAGATTTATAAAATCCCGAAGGGATGACATTATCTCATCAAACAATAATATTTTCCTTTCGGTTTTTGTCATCTATATCTTATTCAACTCATCGTGCAGTAACTTAACTTCATTCTTCAAAAAATTCACGTCTTCATCAAGGAAATGTCTTGCCAATTGACGGGCGCGCTTTAAGGTTTTCATATTTATATCTGATGTTATCATGTCTTCATCAAAAAACTTAGCTACCTTTTCAACATTGCCAAAGGGGTCAACAACTTCACTCCCTCCCCAGAAATTCACACCGTCCTCGTATCCCACACGATTGCAGAATACTATGTAAAGCGATAAAAGCCTTGCATAAGATTTATGCTGCTCTGAATTTATCTCGTAATTCTTAAGTATTTTTGATTTTGAATTCAGCGCAAGCCTTGTTGGCGAAACTGCTATCCCGATAATTACCTTAGCGCCTTTTAATGCCAACAGCAGTGGTAAAGAGATATGCCACAAGTCCTCACAAACCAATACTCCCAACTTACCGAATTTTGTATCATGCACATTAGCTTCTTTACCTTTAGAAAAATATCTTATTTCCTCGAACATTCCGTAATCAGGGGGATAGACTTTTTTATGCGTGAACTGTACTATACCGTCTTCAATGTAAAATGCGGAATTATATATCCCAAAATTCTCGTCTTCTTCAATCCCACCGCATACTATGGATATTTTTTTTGATCTCTGCCTTAATGGTTCAAGCAGGGGACTGGTATATGGATTCAATGCCAGCTCAAGGTTAAGGTCTTTAACAGAGTAACCGGTCAATGATAACTCCGGAAAAACAACCATATCCGCTTTCTTGGAAATAGCTTTATCAATGTATGTTAAATGCTTTTTAATGTTTTTTTCAATATCACCAAGCACTGGTGATATTTGTGCAACCGAGACTTTAAATTTCATATTTTTTATTTATTCTATACAAATATAGTTATCTATGATTTGAAATAAATGTTCATTAGCCATAACCTGAAAACAGGGTCAACAATTTCATATTTTGAATTTACCAGGTGGATTATCTCTTTGTTTATCAATGCAGAGCGTATTTTAGTAACATTGCCCGGTGTTCCAAGGTTAAATTGCTGAATAAGCTCTTTTGAAAATATATCTTTCCTTTGTGTTTGGCTCAGTAATTTCAAAAAATTTATTTGCGTATTACTTAGTGTCTCAATATCTTTAATATACAAAGGAACGTTTTGTTCAATAAGCTCTGTTAATGATCTGTTAAAAATTTCAGATGTAACCGTTCTTTCGGTATTTATCCAGACAATATGGGCAAGCTGTTGAGCATAATATGGCTGGCACTGTACTTCTTCTGCAATTTGATTTGCAATTTCAGTATCTATTCTTTTACCTGAATTTTTAAATTGTGTTGTGATATAATCTATCAGATACGAGCTATCAATTTTACCAAGATACATAACATCGCCAAATTTATAGAACGGCATACTTTTGCGCTCAAAAATTGTTGTCATCATGTGGGTTTGACTGCCATATAAACAATATACCGTATCTTTATGTTTCTGCCACGAAGCTCTTAGCCTTCTCTGGAATAATAGAGGTTCGTTGAAATTTGCAATATTTTGAAATTCATCTATGCATATGGCAATTTCCATTTTTTTCGATTCTGCAATTTTTTCAGGCAGATTTAAAATATCTTCAAAATCCTCTGCCCTATCTTGTATCTCAAAGGTAATTTCAAAATCATTAACCATGTTAATAGGGAAAGATACTTTGGGTGAAAGCCTTTTTAAGAATGATGTTGCAGTATCCATCCATTCCCTTGGCTTTGAAGATGTTGCCTGAATTATTTTTTTGGCAAAGTAAGAATAGAACTGCGATTCATCCCGTATATTAAAAAGATCTATCATTACTGCAATTTTCTTTTTTTCTTTTTTAAAGAGAGAAACAGATTTGTTTACAAGTGAAGACTTTCCCCACCTCCTTGGTGATATTAATACTGTATTAACCTTATCGTTAAAATTTAAAAACAATCTATTGGTTTCAAATGCACGGTTAGTAAAATTACTGCCCTCGGCTATTTTACCAAATGTAAACGGACTTTTCATGTACAAAAATACACATAAAAATACTATTATACCATATAGTATTATACTATTTGGTATAATACTATATGGTATAATACATAAATTACTGAAATATATAATATTTAGAAGGGTAAAACCTCATTTAAAAGTTTATTTTTTGATTATAAAAATACGTATAATTCCTGATATTTTAAGATTGATCTTAAGCCATATTAGTAATAAACCTTTGCCAAAATGTTTTTCAAAATATTTTGTGCAATCTTCATTCCATATCTTTATCATCCTTGCCCGGTCTTTCTTAATGCTTGCTCCATGCTCATGAGTTACAATTGAAGAGGGGAGTAACCTTATCTTAAAACCCGAATCATATATTTTCCTGCACAGGTCAACATCGTTAAAGAACATACTGAACCTTTCATCCATATTACCGATATCAATCAGTAATGAGCTTCGTATCATAAATGCGGCTGCCATAGGCTGCTGGATATCCTGCGCTATTGAGTAATTCATATACTTTGCTTTCCAGCTTCCAAATAATTTTGTCTTCGGGAAAATATATGATAACAGGCTGAACTCTGTGAACATACGCCAGTATGTTGGAAAGTTACGCACTGAATACTGAATAGTACCATCAGGATTCTTCATTAGCGGAGCGCATGTCCCATATTCAATGTTTGTTTCAAGGAAATCATACATTATTTTGATTGAACTCTCAGCTAAAACAGTATCCGGATTTAAAAGTAATACATATTTCCCTTTGGCAAGCCCGATACCCTGATTAACTGCCTTGGTATAACCTCGGTTTTCTGGATTTTTGATTGTTTGCAATTTAAAGTAATTGATCTTATTGGCTATGGTAAAGGAATTATCAGCAGAATTATTATCAATAATTATCAGCTCAGTTGTAAGCTCTTTAGAAGCAGCGATTACTGAATTTACACAGGCAAGAATCTCGGCTTCACTGTTCCACGTAACTATTATGACAGATATATCAATCATTTATCAACAAACTTAACTTAAAATGTGAAATAATGAAATAACAAATAGTGAGATAATAAAATAGTGAAATAGTGAAAATAAACAAATTATGAGATAGAATCTGAAGTTATTTATAACTCAAAACCAGTTTTTTGTCATTCTGAACCTGGACTTGTTTCTAAGTTAGTTACAAAATCTTGTTTTTGGGATATTATTGATTTTTTTTAGATGCTGAATCAAGTTCCTAAAAGCCTTGCAGTATGACGATTATGTAACTTCAAATAGAACTAAAAGCATAATTTTTAAAATCACTATTTCACCAAATCACTATTTCACTATTTATTTTTTCACCATAACACTTTTTCACCAAATCACTATTTCGCTATTTCACTATTTATGCTCGCTATTTATTGAATTGTAAATCTATGCAATAATGAATAATTTACGTAAAATTAATGAATTAATATGGCAAAAATTATAAAAAAGAAAAACATATATTCAGGTAAATCACCTAATAGTTTTAAATTCAAACACATTATATATACTAAAGATGATTACAAAGCAACCATTACTATCAACAGAGAAAAAGTTTTAAACTGCCTTAATCTTACAACAATACAGGAATTAACCGCTGCATTTAAAGATGCATCTTGGGATGATAATATTGCGGTAATTATTTTAACAGGTAAAGGCAAACAGGCATTTTCAACCGGTGCTGACTTGATGGAACAGCAGGAATATTTTCTGGGTAACCCAAATGATTATTATAAATGGATGTATGAATTTATACAACTCCACGAGGTAATGCGCAATTGTGGCAAGCCAACTATTGCAAAGCTAAACGGTATAGTTGTAGGGGGTGGCAATGAGCTTAATATAAGCTGTGATTTGGCAATCGCAGCAGATCATATTTATATTAAACAGGTTGGCGCAGCGCGGGGGAGTGTTGCAGCAGCGGGTGCCACACAATTTCTGCCGATAATGGTTGGTGATAGAAGAGCAAGAGAAATACTTTTTCTTTGTGAGGAAATTCCCGCAGCAAAAGCGCTTGAGTGGGGACTTGTTAATCAGGTGGTTCCTTACAGTAAACTTGATGAAGCAGTAGAAATTTTGGCTAAGAAGCTCTACAATAAGCTTCCGGAGTGTTTACGATATACCAAACAACAGCTTAACTTCTGGCGAGATCTATCGTGGCATACAACTATTGGTCATGCAAGAGAGTGGCTCTCATTACACAACCTAAGCGGTGAAGTAACTGAAGGAATTAGCGCATTCAACCAGAAGCGGGGAGTGAATTACAAAAAAGTGAGAAAAGTTAAGTAACATTTGTTTATAAATTTCAATTAAGCTTCACTACTAAATCCAGTAAATGGACCTGACCATATTATTAACTGTTCTTGGTATAATAGCTACAATTGCAGCTCCGGCAGCAGGCTATATTTTAAAACTCAGGAAAGAGTATAAAAATTATTATTCAATTATATGGAAAAGTTCTAAAAAGCTTAAGACCAAAGATTTGATTGGTGAGCGTCCTTTCGAAGAATATTATTATCTGCGCAAAATTGATAATCAGCTTAGCCGCTCACTTGAACGCAAGAGGAATATTTTGATTGTCGGTCCGCCACTTAGCGGAAAAACACGCGCAGTGTTCAATTCACTTATACAGATTAAAAGTCCCGTTCATGTCCTTGTCCCCAGAAGCGTACAAATGACTGTGTTTCAGTTTCCAAAAGATTTCATTTTCTGGAAACCGAAGATGATATTCATAGATGACCTGCAATATTACATTGAAAGGCAGGATAGCTTTCACCTTTTATTCAGGGAAGCAAAGGAACGGAATATTCCAATTGCTGCTACTTGCCATTCAGGCAGAGAATTCAAAAAAGTAAAAAATAAAATGATAGAGCAGAACCTTGATATTGATATTATCTTTGGTGATGATATAATTGAACTGGATAAGATATCAACTGATGAAGGTAAACTTGTTGCAGAAAAACTTGGTATGAAGTGGGATACGGTTAAGTTCAACGGTACAATAGGCTCAATTTTCATGCGGTTAAGCGAAATGGAAAGAAGGTTTGATAACTGTGATAACATCGAAAAGACCATTTTACGCTCTATAAGGAATCTTTACAAGAGCGGTATTTATGAAGAGAACAGTATTTTCAGGTTAGAGTGGATAAAAAAAGCCGCAGTTTTATTTGAGCTTGAAGGCAGAGATTTTGAGTGGACAGGCTGGCTGAAAACACTTGAAGATAAAGAATTCTTGAAAATTGCAAGACGCAAAAAGATATGGGCTGAAGATGCTTATCTGGAATTTGTTGTGAAACCTGAGGTGGAAACTTCTCAGCTTGATATTCTTGAGAGTATGATGGAGGTATTTTCTGATAACCCGGGAGTTCTGCAAATGGCTGGTGAAAGAGCGTATGATGTTGGTACGGTTGATACACAGATTGGCGATTATATGAAAATTTCTATCAGCGCATTTGAAAAAGTATTGGAACAGATTAATAAAGATGTACAGTACGCTGAATATATTAAAGCAACAAACTACCTTGGACAGGCATACTGGTCGCTATCTACAGTTCAGGATACACTTGTTAATTGCCAAAAGGCAATAGAATATTTTAACGAAATATTAAAGAGAATTACTATAGAGTCTCATCCGTTTGAAACTGCAAAGATTAAAAATAAAATAGGCAATGCTTATATAGTATTTGCCCAGGTTGAATCAAAAGAAGATAACTGTAAAACAGCAATTAACGCGTATAATGAAGCATTAAAGGTATTTACTGTTAATACCCACCCGCAGGAATATGCACGCGCTCATAATAATCTTGGGGGCGCTTACCTTATACTTGCCGAGGTAAAGGATAAAACAGAAAATTACAAAAAGGCAATATCAACTTTTAACGAAGCTTTAAAAGTTGTATCTGTAATTGATAATCCAAAATTATATGCTTTAACAAAAAATAATATTGCTAATACTTATGCAAGACTTTCGGATATAGAAGATACTGAAAAGAATTTAAAACTTGCTATAGATTCTTATGAAGATGTGCTTGAAATTCATTCTAAAGAAAAAGCTCCTCTGCAATATGGTTTAACAAAGAATAATATAGGTAATGCATATTCAATGCTGGCATTGATTAAGGATAAAAAGATAAATATTGATAAAGCAGTTAAAGCTTATGAAGATTCACTTGAGGTAAGAAAACCCGACCAGGTGCCAATACAATATGCAAATACTATGTTTAACCTTGGTGATGTATATCTTGTTAAGAGCGAAGAAGAAAATTTACCCGAACCGCTGTATCGAGCAATTGATGCTTTTGAGGAATCAATCACCATTAGGACATTTGATAAGTATCCTATTCAATATGCAGAAGTTAAAGTTGGTCTTGGTAAAGCATATATTAGGCTTGCTGAATTTGAAGATAAGACTGAAAATTATCATAAGGCAATTGCATCATTTGATGAAGCCCTAAAGGTCTGTACAGAAGATAAGTTTCCCTCGAATTATGCCCTTATTATGGATGAAATAATCAAAGCGAAAAAGATTTTCTTTTAATCCTTAGATTAAGAAATAAAAAAAATGTATATCACAAATCTTCGTAGTCGCAGAGTCTCCGATTTCTGCGCTTTCTTGCAGTCCCGCTCTTCTACTTAGCGGGATTGGACTCTACGGGTAATGGAATATTATATTAACGCAGAGTCCCCCAATAAACATTTATGAAACTTAAAGATACAAGAACGGGGAGACTCTGCTGGAACGAAAAAACTAGCCAGTGTGTTGATAAATTCAGATTTGATATAAGTGGAGTTGAGCATGAAAAAGCCAAGAACAATGTTGATTGGTCTCAGGTATTTGATGAGTATCCTAGATATAATAGCTTGTAATGTTAAATGAAGCTGATTAATATTGCATAAGGAGGTCAAGTAATTGGGTAATATATTGTTTAATATAATTCGTGTAATACTAATAGTATCCCTAATTGTGTTATTTTATGTAAACTTTTTTGTCTGGGGTTATCCAAAAGTCACAAACTATCCAGAAAAAATTCAGTATGATTGGGTTGGATTTATAAGGCATACTGGTTTAATTTTCTTTTGCCCAATTGGAATAGCCTTATTGATTGGGATTAGATATAATAAACAATTAGGGTTGCATTTTAATAAATGATTGGGATAGTTCCTGATTTTTTATTTTAATTTTTTTCTTCCAATTTTTCAAATACTTTATCTAAAAATTTATCCTGTATTTTGCTACAATAATTATCATAACTTGTCGGAGCTCCATGCATAAATTGAAATGGCATAGAGTTACCTGATTCTTTCCTTAACAGGGAAAACTCAAAGAATAATTCAAGTAAATTTTTATTGTACTTTGTTAATGCTCCCAATAACCAGTACTCTCCCAACACACCAAAGTAATAAACCAAATAATTCCTGTCAGGCTCCAATTCTAGTAAGTAAAGGGGATTTGAGGAAGAACCCATTCCGACATCGAAATGAAAATCAAATAATGTTATGACATCTAAATGTAGCTTTAGAAAGTCCATAATGTCATCTCCTTCATCAAGTTCAATAGATTTACTTATATTATTTTGGAGCAATGCTAGATTAATATCCAACACTGATTCTGGAATTAATATTTCCCCATCATCCGAGGAATAAACTAATTGATTGCATTTATTTCGGAATAATTGAGCAAGTTTATCTTTCACTTTATTCATAGTTTAAAGTAGGATTTAAGTTCATTAATCTTGTTAGTTTTTTCCCAAATAAATTCAGGTAGCTCTCGTCCAAAGTGTCCATAATTTGTAGTTAAACTATTTATAGGTTTCTTCAAATCTAAAATATCAATAATTCCTTTTGGTGTCAACGGGAATATTTCTTTAATTGCATCATAAAGTTTATCTTCATCAACTTGTCCTGTATTATGTAAATTTACATTTAAGGAAATTGGTTCTGAAACACCGATAGCATAAGAAAGCTGGATAGTACACTTATCAGCTAATTTAGAAGTAACAATATTCTTTGCAATATATCTTGCCATGTATGCAGCAGACCTATCGACCTTGGTTGCATCCTTCCCAGAGAAAGCTCCACCTCCATGAGGACAGGAACCTCCGTATGTATCAACAATTATCTTTCTTCCAGTAAGTCCAGTATCTGCCATCATACCTCCAGAAATAAAGCTTCCTGATGGATTAATGAAGAAAAGAGTATCTTTATGTATTAAGTTCTGTGGAATTACTTTATCAATGACTTCTTTCTTTACGATACTTTGTAATACCTCCAGTGAAACTGATGAAAGGTGTTGAGTACTTATAACAACTCTTTCAACTGAAGCAGGGTTATTGTTAACATATTTTAAAGTTACCTGAGCTTTAGCATCTGGGGCTAACCAAGGGATTGCATTACCTTTTCTTAAATCCGAAAGTTGTTTACACAGTTTATGAGCAAGTGATATCGGCAAAGGCATCAACTCTTTGCTTTCATTACAGGCATATCCGAACATCATTCCTTGGTCGCCAGCACCAGTTTCTTCATTTGAAGATACTGCATGATTTATTTCTGGAGATTGTTCTTTGATTAGATTATGAATTTTACAGTTATTCAAATCAAAGCCATATTTCATATCATCATAACCAATATGATGTAAAGCGTCATAGACAATTTGTTTAACAGGTATGTTCTCAACATCGGAATTAACTTCTCCAGCAACAATAATATCATTTGAAGAAGTTAAGGTCTCACATGCTACATGAGCATTTGTGTCTCTTTCGATTATGTAATCGAGTACTGAATCCGAAATCAAATCAGCAACTTTATCTGGATGTCCCTCTGTTACTGATTCGGATGTAAATAAAAAGTTGTTTTTCATTTTAATTATTAATTTGTTATTTAAATTTAATTTCTCTAATTGATTTTTCTAACTTATTTATCCAGTTTTCATCTGGGAGGTTTGAAACACCTAATTCTTTAAGAACTTTAATTAATTCTGTTCTTGAAGCTTTATAAGTACTACCTAAAAACCCCCATCTGCTTAGGTAATATGGAGTAGGTTTTAAAAGATTCGTCAAATCTTTACTTATTAATGAACCATCAATCATATTTACGTGTTGAACTGAGCATTTAATGCAGCAACCAACTATTCCCCCAGATGAGAGACACCAGTAAAAACCATATCCGTAAACAGCAAAAGCTGAGCAGCTCTGACAAACACCAGTGAATGCTTCAAGATTACTCCAAAGATGATATAGAGCTCCGATTGGAAAGGTTTTATTATCTTTCCCAAATGTAAAACTTGTATCGTTAGATGGGAATGGAATCCATGGGTTTATTGATAACAATTTATCCTTGTTTAGAATCAAATTATTAATCAGTAAGCTAATTTCTTGTTCAATATTATTAGTTTGTTTCCACATACTAGTATTTTTTTGAATTAGTAAATAAAGGCAAATTGGGGAAGTTATTCGTAAGGTTTCATAAAAAAACCTCGCCAAATAGCGAGGTCTTAAATAGAACTCTTATTATGGCTGTTTAGAAGAATTGTTTAAACACGTTCCCAATTTGCCTTTAAATCAACGTGATGTTACAATGATATAAATTTAAATATTTTTATTAAAGTCAAAAATAAATACCAAATACTAATAATGAATTTGGGTATAACTACTTAATCAAAATGAGTATTCGCCTCTATGTTATTACAATTTATTCTTTTATATGTTTGTATCAAATAAATTATACTACCATGAAAAAATCTAAAGACATTAAATTCTTATTGTACCAAGTACTATACATTTTTGTTGTTTGTGTGATGGCTATTAAAGGGGCAGACTTGACATTAACTCAGGTGATTGAGGATGATGGTAAGCCAAAAGTAATCCTATCTCCAGAACAGATGGATTCTATCCAAAAGCTTTTAGATAAAGCGATAATAGTCGACACAAGTAGGTACTCTTTGGTCGATAAGGAACTGTTAAAGAATGATTCGAAAACACAAGAGCTAGTAAGACAAACAATGCTCAACAACGGTTCTTTTGTTTCTAATGAACCAGCTGTTGAGAAACAGGTAATTGAAGATAAAATCGAGAAGGTTGAACAAAAGATTGAAAAAGATGAGATAATTTTGGGAACTGTAGAATTATTTCAATTCCATCAGAACACAGTACCCAATCAGGGAAATAGTCCCATTACTATTGCTGGAGTTACAATTCAGCCACACTCGACAGGTAAAGTTACTTTAGGTGGTGAATCAGTTATCACTATTACTTCTGGAAATGTATCAAAGACTGTGAACGTGAAAGAGAATAAGAAGCCCTCAATATCTTTTCAGAGAGTATCTTCTATGGGAGAGGATGTTAGAGTAACTTCATTGCAAAGAAGTGTTGGGTTTAGGGTAACTGTTACTGATGACTTTCCTGAACAGCTTAATGTACAGTTTAGTGGTGGAGTTACTGTTAAAGAGGTTGGAATAGGTGTGTATGACATAACTATGAACGCTTTTGGAAGCAGGTCAGCATATGAAAGCTATACGAATAACAAGGAATCGCCTTATAATGTAGGCTTCACAATAACAGTGACTGATAGGATTGCTCAAAATCATAAAATAACAGGGCAACAAACTTTTACTTTTGGTGAGTGGTAAATAAGTTGTTATAATTACAAAGATTTATTAATTTATATACAAGTTTCCTGAAATTATTTCTATGGAATATGTCTAACTTTGAAATTCATCCTAAAACCTTTTTGAAAAATCTATATTTGATGTCGTTATTTATTAATTCAAATTGAATAATTTATGAACCAAGATTTTATTCTTACAGTTACAATTGCATTAGCAATAGGATTTATTGTTTACCTAATTACAGCTTCTAAAAAAGGTGATACAAACGATGAATTAAACGAAAGCAATCTCTTGTCAATAAAAGCTGATGCATCACCAACTGAAGTACTTAAGATTGTCTTGCGATTCGCTAATCAAAGTGGATTCAAAATAGATTCAATTGATGAAGAAAAATTTAAAGTAGTATTGAATGAAGAATCAACTTTTACAAAAACGGGTTTCATCTATTATGTATATTTGAGACAAGATAATGGTATAACAATAATTGATTTAGACGTAAAATCAAAATATGGTATGGGAATCCTTCAAAAAAAATCAAGTATGGAAAGGTTTTACAATGGTTTAAAAGCTACAATATTTGCCAACACCTAGTATGATGAATGAAACAAACAAGACAGTTCTGTCCAAAATGTGGCATAGAAAATAAGTTTGATTTTATTTTTTGGTACAACTGAAGCAATAGTCTGATAGAGTATAAATCGATTACTCGAATAGTTGAAATAGTATCTAATAATTCTGAAATTGATACCATTCCTAATGAAAATGATAATCCTGCGAAAAATTATGTTCCTGAAGATATAGTGACTAAAAGTGATTCAAGTTTTTGGTTACCTTTAGGATTTCTCTCAGCAATTGTCAGCATTTTTTTCTTTCCCATTCCATTTGGTCTATTTGGTGCTTTCTGCGGTTATAAGGGAACAAAAAATGGACAAGAAGGTGGCGGAGCGTTCATAATAATTCTTTCATTATTATGTGCTGCAATTGGCGTAATTTATGGAATAAAATCAGTATCAAAGTATATAAACTAATAATTCATCATTAAACAATAAAAGATATGACAAATAAATCCAAATATTTTATAAAATTACTTTTTATCTTTTCAATATGTATTTTTATTTTTAGTGGATGCGATAGTAATAAAAAAAATAATAAGGTATATGGAGAATATTTATTTAAAAAATATACTGAAATTACCAACGAAAATTTAAAAAGTATAAATACATTAAATACTGCTGATTTAGAAGTCTTTCAGGGAAATTGGGCTAAATTCGAAAAATTAAAAAAAGACATAAGCGAGAGTTACAATAAAGCTGAAGATAAAGACCCTAAATTAGATTTAATGAAAACAGAAATATTGAAATATGTTGAAGAGAATATTAATTTATGGATGCGTTGCTCTTTCATGGCAAGTAGTAGTCGACTTCAAAGAGGACTCTTTCTCTTCATGGTTCCAGATGAAGTAAAAAAACAAATAGATGTGGTTACTGAGTCCATGGCTGTATCTGGAAAAATTGTAACAGAGATTGTTCTTAAATATGACATTGATATATCCGAACTGGAGAAATTGATTAAGAAATAATATATTTAATTTTTAATCTAATTAATGAAAACTAAAACTCAACAAATTAATATCCCAGTGTACAAAACTGGTCACTGGACTGATGAGGTAGCCTATCTCATCTGCTCTACAAAAATAATGGAAGTAATAATTCCAGAAACTGCAACGGTAGGTTTTGATGCCCCAGAAGTTATCGAAGATTACTTCTCGGTTAATTTAAATTAATGCATTTACAAAATAGAAAGCTATTATGAAGTTTGTTCCAGCAAAATGTCCTACTTGTCAAGGAGACCTACAAATTCCAGATGACAGGGAATTTGTGAAATGTATGTATTGCGGTGTAGAGATAAAAGTAAGGGATGTAATCTATCTTGTTGAAAGTCATAAAGGAGATATCCCCTTCTGGTTTTTAGAAGCCAAAAAGCTGCTGAAAGAAGTGAATAAATCTGAAAGAGATGACTTTAAAAGAGAATTAGGCAAAACATCTATTCGTCAGACTTTGTTGTTTGCATGCATTGATTTGTATGACAAGATATTATTAGTTAATCCGAGAAATATTGAAGCAATAATGGGGAAAATAATTTGCTATACGAAAATTGAATATATCGACATATTACCAATATTTTTAAGAGTGAATAGATTTTATCGTGATAGCCAAAATCTTGGACGACTTTATGTATTTCAAAATTTTAAAGAAACAGATGTTAATAATTTAAATTGTTATATTGTTAAAGGTGATTACAATTTTAGTGAGAATTACGATACTATGATATCTTATGTGAAAAATCTAGTTGAAGACTTTAAAATTGATGATTCTGTACTTCTAAAACTTCAATCGGCATTTCTTGATTTTTTCGGACATTTCGATGAATACATGATGACATATCTAATTTCATCTTTTCATTCCAATGTTAAAAGTATGATGGATTTAAGCAAAAATGTTAATTCAGAATATGCTGATAAATCTTTTTTCATGTATATTTGCTTCTTGATTAATGGAACTATCATTGTTAATGATGTTGCGAAATTTATTGGTAAGTATTCACTGCCTTTGAGAAATAAAATTGCTGACAGAATTCAGACATTAATGAAAGGAGTTAAGTACAAAGAAAATATTAAGATAAAAGGATTTTTCAGAGACAAATATGAAACACAAATCAATGTGTATAAGCCAGACCTTTTTTATTCAGAATATTTTTCTGAATGGTTAAAGCGAAGTGAAAATTTCAATTAAAATTGTAGGAGTTAATAATGCTCGAAACATCAAAAGAGGAATTGAAGGTGCTAAAGATTAAAGCAATAATTGAAAGTTCCTTTTGACAAATAATTCAATTAATTTAAATTAGTATATTCTAATACTTGTATTAGATAAGTGCCGTGATACCAGTTTCGTAGCCGCAGAGTCTCCGATTTGCCTGTCCGCCAGGTAAGACTTTAGTTCTTAAAGACCTTGCGGGTTTTTTATTAATTCAACCAATCCTATCAGGTTTTTTAATTACTCTGGATAAATATCATTATTTATTGTGATTGCCGTCATAGATATAGCTTGAATGATGTATTATATTTGTTTAACAGGATTAGTATCCTTAATATTTTTCCTGCTTAAAAAGCTAAGAAAGGAGTGTATTATGGAATACAATAAATTTGTAGATCTCAGTAAATCTTACCTCTTTTGCCAGCTTCAAAAGCAGATTGATACTATAACCAAAGGTTTTCATCCAAGATTGTTGCCATTTATAACAATTTCAAGGGAAGCCGGAACAGGGGAATCTGTTATTACTAATTCATTGCTTGAATATCTTAACAAAATGCAACCAGCAGGTGAGTGTCCGTGGACACTTTATGACAAAGAATTGGTAAAGAAGGTTGTTGATGATTATTACTTATCCGGTATTGATGGTCTGCTTCCGGAAAAGAAATTTTCTGATATTCAAACAATGTTCGAAGAGCTTTTTGGATTACATCCCACTAAGCGTGAAATGGTTCATAACATCAGTAAATCAATTTTAAAATTGGGTGAGCTTGGTAATGCCATAATTGTTGGCAGAGGTGCCTTTCATATCACAAGGCATCATCAAAACGGACTGCATATCAGACTGATAGGAACATTACAAAAAAGAATTAAACATATTGTTGAAGAGTTTTCTTTATCGCTTAAACAGGCGGATGATTTTATCAGAAAAGAAGATCTCCAGCGGTATGAGTATGTTAAAAAGCTTTTTGGAGTAGATCTAAATGACCCCCATCATTATGATATTATTATTAACACTGATAAATTGTCCTCTGATGAAATAGTTGCAATGGTTGCCGGACATGTAGAGGTTCTAAGAGAAAAGTTTGCATTGATACACCACCGCAAGGAGCTTACTTTGATTTAATATAACTTGCATTTTAAGCAATAAAATGCAAGTTAGCTTAATAAACCTCGTTTCGAGGCAGTATTAGTACTTCTTTTAAACGAGGTTTATGTATGATAAATATCATTCATTTGGTTGATTCATATCATAGTAAAATATTGTTTAAATCTATAATTTTGTGTATCAGGTTTGTTAACTTTCAACTAAAACGAAACGGAGAAATACAGCATGTCAGATAAAAAAGCAGATCTTGCAGGACCCGGAATCAGTACTTACCCCGAAGTATCAAAAATACTTCCTGAGAATTACAAATCAATTTTAAATAAAAAGGATACACAAAAAGCAATTTATGCCGTAAAAAATTATATAGAAGATAATCTATGTAAAGAATTAAACCTTATTATGGTTCAGGTGCCTTTAATTGTTGATAAAGAAAGCGGTGTTAATGATAATCTTGACCGTGATGGTTCAAGAACACCGGTAGAATTTCCATGCGGACTTGGACTTCCAAAAAGGATTGAAGCCCAGGTTGTGCAGGCAGCTACAAAATGGAAAAGAATTGCATTGAAACAGTTTGAGCTTGAACCAGGTGAAGGTATTAATACCGATATGAGAGCAGTTAGAAAAGATTATTTCCTTGATCATGACCATAGCAGTTATGTTGACCAGTGGGATTGGGAAAGAGTTATTACTGATAAAGAAAGAAATCTTGATTTTCTGAAGATGATAGTTAAAAGTATATGGAAAGTATTTGTAGGTGCAGAAAAATATGTTCAGGGTATGTTCCCGCAATTAATTGATACACGCTTCCCAAATCTGCCCGAAGAACTGGTATTTATACATGCAGAAGAACTTCTTGCAAAGTATCCTGACTTGCCGAGAAAACAGAGAGAAACAAAAATATTGCAGGAATTCCCCGCAGTATTTATAATTGGTATTGGCTGGGTATTAAAAGATGGCTACCCGCATGAAATGCGCGCTGCTGATTATGATGACTGGGTAACACCAACCATTGATAAAGACGGTGAAACTTATCACGGTTTAAATGGTGATATACTTGTATGGAACCACCTTACAAAACGCAGACATGAACTATCATCAATGGGAATTAGGGTTAATGCTGAAAAATTGAGAGAACAATTAAAACTCTCAAACCAGCTTGATTTGATTTCAACGCCATATCACAGTGCAGTATTACATAATGAAGTACCTTTAAGTATTGGCGGCGGAATTGGGCAATCAAGGACACAAATGCTGCTCCTTAGGAAAGCTCACTTAGGCGAAGTAAGTGTAACTATTTGGCCTAAAGATCTGAAAGATATTTGCGTTGAAAAAAATATTTTTGTTTTAGAATAATAGACATTAACATAATTTATCAAGTAGAGACGGGTCTTTGACCCGTCTTTTTTTTATTAAGTAACTCAAGTGGATTTTGACCGTTTACTGTTCGTAATCGCAGAGTCTCCGCTTTCTGCGCTTTCTTGCAGTTCCGCTTTTTTCTGTCCGCCAAGGAGGATTAGTTACTCAGCGGGATTGGACTCTGCGGGTAATGAAGAATTATATTAACGCAGAGTCCCCCATAAAAATTTATGAAACCTTAAGATAAAAGTATGGGGAGACTCTGCTGGAACGAAGGAATATATTAGAGGAGGTAATTTTAAATATTAAATAGCTTATATTTGTATAATAATAAATCAAAAAATGTTTATAATATGAAAAATACATTACAGGAAATAAGGGAAAAATTATCTGCTGATATTACGATAAGCAATGAGAAAAAAGATGAATTATTGACTCTGCTTGATGAACTTAATGATGAAATGAGAAGTGTTGAATCCGGGGATCATGCTGAAAATATTGCAGGTCATGTAAAACGCTCTGCTGATGAAGTTACAAAGAATGATAAAGACCCTGACTTAATTGCAAAAGCTATTGGAGATCTTAAGGATTCCGTTATGGAATTTGAACTATCTCACCCCAAACTGTTTGAAAAAGTTAATAATATTTCTGCTATGCTTGCAAGTATGGGGATTTAAGAATTGAGACCAATAACACAACACCTTCTCTCGTAGTCGCAGAGTCTCCGCTTTCTGCGCTTTCTTGCAGTCCCGCTCTTCTACTTAGCGGGATTGGACTCAGCGGAAAATGGAATATACTACTCCTACGGTTACCTTTAAGACTGGTTTTTTTCCAAAGGAACTCCTTCGAGCAGTTTAATATGAGGCAACTGGTATAAAAGGGGTAATTAGCTGATTTATGAGCATTTTTTAGCATATGAAACATCTTTTTCCTTTGAAACATCATTTCATATTAAATTGTTTTGATAATAAAGGAATGTAAAATAAACTTTTGCTTAAATTAGAATTGCGATACTTAAGCCATGAAAATTAAAAATAAAGATAAACCTGATAATAAAAAAGAACTTCCGGGATATAAACACTATCCTGATAATGAGGATATTTATTCCAAAGATCAAGAAACAGATATTGACCCCGAAAAATTAATAGAAAATTCTATTAATGTGCATTTAAGCACAAATGAGGAATTATTGAAGAAAAAGTCAATTGTAACATTAGAAGAACTTGATGTGCCGGGAAGTGAGCTTGATGATGAAGCAGAAACTATTGGAGCTGAGGACGAAGAAAATAATTATTACAGCTTAGGCGGTGATAACCATTGTGATCTTGATGAAGTTAAAGGTGGGTAACGTTGTACTCTCATAGATAACTTGTGTTATAGCAGAGTCTTCCTTAGTTTTAGCTTGAGTGTTTTTTTAATGCTAGTAAGGGGACTCTGCGTTAAAATAAAAATTCCGAAACACTTCGTGTAATTTTATCCCGCTAAGCAGTAGAGCGGGACTGCTCCGAAGGAGTCCCTTCGGGACGAAAACACTTCGTGTTTTCTTGAGTGGACTTTCAGTGAAGAAAACACTTACTATTAATTTATCTTTTCGTCTTTCGGATTTATAGTCGGCTGGAAGCCAAAGCCGCCCTGCTGCGGAGCGCCAATTAACTGTATTTCGCCAAACTGGTTCTCGAATTTTTCGATATTATCCTTAAGCGCGCCAAGCAGCATTTTTGCATGCTGAGGTGTCATAATTATTCTTGCGCTTATTTTTGATTTTGGTATTCCGGGCAGTACTCTTGTATAATCAATAATAAATTCTGCAGGTGAGTGCGATATAATTGCAAGATTGGAATATATCCCTTCTGCTTCTTTTTCCCCAATTTCGATGTTAATCTGTTGCTGTATGTTGCTATCTTCGTTTGCCATAAATTATCCCTTTTTACAAAAATAATTGCAATTTTCCAGAGATACAAAGCATTTTTCATTGATTTTATTTTTTACTTTAGATATATTTGCAATCTGTACAATTTTCATTCCGAAGTAGCTCAGTTGGTTAGAGCATCTGACTGTTAATCAGAGGGTCGCAGGTTCGAGTCCCGCCTTCGGAGCAAAAAAGTCTGCAATAGCGGGCTTTTTTCATAATAAAGAAATCAGTTGGTTATTCCAAGTATTCGGGATAACTGTTAATCAGAGGGTCGCAGGCTGCAAGTCTTTACGATTCGAGTCCCGCCTTCGGAGCGCATAAGTTAATTATTTGTTGGTGAAAAAAGTCCTTCGGCAACACCAACAAATGGGATTTAATTGTATTTAAAAGGTATCTCTCCGAAGTCCGAAGGACCTTTACGGGAGATCTCCAAAGGAGTCCTTCGGACCTACGGAGCAGAATCATTACTTATCATTAATTATTGACTAAATTAAGTGGATTTTGATTTTAGCAAATTCACTTGATATTTTCTCATAGAAGTATTAATTTTATATCAATAAATGAAAAAATACAGCCATTTTTTGTGTTGTATATAATAGGATTTGTGGATTTTGATAAACTATAAAAGAATTTTAGATTATTTTTGATAAATCAATATAATTAATGCCAAGTAAAAAAGATCAAATATTATTACGTATATTAGGGTATCAAAAGGATAATTTATTCTATATGATTAATCTTGATACTGGTATTTTGGTTTGCGGAAAAGATATTGAGGAAAGTATTGCTAAATTAAAAGATGCTTTAACTGTATATTTTATAAGTTTTTCATCTGAAGAAATTGCACAACAAAAATATATTAGAAAAGCTCCAATTAAATATAGATTAATGTTTTGGTCAACTTTACTTAAATTTGTTGCACACAAATTTAAAGGCGCATTGTTTTCATACAATGCCGAATATGATTCTAATAATCATAATATAAAATTTGCCTAAGCAATATCCCGCTCTTACAACTAAAGAAATCATTCAGATATTGGAAGCTAATGGATTTATACTTAATAACACAGTAGGCAGCCACTCACAATATATTGGAATAATTAATGGAAAACATTGTAGAGTAACTGTTGATTTACATTATACAGATTATGGGATAGATTTAATTAAATCTATGATTTGGCAATCAGGTTTAAGCAGAGATGAGTTTTATTGTTCAACAAAGCATACAGCAAAAAAAATCAATAAAACAATTAGAAAAGATTTAAAATAGCAGGTTAACGACCTGTTTTTTTTTATACCAACCATAATAATTCTTAAAGTAAATATTTCGTAGCCGCAGAGTCTCCGCTTTCTGCGCTTTCTGTCCCGAAGGGACTCCTTCGGAGCAGTCTGCACCTGCCTTAGGCACGGCCGCTCTTCTACTTAGCGGGAATGGACTCTGCGGGTAATGAAAAAAGTACGGGAGACTCTGCTGGAACGAAAAATAAACATACCCAAACTGGAGTTTGGGTATGAGAAAACAATATCAATAATTCTTAAAATATAGATTAACCATACCAAAGCCGGCGAATGCAATGTTTGCAAGCCATGCTGTGAAAATTGGGTTAAGGTCGCCATTGTAACCAAATGATTGCGATATTTTTATAAATCCAAGATAAATAAAACTGACAAGGATACTGATACCGAACTGCAAAGCCATCCCTTTTCTTTTTCTGGAACCGGTTGATATTGATATACCGAAAATTATCACAATAAGACTTGCAAATGAAAAAGAAACCTTTGAATAAAAATCAACCATTTGCCTATCCGTATTCTGCCCGCCTTTTTTCATGCTTGCAATATATTCTTCAAGCTCGCCGTAATTCATTTCATCCGGTTTAAGCTGCTTCCTTGTAATTTGGCTCGGAATTAAATTTATTTTATTCAATCCCTCAATATCAGAAACCTGAATATTTGCATAACTTTTAAGCTCTTCCTTACCGGGTGAGAAATTTCTTTCAGCAGCGTTAATTAGTATCCATTTTCCGTTATCCCATTTCATTTGATCGGCATCAACACGTTTTATCATCTGGTTAAGCGAATCCGGCTTATACAATTGAATAGAAACCCTGTTTGCCGTAAGGTCGATTTCCCTGAACTGGTCAATAAGTATTAGCTGGTTCCTTGAATCCTGAAAATAAAGCTTGTTTAATCCAACAGTAATTTTATTTTTTCCGAGCGAGTTTCTTTCAATAAAGAATTTTTTCTTGTTGGCTTCGGGGACTATCCAGTTATTGAAGTATAAAGAAAGCATTGTTATTATCATACCCATTGCAAGAAACGGAATCATAAATCTTACTAAACTTATTCCTGCATTTTTTACAGCTACGATCTCGTTGAAATTTACCATTCTGCCTGCTGTGAAAAGTGTTGCAAGCAAAACCGCAATTGGTGTAATTAGCCGTACTATTTCGGGGATAAAGTAAAAGTAATAGTTAAATACTGCGCTTAAGGAAAGCTTGTTATCTAAAAATTTATCAAGATTTTCAAAAAGGTCAACAAGGATAAATATTAATATAAAACATAAAAGGGCAAACAGAAAATTTTTAACAAACTGAACAATTATGTACTTATCAATTTGTGTAATCAAGCTGTTGCCCCATTTATTTTAAAATGAAAATAAAACTATTTTTTCTTTGTTGTTTTAGGTTTATCTAAATATATATTTGCCGCTAAATATATTGTACCCCAGTTAATTTCTTTTTTCTTGCTTAAAACTTCTCTTGCTGTTGAAGTTAACACTGGTCCGTATATTGTTGAATAGAACCTCCCTTCTTCATCGTTCAATGAAGCATTTGATTTGCCCCACTCTAATCGGTCGGCAACTCCGCTATTAGTGTTCTTAAGCAAAAGGTTACCAAGGTCATACTTTACCCCAAATGCCAGCCCAAATTGCTTGTTTATCTTAAACTCAATACCGGCATCAAAATTTACGCCAATTCTGAAATCCGAAAAACTTGTTGAAACGCTATCAACCCGGTTTTCGGTTCTGGATAGTTTTCCGTTAAACAGGTTAAATGCTATATTTGCACCAAAGTATGGACTAACTTTACTTGTAAATGCTGTTGGGGCAAGCTCAAAGCCAATTCCAAAGGAAAATGAACTAAATGAATATGAATAATTTACGCTGGTAGGTACAGTATCCTGCTGGTTATTAATATTAATGACCACAACCCCGATATTACCGCTTTTTGATGGCTCGAATGAATTAAAAGTATTGAAACCTGCATACAATACTCCGCGTGTAATGGCATATTTATCAAAATTAAACTTTGCTTTTCCAAAGAATGAAAGTCCGGTCTTTAAGCCGTAATTATTCCTCATAAAATTAGTATCAATAGTAAGCATCATACCTTGTCTGATAGTCTCGTTAGTGTAATAAGTACCTTTTGATGTAGTGCCAAAAGGCTCAATTATACCTATACCAAACTGTAGTATGGTTTTATCAAACTGTGAGTATGAAACAGAAGAAAAAATTACAACCAGCAGTAAATATTTCAGTATTTTCATTTTTAATTATAAGTCCCTTCGGGATAAATTAGTTAATTGTTCTATCTTCCAAAATAAAATGATATACCTCCATAAAACTGCAGGTAAGTTATATTGCGTGTAGGGTAAGTAATGTTACCTAATGTGTAACTTTTATCGTTAAGGTTATATCTCGGTCTTCTGTCAGCTTCGTAGCTTTTTCCTACCAGGTTTGCAAATGCATATTTTGCGCCAAGCAGTAACCCGATATTATTATGCACAGTAACATCAACACCTGCAACAATGTTTAAGCCAAGTCTGAATGCAGCATTTAAACTATATGTTTCAACAGAATCAACATAATCTTCTGTGTATTTTCCGGCAAAGAAATTACCCGCAAGCTCTGCACCTAAAAATGGTTTAATTTTGCTTTTTCTCCCTCCAAAATCGTATTGTCCCCCAAGAGTTATACCAAACAAACTTTGTTTTAGGTCAACAGTAACACTCCCAGCACCTTCAATGTATTCTTTTGACTGACCGAAAACATTGAATGCAATTCCGCCTTTAATGCTGATTGGACTTTTTTTATTTAGAGGTATTTTTACAAATATTCCATAATTAAAGCCTGAGCGCATGAAATAAGTATTTGAATCGGGATTGCCTCCTCCGGTGAACATTTCTCTGGTATCGCCAAACTTACCACTATAATAACCAAGAGGTACTGAGTACCCACCAATGAACTGCACTGTTGCTGTCGGCTGAGAATATGATATTTCATTCAAAAATGTCATGCTTATTATAGCTATTATGAGTATATATTTCATTAATCTTTTGTTCCTTTTTAACTAAATTTAAGACTTTGGGTTCCTTGATTTACAAATATTTACAAATTTACCTGTAAAAAATATAAAAATATATATAAAAATGAAACAATCTGATTAAGTGAATAAAAATGGCTTTTTGTTATAGCATAGTCTAACATAGCTTTTAGCTTGAGAGTATATTTAGTATTGATAAGGGGACTCTGCGTAAATAGAAAAACAATAATTAAACAGACTACAAAAGTCTATAAGCTATATAATTAAATTTGATAATATTAAGAACAAATTGTATTGATATAGAATCGTAAGACTTTTGTAGTCTTATACTGATTTTATGTTCTTGCAGAGAATACATTAGCCTTTAGTTTGAGAGTTTAATTAATGCTGATAAGAAAACTCTGCGGGTACTAATCCACAGAAATACTGTATAAATAATTATTACTTTATTTTATCAGCTCTCCAAAATAGAAAGAAATTCCCGCATAAAACTGTATATAATAAAGAGATTTAGATTTGTTGGTAGCACTATCTTCATCATTTAATCCAAGTTCTTTAAAAGTAGAAGTTCCACCCTGCTCATCATCGGTTTGAGGAGGAACAGTATTTGTAACTGTAATATCAGTTTTTTTGCCAATTAGGTTAGAAAGCGAATATTTAACACCTATTACTGCCCCAATACTTTTATTTAATTTAATATCAACACCTGCTATTGCAATAACGCCAAATCTGGTTTCGCTTTTTCGCTTTATAGTAAAGCTTGAATCACCGGATGCTGTAATGTTTCCGCTGAAGAAGTTTACCGCCAGATCAAGTCCAACAAACGGGCTGAATTTTTTCTTTGGTAAGAAATTATATTCGGCTCCGCCTGAAATTGTGAATATGTTCACTTTATTCTTGTATGTAAGTGTAGCACCTGTTCTTAGGTAATCTTTTGCTCCACTAAATGAATTATTATTAAACCCTGCAGTTAGCTTAGCTTTTCCAAGTGTATCTATGCAGTATTTTAATATTACTCCAAAATTATAACCGTTATTTGTGAGCAATGTGCTTGCTTTATTAAAATCAAGTAAAGTATCTCCTATTGTATTAGGAAAATTTCCTTTTAAATCAGCAACCGGCATTGAATAACCGCCAAAAATATTCAGGTTATATCTTGTCTGCGAGCTTAATGATACTGCAAAAATAAATAACAGGGCTGGTATTATCAGTAGTTTGTTTCTCATGTTTAGTAATATTTTATTTCAATATTTTTTATAGTTACAGTATAAATTTAATAAATAAAAATGCTTTATACAATTGTATTATTTAAAATTATTAACTGAAGTTACGCAAAGAATTTGAACCGAAGCAAGAATCTAAAAAATATGTCGCTCCTACGGAGCTAATATATTGATTATTAGGGTTTATTACCAACATTCCGCTCCTAACGGAGCTAAATAATTTGAATACTTTTGAAATTATTTGTTTCCACAGAGTCTTTGCGAAGCAGGACTCTGTGATATTATGATAACTTTCCTTAGATTCTCTGCCGGAACAAGCAAAAGATATTTGCGCTACAAGTATTTCTTCAAACTTAAGAGTACAAAAATATTATCGTATATTTTAAAACAGTTAAATCCTGATAATTTTAACAAATTCAGTCCCAAAGGGACTCCTTTGGAGTAAAACCACCAGACTTTTGCTCCGAAGGAGATCCTTGTATGTTTGTAATAATTAAAGCATAAGAAATTCGCGAAATTAGTGTAATTCGTGGTTATCTTTTGATTTTTGACATTTCTTAAATTTTAGCTTTTTAAAGGTTTAATGTTTGGATACTGCATTCGCCTTAACTAATCCGCCGTGGCGGACAGGTAAACAAGGCATACGGGTATGACAGAAACCAATTCGTGTTCATTAGTGTAACTCGTGGTTAAATCTTTTATCTTTTAAATTGTTTTTACTTTTCTTTGTGTTTTAGTGTCTTGTAGTGGTTCACTTTACTTCGCCTTCTTCTGCTGAGCAAAATAAAAAGATACGCCCAGATATATCTGGAAAAACATAATGTTTTTAGCTTTTACAGTTCCATTTTCCTTATCATTCAGGTTATATTCTCCCGCTTGAGAAGTTGCAGAATATTCCTTACCAATAACATTTGCAAAGTTATATTTAAAGCCAAACAGCGCTCCAATGCTTTTATTGAATGCAACATCAACACCGCCGCCAACAGAAAAACCAAATCTTGCGGCTCGCTTTAGGTTTGTTATAGTTGTTCCAATTACATCATGATCAGTTGCTGATGTATCTGTTACCATTACTTCTGTTTTACCGCTTAAAAAATTGCCGTTAAATTCCAATCCTATAAATGGAGCGGTTTTCTCTTTTGGTGTAAATGAATATTCTGCCCCTAGGCTTGTTGTAATTATGCTAATGTTAGTATGAAAATCAATTCTATTTGTGTGTGAATAAGTTTCATTGCCTGAGAATTTATTATATGCCCCGCCAAAAGTAATTCTAATCTTTCTTTTTTTATCTATGGCATATTTACCTGTCAGACCCAGATTAAACCCTGTCTTCACGAAGTATGATTCACCACTTTCATTGTTTGCAGAATCAATAGTACCCTTAAGCTGGGGGAGAGGCAGACTGTACCCACCGGTAACATCTACTGTAAACTTAGGCTGTGCGTATAAACTGCCAAAAGAAATTAAAGCGATAATGTATAGTAAAACTAAGATTTTTTTCATTAATATTTATTTATTTTATTTACTTAATCACCAAACTGAAGCGTGGAGTTAAAAAATTTAGTTTGACATCTCAGGTAAGCCATTAGGTTTTAAGCCTGACTTTACTGCAATACAAAAATCAGCAAATTTGATGTAATAAAAAAGGGAGTCTTTTCAGACTCCCTTGCAAAAATAAATACTTAGTGATGCTTATTTTTTCATTTTTGTAGGCTGATTTAATAAGAACGAAATACCTGCTGATATCTGTAAATATCCAATATTTTTAGAAGCGTGAGTGATTGCTCCACTAGTATGTTTTCCGTCATCAAGTCTATATTCATTAGCGACTGCACCTGTTGTATCGTAATCTTTACCGATTAAGTTAGCCATATGATATTTAAACCCTAAGTTAGCACCAATCTGTTTGCTTAACGCAAATTCAATTCCAGCACCAATAGCACCACCGAATCTGGATGCGGATTTTAGGTCAAGTTTACCGTTACGAACTATATTTGTATCAGCACCTGTTACACCAGATATTTCAGCGTTTCCACTATATAAGTATGCACCAAGGTCTAAACCTATATATGGATTAATTTTACCTTTAGGCTGGAAAGCGTATTCAACACCGGCAGCTATGTTTATTATATTCATTTTATTCTTAGCAGTAATTGTGCCTGAAGTTCTTGAATAATCTTTGTTCTGGCTGAACATATTATAATCAAAACCGAGATTTATTCTTAGGTTTCTTTTCTTGCCTAATGCATATTTACCGGTTAGTCCGAAATTTAAACCCTGTTTGATTAAATAAGTATTTGAATCAGCAAATGAACCACCAAGTGAGTCAGGAAGGTTACCTTTTAAATCACCCATAGGTAAGTTATATCCACCTGTTACATTAATAATGATTTGTGGCTGTGAAAATGTTGTACTATTAATACTTAAAAATGCTGCAACTATTATGAATAACGCAACTAATTTTTTCAATTTATTATTCTCCTTTAAATAATTTGAAATGTTTTTATATTTTTTAATGTGAATTTGTTTTTTTTTATAATTTACAGATAATTATGAATTTTAATTGGTGGCTTGGCAGGCCTTAGTTTTGCCTAAATTCGTCTCCTTTTTTAAATTAGTATTTATCTGTAACTATTAACGTAAATATAAACAAGTTTTATGAAAGATTGTTCCCTAAAATTTGTATATAATTGTAAAAAAAACCATAAACTACTTAATTTTCATATATTTAAGCCGCATAGAATTTAGTAAAACAGTTACAATATCACTAAACGCCATCAGCATTGAAGCCATTACTGGTGTTACCGAAAGCCCAATTCCAACAAAAACACCGGCGGCAAGCGGTATAGCTGCAGCGTTATAAAAAAACGCCCAAAAGATGTTTTGCTTAATAATTGATATTGTCTTTCTTGAAATTTTAAACAGAGCCAAAATATTTTCAAGGTCGCCTTTTACTAATATTACATCGGCTGATTGTATAGCAATATCCTGCCCCGTGCCAATTGCTATTCCAAGATCAGAAGCAGATAGTGCAGGTGCATCGTTAATGCCATCACCAACCATTGCAACTTTAGCACCTTTTGCCTGTAGTTCTTTTACATACTCCTGTTTTTTATCAGGCATTACCTGCGCTTTATAATCGGTTATACCAAGCTCACCTGCAATCTCAGCGGCAGTTGCATTGCTATCACCGGTTATCATTGCAATATTGTAATTATCATCCTTAAGCCTGCTTAGAATATCTTTGGCATTATCTTTAACCTTATCGCTTAGCTCTATTTCACCAATACATATATCATCCTCAAAAATAAAAATATTTTTAGATGATGTTTTTGAAATAACTGAAAAACCAGTCTTACCTGTTAAGTTTTCCTTCTCATTTAAAATAGCACCGCCTATTTTATACACATTACCGTTAATTTTTCCTGTAACTCCAATACCCGATGTTATTTTAAAATCAATTACAGTATGCAGGTCAACTGAAAAACCAGTCTTACTTGTTTTCTTCTTATAGTTTGCAGTAATAGCCTTTGCTATTGGATGCTCTGAAAAATTTTCGATTGATGCAGCAATTTTCAATATTTCATCACTTTGATAGCCATTATATGGTAAAACTTTTTTTACATCAAACTTTGCATATGTTAATGTACCGGTTTTATCAAATAAAATTGTATCTATCTTATTTACATTTTCAATAGCTTCGGCATTATTGAAAAGTATCTTATTTTCTGCTGCTTTGCCAACTCCAAGTACAATTGCAATTGGTGTGGCAAGCCCTAAAGCGCATGGACAGGCAATTATCAGCACAGCTACAGATTTTAAGAGTGAATAGCTTAATGTTTCATTCAAAAAGCTATACCAGACAAAAAAAGTTACAATTGCAATTACAATTACAATAGGCACAAAAACCTCTGAAACCTTATCGGCAATTCTCTGAATCTTAGGTTTAGATTTCTGTGCATCTTTAACCATTAAAATTATTTTAGAGAGGAGTGAATCGCTGATGGCTTTTTCTGTCTTAATTTTAAGATAACTGTTCAGGTTCAGTGTGCCGCCAAGTACATTTTCACCAATAATTTTTTCTACAGGTAATGACTCACCTGTCATCATTGCTTCATCTACGCTTGAGCCGCCTTCAATTATTTTCCCATCAACGGGAATCCTTTCGCCCGGCTTAACTATTACTATATCGCCTATTTTAACTTTTTTTATGGGAATCTCAAACTCGGTATTATTCCGTATAACAACGGCATTTTTAGCCTGAAGGTCGGTTAATGCTTTAATTGCGTAATGTGTTTTATTCTTTAAATTAAATTCCAGGTAATTACCAAGCAGTATAAAAGTAATTATCATTGCAGCCGATTCAAAATACACCATTTGATGATGTTCACCTGAAATAGAAGGGAATATCATAATAATAAGACTGTAAAAAAAAGCTGATAGCGTGCCAATTGCTATTAAAGAATCCATTCCCGCAGAGAGTGCCCTGATATCGGCAATAAATCCTTTTATGAATTTTAAGCCGCACCAGAAAACAACAATTGTAGATAGCGGCAGTGAAAGCCAGTTAGCCGTATCCTGAGACATAAATGAAAGAAATCCAATATGATCTTTCATTCCAAGCAGAACAATTATTATTGATAGGGATATTGCAGTATATATTTTTTTCCTGAAAAGCGATTTTGCTTTAAGTTTTTCCTCTTCAGCTATTTTGTCATCTTCATCATTTTCCTGCTCAATTGCCTTATATCCAAGCTTATCAATTTCTTTTTTTATGAAATTAAGGTCAGGTCCACCACTAGAAATAACAAAACTTGCAGTTTCACTCCCTAAGTCAACTTTAGCATTTTGTATGCCGTCAAGTTTGTTTAATCTGCGTTCAATTTTCATTGCGCATGAAGGGCAATCCATTCCTTCAATATCAAGCTCAATTACATTACAATCTTTATCTGTTAATTCTATGTCGTTCAATCTTTATAATTTAATTTCTTGTATTTAATCTTTTGCTACTTTCTGTGTGTTACCATTGTTGAAGCCTGTTTATTGGGCTGTAATATCATTTCTGCAATAACAACATTTAATGGTCTAGTAACAGCATATATTATTGCATCGGCAACATCTTCAGCCTTAATCGGTTCTATGCCGAGATAAACAGATTTTGCCTTATTAACATTTCCTCTGAAACGTACAATACTGAATTCAGTTTCCGACAATCCCGGATCAATTGTTGTTACCCTTATATCGGTATCAACAAGATCTAGTCTCATACCTTTGGTAATAGCATCAACAGCGTGCTTGGATGCGCAATAAACACTACCTTTGGGATAGACTTCATGTCCTGCAATTGAACCAATATTTACAATATGTCCGCTATTATTCTTTACCATAACAGGTATAACAGCCCTTGATACATACAGTAATCCTTTAACATTAGTATCAATCATTTCATCCCAATCCTGCATTTTTCCTTCGTGAAGTTTATCAAGCCCGCGGCTTAAGCCTGCATTGTTTACAAGAATATCAATATTTTCCCATTTTTTAGGTAAATAATTTACTGCCTTAAAAACTTCATTTTTATTTCTTACATCAAGTGTTATAGGTAATACTTCAGCTTTATATTTATTTTTAAGTTCTGCTGAAAATTCCTTTAGCTTTGCAGTTCTTCTGGCTGCAATTATAAGTTTTGCACCTTTTTTTGCGAAAGCAAATGCAGCAGCTTTGCCAAATCCGCTTGAAGCACCTGTGATTAATACGATTTTATTCTTTAGATTTCTCATAATTCTACAAAAATAACGATATAAATGTTATTATAATATGATATAAATCAAATAAAAGTGTAAAATTCTCTAATATTCATAATCATATGGCCGATATAAATGCTTATTTTAATCATTTATAGTGGATATGATAATTAAAATGATTGTTTGTGGCCGATTTATTTTCCGCGGGAAACCACTCCTTCGGAGAATGATTAATTTTCAAGTAATTTCCATAATAAATGCCCTATAAGTTATATATATTCTGTTTATTTTTATGTAACTAATATTATCAATTCTATGACATAAATCATCTGATTTTATGAGCGGTATCATTCACAAAGAATATATCATTAGCTATATTTACATTAATAAATTTTGTCCTATCGTAGATTTCTACTCAATAGGACTTCTTTGGATAATTGGAGGATTTTTCATTGGAACAAATGCTGATATCTGAGCTGACAAGACAAAAAGATATTCTCAGAGATAAGATCCGCAAAAGTACCGGATTACCATATTTGCAAGTTGAGCAAATTCTTGACGATGTTGATATATGTCTTGGCTCTATGATAAAGCTAATGAAAGACGGCAAATCAGCCCATGAGAAATTTTTTTCAGATATAATACTTAATTCCATTGATGCAATTATTGGATTGGATAATAATTTCCATATTTTTTTATGGAATAATGGCGCAGTAAAGTTTTTTGGGTATAGTAAAGAAGAAGTTATGGGCAAAGATTTTGATTTCTTGATACCAGATTATCTTCTGAAGAAAGGCGAAAAGAAATTTTTGATTGATGAAGTTAGCCGCAACGGGTTTCTTGCAAATTACGAAACCGATAGAATTACTAAATCAGGCGATATCATTAATGTCAGCATTTCAAGGTTTGCTATATTTGACGATAAGGATGAAAATACAATTGGAAGCGTTGGCATTTTAAGGGATATTACCACTGTTAAAAAGCTGCAAAAGGAGTTGAGGGATAAAGAAAACCTTGCCTTAATTGGTGAGGTTGTTTCAAGTATTGCCCACAGCCTATCAAACCCGCTGAATATTATTTCAGGAAATGCTGATTTTTTGTTGATGAGTAAAAAAAGCGGAGAGCCTGAACAGGAAGAACTGAAAACAATTATCGATGAAGCTACAAGGATAACTAAATCACTTAGGGGATTGCTTAATTTTTCACGTCCAATTACCGTTGAAAAAACCCAAACTGATATTAATTTACTTATAGATGAAATTATCGGTAAAATAAAATATTCAATTGGCAGTAAAGAAATTATCGTTAAAAAATCTTTGGATAAAGCCTTACCAAACATAAATATTGATAAATCGCAGATTGAAGAAGTTATTACAAACCTTGTTATTAACGCTATTCAGGCATTTACAGCAAAAGGCGAAGTAACAATTAAAACCAGAAGTAATGCCGATTCGATTTACATTGATGTAATAGATGACGGACCCGGAATACCGAAAGAAAACCTTGAAAAAATATTCAGACCTTTTTATACTTCTAAAGGATTTGGGAAAGGTACCGGACTTGGCTTATCCATTGTGAAAAGGATAGTTGATGAGCATGGCGGGCAAGTTAAGGTGCGTTCACAAATTGGCAAAGGTACAACTTTTACCATTCAACTTCCAATAAATTAATTTTTCAAAATACTCCACTGATTGAATTTACAGTTGTAATATAAAGAACAGACTACAAAAGTCTCATAACTTATTATAAACCCGGGTTAATTAGAATTTTATAATTCATCTTACGCATTCCCACTTCGTGCCTGCGAGTGGGTTTTTGTCATTCCTGCGAAGGCAGGAATCTTGTTTTTGATTTTAAGATGTTGATTTTTCATTTCTGTATCAAATTCTTCCCCGCCAATATCATAATACAGGTCTTTCTATTCAAGATTCTTTTCTTCTATAAGCCAGAAATTCCAATCTCGTTTCCATCTTTTTACTAGCGAGAATATAAACGCAAAAGCTATACATGAAAATTGTTTTATATTAGGGCATCTCTAAATACTAATAATAGAACACGGATGACGCAGATGTTACAGATATGCACAGATAAAATCAGCGAAAATCAGCTTTATCAGTGTCATCAGTGTTCTGTTTGTTTTTTATACTTGAGTTTTTAGAGGTGCCCATTAATAATTGTGGATTAATTTCTAAAGATTCCTGCCTTCGCAGGAATGACAAGACCAGTGATTCCGGCTTGCCTGCCTCTCGCATGCACAGCTCGGGAATGCGTAAGGTGAGTTTATAATTAATCATCAATAGATGAACAGACTTAAGACTGGTTTTTCAGTTTTGTAGTCTTATTTAACTTTATCCGTTTTGGCAGAGTATCTGCTTACTGGACTCTGCGGGTACGAAAGCATTTATGTTATTATACACAATTATAAAAAAATCTGTGTTATCAGCGTCTAAAGCTTTTGATTTCTCCTACCGTTTTCGTCACTTGAATTAAAAAACCTCTAAGACTGGTTTTTCAGTTTGGAAATGGATAATGAACTAACTATACTAACTAAAATTAATGCTGAAAATTTCTAAGGTGTCCCATAGACGAAAACAGGATATTGTAATCTATGTAACACCTTCATTTTCAAATTTACCTATAAAATAATTCTCTATGTTTTCGTGCCTCTGTCTTGAAAAGCTTTTGATTTCTCCCATTTCCTGTTTTCGCTTTTGGGACACCCTAAATTACACTAAAATAATGCGAATTCATTATTAAAACTTATATTTATTTATGGACGCTTTTAGACTTGCAACTAATCCGCCGTGGCGGACAGGAAAACAGAAAATAGCAAAGCTCTTAAACACGAATGACTCGAAAAAGTACACGAATAACTCGAATTTAATATTTAATTAATTTGTGACTTTCGTGTAACATTAGTGCAATTCAGCCTGACTTTCGCTTTATGCCGTAAAGGTCTTTAGAAAAGTTGTTTATCCTTTCCTCCCTTTATAACATAAAAAAAACCTGCAATTGGGGATCGCAGGTTTTTAATAAAAGGAAACAAATGATGAAACAAAATATTGAAACAAAACTTACATTATATATTATCTTACAAGTATCATTTTCTTTGCCTGAACGTAATCACCGGCTGTAATTCTGTAGAAATATACTCCAGATGAAACATCGTCACCAAAGTTATTTATTCCAAGCCAGTCAATTTTATATGTGCCTGCTTTCAAATCCATATTTAACAGGTTATAAACTTCTCTTCCTATTACATCATATATCTTGACAGAAACAACTTGAGATTTTGGAATTGAAAATTCTATCATTGTACTTGGATTAAACGGATTTGGATAATTCTGTCTCAGTTCATATTTTTCAGGAACTTCTGTAGAAATATTCTGAATACCAATTACCCAATTTTGTCTGTTAAACCATCTGTTCAATGTATCAGCTAAAGCAGAATCTGTTGGTTGTCTCCAGTTTGTAAGTGTGAGGTCAGTCCCTACTCCAAGATTAGGTACATTACCTGTACCGCTTCCGGTAGAAGGATTTCTGTGGCACGGGTATGAACATGAGTTTAGCATACCCTGTGTAGGTGAACTTACATTTAGTTTTTGCAAAGTTTTGACCGGTCTAATAACTCTCCAGTTATGCGAGCTAATATCGTAGGCTAAAGCTGTTACAGCAGTTTTAGTCATATGGCATGTAACGCAGCGTGAAGTTCCGCCTGTTTGATTTGCATTTAACGGGTCGTATGAATGTTTTGTATGCTGAGTTATTGCTGATATGTTTGGATTACCCGGTGTTCCAAAATTTGTATGACATTGGATACATACACTGTTACTATCCGAGCTAAGTTTTAATTGATGACGATTGGCTGTTAGTCTATGCGGTTCATGGCATTTATAACAATTCATTAAATTATTGTGTGCTGAGTAACTCATATCTTGCCACTGTTGATGATGTTGTCTAGCCGTCATTGTATCTGGCCAAACACCTGGTCCGCCTATTGTATTAGGATAGTTCATCCATGGAGCAATGAAATTATTTAACACCAAACCCGGCTGATATGCGCTATCAACAGATTCTTTGTATGGATATTCATAACTAAATGCTGTACTCGACCCTCTCATATGGCACTGTCCACAAACTTCCTGTTGTCTCTGTAATCCACTCTGTGTCATTCTTAGTGGTCCATATATATTTGATTTAGTAGGCGCTGCAATATGATCACTTCCAGGTCCGTGGCAAGCTTCGCATCCAACTTTATTATTTGTGGTATCACTGCTGTTTGCCCATGAGCCTACCCATGAAGTATCAGCTCCTGTTACATTTTTTGTAACTTTATAACCTGTCATATGACAGCCGCCGCAGTTTTTATCATATGATTTTATTCTGAATGCGTTATTTATTGCTTTTAATGTTCCATCTGCATTCAGCCAGTTAGCAGCATTATAAACAGCCCACGTTCCTGAAGCGTTATTTTTGTAACCTGCCATATTGTACTGGATAGGTAGCATGTAAAAGCTAAGTCCAATTTTTACAAGATACCTTTGCTTCCAACCACTGCCATAAGTATAAACTATATCGTAAGTTGCTGCCGTACCGGATGATGGATTTAATGTTGCTTTATATGTATTTCCAGCCAGCGTAAGTGATACTGTTGCATTGCCGAATGCTGCTCCCATACTCACACTGCCTGTCCAGGGTGGTCTTACTGTAGTTGGAGAAGGCTGCATATGTATCTGTGAGTGAAGTGTGCTCTTCCAGGGTGTAGTATGTGTGCTTGCATGGCAAACACAACTTTGTGTACCTGAGTATCCAGGTAATGCATCACCGGCTACTTTCTCAGAAGAAAATGAAAATGATATTAAAGCAACTACTATTAGTATAAAAAGTATAGATATTTTTTTCATGTTTTTATTATTTAATGATTGTAGATTATATACATAATATTACAAATATTATGCCAAATAAATGTTTGTTTAAAATGAATACGTTACATTTATTAAAAAAAGTGTGGAGATATTACACTTTTATAGTGTGGCAAATCATTGATTTCTTAACATAGAATTTTATGACTTATATCTATACAGTCTTTTTTATAAATAAAAACCCCCGCTTTCATGGCGGGGGTTTTTTATCTGGGTCTATATTTTAATTAACTATTTTCAACAAACCAGATGTATTACATAAGAGAATTATTTCAACATTATCATTTTCTTAACATCAGTATAGCTTCCAGCAACTATTTTGTAGAAATAAACACCGCTTGCTACCTGATTATTCATTGAATTAGTTCCGTTCCAGTCAACTTCATATTTACCTGCAGCAAGGTTAGATTCATTAACAAGTGTTACTACTTCACGTCCCATAATATCAAACACTACAACTTTTACATCCTTCTGTTTTGGCAGAGAGAATTTGAACTTAGTTGTGGGGTTGAAAGGATTTGGATAATTCTGGGTAAGTTCAAATCTTCCGGGTACTTCATTCGAAATTGGGATAATACCGGTTATTGCTTGCCTTGACCTGATTAAAACATCAACTGCAAATTTTGGATTATGCATTCCTCGTGCACTGCCATAATACATCATCAGGTAATTAAAGTATGCGCTTCTTAATGTAACATTGTTCGAGTCAGCAGCTACCAATTGCCATGCAACAGAGTCAACTCCAACTGGTGGAAGCTGAATACGTAATCTTGATAAGCATCCGTCATATTCAAGTCTCCATGGTTCAATTGTTCCATCACCATCATAATCTATTGGGGCAATAAATTGGTCAAATCTTGTTTTACCAGCGTGGCAACCCGTGCATGATTTCAAGTGGTCATAATTAGTTGCACTGTTGGTCAATTTAAGAGAGTGTCCACCAACTTTATCTCTGTTTGCAGCAGAAGTATCTGTTGCCGGCATATGGCATGATACGCATGCTTTTGGTAGAAAATCTTTATGTCCAGTTGTCTGATATGGCGGACCTCCAAAGGTAGCTACATTTTGTGCCTGATAGACATCTGATTCACCATTATAATGTGCTCCCCATGTAGAAGATGTTACTCGTGTTTGGACATAAGGAACAACACTTCTTCTTGATTTGTGGCAATCCATGCAACCAATGCCATTACCAACGCCTGTATAACGAAAACCATTTGCAAGTGTATCTGCATTTGTCGGTCTGTTTCTTAAGCCATATTGATTACTGTTCCCGTGCGGGTCATGACATGAAGCACAAGATACCATTTCATGCCTTGAACGTGCAAAACCATTAGTATTTGTTCCTATGCCTTTTGTGAAGTTAGCGTATCCTTGTCCATCATGGCATCTTATACAGTTATTTAAATCATTTGAGCCGTTATTGTTTTGTGCAAAAGATGAACTCCAAACAACATTAGAATGTTTTGCATTCTTCCATTGTGCAAATTGAGAGCCGAGAAGAGGTGAATCGTGGCATTTACCACAGTTTCCTTCGTCAACAACTGTCATTATTTTATTGGTATCTCCACCACCAAATGCATGTTCGCTACCCGGTCCATGGCAACTTTCACATCCTACATTAGCAAAAGCAACGAGTGAAGGGAATCTGTTTTTTAATGAATCCCAGTTTGCAGGTTTTGGAGGAGCGTAATTGGTCCAGCTCCAACCTAATTGTCTTGCTCTATCATCAAAGCCATTGTTATCTGCTACTATGTTATGGTCATATCCTAATGTATGTAATTTGAACTGATTTATTCCATAAGTTGTAGGTCCTGCTGTAATATTTGTTCTAAAAGTTGTAGCATGTTTTGAAACTTTCCACCTGTCGAAAATATTCATGAACGTGGGATTGCCGTTATGGCAGCTCATGCAGTTTGGAAATACTGCAGGTACGTTATCATATCCGCCTGTTCCTACATAATTAGCTGAATATACTGTAACAGTTGTATCTCTTGTACCGGTTGATGTTACTATTGATACTCTTACCTGATATGTACCCACCAGGTCTGCTTTAAATTTCTGCCAGGTTGGCAAACCAGTAATGCCGCTAAGTGTTGCGTTTGAACCTGTTGGCAGAACAAGCATTGTCCAGGTTGCGCTTGTTATTGTGGTTGTATCGCCAAAATTCCAAGCTCTAAAATAAACAAAAGTTCCTCTTGCAACTGATCTTAAACCTGTTGCAACTGTTGAATCAGCCGTAAATGCAGTGTTTGTGGCTAACATATTCGGTGTAATGTATTCTGTAACTATCTTTACACGGGGTTGTGAAATTAATATACCCGAAAAGATGGTTAAAAATAGCAATATTGTGTATATCCGTTTCATTGTGATTCCTCCTGAATTATTGATTTTTAACATTTTTGTTGTTCAAATTTCTAACTATATATACCTCAATTAGCGTGCCAAATTATAGTGTTAAAATTTATCGATTTAAGTTATGTTTTTAGGATGGTGGGGTTAAATTACACACCAACCCAAAAATAATGCTGAAAATAAGGTTTTTTATGATTAAGGTCATCAGTCTGTATGATTTTTGTCATAATATGGTATGACAAACATATTTATATTTGTATTGATTAACTGAATGTTTTATAACTTATTCTTTGATTTATGGATACACATGAAATAAAAATATTAATTGTTGATGATGAGGTTAATTCCACAATTTTACTAAAGAAAGTTCTGGAAAAAAAAGGATATTTGCCTGTAACTGAAAATGACAGCAATGCGGCTTTAAGCAGAATTAAAAATGAAGACTTTGATATTATTGTTTCTGATCTTCAAATGCCTGATGTTAGCGGCGTTGAACTTCTTAAGGCAAAAAAAGATGATACTCTTTTCATTATGATAACCGGATTTGGGTCTATTGATTCTGCTGTTGAATCAATGAAACTTGGTGCTTTTGACTACATTGGAAAACCATTTAACCTCGAAGAGTTTATTTTAAAATTTGATAAAGCTGTAGCAAATATAAGTCTTAATAAACAGGTTTCTAACCTGCGTTCACAGGTCGATGAATCCTCATCTTTCAGCAGTATCATTGGAAAAAGCAGGAAGATGCTTCATATTTTTGATATGATAAAAAATGTTTCAAGAGTTGATGCAAATGTTCTGATAGAAGGAGCAAGCGGAACCGGTAAAGAACTTGTTGCCCGGGCTATTCATCATAACAGTAACAGGTGTGAAGGACCTTTTATTGCAATAAACTGCAGCGCAATTCCAGAAAATCTTTTAGAAAGCGAACTCTTCGGGCATACCAAAGGTGCTTATACCGGAGCTATTGATGCGCAAAAAGGTGTTTTTGAGCTTGCCAATGGAGGAACTCTTTTGCTTGATGAAATTGCAGAAATGCCTTATGTATTGCAATCAAAACTCCTGCGTGTAATTGAAACCTGGGAAATTAAACCGCTTGGAAGTGATAAGGTTAAGAAAGTTGATGTTAGGCTGCTTTCTGCAACTAATCGTAATATCAGGAAGATGATAGAAGAAAAGAAATTCCGCGAAGATCTTTTCTACAGGATAGCAACTGTTACAATTTCACTTCCTACATTAAATGAAAGAAAAGATGATATCCCAATTCTTGCTGATCATTTCATAAAAAAAATTTCCGCTAAAACT
Source organism: uncultured Ignavibacteria bacterium (assembly GCA_947084945.1). GTDB lineage: Bacteria > Bacteroidota > Ignavibacteria > Tepidaquicellales > OLB5 > OLB5. The sequence continues at coordinate 18,937 of CAMTUP010000018.1, read as the reverse complement.
AACAAGCATTTTGCGCTAAATGGTGATGCGATAGATCTGCTTACTCATCACCATTGGCAAGGCAATGTTCGCGAGCTTGAAAGTGTTATTGAGCGCGCAGTTATATCATCTGATACTGATATGCTTGGGAGGCATAATTTTAAGTTTCTTACTCCAAATGAAAATGATGTAATTAATATTCCATTAGGAGGTAACATAGTACTAAAAGACATTGAGAAAGTACATATTAAGAAAGTCCTTGAAGAGAACAACTGGAACAAACTTCAAGCAGCAAAAATTCTGGGTATTGACCGCAAAACCCTTTACAAGAAGATTAAAGAGTATGATTTGGAATGATTACTTGATGTTATAGCAGAGTCTCCGCTTTTTGGACTCTGCGTTAAAATTAGGCAAAAGTAAAAAGGCAAAAATAAGAAAGCAAAAAAAAATTTATGTTATAGCAGAGTTTCCCTTAGTTTTTAGTTTGAATGTTTAATTAATTGCTAATGTGAGACCTTTAGGTAAGGGGACTCTGCGTTAAAATTAGGAAAAAATAAAAAGGCAAAAATAAGAAAGCAAAAAAATATTTATGTTATAGCAGAGTTTCCGCTTTTTGGACTCTGCGAAAAAATCGTAATTGTCAATGCCTTCATAAATAGACCCTGACAAATAAAAAAATCGAAATTTTCATGTGCATTATTTCATCCCCATCTATTTCCCTTAAAAAACTTCATTTTTATGTTATAGCAGAGTCTCCGCTTTTTGGACTCTGCGAAAAAATTGTAATTGTCAGTGCCTTCAATGAGAGACCCTGACAAATACAAATAAACCGGAATTTCAATGTGTATTATTTCATCCCCATCTATTCCCCTTAAAAAACTTCATTTTTGTAGATTTATTACACATTAAACTCTAAATCATTTAATTATATGAATTAAATCACTAATTAAATGGCACGTTATTTGTATGGTATATAGATAAAGGTATTACAAATATGAATAATTATAACATACATATTCTAAGTATTAAGTCGGAAATATGCTCACTTATCAGGAAAACTCTTGATTCGGAGAAATATAATATTACATGTACAAGCGGTGAAAATATAAATCAGAGTTTTATTTCTGGATTCTGCAATGAAATAGATTGCCTTATTTTGGATAAAGATATTGATGCTGTACTTACAAAAAAAATAAAAGAAAAATTCAACAACATTCCAATTATCTGTTTGCCTTCGCTGGGAGCAGAAAACAAAGAATCCAGTGATGTAAAGTATATGTCTGAACCATTTAAGTTAAGCGAGCTTAAAAAAGCTATTGAAGAAATTTCTGAAAGAATAAAATAATAGAAATCTACGACTACGTAAGGACCATTTGCCAAAATTTTACAGTGAATAGCTATCTTAAAAATATCATTCTTATCTTCCTCCCGGTACTGCTGGTTAGCGGACTCTTGATAATTGCTGATAGTTATTCCAGGATATCAACTGTTAGCTCAGATGATTGTATTGTGTGCCACGAAGATAAAGAGCTTACAATGGATAAAGGCGGGAAAAAAATTTCTGTATTTGTAGATCCTGTAGCTTATAAAAAATCTGTTCACAATGTAGCCGAGTGTGAAGACTGTCATGAAAATTATGACCCGGATAATCTACCCCATACTAAAAATCCGCAGGTAGTTAACTGCATTAGCTGTCATAAAGAATCAAAAAATATTGAAACTAATGTTCACGCTAAAGTAAAGTGTTATGAGTGCCATTCCAAACATGATACTAAACCTGCTAAAGAATTTGCAAAAGAACAAACCAAAGCCTGTCTAAGCTGTCACAAGAAGCAGAATATTCAGCATTACTCCCAAAGCGTACACGCAAAAAATAATGTTACTTGTGAAAGCTGTCATAACGGTGGACATAATGTCAAGAATATTTCAAAACATGAGATCGCTTCATCATGCGGTAAATGCCATGGCAATCATGAGAAGAATTTCAGGAACAGTATTCATATGACGGTTATGAAAAAAGGAAACAAAGATGCACCTACCTGCACAGATTGCCATGGTTCTCATAAAATTATTCGTGGTAAAATTTCTGTAGAATCACGGGCTTGTCTAGAGTGCCACCTTGACGAGAAGAAGTTTCCGGGTGATGAAAAAGGTTCAGCTAGATTTATTCAGCATTACAAAACAAGCATTCATGCTTCAATTGAAAAAGATGGTTTACTAGAAGCTGCCGGATGTGTTGATTGCCATGGAAATCATATGATCCAGAATCCTAGTAACCCAAAAGCATCTACCAGCAGAGCCAAACTTATCGAAACTTGCGGCAAATGCCATAAAGAGGTTGTTGAAAAATTTACAAAATCAAAACATGGTCAGGAGTATGCTAAGGGAAATGAAAAAGCTCCGTCATGTACCGATTGCCATGGTGAACACGATATTCAGGCAACATTACTTTCAGACGATTTTACAAAAATAAATTTATCAGATAAATGTTTAACATGCCATAAGAACGCAAAGATACCACATAAGAACTTTAAAGGTGAAGAAGAACTTATTTCGGGTTATCAGAAAAGTGTTCATTATTTAGCTTTAAAAGAGGGTAATCTTGATGCCCCGACTTGTTATGAATGTCATGGTGCACATGAAATGGAGCATGCTGATAGTCTTAATAGCAAGATATCTAAAAAAAATATTGCTCTTACTTGCGGACAGTCTAACTGCCATGTAAAACAATTTGATGAATACGCTGGAAGTATTCATCAAATTGGAGTAAGTAAAGATAGTAAAGATGCTCCAACATGTAACAATTGCCACGGCAACCATGGAATATTATCCAAAAATATAGATAATAAATCAGAAAAATCACGGGAACTTGTGAAACTTTGTTATGATTGTCATAGTTCGGTTGAACTGGTTGAAAGAAATGAACTTCCAACTAAAGTTGCAGAAACTTATAGCGAAAGTTTTCACGGATTAGCAACCCGCGGAGGAAGCAAAGAAGCTGCAAATTGTGAAAGCTGTCATGGTTATCATAACGTTAGACCATCTACTGATTCACTTTCTACAATTAATAAAAAGAATCTGCCTGAAACTTGCGGAAAGTGTCACCCGGGAGCAACCGAGGTTCTGTTTACATCTAAAATACATTTAACTAACCCCGAAGAAGATTCGCCGTGGGTATTCTGGATTATTAGGTTTTATTTGTTCGTGATTTTTGGGTTAATTGGATTTATGGTTCTCCACAATGTTTTAGATTTTAGAAAAAAACGTCAACATATAAAAAAATCAAAAGATACAAAAAAACCACAGGAATCTAGTAATAATGAGTAAAAAGTCCAATATTGATGATTTAATGTATCTTAGAATGACTAAGAGTGAAAGGATCCAGCACTTCCTGCTGCTTTCAACATTCATTACATTGATAGTTACCGGGTTTGGACTGAAATTCCCGGAAGCTTTTTGGGTTAAGTGGATTGTATTTATTATTGGTGAGAATGCTTTTGAAGCTCGAGGCATTGTTCACAGGATTGCATCACTGATTATGATTGCCGCTTCATTTTATCATTTATTTTATATTTTGTTTACTGCAAGAGGAAAGCAATTAGTTAAAGATTTCCTTCCAAAGAAACAAGATATAATTGATTTTAAGAATTCAATGCTTTACCTGATAGGTCAGACTGATGAAAAACCTAAAATTGGAAGATTCAGTTACATTGAAAAAATGGAATATTGGGCTGTTGTTTGGGGAACTGTTATTATGGGTGCAACCGGTTTCATTTTATGGTTTGAAAACTTTTTCCTTAAATATGTTGGCACTACCGGAATGGATATATCATCTGCTATACATTATTACGAAGCAATTCTTGCTTCTCTGGCAATATTAGTTTGGCATTATTACTTTGTTTTCTTAAATCCTGATGTTTACCCAATGAATAAAGCATGGTATAAAGGATATATTACAAGAGAGCAAATGGAGCACGAACACCCGCTTGAATTAGAACAAATAGAAATGAATGAAATAAATACCAATAATAAAATTCAAGATAATACAGATAAAATTGATTCAATAGAAATAATTTCTGATTTAAAAGAAAATACTGATTTAAATGAAAGTATTGATTTAAAAGAGAATACTGATTTAAAAGAGAATATTGATTTAAAAGTTACAAATTTAGATAGTATTGATGAAGATATTACAAATAAACAAAATAAAATTGTTTAAAGATAAGCGGCATATTATTATTTTATTTTCCTTAGTATTATTTCTATTAATTATAGGATTAATTGTTCGTAAATCAATGCAACCAGTAAGTTTTGGGCAAGTAGGTAACTACAGGTGGGATGCTAATTTTGAAATAATGCAGCAGGAAGTATTAAATCAAAACTCAAATGTTTGCGGGGACTGTCATACAGAAATTTTTAACTTAAATCAAAAGGATGCGCATTATAATGTTCCCTGTGTTGATTGCCACGGAACCGGAAATGTTCATGTTAATTATTACAAAGGTGATAGCTTAAAAGGAATAACAAAAGAAAGCGCATTTCTTAAGAAAGAATTCAACTTAGAAGGATGCTTATATTGTCACCGAAAATTAAAAGCAAAACCGGTAGATTTTCCTCAAATCGATCATATAGAACATTATAACTTTTTAAAAGTTAATGATCTTAAAACTAAGTGCATAGAGTGCCATAATCCTCATCAACCACTGTACCTGTTGACTGATGTAAAAGATTCAAGAATACATCCAATAGTTTATAGATGCACAGATTGCCATAAAGAAAAACCGGACAAAAGTCCTAAAGATGTTGAGAATCATCCGATAATATTTGACTGTAAAGATTGTCATTCAGAAATTGTAAAAGATTTTAATAGCAAACCTCATAATAAGTATGTTGATTGCAGGACTTGTCATCAGTTCCATAAAGAAAATGAATCAGCCGGAAGAATATATAAAAACGGGAATGCTAAGTTTTGTCTAATGTGCCACACAAAAAATTCTTTTACAGATGAAAAATATCCTCCAAAAATACAGTGGCCCGAACATATAGGAAATGAAAAAATTATTGAAAAAAGTGATGAAAAAATATGCCTGAATTGTCATGAAAAACAAATTCATAAGATGAATTTAACAAAACAGGTAAGTCCGCATCCTGTGGGCTGGGCAGGAAATCATAAAGAAGATGCTTTGAAAAATAAGTCAGTTTGTCAAAACTGCCATACACCTAACACTTGTATAAGTTGTCATATGAAAAATAAGCCCGCTTCACATAAAGTTAGCTGGCTGAAAAAACATGTTGATTCCGGAACGAAAAATGCTGCATCATGCGGAAATTGCCACGGTAAAAATTCTTGCTATGGATGCCACAAAATAGAAATGCCTCACCCTAAAAATTTTGGTGAGAATCATATGGATGTTGTCTCACAAAAAGGCAAAATATTATGTAATAATTGCCACAAAGAAGATTTTTGTGCAACTTGTCATTAAAAATTATTGTGATAATATGAAAAATTTAATATTAAAATTAGTCATAGATTATGGATAAAATTGAAAGACGCCAATTTTTAAAATTAGGTATATATTCTACTGCCGGATTACTTGTTGGTTCTTTGTTTGCATTTACAAAAACCGGTAAAGAATTAACATACCAAAGTAAAGAAGATCTATTAAAATTTGATTGGGGTTTTTTAGTTGATACTACCAGGTGTATCGGATGCGGCGCCTGTGTTAGGGCTTGTAAAGTTGAAAATAATGTTCCTGATACATACTTCAGGACATGGGTCGAAAGATATGAATTTGATAAAAACGGCAGAATTAGGGTTGATTCGCCAAACGGATCTCTTGATAGTTTTAAAGATAATAATTTTGATGAATCAGAAATTGTAAAAGCATTCTTTGTTCCTAAATTGTGTAATCATTGCTATGATTCAGCTTGCACGCAGGTATGTCCGGTTGGAGCTACTTACGAATCTCCCGACGGCGTTGTATTAATTGATAAAGATCACTGTGTAGGATGCGGATACTGTGTCCAGGCATGTCCTTACGGATGCAGATATATTGACCATGAAAAAGGAGTTGCTGATAAATGTACATTATGCTATCACAGAATTCATAAGGGTGAGGCTCCTGCATGCGTTAATGCATGTCCCAGGAATGCAAGAATATTTGGGAATTTGAAAGATCCAAAAAGTAAAATCAGCAGAATGCTTAGGAATAATAGATTTGGGCAGCTTAAACCTGATTTAGGTACAAATCCTAAATGTTATTATATAGGACTTGATAAGGAGGTAAAATAATATGCCAAATGCTGATAGTTTTATTTTTCCAAATGAAATTCATGTTACATGGACTGTAATGATAGTTTTGTATCCATACATCACCGGAATGGTTGCAGGGGCATTTATTGTATCTTCATTTTACCATGTTTTTGGAATGGAAAAATTAAAACCCATAGCCAGATTTGCGCTTGTTTCATCTCTGGCATTTTTATGTTTTGCAACACTGCCTTTGTTGAATCATTTAGGAAGTCCTGATAGAGCATTTAATATAATGCTTACTCCTAATTTTAATTCTGCTATGAGCGGTTTTGGATTTGTATATCTATTTTATATGATAATTGTTGTTCTTGAAATTTGGTTTAGTTACCGGGATGACTTTATTGATAAGTATAATCAATCCAGCGGGATTACAAAGTTCATTTATAAAATAATTTTATTGAACAATACTACTGTAAATAATAATACAAGGAAATATGACAGGAATATAGTTGTTTTTCTGGCAGCAATCGGAATCCCGATTGCATGCGTCCTTCATGGATATGTGGGTTTTCTGTTTGGGTCTATTAAGGCAAATTTATGGTGGTCAACTCCGCTTATGTTTATTATTTTCATTTTTTCAGCTATTGTTTCAGGTCTTGCGGTATTGATTTTTCTTTATCAGGGTATTCATTGGTTAAGAAAGAAAGCAGTTGACCAAGAATGCTACCATCTTATGGCAAAATGGCTGTGGGGTTTTATGATAATAGCTGTAATTCTTGAGATGATGGAAATTTTGTCTATATCATACGAACGTACAGAAAAATGGGAAGTTCTTGAACAATTAATTTGGGGAAAACTAAAAATTTCTTATGTTTATTTACAGATTTTTGTTTTTTCTATTGTTCCATTTATTATACTTACTATAACGTCCTTATTGAAATTTAATTATAAGTGGAAAAATCTGTTAATTTGGATTTCTTCAGTCATGTTATTAATTCAGGTGCTATTAATGAGATGGAACGTTGTAATAGGGGGACAGCTAGTCTCGAAAAGTATGCGCGGTTTTACTGAGTATTTCCCCGGTTTTTTTGATAAAGAGGGTTTGCTAGTATCTTTTATCATTATTATTATTCCATTTATCTTATTAAGGTTGTTTGATTATATTTTCCCGTTTTTTCATAAAAATAAGGTCAAGAGTGTTTTTTCTAGCGATTATAAACAATAAATATTTATTTGTTTTTTTCTTAAAGTTTTATAGTTAAATTAAGTTTATTTTTTAAAATAAAAAATTGATGTTTTATTACGGTAAAGAAAGGTAATATGGTTGCAAAATTTTTTAATAGGATAATTAAATTATACCGTGATATAAGAGGGTTTTATAAACGGGGCAGCAAACCTTTACGTTTCTTGAAATATTTTTCAACAATTATTATCTTTTTAATTTTCTTTATAGGAGGCTCTGCAGAATATACATCCAAACCCGCTTTCTGCCCTACTTGCCATTACATGGGAACATTCTATCAAAGCTGGAGAACATCAGCTCATAATAAAATTGATTGTGTTGAATGTCATTTTGAACCAGGTATTTCTGGAACTGTTCGCGGTAAACTCAATGGTTTGGTGCAAATTGTTAATTATGTCTCAATGTCTTATAAAAAACGTAAACCCTGGGCTGAAATTCCCGATAACACTTGTGCTCGCTCTGGTTGTCATGAAATGCAGGAATTGAGTGATTCTACTTATAATTTTAAAGGTGTTCAATTCAATCATAAAAGTCATCTTAAGGAGCAGCGAAGGGGGAAAACTCTTAAATGTATTAGCTGTCATTCACAGGTGGTTCAGGGTTCTCATATAGAAGTTACTGAAGCGACTTGTTTTACATGTCATTTTAAAAAATCGGATGATCCTGAACATAAATTTGATATACTTTCTGATTGCAGTACTTGCCATAGCTGGAAAAATAAGACAAAGGAACAAATGGCAAGTTTTAAATATGACCATACTAATGTTGTAGAAAAGAAGATTGCTTGTCTTGATTGTCATTCTAACACGGTTTCGGGTAATGGGGATGTTGGTAAAGAAAGGTGCTTTCAATGTCACTTTGAAAATGATAAACTTGAAAAGTTTAACGATATTACGCATATGCATGAAACTCACATTCAAAAGCACAGTATGAAATGTTTTTCATGCCACACACCTATTGAGCATAAAGTACAAAAGATGGATCCTAATGCTCCTCCCGATTGCCAGACCTGCCATACTAATGCGCACAGTTCACAGGTGAGTTTATACACAGGTGAAAACGGTTTTGGTGTGGATAAAACACCCAGTTCAATGTTCATTCATGGCATAAACTGCCGGGGATGTCACATTTTCCATGAAATGGATAAAATGGATATCGAAACTTCTACATCAGACGGCAAATCTTGCGAAAAATGTCATGGTAAAGGATATGATAAACTTATTGTTCAATGGAAACTGGGAACAGATAAACGATTGATTACTATAAATTCAATTTTTAAGACTGTTATCCCAATAATTAACAGAAGCTCTAGTGATCAGAAACCAAAAGCCTTAAAACTTCTTAATGAAGCAGAACATAATATCAAAATAGTTGAAATTGGCAAAAGTGTACATAACGTTCAGTTTGCAGAAAGATTACTTATTGGTAGTTACAATCTGATGAAAAAAGCTATGACACTTGTTGGCTCTGCAAATATTCTTCCTGAGTTTAAATCATCTGAAGATTTTATTCCGAATGAATGTTATAGTTGTCATAGTGGTATTCAGGAAATTAATGTGAAGAAGTTTGGTATGAATTTTTCACACAATAAACATATTATAGAGCAAAAAATTAGCTGCAACAAATGCCATTCAAATGAACAAAAACATGGTACATTGACCGTTAATAAAGAAAGTTGTAATAGCTGTCACCATTCACAGGGAAAATTAAATGAAAACTGCGTAAATTGCCATAAGTTTCAGGAGACCGTCTATAATGGAAGCTATCTTGGTAAAAACCAGCCTGACTTTATGAAAGCCGCTGGAGCTGGTTGTACTGATTGTCATGTAATTTCTGATAAAGTTGTTAAGCCTGATAAAATGATTTGCCTAAAATGCCATGAAGCAGGTTATGAAAATCAAATGGGTGAATGGAAGGCTGATGTTAAGAAATTATCTGGTGAACTTAGCGAGCTAATCCAGAAAACAAAAGGTTTAGAGCTTAGTAATGAGAATAAAGCTGAGGTTGAAGATGCCAGAAAAATACTGAACCAGATAAATTCTCATCAAAGTATTTATGTGCATAACTATGATCTTATTTCAACAGTTCTAAGTGAAAAGAAAAAGAAAATCAAGAATATGATAAAATAAGGATAGTTGTAAATAATGATTTTTAAAAATTATATAATTAATTTACATTAATAAACATTCATTAATCAATTTACTAATAAAGAGGTAAGAAAATGAAAACCAGAATAACAATAGCTATTGTAATCGTTATTGCCTTTACAGCATATAGCTTTAACTTTACTGATTATGCGCATAAAGCAGGTACAGGTAAATATGTTGGAGTAACAACATGCGTTGGCGCTTGCCATAAAGGTGATTCAAAAGGCAAACAGCTCGAAATTTGGCAGGATTCAAAACATTCACAGGCGTATAAAACACTTCAGACACCTGAAGCTGATAAAATTGCCAAAGATAAAGGATATACAACACCCGCTGCTGAAACACCTCAATGCTTAACTTGCCATGTTATCGGCAAAAATATTGACCAGGCTGAACTTGAAGATACTTTTAAGAAAGAAGATGGAGTACAGTGTGAATCATGTCATGGAGCAGGTTCAGAATACAAAAAACTTTCTATAATGAAAGATTTAGAGCTTTCAAAACAAAACGGCTTGATTGTTCATACTGAAAAAGAGGCTTTTTGTACTAACTGTCATAATTCAGAAAGCCCGACATTCAAGGGGTTTAATTATGATGAAATGTGGGCAAAGATAGTTCACAAAAAACCTTAGTTTTTATAATCAAAATTCATAAGGTTAGTTACTAAAGTTAATTATAAGTTAAAGAACGATTCATTAAAAACTAATAAAAATGAAACCTAAACTACTATTGCTGGTGGCAGTATTCCTGTTTTCAGGAAGTCTTTATGCGCAATCAGTAAATTTCAGGTTTAACAATTATTTTTACGGCTGGCAAAGGATAGATAGCCTTTCTAACACATCAACTGCTAAAACTACACATATAAGAGGTTACCAAAACTACCTTCTTGATGTAAACAGCGGGCAGTGGAGTTTTAATACGCTTGCACAAACAGAAGAAGATGTCATTAAAAAAGTTGGCAGAGGATTTGCATACAGGTTCTACAATCTATATGTAAAAGGCTCTAACCTTTTTGGTGTGCTTGATATAAAGCTTGGCAGGCAGAATATTTTTGCCGGAACAGGCAAAGGAACACTAGACGGGTTAAACCTGAAAGTGAAAGCCGGTAAAAATAAAGAGTATCAATTCAGTTTATATGGGGGCGCGCTTGCGCCATATTCATTTGAAATCAAAGAATACCCGGAAATAAAGAATAACTATCATTTCGGGGCAATGTTTAGCTATTATGGTGTAAAAGACCTTATGGCTTCGGTTAGTTATTCCAATAAAAAACGGACACCGGAAGCTTATACAACATTCCGTGCTGATAGTTTGTATAACCTTGTAGAAAGAACTATCACATTTGATGGACCTGCCCAGCAGCTTGCGGGATTGGATGTTAATTATACTTTTCTTGGAAAGCATAATTTCTTTGGGCGGGCTTATTTTGATGTTGAATATAATAAGATTTACCGCGCAGAAGCAAACATCAGAGTTCAGATAAATAATGAGCTGCGGGGATTTGTTGAATATACTTATAGAGAGCCGCAATACTCTTACAATAGTATTTTCTGGGTGTTTAATTATACTAAAAACCAGGAAGTATCAGGCGGACTTGATTACACTTTAAAAAATGGTATTAATATTTACGGAAGAACTGGTATTGTATTGTATGAAAAAAGTGCAAACTCAACTTATAGTACAAAAACTAATTCCGTAAAAATACAAGCAGGGTTTAGTCATGCTAATTATGGTTTAAATTTTACTAGGTATATGGGCTACTCTGGCGAGTCTGACGGTGTTTCTGCATACTTCCAGCGTGATATATACCAAAATAAAGTTTCTGCCTCTGCTTCTGTAAATTATTCAAATTATAAATTGGGTGATTACTTGGTTGATAAAGTAAATGCCCTAAGCGGACAGCTTGGCATAACATACCGACCGATGCCGCAGATATCTTTTGATGTGCAGGGACAATATTTAATTAACAGGATATATAAATCTGATGTAAGAGGCCTTGTAGGTTTCAGCTACTGGCTATTTAAGAAATTATAAAGGGAAAATAAGTAAAATGAAAATTGCTAAACTATATATATTTCTGTTTGCCGGTCTGCTGATCTTTTTAAGCTCTACTGCTTATCTTGTAAAAGATTCTGCAAACCAGAATAAAAATTCAATTACTAATGTTTTCAGTAATGATAATAATGAGCCTGCTAGGTATGATAACAGTAAGATAATAAAGTTCGATCATAAGCTGCATGTAATGGATGCAGGTGTTAAGTGCGAAGATTGCCATTCAGGTACAATTAGCTCAAATTCATCAAAAGATAACCTTAATCCAAAGAAAGCAAACTGTACCGGATGCCACGATGTGAAAGATGAAAAAACCTGTAACCTATGCCATTATGATGGTGTTTTTAAAAAACTCAAAGTAAACAAATCAGAACTTATTTTTTCGCATAAAGAGCACATTGTTACCGAAAAGAAACTTTGCCTTGATTGTCATTCAGGACTTGATAAGGTTAAGTTTTCCAAAGAATCAGCAGCAGGATTTCCAAGCATGGAAAGCTGTTATAGCTGTCATAATACACAGAAGGCTTCTAACAGTTGTGAAAACTGCCACAGTAATTTAACCAATTTAACTCCGAAAAATCACCGCAGCCCAAATTTCTTAAATGAACATAAGGTTGCAGATTTTTCAAGCGGTAAAAATAACTGTATGATGTGCCACAGCGATAATTTCTGCCAATCATGCCACACACCTGCTGGATTCAAAGGTAATAACAACAAAGATGGTTTCTACGCTCCATACTACACCAAAGAAACCGGTGTACGCAAAGATAGAACCACTTTGCAGAAGTTAACAACAGCACACTCTTTAAATTACAAATTTACTCACGGACTTGATGCAAATCAAAAGAGCTTTGAATGCAAAACATGTCATGAGCAAAGCACATTCTGCGCTGTGTGCCATCTAACAGGGGGTGAGCTTATCACCGGTATTATGCCAACAAGCCACCAGGTAGCTAACTTCACTACATTTGGAGTTAACTCAGGAGGCGGCTTACATTCTGAACTTGCTAAAAAAGATATTGAATCATGCGCATCTTGTCACGACGTTCAGGGCAGAGACCCTTCTTGTGTTAAATGCCATTTTGATAACGATGGCATTAAAGGTACAAATCCAAAAACACATGAATCAGGTTTTATGAAAGATGATAGAGGTATATATCATGATACCGAAGGTGCAAACTGCTATAGCTGTCATACTGATGCTAATGCCAAGCCTAAAGGTATTTCAGGTGTTGCATTCTGTGGTTACTGTCATGGTGCAAAATGATTTTGATTAAAATTGAATATTGAAATAAAAACTAATTTATTTTGAAAATGAATAAGCTAAAATTAAAAAAAATTCTTTTGTTTTACGGACTATTTGTTTCGCTTATTGCAACCGGTTTGGTTTATCAGGGTTGCAGTGAGCTTGATAATAGTGTAGCACTGGCTCCTGAAGTCAGAACTCATGCTACCGGATGGAGCAATCCATCTTCCGGAAATTTTCACGGGAAATATATTGCTTCCACTAAATGGAATCTTTCGCAATGTAAAACTTGCCATGGCGGTGATTATTCCGGTGGTACTTCCGGTTCAAGCTGTTTAGGGTGTCATACAAATACAAATGGTCCCGAAAACTGTAGAACATGTCATGGTAACAATCTACATTCTAACCCGCCAAGAGCCTTAAACGGTGATACAGCGGTTACATCATTGGGTGTAGGCGTTCATATGAGCCATCTATATTCTACATACGGCGCGGCTTTAGCATGCGAAGATTGCCACAGAGATATCAACGGCTTTAATGACCCTAATCACATAGGTACAAATCCTGATGGTATTGCTGAAATAGTCTTCGGTACGCGTGCTTATGATACGCTCAGCGGTCCTATAAGACCTAACCCAACATGGGATAGGAATACTGCAACGTGTTCTAATACTTTCTGCCACGGTACATTTAAAGAAGGTAATGTTAATGCTGTGGGGGTTTGGACGAATCCGGGTAGTGTTACTTGCGGCACCTGCCATGGTAACCCGACTACAGGTAACCCAACACCTCAGGTTAATGGTGTAATTACTCCGCCGCATTATTCATTTATGACTCAAAGCACATGTTATGTCTGTCATAGTACTGTTATTAACATTCAGGGTAATTTTGTAGATAAAGAGCTTCACATAAACGGCGAAGTGAATTATTAAGGCATTTTTGTTTTTATCACACCTTCGGCTTCAGAAGCATAGTCAAAACCCCCGAAGGTGATTAACGAAAAGATATTAATTTAAGATTAATTGTGGAATAACGAAAATGGTAAAGATTGTCCCCCCTTTGATAAAGGGGGGATTAGAATCTTGAAGAATGATTTAGTGATGATTAAGCGAAAAGATTTTGTTTGCATTTATCTACAATGGGGGTTCTGCTTTTTAGAAGCATAGTCAAAACCCCCGAAGTCTTAATCCCGTCAGAGTCCTGCTTCGCAGAGACTCTGCAAAATACAGGAAATCACTTCGTACTTTCTTAAGAAGAAGGGATGATTTCTATAGTTTGCATACACTATAGTATAGCATCAGGGCTGTACCAGGTGAATGCATGTTTATAATACAGCAGCAATTCAAAAACAGGGTGATCCTTTTAGTAGGGTTACTCTGTTTGATTAATTTGAGTTTTACGTTTTTCTCTACTTTTTCAGCTTCGTTGAAGGGATGACTTTTTGAAGCAAAGTCAAAACCCTCAAAGGTGTTTTTCCCCCTTTGTCACCAACAAATGTATACAAGCAAAGATTGAAGAAATGAAAAATACAGTAAATTAAATTTTCAGTAAATCTATGAGTTTTATATTCAATATAGTATATTTATGGCTTGAGGGGTTAGCTTGGGTAACAACATTAAGTTACTATGAGATAAATATTATCGTGTTTTATATTATTGTTCCCGTTTCATGGGTGTTTTTGTATGAGTTGCCTAAAAGAAAATATAAATATACTCTTAGTTTATCATTCGTTTTATTAATTTGCGTTATTGTTATTTCTTCTATATCCGGTTTTGAGTCATTTTCTAATTGGCTTTTTGTGAAGTCACAGGATTTTTTAAACGCCGTTACTTTTGTAAAAGATAAAGATCTGAATTATGTAATATCTTCAGTTGTAATTTGCGTATTTATCCCTATACTTATTTATATTCCATTAATTAAAAGAAACTGGAGTATAATTAAAGAGAAATGGAATTATATTCTGTTAATATTTATAATTTTAAATCTACCAATTGTATATGGTGTTTTTAAGATTACCCAAAAATTTTAAGAACCTATTCTTTTTTTCCTCTTTGTTGGTGTTTAGCGAAGCGTCACCAACAACAAAATAAAAAAGACGACCTATGGGGTCGTCTTTTCAAAAAACTAAAAAATACTTTTAAGCCTTTAAACTCTTTATTAAACTTCTTCTTCTATATGCTTTTGTTCCTTTTGATGATGTTTACCTTTACCATTATTATGACCATCTGAACCATTTTCTTTTTTATTAAATGCTTCATTCTTACGATGCTCGGATTTTATTCTGCGGTATCTTGTTAATAAAGAGAAGTAAAATCCAATAACTATTACAATTGTTCCGACCCATACAAGGTTAATGAAAGGCTTTATGCTTGCAGTTAGTACAAGTGTTTCAGGTGCGTGATTTTCATGGAGTGACCCATCAACTATTGCAATATCAACGGTTGCCTCACCATCAACAGAAAGCTTTGTTAAATAAAACGTATATTTATCATTGCCCTTTAGTTTTATTGGGAGCGGATTACCACCATGTGAGGACATCTCCTGCTCAGCAACAACTTTTTCAGTCTTACCGTCAATTGTTACTTCAAGCTCTGCGCCTAAAATATTTACTTTAGTAGTGTCAATTTCTTCCATATTGAATTTAGACCTGTCAAAATCAATGAATTTCACCTTCATCCCGCTGATATCTTTTTCTTCACCTTTTTTGAATGAATGAATATCACTTGCGGTGAATTGCCCAGGTTCTTCTAATGACATTGGTGCTAGATACAGATCTTTAGTTACAAGATTTGCTATATCAGGGTTCTTCATTATCCCTTCGGAGTAGTCACTGTAATACATTACCGGCTGCAAAAGGAATGTCTTGTCATCTTTTTGTACTACGACATTAAAATGAAATTTTCCAACATCACCCGGTATTTCTGTTGCGCCTTTATAAGTTAACTTATAACCTAATACATTTTTGGCTTCATCAAGCGGGAGTGCAACATTTTCTTCAACTGAATATTTTGATGAACCAATTACACCAAGGAAAAAAAGCATTATACCCATATGCGCAATAAAAGCTCCGGCTTTAGATTTATTCTTCATGAATATTTTATAAGCTATTTCTGCATTTATAAACAGTGCAAAAAAGGATGCCGCAGCCAGAAGCGCTATCAAAAGATCTCTTATCCCAACTATAACAAGTACTATAGTAATTAAAGCGGTAAATCCTAAGGGCATATATAGACTTTTAAAAAATTGTTTTTCTTCTGAAAATTTCCATCTTAATAGCATACTAATTCCGTTGATAGCAGCAATTAAAATAGCCAGTGGAAGATTCATCCTGTTATAAAAATCAGGTTCAATAGTACCTTTGGCTAATATAGGCCAGCTTGTTCCTACTGCAATAACCAATGTAGCTGCGCAAATAGTAATTGCCCCTACAAACAATGCAGATTCTCTTGAGAGCAGATTAACCTGCCCTTCGGATTTTTCTGTCTTTAAACTTTTAAATCTCCATATTAATAAAGCCATTCCTCCGCCGGCAAATAGGCTTAATAATACCACTAAAAACAGATATACTTCCTGTCCCGGGTCAACAAATGAATGAACAGAAGCATCACCTAAAACACCGCTTCTGGTTAAGAATGTTGAGTACAGAACCATACTATATGCAAGTATGCAGAGTAATAAACTTGTTCTTTTATACTTGCCAACTTTTTCTTCTGCATTCATAGTGTGAATAGCCGCAATTATCAACAGCCAGGGAACTAACGATGAGTTTTCAACAGGATCCCATGCCCAATAACCGCCCCATCCTAAAACTCCATAAGCCCAGTATCCGCCAAGCATGATGCCAAGTCCAAGAACCATACCTCCAAAGAGAGTCCATGGTAGTGCAAGCTTCATCCATTTATCGTATCTGTTCTTTATTAATGCTGCTATAGCAAAACTAAACGGAATAGAAAGTGCTGTAAATCCTACAAATAATACTGGAGGGTGAATTGACATCCAGAAATTCTGAAGCAGGGGATTAAGCCCTCTGCCGTCTGGGGGTAGAAAGCCCATTTCTACATCTTTGGGGAATGAATCCCAAACAAAGAGATAAGGTGATTTAATTAACATAATTAAAACCAGGAAAGATGATAATAATACAAATACACCCATTACCAGGGGCTCATATTTATCTGTTTGCTCAGCTCCGTTTATCTTTTCTGCATCTTTATTAGCAAGAAAAGGCAGTAAAAAAACACCAAGTATTGACATCAGTACAGCCCATAAATGAAAACTCCCTTCCTGTCCTGCATAGAATGTTGATATCAGCAGGTGCAATGGAAGGTCTTTTGAACTGTAATTCCAAACATATGTATATTGGAACTGGTGAGATATAATAAGATAAATCAGGTATGCAGTAGATGATATTACTAGAACTGCCGAAACATGAAAAAACATCCTTGCCTGTTTTATGTAGTTGGTTTTACCGCTTGATGATAAAAAGTAGAGTATCGAAGAAAGTAGCGCAGCGGCAAATGCACCGTATAATAAATATGGTCCCATTTGATTATGATTTTAAATGAATCATTATTAGATATTTTGATATGAATATATTATTCATTTTCTTTTTGTCCGAAAGGACACCCTAAAAGTCCTTCGGATTTCGGAGAAGTTTTTTAACTTTTTTATTCAAATTCTGTATATAAATAAATATTCCTGCCCAGATTATTAGTATAATTGCAAGTAATCCGTAGTATGAATGTGTATTTAAGAAATTATATAAGCTTTCCATGTCTGTTTAGTGTTAATTCGGAATCGGCAAACCCATTGACTGGTAAATATCTTCAATCTGTTTTTTGTTCTCTATAGCCTCAGCGTTCTTTGGGTCAATTTCTAATACTTTATTATATCTTGCCAAAGCCGGTTTATATTTTTTCTTGGGTGATAGGTCTGCTTCAAACATTAAATAATTTGCAGCGCTCATTTGTTTTGTAATATATTCCTTTTTATCAGCATCTGATTTTGACTTAACATACTTTGCTTCGGCATCATCGGCAACTTTCATCATTTCTACGGCTTTGGTATCGCCTTGAGTATCGCTTTGTGTATCGGTTTTTGTATCACCGGAATTATTTTTGCTAAGATTCCTGTGTATAGAGTCATCTGGCATTTCTCTATTATCGGTTTGCTGTTGCTGATTTTGCTGTGGTTTCTGGTTGTTAAGAAGCTCTTTTGGCACTTCTTTTGTGCACGAAGTTAAGATAAATCCCAGTGAAACTATTAATGATAATCTGATTATTGATTTATGCATCTTATTCTATATATTTTATTGAATTATTATTTTTTATGACTTTTATCGTTACTTACAATATAACATTTAATATTTATTGTTAAAATGCCTATTTTTATAGAAAATTTAGATAATTTGATTTATTCGGATATATATCATATACAAACATAATATATAGCTCGATTAACTCAAATGACTTAAATCATATAAATAATTAATTAGAAATTTATTTTTTTGATAAGACCAATGTAAATAAAACCTATTAAATAGCCTAAATAATTCCAGTTTGGACTAATTTTTAACTGTAATTTCTTCGCAAAGCACTAATATTCTATATTATAGGTTACAAAAAAGTATATAAAAACCCCGCTCTGTTTATAAAGAGCGGGGGTTTTTATGATACTTCTTATATAAATGGCTAAATTATTTTAGTATTTTGCAGAGTCTCCCGAAGGGGACTCTGCAAATGATTGCAAAATTCGAATTGAAATAAATAAATTATCAATTTTATGTTCTAGCAGAGTCTCCCTAAGCCTATAGCTTGAGTGTTTAATAAATGCTAAAAAAGGGGACTCTGCGTTAAAATATAAAAATTCCGCAGAGTCCCATCCCGCTAAGTAGAAGAGCGGCCGTGCCTAAGGCAGGTGCAGACTGCTCCGAGGGAGTCCCTTCGGGACAAGAAAGCGCAGAAAGCGGAGACTCTTCGGGTACGAGGAGTAACTCATTATTCAGAGTTGTGATGCATATT
>CAMTUP010000017.1:0-113073 GCA_947084945.1 uncultured Ignavibacteria bacterium | reverse complement strand
GGTCTGCGGTTTTTAGTTGATCTTACTTTACCTGAATTATGCTGAAACAATCTATTTTCAATATCTCCAGTGGAACCGTAATAATATTTACTATCCTTTAAACTTTTTAATATATAAGCAAAATACATTTCGATAAGTATTTTTGCGGAGAAGGTGGGATTCGAACCCACGATACCTTTGCAGGTATACTACCTTTCCAGGGTAGCCTCTTCAACCACTCGAGCACCTCTCCTAAAAGATATAGTAAAAAACACGAACAAGGGATTACAACCCCTTGTTCTATAATATTCTTGCGGAGAGCGAGGGACTCGAACCCCCACAGGCTTGCGCCCGGCGGTTTTCAAGACCGCTGCAATACCATTATGCGAGCTCTCCTTTAAATAACCGAATACGAATATAATTTTCCTAAAAACATTTTTCAATGTAGAAATACCTGTTTAAAATGACTAATTTACGTTTTAGATTAACATTTTCTTTGCAATATTAAGTATAAAATTTAAGAATTAATGAATCTACCCACAGGATATAACGAAAAACTTTATCATCTTTTAGAAGAAGTTCATAAATTGAAGTTCAGCGAACCTAAAAAAGCGCTGGAACTGGCTAATCTTGTTTATGTTCAGGCATTAAAATCAGCAGATGAGGTTCTTGAAGCAAACAGCCTTTATGTTCTGGGTGTGTGCAATGAGCTTGTTTCAAATTATCCCCAAGCTATGAAATTCCTGATAGAAGCTATTAAACTTGCACAGCAAATAGGTGAAAAGAAAATAATGGGAGATGCCCTTAATTGCGTTGGTATAATAAATGATAATCTTAATAATTATTCAAATGCCCTTAAGGCATATTTTAAAGCATTGAAAATTTACGAAGAAGTTAAAGAAAACAAAAAGATAGCAATAGTTCATTCCAATATAGGATTAATATATACTAATATTAAAGATTATAAGAACGCACTGAAATTTTATTCACATGCACTTGATATTGCAGAAGAAGAGAGCGATAGCGAGTCTTTACTGGTAACTAACATAAATATTGGGTTAACGCATACCCAGCTTGGCAATTTTGATGAATCACTTAATTTCCTTTATGATGCACTTGAGCTTGCTTTAAAAAGTAATGATAAAAGAAGAACATCAATTGCGCTAGATCATATTGCTGAAACAAATATACAACTTAACAATATAACTGAAACTTACCGTTTGTTTGAAGAAAGCAGAAAGATTAAACTGGAACTTAACGATAAAAGAGGATTAGTAAAAATATATGGAACTGTTGGTCAGCTAAAGTTACTTGAAAATAATATTGAGGAAGCAAAATTAAATCTTGAAAAAGCGCTTGATATTGCAACTGAGCTTGGGATTAAGAAGTCAGTGTATGATATCCATAAGTTTCTTTCTGAAATGTATGAAAAAGATAACAATGTAAGTAAAGCATTATATCACCTTAAAATTTCTTACCAGAAAGAAATAGAGTTTCTTAATGAAGAATCAGAATTAAGGGCAAAGAACATTTCGACACAACTTGAAATAGAACAGGCACAAAAAGAAGCTGAAATACAGAAACTCAAGAATGTAGAGCTTGCACAGGCTATGGAAGATGTAAAAAAACTGAATGTAAAATTAAAAGAGCTGAATGATGAAAAAAATGAGTTCATGGCTATTGCTGTACATGACCTGAAAAATCCACTGCAGAATATACTTTCGACTGCAAGGATTCTTAAAAGAGATCCTGATATGCCGAAGAGCGAAGCTGACGAATACACAACAAACATAATCAGCCAGACTGACAGAATGTTTAATATTATTAAGAAGCTGCTTGACCATAATGCTATTGACCAGGGTGAATTGAAAATTAAGGTTACAGAGTTTGATGTTAATTCATTATGCAGTGAGGTAATTGCAAATTTTACTGAAGAAGCCGGAAGAAAAAAAATAAACCTGATTTTACAGAATACTTCAAATCCACTATATATCAGAACGGATAAGGTTTTACTATATGAAATATTTCAAAATTTAATTTCAAATTCAATAAAGTTTTCAGAAGATTTTAAAAGCATAAAATTAAGAGTGATTGATGATGATAAATATATAAGAATTGAAGTTATTGACCAGGGACCCGGTTTTAGTGAAGCTGATAAAAAGAAAATGTTCAACAAATTTGCAAGATTAAGTGCAAAACCTACGGGTAATGAACACTCAACCGGGCTGGGGCTTTCAATTGTAAAAAAACTGTGTGAATTGATAGAAGCAAGTTTAATACTTGAAAGCAAAGAGAATGAAGGTGCAAAATTCACAGTATTACTTAAAAACAGGATTTAAACTTTAAAAAACAATATCTTAAAAGTAACCCTTTCAAGTTATATTAATTTTGGAAAACTTTGCTAATTTGTCAATAAGTATTATATTAATTTATATAATATTTTTTATATTTTACCAGGGAATAATCTGAATCATTGTAAACTTAAGCCTTATAATAATTCTCAATCAGATAATTTCACAACTAAAAATTTTATTAATAATTATGGATAAATTACAAACTCTTATCGATGAAGCAGAACAGATCAGGCAGACTCAACCGGAAAAAGCATTAAATATTTTTCAGGAAATATTGCAGGAATCAGAGAGTAACTTTAATATTGAATTTAAGACTAAATCATTACTTAACATTGCAATTACTTATCTAATATTGGGCAATTACACTGAATCACTTAAGTATTTTAAAGATTCATTTAACACTCAATATGCTGTCAAAAATAGATATCTTCAGGCTGAAATACTACGGGGTATGGCAGTAAATTATTCCAGAACATATAATTATAAAGAAGCTTTAAAGTATTATCACCTTTCAGAAAATGCCAGTATAGAATCAGGCAACATTGTAAACCTGCATATGGTATATCTTAACTTTGGTTCGCTGTACAGCAGGTTTAAATTGCATAACAGGTCCCTGGCATACACTATCAAATCACTTGAAATTGCAAAAAAGATAGACTCCGAAGAATCTATGCAGGAATCATTGATGGCAATTGGCGCTTGCAATTATTTGCTTGGTAATGTAAAAGAAGGATTGGAATATTTTAACAAATTACTGGGATATTCAGTCAGTAAATTCTCAGAAGCAAATGCTTTGTATTTTCTTTCAATGATGAATTTTGATAAAGGAAATACAGCAGAAGCACTTAAACTTACTTTGCGTCAGATAGATGTATCCGAAAAAAATAATTATCATGAATTTAATGCTTTAGGTTACAGGTTATTAGGTGATATTAAGTTTAAAGATTCTGCCTACGAGGAAGCTCTGGAATATTACGATAGAGCTGCTGATATTCTTGATAAAATAGGCGAGATACAAGTTAAATTTTCAATTATAAAAAGAAAAATTGATTCTTATGAGAAATTAGGCAACCTGGAAATGGTTAATTCTTTATACAAACATCTTTACAGCTCTCATACAGAACACCTGGAAAAAAACGTACAGTTAAAAATTGAACAAATTGATTTTGAATTTGAAACAGAAAAGATCAGGTGTGAAATTGATAAAGAAAAGGAAATAAATCTTAAACTTTCAAAAGCGCTAGGGGAAGTAAACGAACTTAACTGCAAGTTAAAGAAACTGCACGAAGAGAAAAATAACCTGTTGAGTATTGTTGCTCATGATCTTAGGAACCCTATTCAGAGCATTTTATCTTCAACGAAATTAATTAATTCAAGTAAAAATGAAACAGACCTTGTTGACGAGCTTGTCGATAACATTAAAGAACAGTCAAAAAGAATGGTTAATTTAATTAATTCTCTTATCGATTACAAAGCAATAGAATCAGGAATAATTAAACTTAATATTTCAGAGTTTTTTATAAATGATATTTTTTTAAAACTCGAAAAAAATAATTACGTGTTAGCAATTAATAAAGAAATTATTATTCATAATGAAAATTTGCTTCAATATGAAGTTATAAAGACTGATTTTGATATTCTATACCGCGTACTTGAAAATCTATTAACAAACTCTATAAAGTTTTCTCCAAAGGGCAGTAATATCTATTTAAGAAGTATAAAAACAAGTGATTCATTTATTTTTGAAATTGAAGACCAGGGTCCCGGATTTACTGAAAATGATAGAAAAAAACTATATTCTAATTTTGCAAAGTTAAGTGCAAAGCCAACCGGGAATGAACACTCTACAGGATTGGGTCTTTCTATAGTAAAGAAACTATGCAACATACTGGGCGCAGAAATCAAACTCGACTCTGAACCAGATAAAGGGGCTAAGTTCATTATTAAAATAAAGATGAATAATTGTTAATCAAATTATAAATCTAATGATACTATCTTTACTTTAACAGTATAACTAACTAATTGGAGACTACCAAATTAAACTTCTATATTTGATGAAATGTAAAGTTTTGTAAATGTTTTTTTTACCACCACTGATTTACTCAGTATAATCTTTTACCAAGGTCTGTCCAGCTAAAAATATTTCTGAATTTACCTTCATAATTAGGGTACAGAATCATTTTATGATTTGAACAGTTATATGTTGTATCACAACCGTATGTACCAAGTACAATTGGTATTTCATTTTGTACTTTGGGATACTTTGACCATGTTGCCGCAACGTAATATCTTCCGGCTGTAATGCCTTCCATAGTATAAGTTGTCTCATATAGCCAATCTCTTCGTTTCAGATTTAACGAATCTGTTCTGATAGGAACCCTGTTAAATGGATTGATACTATCAGCATTGTATAGGGATACTGTGTAATAGCCTCCAGATAAATAAAGTATAGAGTCTATATGAGTTATGTAACCCGAGAGCTTTTCACCTGTTCTATTCAAATCAACAGGGTTATCACAAGCAATGAGCTTTAAAAGAGAAAGTATAAATATTATCTTTAAATATTTCATTGTGATAATATCAACACAAATTTAAGCATATACCATAACCAAATTAGCTATTTTATGGTAGTACATTAAGGCTACTACATTTTTCTACTTTTAAAAATCGACCAATTTTGAGTGCCCGGAATTATTACTGACGAAATTTTCTCTGTATAAAGCTTTATTGAGGCTATCCCATATCAGCAATTGAGCGATTATAATGTATTAATTGATATTCATCACTACTTATTGTTTTGAGATTTAACCTTTCCCATGATAAATTATAATAAACATCTCTTTTATAAAATATCTGAAAATTTGTCTTTACCGCCTTTAAAGCAGTTTTGTGTTCTTTTCATTTAACTTTCAGTTCAAGGTTCTTCAACTAAACTAATCCAATAATTTAATAAATTCATCAAGTGTTTTAACAGGTAGCTTACATGCAAAATTTTCGCAAACATAAGCCATAGTTTCATTGCTCGTTTGAATTACCTTTGATGCAAATGTAATACTTTCAGCAGCATTTAATGGTTCAATTTTCACTATCACTTTATCCGGCATATATCTCATAGAAACTTCACGAAGCATACGATATGTTGTCTCGTCTATATCTTTTCCGGCAATGATTATTTGTTTAGGTTTATTCAGCAGTGAATCCAGCGCAACCAACATTTGAGGCATTGCATAAGGCATTTTTTCAAGTTTGCCGCTGAATGCAAGTACTGATGAATAAGCCATTTCATACCACTTGGTATTACCTATAAATGCAGATAATCTAAGAAGATTATTTATAGCAATTGAATTTCCTGTAGGCTCTGCGGAATCATAGTCTTCCTTTGTTCTAACAAGAATACTTTTATCTTTGCCTGATGTATCATAAAACCCGCTTTCGGTTTCATCATAAAAATCATTTATCATATCTTCAGTAAGTACTACAGCAAACTTTAGATATTTTTCATCAAAGCATGCTTCGTATAGATCTATTAGACCCTGCACAAAAAAAGAATAATCATCCAGAGTGGCATCGATCTTTGCTTCACCATCCCTATACCTATGCAGCAATTTCTTAGTTGATGAATCATACAAGTTTTTTACGATAAAATCTGCTGCTCCTTTAGCTTTTTCCAGGTATGAAGCAATGTTAAACACCTGGTAAGTCTTTGCAAATGCAGTTATCATCAAACCGTTCCATGATGTTAATATTTTATCATCAAGATGAGGTAATGGGCGTTTTTCACGAACTTCAAATAGAATTTTTTTCGAGTCTTCAAGCAATGAGTTTATTTGGTCGGTTGATTGCTCAAATTTATTTGATGTTTCTGAAATTGTATGTGCTTTATACAAAATATTTTTTTCTACAAATACACTGTGCGGGTCACTGCCCTGCGGTGCATTGCCATGAGCATTGACTCCATAGTAATAATTGAAAATTTCAGCATCTTCACCTAACAATTCATCAATATCTTTCCTTGTCCATACATAACAAGCACCTTCCTCTTTTTCATGTGGGTCTTTGGCATCAAGGGCTGATTCAGCATCTTCGGCTGAATAAAATCCGCCGTTTTTATCTGTCATAACCCTGCTTACATAGGTTAGAATATCCTTTGTAACATCACCAAAATAATTATCACCAGTTATTTGGAATGCTTCAAGGTAATTTACTGCTAATTGCGCCTGGTCATACAGCATTTTTTCAAAATGCGGCACCCGCCACGAGCGGTCAACCGAGTAACGGTGGAATCCCCCGCCTAAGTGGTCATACATTCCTCCTCTTGCCATTTGCAATAATGTGCGGATTACCATTTGCAGAGATTCGGAGTCATCAAACCTGTAATATGCTCGCATTAGGAAGTTCAATCCCGGTGGTCTTGGGAATTTTGGAGATTCACCGAAACCTCCATACTCTTCATCAAAGCCATTCTTGAATTGCTGCGCTCCTTTGAGCAGCATTTCTTTATTCAGTTCACTTGCCGCTGCTAAATTTTGTGATGCTTCCCTGATATGCTCAAGAATCTTCTCTCCTGATTCATTTATTTCATCACGGCGGGTTTGCCATGATTCACCCAACTGGTGAATTAAATCCTCAAATCCGGGCAGACCGTATTTTGAAGTAGGCGGTACATACGTTGCGCCGTAAAACGGCTTAAGCTCGGTTGTAAGGAACATTGACATTGGCCAGCCTCCTGAACCTGTCATAGCCTGTAGAGCTGACATATAAACTCTATCAACATCGGGACGCTCTTCCCTATCTACTTTAATATTCACAAATATTTTATTCATTTCTTTTGCTATGGCGTTATTTTCAAACACTTCGCGCTCCATAACGTGGCACCAGTAACAGGTAGAGTATCCTATGGAAAGAAATATCGGCTTATCCTCATCTTTGGCTTTTTGGAAGGCTTCTTCGCCCCACGGATACCACTCCACCGGGTTATGGGCATGCTGAATAAGGTAAGGCGATTTTTCGTTGATTAATTTGTTTGGTTTTGGCATTGAGTATGTTATAATTTAAATATCATTTCAAAAACTTTGTAACATAATAGCTAAAATGAGACGACTCACCGAGTCGTATCTACAATTATCTTATGATTTTCGTGTAGAGACGACCCGCCGGGTCGTCTTTTTGAAGTTTTAGACAGATTCTTGAGTGTCACATAATTAGTTTGAACTGCAAATATAGTTTTTATATGGGTTTTTATATAGATAAAAATTTTGGAGATAGGTAAATCTGAAGAATTTAACAATTACTTCTGTATAACAATAGTTGTAAAATGAAAAGTGTGTTTCTAAAAACTATCCAATACTTTGGATGGGAAAGTTTTTCTGGAATTATAGATATTTAACTAAAGACCTTTTAAGTTAAAGAAATTTTAATAATAATAATGTCCATTATTACAATAAAATCACTAAGGAAAAAATAATTAGATTAAAATAACCAAAAATGTTAGTATATACCAAATTTTTCCTATTGACAAATGAAAAGGTTTTATTATATTTGTAATGGATTTTAAGATATACTGTTCTTTATACAAACATTCAACATTTTGCAGCAGGAGTTAGCTAGGTAAGGGTGGCTAACGTTTTTAGTAGGAATGCTCCCAGTATTCCGAAAAGACCTGCTGTTTTTTTTTGCCCAAAATCAAAGAAACTGCGTTTTTTTTATATTTTAGCAAAAAAAACAGGGATTTGATCCCTGTAATAAAGTAGATGTAGTTTAGTTAATTCTTTTCTGAGCGGATTAACAGTGTTTCTTTTGTATCATTCAAGCAGTATTTCCAACAGTTACAATGCCATCGGCATCGTTTGGTGCAAATATTAACCCATAGCTATCTTCAAGTACTTTTAAATAATATTGATACTATACCGAGGTTGCTTAATGTTGTGGAGTTGTTAATTTTGGCTGGAGATGTACCGGTATAATCTGCAATGAAATTGATTACATGCTGGTCAACAGAATTTAACAAAAATATTAATCCTTTCATTGGAGTAATAAAAAGAGGTGAAACCATTTTCCTAAATATACTAAATATTTAAGAAAATGGTTTCACCTTTTTAGATAGGATGGCAGATAAAATATTCACAATTAATCCGAAAACAAGGCTCAAAGAAATTCCGTTGTTTTATTGAATGATTCGCTCTCATAAAATACTTCATTTTAATAATTTGCTTTTTTTGATTCTACAAGAGTTATAATGTTTTTAATATAAAAATCTAACATGTTTTCTCCCTTTTTCCCCCTACTTTTTTTAAAATCGAACTAATTAAATTCTTACTCTATGACTTGGATGAAATTTTAGTTTAATATGTAAATATATTAACTTTGTATAAATATCCCAATGAAAAATTAGGCTAATTGTGAACTAAGGATTTCATAGAAAACTTCAATATTATGCTCTAAATCTAAAAATAATTAATGTGAAAATAAATCCAGATATATTTCTAAATGTAGTTGTACATTCCTTCCTACACTCTATAAACAGAGCAGGAGGGAAAATAATATTATCTATTGTTACAAATATATATATCAAAATATTATTAAGCAATTAGATGAAAATGCTCATATTTAAAAACAGGAAGATTAAAGAAATATTTATACATACCTTGTAAATTTTATCAGGCTAAGATCTTTTGTAAATAACATGTATAATAAAGATGAGCATTATAGAATTACTAAATACGCCGTATAGAATGGACAGAAGATTCTACAGAAAAGTTTAAACATGAGTCAAGAAAGGATGTAAGGGAAAATGCTTATGCTTTATGTAATGCTAATTTATACTACAGAACTGGAAAATATGATAGAAATATATAGAGAAATCATGGCTTTTGACACAAGCTAAAAAGATAAAATATTGAGCAAATATGCAAAATTCAGATAATACCCTGTTTTTAATCTTGACTTTTTTGTATAGATAGGCTATTTTGTATTTATAAAAACGAATTTTAACCAATTTCACACAATAATATATGAGCACAGATCTCAGCAATGTAGAAGAGTTAGCAATAACGGATTATAAGTATGGCTTTGAAACAGATATTGAGATGGATATTGTTCCAAAAGGACTTAGTGAAGAAACAATACGAATAATTTCAGCAAAGAAAAAAGAACCTGAATGGATGTTTGAGTGGAGATTAAAAGCATTCCGATATTGGCTTACCATAAAACATGAAGACCAGCCGCATTGGGCTAATATTTCATACCCGGCAGTAGATTTCCAGGATATAATATATTATGCAGCGCCAAAGAGAAAGATAGAATTAAAATCACTTGATGAAGTTGATCCTGAACTTCTGAAAACTTTTGAGAAACTTGGAATTTCTTTGCAAGAGCAGAAGCGTTTAACGGGAGTGGCGGTTGATGCTGTGTTTGATAGCGTATCTGTTACAACAACATTTAAAGAAGAGCTTTCAAAACTTGGGATAATTTTTTGTTCAATGAGCGAGGCTATACAGGAACACCCGGAGCTAATAAAAAAATATATCGGTTCAGTAGTACCATATACAGATAATTTTTATGCTGCTCTTAATTCCGCTGTATTCACAGATGGTTCATTTTGCTACATTCCCAAAGGTGTAAGATGCCCGATGGAGCTATCAACATATTTCCGAATCAACACAAGCGGTACGGGACAGTTTGAAAGAACTCTTTTAATTGCTGACGCAGGCGGTTATGTAAGCTATCTTGAAGGATGTACAGCTCCAATGAGAGATGAGAACCAGCTTCACGCAGCAGTAGTTGAGCTTATCGCTCTTGATGATGCTACAATAAAATACTCAACAGTGCAAAACTGGTACCCGGGTAATAAAGAAGGCAAAGGCGGCATATATAATTTTGTAACCAAGCGCGGCGCTTGCAGGGGCAGGAATTCAAAAATTACGTGGACACAGGTTGAAACAGGCTCTGCTATTACATGGAAATACCCAAGCTGTATTTTGCAGGGCGATAATTCTATTGGTGAATTTTATTCAGTAGCCGTTACCAATAACTACCAGCAGGCAGATACAGGCACAAAGATGATACATCTTGGAAAGAACACTAAGAGTACAATAGTTTCAAAGGGTATATCAGCGGGTAAGAGCAATAACTCATACCGCGGTTTAGTAAAAGTACATAAGAATGCAGATAATGCAAGGAATTTTACTCAATGTGATTCATTATTAATTGGTGATAGGTGCGGAGCGCATACTTTCCCCTACATAGAAGTAGGCAATCAATCAGCAAAAGTTGAGCATGAAGCTACAACCTCAAAAATTGGCGAAGACCAGTTGTTTTATTTAAGACAACGCGGGATTGCTCAGGAAGATGCAATAAACCTGATTGTGAACGGATACTGTAAGGATGTTTTCCGTGAACTTCCGATGGAGTTTGCAGTTGAGGCGCAAAAGCTATTAAGTATTTCGCTTGAAGGAAGTGTTGGGTAATGCAATTATCAAAATAACAGAATAAAATAAATAATATAATAACACAAAGGAATTCAATTTAATGTTAACAGTAAAAGACCTTTTTGTAAGGGTGGAATCCGCCGACGGCGGAAAAGAGATTTTAAAAGGGATTAACCTGGAAGTAAATTTGGGTGAAGTTCATGCTATTATGGGACCCAACGGTTCAGGTAAAAGCACGCTTGCAAATGTAATTGCCGGCAAAGACGGCTATGAGATCACAAGCGGAGAAGTAACCCTTGACGGAATGGATTTGCTTGATATGAATCCTGAAGAAAGAGCAAGAGAAGGTGTTTTCCTAGCATTCCAGTACCCGGTTGAAATACCCGGTGTTAGTAATGCGACATTCCTAAAAACTGCGCTTAATGAAATTCGCAAGCACAAAGGGATGGAAGAGCTTGATGCGATGAAATTCCTGAAGTTCATGAAGGAAAAAATGAAAATGGTGGGAATTGAAGACAAGCTGATTAACCGTCCTGTAAACCAGGGCTTCAGCGGAGGCGAAAAGAAACGTAACGAGATCTTCCAGCTCCAGATGCTGCAGCCAAGGCTTGCTGTGCTTGATGAAACCGATTCAGGCTTAGATATAGATGCATTGAAGATAGTTTCTAACGGTGTTAATTTGTTCCGTAATGAAAATAATGCCGTAATAGTAGTAACCCATTACCAGCGTTTGCTGAATTACATTGTGCCTGATTTTGTTCACGTGCTTGTAGATGGCAGAATAGTTAAATCTGGAGGCAAAGAGCTAGCATTTGAGCTTGAAGAAAAAGGATATGATTGGATCATAAACCCTGAAACAGCAACTGAAACAGTCTAACAGAAATAAAGAAAAATGAATAATATAAGAACAAAAGAGCATTATATAGCTGAATTTATAGCAGTTGAAGAAAGCATGAACGGTGAGGCTTCTTCAGCATTTCATCAGATCAGAAAAAACGCTATCACTCAATTTGGAAAACTTGACTTTCCAACATTAAAAAATGAAGACTGGAAATATACAAATGTTAAAGCTTTGCTGGAATATGACTTCACACACGGAAGCAGCATTAAACTTTCAAAAAAAGAAGTTGAGCAATACTTGATAAAAGGACTTGCTGAAAACATGATAGTTTTTGTAAATGGCATTTATTCCCCCGAGCATTCATACATTCAGAAACAGGATAAAGGCATTATTATCGAAAGCCTGAACGATGTATTGAAAAATAATCCTGAGCGTGTTCTTGGTCATATTGGCAAGTATGCCGGTATTGAAAATGGTTTTACCGCACTTAATACGGCATTCGCAAAAGAAGGCACTGTAATAATTATTCCTGATAATGCTGAGGTTAAAAGCCACATACATATTCTGAATATTACAGGAGAAGCCGGTAAGAATATAATTACTCAGCCAAGGAATCTGATATTAACAGGAAAGAATTCCATAGTTAAGATAATAGAAAGCTATCACAGTTTAAGCAGCGAAGAAAACCTTGTTAACGCAGTAAGTGAAATTGTGGTTGGAGAAAATTCATTTGTTGAAATATACAGGTTACAACAGGAAAATTCAGGTTCATTCCACATTAACCGCACACAGGCTGTGCAGGGAAGGAATTCAACATTCACGCACTACAGCGTAACCCTTGGCGGCGGACTTGTTAGAAACGATACTAATATTTTATTGAATGACGAAAATTGTACGGGCAATCTTTACGGTCTTTATTTAACCGAAGGCAGCCAGCACGTTGATAACCATACATTGATTGACCATGCAAAACCGAATTGCCAAAGCAATGAAATGTATAAAGGGGTATTGAATGAAAGTTCACGGGGAGTATTTAACGGCAAGGTTTTTGTAAGAGAAGATGCGCAGAAGACAAATGCGTATCAGTCAAACAAGGCGATACTGCTTTCGAGCAATGCTACAATTGATACAAAACCGCAATTAGAAATATACGCTGATGATGTAAAATGTTCGCATGGTGCTGCAATTGGTCAATTAGATGATGAAGCTGTGTTTTACTTGCGCTCACGCGGTATTGGCGCTGAACATGCAAAGCGTGTGCTGATAAGAGCATTTGCAAATGATATATTTGAGACGATTGAAAATGAAATTCTGCATGAGCATTTAAATAATTTGGTTTTTGAGAAGCTTGGGTAAAGCAATACTTAAAAGTTTTACAATCCCTCCGAAGGACTACTTTGGAGGGAATGAGAATGATACAAAATAATAATAAATGCCAGAAACACTGACAAAGAAAATATTTGATGTTGATGAAGTAAGGAAGGATTTTCCTATTTTACAAAGGGAAATTGATGGCAAACCTTTAGTTTATTTTGATAATGCAGCAACTTCACAGAAGCCGCAAAGTGTTATTGATGCAATAAGCGATTATTACTCTATATATAATGCAAATATTCACAGGGGAGTTTATTCAATCAGCATTCAGGCATCAGAAGCTTATGAAAATGCAAAGATAAAGATAAGGGATTTTATAAATGCCGGGAGCGAAAGGGAAATTATCTTTACACGCGGAACAACTGAATCAATAAATTTAATCGCTTATTCATATGGTATAGAGAATGTTAATGAAGACGATGAGATAATAATATCTGAAATGGAGCATCATGCAAACATTGTGCCGTGGCAGGTATTATGCCAAAAGAAAAAAGCTGTGCTTAAGGTTATTCCGATAAATAATTATGGCGAACTGAACATTAATGAATACAAAAAGCTTTTATCAGATAGAACAAGGATTGTTGCGGTTTGTCATATATCCAATACACTTGGAACGATAAATCCGGTAAAAGAAATTATACGATTAGCAAAAGAAAGAAATATAGTAACTGTTGTAGATGGCGCGCAGGCAATACATCACAGTAAAGTTGATGTAAAAGAACTTGGCGCAGATTTTTATGCGTTTTCATCTCATAAAATGTATGGACCGATGGGTATAGGAGTTCTATATGGCAAGGCAGAATTACTTGATGCAATGCCCCCATATCAGACAGGTGGTGATATGATAAATTCGGTCAGTTTTGCCAAAACTACATATAATGAAATACCGATGAAGTTTGAAGCAGGCACTCCGAATGTTGAAGGCGCAATAGGTTTAACTGCGGCAATAGATTATCTCAATGCAATTGGTTTTGAAAATATACATAAGCAGGAAACGGAATTACTTAATTATGCAACATCTTTATTGTGCAAGATTGAAGGATTAAAAATAATTGGTACTGCCAAAGAAAAGACTGGTGTTATTTCATTTATTATCGAAGGACTTAATGCTCTTGATTTAGGCATAATGCTGGATGCAAGTGGTGTTGCTGTTAGGACAGGACAGCATTGCACCGAGCCATTGATGGATAGGTTTGGAATACCGGGAACGGTAAGGGTTTCGTTTGCATTCTATAATACAAAAGAAGAAATAGATGTATTTATAATAGCACTGAAAAAGGCAATTGAGATATTGAAATAATACCGGAATCATTTGGTAAAAATTAGTCAGAAACAATTCAAGTAAAGTAGTTAGCCTTAGTGATTTTCGCAAATGAAAAATGAAATGAATAGATTCCCGCATTCGCGGGAATGACAAGCAAATGGATAAAACGATACAGGAAATAGAAGATGAGATTGCAGATGAGTTCAGTTTTTTTGAGAGCTGGCAGGATAGATATGAATACATTATAGATCTTGGTAAAAAGCTAAAAGGTTTCCCTGAAGAAAAACGCATTGATGATAATAAAGTAAAGGGGTGTCAATCCAGTGTTTGGCTTGCAACAGATGAAACGGATGGAACTATAATTTTTAAGGCAGATAGTGATTCTATTATTGTAAAAGGATTAATATCATTGCTTATAAGAGTGTTGAACGATAGAACTCCGGATGAGGTAATAAATGCAAAGCTTGATTTCATTGAAAAGATAGGATTAAAGCAGCATCTTGCGCAAACAAGGGCAAACGGACTTGAAGCGATGATAAAACAGATGAAGATGTATGCGCTTGCGTATAAAGCAAAACAGCAAAATTAAAAAAAGTATGTCAGATAACCGAGAAGATAAAACAACAGATAAAGAAGTCATTGAAAAGCAGGAAATAACAGCTTCTGCTGAAAAAGTTGATAAGGCAGAGCTTAACAATGCAGTAGTTGAGGCATTGAAGAGTGTATATGACCCTGAAATACCTGTTAATATTTACGAGCTTGGATTGATTTATTCAGTAAATATAGATGAAGTGGGGAAAGTTGAAATAGAAATGACACTCACATCACCGGCTTGTCCGGTTGCGGGTTCGTTGCCGCCCGAAGTTGAAGGCAGGGTACGGCAAATACCCGGAATTAAAGAATGTGTAGTTAAAGTTGTATGGGACCCACCTTGGGGAATGCATTTGATGAGCGAAGAAGCAAAGCTAGAGTTAAATCTATTTTAAATTAAATACAGAGCAGCATAAGAGTTTAATAAAATAATTTTTTATAAAATTAAATAATAAAATAAAATGTTCCAGATAAACCAAAGAGCACCAATTTATGATCCAGAAGCGGTTCAGCCTATGAGAGATGAATTAACAGCAGCAGGATTTGCTGAACTTCTTACACCCGCAGATGTTGATAAATATCTTGGCAATAAAGAAGGTACATCATTTGTAATGATAAATTCTGTCTGCGGATGCGCAGCCGGAAGCGCAAGACCCGGTGTAACACTTGCACTGCAAAATAAACTTATTCCTAACAGGATAGTTACAGTATTTGCAGGGCAGGATAGGGATGCTATTGATTATTTAAGGAATACATACCTTCCCGGAATTCCGCCGTCATCGCCATTCATGGCATTATTTAAAGATGGTGAACTTGTTTATTTAATGCAAAGAATGAACATCGAAGGCAAGACGGCTGATATGGTTGCCGAAGAGTTAACAGCAGCTTTTGATGAGCATTGTGTATTTGAAGGTCCATCTGTACCAAAAGAGCAGTATGATGCAATACTTTATGCAAAATCATGCGGCTCTAAGATACCAAAATACAACGGAAATTAAAATTTATTTAAAATGATAAAACCAATTAAAGCAGAAGCTTTATCAAAATACAGGATTAAAGTAACCTTTGAGGATGGCGTTACAGGCGAGGCTGATCTTTCAGATTCTGCCGGTAAAGGAATATTTCAATTTTGGGATATAGACGATAACTTTGAAAAAGTATATATCAACAAGGAAACTGACGGTATTGCATGGAATGAAGAACTTGAAATATGTCCCGAAACTGTTTATGAACAGGTTATGACTGAATTGGTTTGAAAATTATTTAGTAGGTATAATTAAAGAATTTTTATTGTAAAAATTAAGTATCTTTATAATGGATCCTTAGCTTACTGTCTGCGTAAAACTTCAGCAGTCAAGCGCTCAGGATTAAAGAAATGAAATTTAGTACACAGGAAGAATACGGATTGCGGTGTTTACTTCATATTTCCAGGGAAAAAGGAGATAAGGGACTTACTATCCCTGAAATAAGCAAAGCCGAGGGGATAACAACCCACAACACAGCAAAAATACTGCGTGCTTTGAGGCTTGGTGGGTTTCTGGCAAGTTCACGGGGACAGATTGGCGGTTATACTTTAAGCAGACCGGCTGATAAAATATTGGTAAAGGATGTATTGGATTCATTAGGCGGAAAGCTATTTGATGATGATTTTTGCAATGAACACAGCGGCTCAGAAAACATTTGTACGCATACAATAGACTGCTCTGTTCGCTCATTGTGGCAAATGCTTCAAGGAGCTGTTGATGGTGTACTGAAAAATATGACGATAAAGGACCTGATATCCAATGAAGAAACACTGATAACACAAATTACAAATTTTGGGAAAGCAGAAACAATTCCCGAAGGGACTCAAAAGCTATAATAAAATACTTGATAGCGGTTTTATAAATGCTACACGATTATTTATGTTTGCTGCTTTAAATATGTTTACTGCTTTAAATAAAAGGCGTTCCATCGGAACGCCTTTGAATTTAATGATTTTGCTGAATATTTTGAATTATTTATTCTTACACTAAACAATACACAAAAAATTAAAACTCTTCTTCAAAAATTAGTACACCAAGAAATATTTATAGAAAGAAAATGGCTAATCGAAAAAATTGGAGAGAGGTTAAAATTTAGAAAATAATCATCATACCCACAACTCCTGAGAAAACGGACAGGCTTGATAAATAAATCGAGTATTAGACTCAATAACGAATCAGGTGATATTATTTTATTGCCTTAAAATCTCATATAAAAGAAAATAAAAAACGGAATACTAAAAAATCAGAATCCCGCTTTTAAAACATAATGAATTTATTATTTTAAAAAACAAGTTGATTTTTTTCTAGGGGGTAATAGATAAAATTGAAGGGTTTATAATTGATTCATAAAAAAGAAGAGCACGTAAACTAACCCTCCTTATTATTTATGCAATTTGTATTGTATAAAACTCTATTCCGCCTGATAATATAACTTCTTAAGCTGGAATTGAATTATAAATCTTCATCTTCTAAATCTTCATCAATATCTTCTATGTATTCAATATCCTCATCTTTCAAAAGCTTCTCAATATCAGCTTCTTCCTTGTAAGCTTCATCTTCGTGATCTTCGGGTTTTTCTAGAAGTTCAGCACTGCATACGGGGCATTCACTGCAAT
Source organism: uncultured Ignavibacteria bacterium (assembly GCA_947084945.1). GTDB lineage: Bacteria > Bacteroidota > Ignavibacteria > Tepidaquicellales > OLB5 > OLB5. The sequence continues at coordinate 95,603 of CAMTUP010000017.1, read as the reverse complement.
CAATATATTCAGGTATGCCCCCTTCAAATTTCTTTGCTATATCGCCATCAAATTCATGTATAGCGCCACAACTGCATTCGGTTTTAATTTTAGCCATACACAAAAATACTAATTTGCTTTAAAAAAATAAATGGATAGTAATTCCCACCCCTTTATCCTTGCATAACTAACTAAAGTAAGGAAAACAAAGCTTTCATTTCGGATGGAAGGAGAGTAAAGATTTGAAAAAAATTAATCAGGTAATTTTATTTGTTATCGATCATTAAGTATTTTACTTCCATGTTCTCATTTTTACATCACCGTAAGGATAGTCAACCTTAAAATCAATATAACTTTGGTTTAAGTTAACTGTTTCCATAGTGATCTTGAAATATTCGTTTTGCTTGGGTCTTCTTATTTCAACACGCTTTGCATATGAACTGCTGCCATATGTCGCAAAATTTGAAAATTCAAATGAGATTAGCGTTATTCCCTTTTTACTTAGATAAACATATTTTGTAACCGTATAAGAATCTTTATTAACCCAGTATTTTCTTGTGATAGTTCCTCGCTTTAATGAAAGAACGTACAAATTACCTTCTTCAGTCATTGAAAGATTATCCTTTTTTCCTTTTGATATTCTTACCGTACCTGAAAATGCGTTCAGCATATCATCAAAGGTGCAGCGTATTCTTGTAAGCGTTCCAATATTCAATATTGTTGATGAGCCTGTTGTTACAATATCATTTAAGTCATCAAAAAAAATAAATCTATCACGGTTAAAGTGTGCTACAGCAACATCAATTCCTAAAGGACCTTCAATTTTAAACCACAGGTCATCCCTTTTTTTTACGTGAATTTCAATATCGCCTGTTTCGTCAACTTTCGGAGTTTTTATTTTTATCTCGCCGCTTGAAATAATGTTATCAACTTCTGCAGAACGGGTGTTGACTTCCTTAATTATTCGGGATACTTCAATTTTTACCGGGTCAGTTTCCGTTGTTAGGGTTGAATCTTCCGTAATTTTAATTGTATCTTCCGCAGAAAGTATTGTATCCTGTCCTTCCTGAGAAAATGATTTAAAGCTGAATAAAACTAAGAATAAAACGAATAAGCAGGAAAGTTTTTTCATAATTTTTTTTCTATATAACTAATGATAATTAATTGCTAAATTAAGTAATATTTAGCAGGAAATCATCACTTTAATTGAGTAGATTTCAACGTTTTTTTTAAAAAATTAACACTGAAAGGCATAAGTTTCAATGAAAACCAGAATTGAAAAAGATTCACTTGGAGAAATCAAGATCCCTCATAGCGCATATTATGGTGTACAGACACAAAGAGCGGTTTTAAACTTCCCTGTTAGCGGCTGGAAATCACACCCGGTTATGGTAGAAGCATTTGTTTATATTAAAAAAGCCGCAGCAATTACAAATGCAGAGCTTGGTTTGCTGAATAAAAAAGTTGCAGGTGCAATTGTTAAAGCTGCTGATGAAGTACTAAACGGTAAACACAGAGATCATTTTGTAGTTGATGTTTACCAGGCTGGTGCAGGTACATCTCATAATATGAACACGAATGAAGTACTTGCGAACTGCGGGATTGAATTACTTGGAGGTAAACGCGGTGATTATCAGTTGATAAATCCAAACGACCATGTTAATATGGCGCAATCAACCAACGATACTTTCCCAACTGCTATGAGACTTGCATCGCTTATAATGGTGCAGAGGTTATTACCCGTTATAAAGCATTTAGAGCGGACACTCCAGAAGAAAGCTAAACAATTTTCGAAAGTAATAAAATCAGGCAGGACACATTTACAGGATGCAGCACCTATAACGCTTGGGCAGGAATTTGAAGGATATGCTGAAATAGTAAGCAAGCATTATGACCTGATAAATACAACACAGAAACATCTTGCCGAGCTTGGTATTGGCGGTACTGCTGTTGGCACCGGACTTAATACTCATATTAAGTACAGAACTTTAATGGCTAAGTATCTTTCAAAGGTTACAGGCTTAAAATTAAAGCCAACACGAAATTATTTTGAAGCAATGCAGAGTATGCTTCCATTTATGGAAATATCATCGGCAATAAATAATTTTGCAATTGATATGACGAAGATAACAAATGATCTTCGTTTACTCGCATCGGGTCCGACAACAGGCTTTGCTGAAATTATCATGCCTGCGGTTCAGCCGGGTTCATCAATTATGCCGGGTAAGGTAAATCCATCAATGGCGGAGATGATGAACCAGGTGTTATACCAGGTGATGGGTAATAATCATACCGTAATGATGTGCTCGCAGGCGGGTCAGTTGGAATTAAATGTAATGATGCCCGTTATGATATTCAACATAGTTTGGATGATGGAGATATTAAAGAACGCATTAAAGTTATTTGATGATAAATGTGTTGCAGGACTTATAGCTGATGAAAAGAAATGCAGAGATTATGCAGAAAAATCGATTAGTATAGTAACAGCGTTAAATCCAATAATTGGATATGCTAGGTCTGCGGAAATTGCCAAAGAAGCCGTAAAGACTCACCGCTCAATTATGGATGTGATAAGATCGAAGAATATTATGCCTGAGAAGGAACTGAACAAGGTGCTTGATTTGATGAAGCTTACTAAGCCGGGGCTGTAGAATGGAAGATATAATAAAAATAGCTAAACAAGAGATAATATCACTTGATCAAATTATAGATGAAGCATGGGTGAAACTTGCTTATGACAAGCCATTTGTAATGAGAAAATTTGGTGATGCAGTAATTAAGTATGATGAAGTAGCAACAAAAATTTTCAGAGATTACGAAAAAAAAGCTTTAAAAAAGTTAGCTGAGTTATGGATTGAAGAACAAATAGATGAGGTGAAACAAAAGATTAAGTTAATTTCTAAGGAAAAGGATACCGATAAATTTATTGAGCAAGCAAGTCGATTATTCTCTGAATTTGGAGTATTTGTACAGAAAATGGAATTAGACTTAGGGAATATGAGAAAAGCTAGAGGTGGTAAATCTTTTGAAAAGATTATCATGAAACTCTTAACTTATATAGGCATACCAAATGAATCCCCAAAAGGTAAGTTTAAAGAACATTTAAAAAGAATTGATATAATTGTGCCAAATGCCGAATTAGCAATTGAAACCCCAGATAAATCATATTCACTAACTTGTAAAAGAACATTACGGGAAAGATGGAAACAGGAAGTACCCCAGGCTAGATTAAATCAAAGAATATATTTATTAACAATGGATCCCTCGCTGTCTTTAGGCAAAGCTAATGAAATTAACGAAAAAGGTTTAATAGCATATGTACCTGACAGTATTGCAAAAAGTGAAATATTCAAAAAATTAGGCTGGATAAGAAAATTATCTGAATTACCTAAAGAATTAAACAAAGTTAAATTATGAAATCAAACTTGAATTTAGAATTAGTTTCTAACAACTATATACTAAATAATAATGATACAAAGATAAAAAGAGTCAAAAAATTAGACTACAAGGATGTTACAGCATCTTATGGTATAAATAATATTCACCCATATCCCGCCATGCTTCACTTTTTAGTTGTAAGAGATTTATTATTAAGTTATTCAAATGAGAACGATAATATATTAGATCCTTTTTTGGGTTCTGGAGTTACAGCAGTTGAGTGTTTAATTAATAAACGAAACTTTACTGGAATTGATATCAATCCGCTTGCTGTTTTAATTTCGAAAGTTAGAACTACCCACTTTTCGATTGATAGATTAAATAGTTATTTTAATGTATTATTGCATAAATTTGTTATTTCGGAACCAGATGAGGTTAGTTTCAAAAATATTGACTTTTGGTTTACAAAGAAGAATATTCAAGATTTAAGTAAATTAAAAAAAGCGATATACAGAATTAGGGATATTGATTATAGAGATTTTTATAAGGTCGTATTTTCGGATGTAGTTAGAAAATGTTCGTTAACCAGACATAATGAATTTAAACTATTTCGAAAGAAAGATTTAACAAAAGTTGCTGATGTATTTACAGTATTTAAAAATATTTCAGAAAAATATATTAAAGAATATACCACTCATTCTCAATATTTGAAAACAAATTCAAGAATTAATATATTTGAAGGTGATATAATTAAAGAAGGTAATAAGAATATAAAAAATAATTATTATGATTTGGTTTTAACTTCTCCACCTTATGGTGATTCTAAAACTACAGTTGCATATGGTCAGTTTTCTCGTTTATCATTACAATGGCTTGGTTTAGAAGAAAATGTTGATAAAAATTCATTAGGGGGTCAAAAAATTGGCAAGCATAGTTATTTACCATCCGAAACTCTCTATGATGTTTTGGAAAAAATTAATGCAATTGATTTAAAACGTGGTAATGAAGTTTTAAGCTTTTATAATGACTTAATGGATGCTATTGTGGTTATTTCATCAAAAATTAAACAAAATGGTCATGTTTGTTTTGTTGTCGGCAACAGAAAAGTTAAGGGTTATGAATTGCCAACAGACATAATATCTAAAGATTTTTTTGAGTATAATGGTTTTACATTCAAAGAGACTTTAATTAGAGAAATATCAAATAAGAGAATGCCTGCAGTTAATTCTCCTTCAAATATTAAAGGGATAAAAGAGAATACAATGCGTTATGAATATATTGTTGTTTTGCAGAAGAATTAATTATGATGGATTTTCGAATTCGCAGGGGTGACAAGATAATAAGTAATGGTTTCCCGCTGGAGTTTATCCTGCACTTGATGCGGGATGGGGTGACAATGATAAATAAAGTATGGATTCCCGCATACGCGGGAATGACAATGAATGAATCCAACACGCGCTGAAATAGATTTTGCGAAGCTTGCTTATAACGTTGAGCAGATAAGGCGCCATATACATGGTGAGTATCCTAAACGTAAGGTGAAGATATGCGGTGTTGTTAAGGCAAATGCATATGGGCATGGTATTGAAGAGGTAAGCAAAAAACTTGTTGATCTCGGGATTGATTTTCTTGGTGTCGCTAATTACGATGAAGCAATAAGGCTGAGGGAGCTTATTCCAAATACACCGATTCTTGTTTTCGGTACTCTTATACATTCAAAGCTTGAACCTGCAAAGTATGTATCAATTCTTCATAAACATAATCTTACAGCAACAGTTGCATCATATGATACAGCGAAATTTCTGAATGATTACAGCAGGAAGTTCAAAAGCCGTTATAAAATACATATTGAAGTTGATACAGGCATGCGCCGTATAGGTCTGGATTATAAAGGAGCATATAAGACAATACTTCAGATAGCCTCGTTAAAGAATCTTGAGCTTGAAGGAATATTTACGCATTTTGCATCATCTGAAGAGAAGAATAAATTATTTTCCAAACTTCAGTTAAAGAGATTCAATAAGTTATTAAGTAATCTTAAAAAAGCGGGGGTTGAATTCCCGATAGTGCATTCAGCCAACAGCGGAGCAGTACTTGACCTAAAGGAATCATACTTCAATATGGTAAGACCCGGTTTGCTGCTTTACGGTTATTACCCGGGAATCGGAGTGAGGAATAAGATAAAACTTAAACCGATAATGAACCTGAAATCGAAGGTTTCATTCATCAAAAAGATAGAAACAGGCGAGAGTGTATCATACGGCAGGAAATATTTCGCAAAGCAAAGTGAATTTATAGGTTCAATACCAATAGGCTACGGAGATGGCTACCAGAGACTTTTAACAAATAAGGCAAAAGTGCTGATAAATAAAAATTTTTACAGGCAGGTTGGATCTGTTACAATGGACTGGATAATGGTTGAGCTTGGGAAAAGATATAAAATAAAGATTGGCGATGACGTTTTGTTAATGGGTGAAGAAAACGGTAATAATCTTGGGGCTGATAAGCTTGCAAAAATTTGTAAGCAGATACCGTATGAAATGCTTTGCGCTGTTGCCGATAGGGTTGAACGGGTTTACCTAAACGGGTAAGAGTTAATTTGAACTATAAAAACATTAAACCGCGGAGACACAGAGACACAGAGATATAATCCATAGATATCGAAAATTTAAAAAGTATATTTTTTTTTGATTCTTGTATTAAATTTATAGAATAGTTAGGAAATTTTTAAAAAAAATTAGAATAAGGATTCAGAAGACTTGTAAACAATTTTTTAGCTTTGCGTCTCTGTGTCTTTGCGGTTAGAATATGACATTTAAAAAAGATTACATAAATTACCTGCTTTATACAGTAGTTAACTCTCCTGGCAGCGAGTATGCAGAAAATTACCGTTTAAGGAAACTGGTTGATAGTATTATAGCCATTGATGATGTAATGAAGATCACATATTTAGTCGGTAAAACTGCAGGACTTGAATTGTTATTTAAATATCTGCTTTACATTTCTGATAAAATTGATAAATCACAGGTTACAATATTTAATCTAAAGGATAATTTTGAATATGATAAAATCAACATCGTAAAAATATGCGCTAAAATAAGTCAATATAAGAGCCAAAATGTTCAGGAAGCTATTAAGAACATAACAGAAGATTTTAATGAAGAAACGGATATAGAAGAAATAATTATTAATGATGAAAAATCTATGGATACGATTAAAATAGATACTGACAGGGAAGATAATATTGCCAATCTTGTTGAAATGGAAGCAATGGATACAGATGATCAGGAAGGTGATTCAGAAGGGACAGGTTTAATTTTAATAGAAAACACCGATACTTATACAGGAGAAGCAGAAGTATTTGAGATAGATAGTATCAGCAAATCAGTCGAAAACTCAGATAAAGAAACCGAAAATGTATCTGATAAAACAAATGAGGAAGCAGAAGTAATAGATATAGAAAAAGCAGATGTTGAAAAGATAACAGGGGAAGATTCATCATTATTTGAACTTGAAAACAATGAATATGATGTTAATAATGATGATAAAGAAAAAGTTGTGATTGAAGAAGAAACAAATAAACTTCCTGATATTGAAATTGAGGTTCGCAAACCGATGGGATTATCGCAGGATGAAGAGCATGTCAAAGAAGAAGCAATCACAAACGAGGCATATTATAAGTTTGAAACTAAGTTCTTTGAAGAAGTAAAGATACTTGAGAAATTATTAGCTACTGTTAAAAGAGATTGTATTGTTGATGACTATGGAAAGTTAAATGAAAAATGTTTGCAATCAACCACAGAAATTATTGGTATTACAAGCGAACTTTCTAATCTTTCAAGGCAGTTATCGTTTGATCTTATTGCAGATATTTTCCTGACAATGAACATTTACTTTACTAAATCAATTAGTCAGCCGGAAATTTTAACAGGTGAAAGAATTAAGCTTCTTGATACATCATTGGCACTTGTAAACAGCCTGATTAAGGGAGAAGATTACCTGAATTATGATTCTATTGTGGATAAGATAGAAAAACTGAAACAGGATATTAGTGTTGAGCAGAAAGTTGATTTTAAATCAGGGTTAAGTAAAGCCGAAGAAATAGAAACTGAAAAGACCGAAATAGTACGTGAGGAAAAAAAGGTTGAGTCAGCAGAAAATACTCAGAGCGATACATCATACAGCAAAGCATACAAAAATGAAACTGCTGGGTATAGTCCTTTAATAGAAAAGCCAGCATTGAAAAAATCTCAGCTTGAAACAGCAAATTTTAAACTAAAATATTTAATTAAAGAATTTGAAAAAACCTTTACAGCAATAAATAATTTAAAAGGTGAGTACAGTAAGTTTGACGCTTTGGAAAAAATAAGCGAAATTAATAATGCTCTAAGGCTTATTGCTAAAATTTCTGCAGCAATAAAGGATTACGATACACTTAAACTTGCTGAAGTTACATATGTTTTTTTGAAGTATATAAAAGATTACAGGATGGATATGCAGGAGATTGAAATTCAACAGATAATAAAATATATAATCTTCACATTTAAAATGCTTCTTACAAACAGAAAACCTGAAGATTTTAACGTACTTGTTCAGCATCTTAATAACCCGGTAAAGATATTTGCCGATTCTTAATAATTGATATAGACACAAGAAATGAAATCATACGCAATTATAATGGCAGGAGGGGTTGGGGCAAGATTCTGGCCATACGGTTCAACAAAACTGCCAAAACAGTTTCTGCCCATAGCAAACTCAAACGATACAATGCTTCAGCTAACTATTAAAAGACTGAAAGATATTGTCCCTATAGAACAGGTATTTATTATCACAAATAAACAGTATATCGATCTTGTAAAAAAACAGCTTCCAAGGATACCGAAAGAAAATATTATTGGCGAGCCTTTTGGCAGAAACACAGCTCCCTGCATTGGACTTGCATCAATAATACTTCAGCAATATGATGAAAAGGCAAAGATTTTCGTTGTTCCTTCTGACCATTTAATTGAAAATGTTGACGAATTTACTAAGTTAGTAAATTCCGGATTAAAGTTTGTAGAAGAAAAAGATGCTATAGTAACACTAGGTATAATCCCAACACACCCTGAAACAGGCTATGGATATATACAGTTCATTGAAGATGCATTTTATAATTCTGAAGGAAGTGATGTAAGCATTTACAGAGTAAAGACATTTGCAGAAAAACCTACTATTGATGTTGCAAAAATTTTTCTTGAAAGCGGAGATTTTCTGTGGAATAGCGGGATGTTCATTTTCAGGGCAGATACAATGTTGAACCAGATGAAAGATATTCTGCCTGACCTTCATCACGCATTACTTAAGATAGAAAAGGCAATACATACTTCTAAATACCAGCAGGTACTTGAACAAGTATTTGGCGAAATCAAGAGTATTTCAATCGATTATGGTATTATGGAAAAGGCAAAGAATGTATATGTGATAAAAGCAGATTTAAAATGGAGCGACCTTGGAAGCTGGGATGAAATTTTCAGGCTTAGAATTAAAGATAAAAATAATAATGCTGTTATTGGCGATAGTTATATTAAGGATTCCCATAACAACCTCATAATGTCAACAAAAGGATTCGTTGGAGTTATCGGGGCTGATGACCTGATAATTATTAATACAAAAGAGGGGCTGCTTGTCTGCAAAAAAGACAGGTCTCAGGAAGTTAAAGAAATAGTTGATTATTTAAAAAGAAAGGGATTGAGTGATTTCATATGATAAACAAAATATCACACTTAGGAATTGCAGTAAAAGATTTGAAAATTGCATCTGAAACATACAGAAAACTTTTGCAATCAGAACCTTCTGAAATGGAGTATGTTGCTGAACAAAAAGTTAATGTTATTAAATTTAATGTTGGTGAATCAACGATAGAGTTACTTGAGGGAACCTCACCCGACTCGCCAATAACAAAATTCATAGAAAAGCGCGGAGAAGGTATTCACCACATTGCATATGAATCTGATGATGTAAAAAACGAACTGAAGAGGCTTGATGAAGAAGGCTTTGAATTAATTAATAAAGAGCCAAGAGTTGGTTCAGATAACATGCTGATTGCTTTTGTTAACCCAAAATCAATTGGCGGCGTTTTAACCGAAGTTTGCCAGCATTAAGTAAAGCTAAAGATAATTCTTGGCAAAGTCCCTCAAAATACTTTTTTTAGCCGAAGGAAGGCTTGGGGACTCTATTATTCTTACACCTGCTCTGAAAGCCGTAAAAGAAAAATATCCTGATTCCTTTATAACAATATTGATGTTTCGAAGACACAAATACGTAAATACTGCTGGACAAGTTAATTTTAACATTGAAAAAACTGATTTTACAGGTACAGCAAGAGTATTTTTGAATAATCCCTGTGTTGATGAAGTCCTTGAAATAGACCGAATTGCTATGAGGTCTTTAAAAGGAATTAACAGGATAAAAAGTGAATTAAGGGGTATCCGTTTATTGCGCTCTCAGAAATATGATGTTGCTGTTTGTACTTTCCCTCAAAACAGGTTTGTTATCTGGGCATTTTTGGCCGGAATAAAAAAAAGAATTGGACAAAAAAAACAGGGATTCAGTTTTCTGTTGACGGATAAGCCGGATTTAGATATATCTGAATCAGGTATAATGAAATATATGTGCGATTTGTTACTGCCAATGGGAGTTCGGGCAGCATCTTTTGAAACTGTGTTCAACATTTCAAAAGATTCAATTGAAAGAATTGAGAGTTTTTTTAGGGAAAAGGGAATTGTAAATTCAATGAAAATCATTGCAATACATCCCGGAGCAAGCGCACCGGACAGGCAATGGCCTCCTGAATATCTCGCAGAATTGATAAATAAACTGCAGAACAAGCAAATATACAAGATGATATTATGTTACAGCGAATTTGAGAAGCCATATGTAAATGAATTGAAAAAATATTTAGAGAAACCTTTATTAGAAATACAGGATGAATCATTGGATGATCTTGCGGCTTTATTGAGTAAATGCGGCTTAGCCCTAGTCAATAATTCAGGACCGCGCCACCTTGCTGCGGCTGTAAAGACTAAGACACTGACATTCTTTGAGAATTTCGGAGATGTCATATGGAAAGTATATGAAGATGAAAATTTTCATCAAATCTTAAAATATGCAGGAACATGTGAAGTGTGCGATACGAATAAGTGTTCAGGATTAATTCCGGAGGGGGAAGTTTACGGTGCAAATTGCATTCGAAATGTTAAAGTCACTGATGTATTTTTAAAAATAGAATTGATACTTGGCTGAAATTAATATTGAATTTAAAAAGTTACTGTTGCAATGAAAACATTATATTCAATTACGCTTCTGATATTATTAATCAACTTTCCAGTTAAAAAAATTATGGAACAGAATACAGGTAAAATGGATAAACTCTTCTGGATTGCAGATAATTGGATAAGTACCGAAGGCGATACCAAAAGTTACGAACATTGGGAGAAAGTGAGCGATGACCTACTTATTGGTGGCTCGGAAACTTTGAAAAACGGTGATACCATTTTTGCTGAGAAGCTAAAGATAGAAAAAACTGATGAGGGAATATTTTACGTTGCTGATGTAAAACATAATCCTGAGCCTGTTAGGTTTAAACTAACCGAAGTAAATGATAGTTTAGCAGTTTTTGAAAATCCTGAACACGACTTCCCTATAAAAATTACATACATAAATGAAGATGGAAACCTTCATTCATTTATTGAGGGTCCGGGAAAAGATGGAAAAAACAAAAAAATTGATTTTTATATGATAAAGATGAGATAATAAAATGTTTGATAAGCCAATTCTTGAAATAATAAATTGGAAAGCTCATAAGCCGGATCCTGTTTCATTCTACAAGTAGAATATAGCAGCCATTTATCTAATGCAGCCTACCCTGTATCACACCACTAAAGCGGATTCAGACGGGCAGCCCGAAGATGATACTTTACGCGGCTTTGCACTCCTGCGGGGTTTATCTTGCTGCAATTATTGCTAATTGCACGGTGGTCTCTTACACCGCCTTTTCACCTTTTCCCATAGGTTACCCTAAGAGGTAGTTTATTTTCTGTGATACTGATCCGTTACAGCGGGTTTGCCCCGTTGTACCCATGTTTTCACATGGCACATTGCCCTTGAGTGTCCGGACTTTCCTCTCCCATTTTATTAAGAGCGGCTGCCTGAGCTTTCCTTTTATTATATACAAAAATAATGATTATATATTGTATAAGGGAGGGCAAAAGTAGCCTTTACAGGCTGCGTTTATTATCTATACCCTGGTTTGCCAGTTTATCAGCTTCTTTGTTGAGTTTTCTATCCACATGTTTAATAGTGTAAGGTATTTTAAGCTCGTTAATTTCTGTGTTAAACTTTTTGAAAAGGGATTTTAAGCCTTCATCTTTGACCTTATACTCAAGTTTTAGCTGTTTAACCATCAACTCGCTATCGGCATAGAATACAATAAATTCAACAGGGATAGTTTGTTTAAGTTCTTTCAGCAGCTCAATGCTTTTTAGAAGGGCGCGGTATTCAGCCTGATTGTTTGTGCCTTTACCGATGTATTCATTCCATTTTTTGATGATGTTATCTTTATCGTCATAAATGATAATACCAATACCTGATTCACCCGGGTTTCCGCGGGAAGCGCCATCGGTAAATACTTTAAGTCTGGACAAATATTATGCAGTTATCATTTCTTCTGCAATAAGTATCCTGCCGCATGATTCGCATGCAAAGAATTTTTCTGCCATTCTGATCTCAATAGCTTTTTGTGGGGGGATCGAGCTGTAGCATCCCAGGCATGAACCTTTTCTTACTAAAGCAACAGCTTCACCAAACCTAACCTTACTTATTCTGTCATAATATGAAATGTCTTCAGGTTCAATTGTTTTAAGTATCTCATCACGCTCTAGGTTCAGTTCTTTTTCTTCTTCACCTGTTTGTTTGGTTAGCTCTTCAAGCTCGTTTAAGTTCTGTTCAAGCTCAACATTAACATCTTCAAGCTGACCAGCTATTAATATAAGTTCATTTTCAATTGCAGATTTACGTGCAGAGTTATCTTCTTTTGATATTCTTTCGTTTTCAATTATTTTTGCTTTTGCATCATCAATTTCTCTTGAAAGTGCATCATACTCTTTATTGCTTTTTACAGCGCCTGTTCGCAGTAGTTCGTCATTTTTTTCAATTTTTTCAAGCAGGTGGTCATTCTCTTCGATGACACTGCTTTCAGCAGATGATATTTCAACCAACTCCCTGTTCAATTCGGTTGCTCTTTCATCAAGCTGGTTTTTTTCAGAGCTAAGGTCTTCTATCTTGGCAGGAATATCACCCCTTAAACTGATAAGTTCGTTAAGCTCTTTATCGATTTGGTTTAATTTATAAAGTTGTAAAATTCGTTCTTTCATACTCATATAACTTCGAAATTAATTATGTTCTTATTTATTTTAATTACTATAGTTTTGGTTACTGAACTACCGGTCTGGTTTGCAGTGGATATATTATATGAAGTATTACCTGATAGATCAATGAATGCCCGGGTAACGGATATGTTAAAAAGTTTTTCAGACAATTCATTACTATTAAGTGCAGGTTTTATCTTTTTCAAAAAATCTTTAATCTTGACTGATTTTTTAAGATGCACTAATGCAGTTTCTTTATTAATCTTGGTATCTTTTACAATTACCGGATAAATTTCGCAAGCAGGTTCTTCATATGGATGATTATCATAAACCGCATTTACAACACTATCAATATCATTTTGCTCACATATCATTTCAAGGCGGATTTCTTCAACCATCTCATATTTGCCTTTTTTGCCAACCGCCGGTTTTGCTCCATCCCCCCCGATAAATGTACCAACACCTTTTGTTCTGAAAGAGCAGACAGAATATTTACCAATATTACCTGCACCTTGAGAAGCCATATTGAATGTCAGCTCATCTGCATTTTTTAAGGGAACAAATACTACAATTTTATATTTCCTTGCAAACTGCGGAGAAACATATTGAATGCTTTTTATATTTGAAGCTGCGAAATATTTTTTTGCGGTTACTGCTGCGTTTTTCATTTAAAAAATTAAATCAATTTTGTATATAAAAAAAAAGCCCCGCTTTTATATAGACGGGACATCAGTTTTCGTGTTTTAAAAAATTGCTTTTAAGCCTGAATTTTATAAGAAATTTAGTTGAATTACTTACCATATTAATGTAAAATAGTTTTACTTACTTTTAAATTCAATGCAAAAGGGCAATGCCAAACCTGACAGGTTTACTAATCAAGAACAAAAACAGTATTATTTCTGTTTATATAATCAAATAAGCTTAAAAATATGACATTAATTGAAGAAATGCTCAAAAATGCGGGGTCTATTGCTGTTATTGAAGCAAAAAATACCGAGTGGAAAACAGCATATAAAGTGCCATTTTATATGTATAAACATGGTTTTAAATGGGAATTTATAACGATACTGATGCGAAGATGTTAGAGGAAAAAGGAATAAAGGTTGTGCAGAACAGGTGTATTATGGTTGAGCATGCAAATCTTTTATAGTGTCATACCTGTGACTTTTGGAGTGCATTGACTGCGTCAATGCATGCATCAACGCAGTTGATGCAATCCAAAGAGAAGCATTTTTCCATTTCCAAACTGGTCATCCAGGCTGGATTGTGAATGAGAGAGTTGTTAATATTACTCACCTGCTGAGGTTTTTGTCTTAGTTCTTGAAATTACATCAGTGATTGTAAGAGAAGTTTCTTTAAATGAGAAATAATAATCGTTGGTTTTGAAATCAACGTATTTCTGCAGAATATAATTTTTTAAATTGCCATTCTTTTCAAATGTAACAAGCCATGTAGTTGGTGTAATTTCTATCACAGTAACACCGTTATAATTAGCACTCATATTATATACTTCGTTTTCCAGAAAGGACGCTAGGTCTTCATCATCTGAATCATCAAGGAAATCGACCAGTATTGATGCAGAAAATTTTTCTTCAGGGGTTAAATTTGTATCATCAGGATTTTCATTTTCTTCGCTGTTTACTTTCTGCTCGTTTTGCTGCTGCTGTGTTACGGGTTTATCATCTTTTGAGCAGGAAATGAATATTGCGGCTGCAAGTATTATTAATAAGTATTTCATGTATTTTTAAACCGTTTAAACGGTTATTCTAAAATTATTTACTCACCTTACGCATATAACATGATTCACAGACAGGAATGTCTGTGTTACTAACTCACTTTGTGCACTAAAACAGGGCATACGGTAACGTTGCGTAAGGTGAGTTATTTATTAAAACCCACGATGTATCGTGGATTTAATTTATATTTAGTTAAAACTATTCATAAACTATTTTATTAAATCAAGCTCTTTGCCAATTTCGCTAAAGAGTTCAAGAATTCTATCAAGATGCTCTTTTTCATGTGATGACATATATGAAGTACGCAGCATAGAAAGATGCGGCGGTACACCCGGCGGTACAAATGCATTTGTGAATACACCTGCATCAAACAATTTACGCCAGAATACAAGTGTTTTATCAAAAACACCAAGTATAACCGGAACGATACCCGTTATTCCATCAATTATTGTATAGCCTTGAGCTTTTAAGCCTGCGCGCATATAATCAGCATTAGCTATCAGTTTAACAATTCTCTCAGGTTCTGCTTCAAGTATTTCCAGCGCTGCCATTGCAGATGCAACTGAAGCGGGAGTAGGTGAGGCGCTGAAAATCAAAGCAGGCGCGTGATGTTTAATAAAATTTAATACACGTTCAGAACCCGCTACAAATCCGCCAAGCGAAGCAAATGTTTTTGAGAACGTGCCCATCGTCATATCAACCTGATCCATTAAACCATAATACGAACCTGTCCCTCTACCTCCCTTGCCAATAACCCCAACGGAATGAGCATCATCAATTAGTATCCTTGCTCCGAATTGTTTTGCAAGCTCAACCATTCTTGGCAGGTGAACAATTTCACCGGTGGTTGAAAATACGCCGTCAGAAACAATGAGTATTCCTTTATCCTTAGGTATCTTATTAAGCACAACCTCAAGTTCATCCATATCGTTATGTCTATAGCGCTTGAATTCAGCAAATGCGCCTTTTGCCATAAGGTCAGCAGCAACTATACATGCATGGTTATCTTTATCTGATACAACATATTCGCCTTTTTGTACGAGTGTAGGAATAATACCCTGTGCAGTTTGATAGCCTGTTGAAAAAAGCAGAACAGCTTCAGTTCCGAAGAATTTTGCCATTCTTTTTTCAAGCTCTATATGCAGGTCTAAAGTACCTGTTAAGTAACGCGAACCGCTGCAGCCTGTGCCGTATTTTTCAATGGCTTTAATTGCTGCTTCTTTAACTTTTGGGTGAGAGGTTAAGCCCAAATAATTATTTGAGCCTGCCATGATCATCATTTTGCCTTCTATCTGTACAACGGGACCTTCATTTGCCTCAATTGGTCTGAAATACGGGTAAAGCCCCGATTTCTTAACCTCATCTGCCCTTGTGAAATCAAAACACTTCTGAAATAGATCTGCCACTGAAAAGCTCCTTTTGGCATAGGTTATGCCATGTAAATTGAATTTTCGTAATAAATTGAATATGTTTGAGGACTAATTTACTTTATTTATGAAATTATTACAAGGAAAAAGACTTTATTCCAAAATGTCAGAAGTGTATTATAAGCGCAATCTTCCTCATTACCAGCCGGATAACGCAGTTTATTTCATAACATTCAGACTTGCATTTTCATTGCCTAAGAGCGTAATTGTCAGCTTAAAAAAAGATTATGATGATTTACTCAGAAGTACAAAGTTAATTAAGAATATTTCTGAAAGAAACAACGTCATATATAAAAGAAGAAAGCAGTATTTTGGAAAGTTTGACAAACTTTTGGATGGTTCCGAAAGCGGGGCTTTATGGCTAAAAAATAATGATGTTGTAAAAATTGTTTATGACAGCATAATATTCAGAGATAAAAAAGAGTATGACCTGCATTGTTTTTGTATAATGCCAAACCACGTTCATTTAGTATTTAAAATTGGTATTGAGGATGTAAGTCGAATCGCTGATTCGACTGCTCGAAACGGCGTTTCGAGTTACAGGGTAACAAAAATATTGCAGGACTTGAAGAAATATACGGCCGGGGAATCAAATAAAATATTAAGCAGGAGTGGTCAGTTTTGGCACAGAGAAAGTTATGACCACGTAATACGGAATGCAAATGAATATAAAAACATTATTAATTATGTTGTGCAAAACCCGGTAAAGGCTGGGTTAGTTGATGATTTCAAAAAGTGGAAGTGGACTTATATTTCGGATTCTGTAAAGAATATAATTATTAATTGAAACTAAAGGAAAATATTTAATGGCTAAAGTATTTGTAACAGGCGGCACAGGATTTATAGGTTCACATTTAATTGATGAACTGGTAAAAAAGAATTATGAAATAAAAGCACTCATCAGACCAAAGAGCAGCACAAAATGGCTTAAAGATAAACCAGTTGAATACATCGAAGGAGATCTTTTTACCGATGATGTTCTGAAAAAAGCGTTAAGTGATGTTGATTATGTTTATCATGTAGGAGGTGTAACTTTTGCCAAAAAGAAAGAAGACTTCTACCGCGGAAATGTTGATGCGACAAAAAGTCTGCTTGAGGCATGTTACAAATATAACCCGGGAATAAAAAAATTTGTGCATGTAAGCTCACAGGCAGCAGTTGGTCCTTCATTTGACGGCAAGCCTATTGATGAAACCAGAGATTACTTTCCATTGACAACTTACGGCAGGTCAAAAGTTGAAGCTGAAAAAGTGGTTATGAGTTTTTTTGATAAGTTTAACTGCACTATTGTAAGACCGCCTGCTGTTTACGGTCCAAGAGATTACGCTATTTATGAGTATTTCAAATCCATGAGCCGCGGCTTGCAGCCAATGATAGGTTTTGATAACAAGCTTGTAAGTCTGATACATGGGGTTGATTTGGTAAAAGGATTTATTCTTGCGGGTGAAAATGGAATATCATCATCAAGCGTTTACTTTATATCATCTGAAAAATTTTATAATTGGCTGGATGTTGGCGAGATAACAAAAAAGTTATTCGGTAGAAAGACAGTAAAGCTTACAATACCGCATTTTGCTGTGAAGACAACAGCTTTTTTCAGCGAGGTGTTTGGATTCTTTTCTCCCAAGCCTGTTGTGCTGAACAGGGAAAAAGCCAGAGAACTTACCCAGCAGTATTGGATATGCTCAATTGAAAAAGCAAAGCGTGAATTAGGATTCAGCGAAACATTCACACTTGAAGAAGGCTTCCGTGATACAATAGAATGGTATAAGAAAGAAGGATGGCTGAAGTAATTAGGAATTAAGAATTACGAATTAGGAATTACGAATTATGTTTTGATTTGATGATTATCAGATTAATTTTAAAACAATTTTTACCAACTTTCAAACCCGCTTGAGCAACTAATCCTCCGCCTTGGCGGAGTGGCGGACAGGAAAAAGCGGGACTGCTAAAAGCGCAGAAAACGAAAGTCAGGCTACACCAACAACGGGGAATAATGGTTAGTGTTCTTTAAATAAATTATTCTTTTTTATATACTTAACAATGGCGCATATTGCTGATAACTGATTGAGTTTTTGCCTGCAATATTATCTATCCAGCCTTTTTCTTTATGACTTAATTCTATTAATTCTTCTGTACTTTTAATCTTAAAATTATCACTTACCCATTTCATAATTTCTACTTCATCATCACTAAATAAATTTTTGTCAAATGCTTTTGCGGGAATAAATTTATCGATAGTATCGTTGCCGAACTTTTGCTCAACGCTTTCAATATATTCTTCTTCCCACAATTCAGAAAATAACCGTTTATAATTATCCAATACGGGACCATTATCAATTGCACAATAAGTATAACCACTTATTGAATTACCGGTATATTTATAAGACATGAAATCTGAATAAAATAAACATTTGTTTAAGCGGGTAGTGTATGCCCTATCGTTTTCAGTTAAAAAATAAATAACCAAATATGCAAGTTTCTTAAAGTATCGTAAGGCAAAACCTGTAAATTGGTCTATTTCATCTGTGTAATTTCTAAGATATTTTTTAATAAAATCTTCTTTACTTTCTCTTTCAATATTAATTGCAGTTTTCTTTAATTCATCTAATTCGTAAATAGAAAACAAATTAGATTTTTCAACAAGCTCGTTAAAGTTTTTAGAATGTTTTATCAAATTCAGGGTTTTTGCATTTGATTTGCTTGGTATTTCGCCTTTTTCATACTGCCTGTAAACATTTTCGCCAAAGCCTAATACTTCACTCATTTTTGCGGGAGTGAGACCATACTGCTTGCGCAATTGTTTTATCTGTTCAGGAAATAATATGTTGTTTTTTTCCCTGTACTGGTTATACAATTGTTTTAATGTCAGGTCTGATGCTTCGGAAGTTGCAAATTCTTTCTTTGTAATTTCGCATACATAAAAGTAATCATAAACATCAAACTCTTCTTTGCGAAATGACATTTTTTGGGGTGTGATATGCAGCACCGCATTGCAGTCTGCAAACGGACTTTCAATAGTCTTTTTCATTGGTTGTTTTCTTTTTTTGTGACCTGTTTTGTTCTAAGCCAGAGGAAATTTCATTTCAAATTCAGCAAAATGAAATGAAATTAATATACACGGTTTATTAGTTAAACCATAATTAATTTTTATATAGATCGGTTTATCTGTTATTTTGGTGCCAAATTCCCAATACTCGTCTGTGAACTCTGTATCTTTTACTGGTCCACGATAATAATTTGCCGCAGTTAGTTTATTTATTTCATTAATGCAAAAGGAATTTATATTAAAGACCTCGAGTTCTGACATTGTTTCACGGTTCTTTTTTCTTTCTATTATACTCATACCAAAAACAGCCCGCCTTAGGCGGGTTTACATCGCTTAAATATCGCTCAACTTCATCTATGGTAGCCATCAGCCTCCGGTCTTTCTGAATACAACATTACAAAATTATTCTTTATTTGTCAAGAGAAAAGTGAAAATAAAGATAAAATAACGAAAATTTAACATA
This sequence comes from uncultured Ignavibacteria bacterium, assembly GCA_947084945.1. Lineage (GTDB taxonomy): Bacteria > Bacteroidota > Ignavibacteria > Tepidaquicellales > OLB5 > OLB5. The sequence goes on along the minus strand of CAMTUP010000017.1, from coordinate 76,167 downwards.
AAACTACACTTTATAGTGTTAAATTAGGCTATCCTATCTCCTTCATTATCCTGTCAGTTTCTGTCAAAACAATAATTATTTTCTGGTAATGTTCAATATCTTCGTTGGTTAATGTTCTGCCTTTTCTATCCTTTAGCCATTTTTGAGCCGGCTGGTAACCGCCTATGTAAAAATTCCAGGCAATCTCAGGCACTTTCCCAAAATATTGCTCTGTGTTTATGTAAACATTGCCATCCCTGTAAGTAATCTTATCAACTGTATCTGTTCCTTCAATTGAATAAGTTGTGATATATTTATTTAATTTAGGTGATTCAATTAAATGCAATAAACGAAGCTCGTTACCAAATTTAACATATTTTTTAAATTCATTTTTATCTTTTGGGTATGGAATACGCGGAAAATCAATTTTTAGAAACTCTTTGTATTTTTCTCGGTAACTTGGTGAGTATAGGATAGCATAAATGTAATCTATAATATCTTCAGGGTTAACTTTGCCTGTAATTTTTTCAATAGTTTTGATTATATCTTTATTCAAATTAGCGTATCTAGTGCCATCTTCCAGGTACAAATAAAGTGGTAAGATATATGTTTGACCAGACGCACAATGAACATCAGACAATTTATCTGTTACAAATACATCATCCCAACTTTGTTTATCAATTTTCCTAGAAACACATAATGATAAGTTATTTCCTTTTATCATATGCCCTAAGACATCAGTTCTAGGCAATTCTATAAGAGTACTTGAATAGTAGATTATTCGAAAATCCAAAGGCCTCCACAAATAATTATAATAAATATTCTCAAACCCAACTTTATAAAAAGATTCTCTAGCTAAACCCAATTTCCAATCACGTGTGTCATTCAATGACAAAACATTTGCAACTTGCGTATCACTTAGTCCCTCATCAGCAAATTTGTCTAGTTTGCTTCTTAATTCTTTTTTATTAAAACCTATAATAAAATGGTCTCTGTGTGTTTTAATGCCACTACTAATTTTGTTAAATAATTTATTTATTGGTATAAAATTATCGTATTGTTCTTCCTGTTTAAAATTTTTTGGTACAAAGAAAAAATATGGTGCGCTGTATTCTAGTCTATTCCATTTTATTTTACTTAAATCATTCCCATCCAATGCTTTGAATTTACTTGCTCTACTACCATAAAGTTCAGAATAGAATATATTGCCTAATTTATTTTTCTTTATTGATTTACGAATAAAAATATTTATTGAAACGCCTTGTTGAATATCGAAAACGTTTTCATCTTTTCCACCATCTAACGTTTTTTCTTTTCTCTTCGAATTACCATGCAAATCGACAATATATATATCATCAAATGTTTCAAGTAAATGTTTTCTCATTTGTCTATGAATTACTCCATCTAAAAATGAATTATTTGTTATCATAGCAACTATGCCTGTTCCGTTTTTCTCTATAAAATATTCGGAAAAGCGTATGAATTTGATATAGTCGTCTGAAAGAGGTTGGATATTTCTTTCATTCAGGTCTTTTTTATAAGCCTTTATAAGATTTAATATCCAATCACTTTTATTATTAGAACTTACACTATATGGTGGATTACCTATAACAACCATTATGGGAGTATCATTTTTAATTTTAGATGCCTCTTTGGATTCTTGCGCGATACTTTCGGAAAACCCAAAACCTGTAAATAAATCACCTAATATTTCAGATTCTTCAAGAGAGTTTGTAAGGTAAATACCAAGTCGCCTATGAAATTTCCAAAAGCCCGTTTGCTTAAATACCATGCTAAGTTTTAGATGTGCAATTGTATATGGAGCCATCATAATTTCAAATCCATGTAAACGAGGCAATAAGTCATGATGGACATAAGTATGCCATCTGCCTTCTTGTCCAGCTTCTCTTAGACTTTTGTAGATTGTTCGTATAGCGGCACTTATGAAAGTACCTGTACCCGCAGCAGGGTCTAATATTTGAACACGGTGCTTGCCGTTAGGTAGTTTTGAAGAATCGGCTAAACCGGCTAATCCAAAATCTTTTTCAAGTAAATAATCAACTGTTCGAATAATGAAACGCACAACAGGTAGTGGTGTATAAAATGCACCCATTTTCTTGCGTAACGCAGGGTCATATTCCTTCAAAAAGTCTTCATAGAAATGTATTACAGGGTCAGGTCCAGCGTGTGTTTTGCCCCATAAATCATCCTTAAAATATTGTTTCGTAAGTTTCTGTACATTCGCATGTGAGAATACGACACATAACTCATCAACTATGTATTCAAGCCGTTTTTCAAAATCAGGTCCGGTTATATGGTCAAAGAAATGCCTTAAAAATGGGTTTGAAGCTGGAACGAGGTCCCTTGCCTCTTGTCGTGTAAAGTTGTCGGGGGTTTCATCGTAATATCTGGCTACAAAAAGTCCATAAACCAATGTTTGCGCGTACATATCAGCGAAAGAATCTATATCAAGATCGTGTACAAGATATTTCTTTATGCTTTCATAGATTCGTAATATAGAGGCATCTTTACTGGAATTATTTGCAAGAAATTGCTTAACATTATCTCTTATTCGCTGTGCCTTGCCTCCCATGATTTTAGAAAGATGTTCAGCAGTGCGGATAGGTTCTTTATGTGTTTGGGTAAAATCAATAATAGATTTTTGAAGATGTTCAAAATTATCAGGTAAAGGATTTATTGTTCTATGGGTTAAACTATATTCTGCAATTTTTATGGGTTCTTCATATTTAATTCCATTTCTGTAAAAACGGAATTCAACATAGTCAGTCAAAATTAAATTTGCATAACCAAAATACCTTGCCATCTGCTCGGATTTTTCGATCTTATCTAAAGATTCACCAATATATTTTGTTTCTATATAAAGGATAGGTACATCATGTTTTACAACAATAAAATCAGGTCTATTTCCATCCACTGCTTTAGCGTCATGGTCTATCCGCTTAACATTTATTGATTCAAAAATTCCTTCAAGCATTTGTTCAAAATGTGTACGATACCCTATTTCGCTTGTACCTTTATGCTTAAATTTTGCAGCAATCGTTTTTAGATATTTTTCGAAAAAATTACTCATAAGCTATTGAAATTATAATAATATGAGGCTTTCAATAAAATTTCTCAAACTTACAAAACTTATTTCAATATTTATAACCATAAATTTGCGTTGCACAAAAAGAATTAATTTTATTTAACCTATAATGCAAAATTCAAAATGTTAAGCAATTAAATTTATACTTAAACCAATATGATTCCTTAACTTAAATATTATATAAACTATTTAATTTTAACTTTACTATACTCCCTTTTCAATTGACTAAAGAGCAATTTTTCGCTATTTTTGTGGTTTGTAACAATTTCAGCTAAACAATTTAATGTAAAGGTTATATAATGGCTACAATGAATTTATCAGCTCAGAAAAGAGATGACTTGGGCAACTCAACTACTAAGACTGCAAGGAAAAAAGGGAATATTCCCGGTGTTTTTTATATTAAGAACTCACCCGCAATTGCTATCAGCGTAAAAGATACGGCATTAAACCCGTTTGTTTATACTTCAGAAGTAAGAATAATAAATTTACAGATTGAAGGTTCAGATAAAACACAGAATTGCATTTTAAAAGATGTTCAATTTGATGCAGTAAGCGATAAGCCAATACATTTTGATCTTCTCGGAATTTCAGAAAACGAGTCTATTAAGGTTGTAGTTCCTATAAAACTTGTTGGCATACCAATTGGCGTAAGAGATGGCGGTGTTATTCAGCATATTTTACACTCACTTGAAGTTGAGTGTCTGCCTGTAAACATTCCTTCATACATTAATGTTGATATTGCAGCACTTGCAATAGGCGGCTCAATTCATATCGGAGATATTAATATAGATAATGTTGAAATATACGGAGCTAAAGGCGCAACAATAGTTGCAGTAGTTCCTCCTGCTGTAGAGAAAGTAGAAACACCTGAGGGTGAAACAGCAATTGCTGAGCCAGAAGTAATAGCAAAAGGCAAGAAAGACGAAGAAGACGAAGAGAAGAAATAATATAACAATGAGTAATGAGCAATGAGTCCCGCAAGCGGGATTTCAACTGATCTTCGATCAGTTTCAATAATTTAATACAAGGATACTTTTTTGTTTTTAGTAAATGTTTTTATTGATAATTGATAATTGTATTTAATAGTTGGATTAGGTAACCCGGGTGCAAGGTATCATAATACAAGACATAATGCCGGGTTTTTTGTTATTGATAAACTTGCAGAGTTCTTTAAAATAGAAACATTTGAGTTTGAAGCGAGCTACCTTTATGCAGTTATAGATCATAATGATAAACAGGTCGTTTTGATGAAGCCTCTTACATATATGAACCTGAGCGGTAAAGCAGTAAAGGAATTTTACGATAAATACGAGATATCAAAAGAGAATATACTTATAGTTTATGATGATGTAAATCTTGATCTTGGTGTATTAAGGCTAAGACCCGAAGGTTCAGATGGGGGACAGAACGGAATAAAATCGGTAATGTACGAAATGGATTCGGGTGAGATACCAAGGTTAAGGTTCGGAATAAGGCAGAGCGAAGATTTTGAGAAGATAAGAGGTGAAGAAGGTTTTTCGCTGGCTGATTACGTGCTTTCAGGGTTTGATGAAAAAGAGATTAAAACACTAGAAAAAACAGTTGATAGAGCTAAAGATGCAGTATTAAGTTTTATAGATAATGGCATTAATGAAACAATGAACCTTTTCAACCGGAATATTCTTGATGAGTGAATAATAGATTTGTAAAAAAGCAAAAAAAGTTCTAAAGGCAGTAAATTTTATTAAGGCTATAAAAAAATAATACAAACTAAATAAATATATGAAGAAAAACATAATACTAAGTACTTTGTTATTTCTGTTAAGCTCGGTTACAGCTTTTGCAAGTGAAGCTGATCTTAAAATACCGGATTTAAGCGCTGACCAAAACTTTATGCTTATTATTGGTATTGGAGTATGCTTGCTTGGACTTTTGTTTGGGATAACCCAGTTTTATAAAGTAAAAAAATTAAGAGCACACCAATCAATGCTTGATGTAGCTCAGATAATTTACGAAACATGTAAAACCTACCTTACACAACAGGGAAAGTTCATTACAATTCTTTTTCTTTTCATAGCAATATGTATAGGATTTTATTTTGGTTTCCTTCAGCAAACCGGAATAGCCGGTGTAGCATTAATATTAATGTGGACAATTATTGGAATATTAGGTTCTTTTGGTGTTGCAAAGTTTGGTATAAGAATGAACACACTGGCAAACAGCCGTATGGCGTTTGCATCATTAGAAAGAAAACCAATAAAACTTCATACAATTCCGCTAGATGCCGGTATGAGCATTGGCGTTATGCTTATTTGTGTTGAGCTTATTATGATGTTAATTATACTTTTGTATGTTCCGCGTGAATATGCAGGAGCAAGCTTTATCGGATTTGCTATTGGAGAATCGCTCGGTGCATCAGCACTCAGAATAGCAGGCGGTATATTTACAAAGATAGCTGATATCGGTTCTGACTTAATGAAAATTGCATTCAAGATTAAAGAAGACGATCCCCGCAACCCAGGCGTTATTGCTGATTGTGTAGGCGATAATGCAGGTGATTCAGTTGGACCTACAGCAGACGGTTTTGAAACATACGGTGTAACAGGTGTTGCGCTTATTAGTTTTATAGTTCTTGCAGTTCCTGATATATTGTTTCAGACAGAGCTTTTAACATGGATTTTTGTTATGAGAATATTGATGGTTATTACATCAATAGCATCGTTCTACATCAACGGAGTATGGGCTAAAGCAAAATATGGCAAATCAGAAGATATTGATTTTGAAAAACCTTTAACCTCGCTTGTTTGGATCACATCAATTCTTTCAATAGTTGTAACTTTTGTAATCAGTAAAGTTCTTATCGGTCATTTACCGGATAATTTATGGATGACGCTTTCGATTATCATCAGTTGTGGAACTTTGGGTGCGGCACTGATACCTGAATTCACAAAAATTTTTACAAGCCCAAAGAGCAATCACGTAAAAGAAGTGGTAACTGCTTCTAAAGAGGGCGGTCCATCACTAACGATACTTTCAGGATTAGTTGCCGGAAACTTCTCTGCGTTCTGGATAGGGATGGTATTCGTCTTTCTTATGACAGTTGCATATTTTGCATCGCTATCAATCCCGGGTGCGATGATACCTGCTTACAAATCAATATTTGCATTTGGTTTGGTAGCATTTGGAATGCTTGGTATGGGTCCGGTTACAATTGCTGTTGATAGTTATGGACCTGTAACAGATAATGCCCAGTCGATTTATGAACTTTCTCTTATAGAATCACGAGAAGGCATTTCAGCAGAAATAGAAAGAGATTTTGGCTTTAAACCTGATTTTGAAAAAGCAAAACATTACCTTGAGGCAAATGATGGTGCAGGTAATACATTTAAAGCTACAGCTAAGCCGGTTCTGATTGGTACAGCGGTTGTTGGAGCTACCACTATGATATTTTCACTTATACTTGTGATAAAAAACACACTTGGCATTCAGCCCGAGGCAATACTAAGCATACTTAACCCGTATTCTATATTAGGGTTTATCTGCGGAGGTGCGGTAATATACTGGTTCACAGGTGCTTCTACACAGGCGGTTACAACAGGAGCATACAGGGCAGTAGAATATATCAAGAAGAATATCAATCTTGATGAAGATGCAAGTATGAGCGCATCAACTGAAAAATCAAAAGAAGTTGTAAAGATATGTACACAGTATGCTCAGACAGGTATGTTTAACATATTTGTTGGGATATTTTCATTTGCGCTTGCTTTCGCATTTTTTTCGGCTCCAGGTAAAACTGATGAACCCGTTTCATTCTTTATCAGCTTCCTTATTTCTATTGCAGTTTTTGGTTTATTCCAGGCATTGTTCATGGCAAATGCCGGCGGTGCATGGGATAATGCCAAGAAAGTAGTTGAAGTTGACCTGAAAGAAAAGAATACACCGCTACATGATGCTACGATCATTGGTGATACTGTAGGAGATCCTTTCAAGGATACATCTTCAGTTGCGTTGAACCCGATAATTAAATTCACAACATTGTTCGGACTTCTTGCAATGGAAATGGCCATATCTGAATCATTCCGCTATTCAGCACCATATGTTGGCGGAGTGTTTTTCCTAATTGCATTATACTTCGTATGGCGTTCATTCTATAAGATGAGAATTACCGTTCAGGAGTAAGTTTGTGAATAGTCAAACGTGAAACCTTCCATCACTTTGCTCAGCAAGGCAGTACTGTAACGGAAATAGAAGTAACAAAAAAATTTAAGGTTTTAAAAGGCACTCGCATAAACGGGTGCCTTTTTTTATGTAGTAAACTAAAAGTGGATCTTTATTCAATTATTATTTCTACGTAATAACCTTCGTCTGTATTAAAATTAAGTATTTTACCGTCAGAACCGTTTTCAATTGCTTCTTTCAGGATATTAAGATCAATATCTTTCACCCCGTTTACATTTACGGGCAGTTTTCCGGTTGCCTTCAATATTGCTTTTGCAAATCTTAAAGGAATAGTTAAGTTTAACTTCTTTTTTCCTTCCTTGAGAGCAATAATTTTAAGGTGCATATCTTTAATGTTAGAATTCACCGGCAAACTGCTCTCCGCTTTTATTGCGTCAATAAGCTGTGATGCCTGGTCTGAATTAATTTTGCCTTCTTCAAGCAGTTTTAAAATGCGTTTTATTTCTTCGTTCATTTTATTTTTTAGTTATTTTACTTTTTTATTTTCGTTAATTTTCCTCAGAGCTTCAACCGGAGTTATTTCTCCGCGCTCAAGCTCATCAATTATTGATTTGGAAGAATAAATTTTTTCTTCTTCAATATTATAACCAAATGCTTTTATTACATCGTTTAATTTTGCTTTAACTGTTGGGTAAGAAATTCCCATTTCTTTTTCCACATCCTTAATACTTCCCCTGTTCTTCAGAAAAATTTCAACAAAGGCAAGCTGATCCTGATTAAGCTGTTCAAATTTTGAGAGCGAGAAATTATTTTCAATTACCGTTCCGCAGGTGTTGCAGCTAAGTCTGGTTGCCTTTAAGTTTGAAGAGCAAACCGGACAATTATTTATCATTTTATAAGTCATATCAATTATTTTTCTCAAATATAATACAGAAAATTAAGAAAGTCAATATAATTATTAAGAAAATCAATAATTATAGATATATATATTAATAATATCAATTCAATCTTTAAAAATCATTCGCAATTTATTTTATTTTAATTTTTTTTGTGATAAAACTTGACAAATTAGAATTTATGTATTATATTTGTAAAGTACTTTAAAAAACAAAGTGAATATTTGTTGAAAATTTAATCTTTTAAAATATTATGGAATCAAAACAAGCTGAATTTGAAATTTCGGAAATCAAAAAAATCATGGCTGATAGCCGCAGAATAATGGTTGATGACGGTATGGGTTTTATTATTTGGGGGTCTTTAGTCTTAACAGGACTGATATTTACATATCTTGCTGTTTTAAAAATAGTAAGTTGGAATGTTTCAAGTATTGCCTGGATAGTACTTATAGTTACAGGCTGGATACTTACAATTTTACAGGTAAGAAAAGAAAAGAAGAATAGAAAGGCGGTTACTTTTGCAGGTAAAGTTATAGGTGCAATATGGGGTTCAGTAGGTATTACTATGACAATTATTGGTTTTTTTGGTTCTTATTCAGGCCTTGTTAAAGGTCTCGGAATTTCTCCGCTTATGTCATGTATGCTGGGTGCAGCTTTTTTTGTAAGCAGTGTTGTTTATAATGATAAGCTTTTCCGATGGCTTGGATTTGGGTGGTGGGTAGGTGCAATTGTAATGTTTTTCTGGCACTCACCGCATACTTTGCTTTTATTTGCAATGATGATGTTGTTTATGCAGGTTTTACCAGGGATATTGATGTATAGAAAATGGAAAAAAGAAATTAAAGCAGTATAATTATGGATACTAAACAGGCAGAACTTGAAATTTCGGTAATTAAAAAGATATTGGAAGACAGCCGCAGCGCTGTTTACAATAAAAGCTCACAGGGGCTATTCTGGTTTACATTAACGGCTGCAGCAGTACTTATAAATTATTTGATGGCTGTGACCGGTGTTGGTTTGAAGTTTTCGGGTCTGCTTTGGGCAGGGGTTTCTATCTTTGGAACTTTGTATTCAATTAAACTTGCTAAAAAAGAAAGCAGTAAGCATAAAGTAAAAACTTTTGCCGGTAAGATACTTACCGCAATTGGAATTGCTACAGGTATAGCAAACATTATGTTTGCATTCGCTTCACTTGCCGCAAAAGCATTTGATCCTTTCGTGATTGTTTCTATGAACGCATTAATACTTGGTATGGCCTTTTACGTTCTAGGTGTTATTCAGCAGCTAAAGTCCTTCAAAATTTTAGCAGATCTATGGTGGGCTGGCAGTGTTTTTTTCTTTTTTATGCCGGGTATCCACTCACTGCTATTTATGGCAATTATGCTTGCTGCTTCCGCATGGATCCCCTGGGCAGAAGAAAAAAAGCAAACTAAGGTAAATTAAATATTCTGTTTATGAATGAACTGAAAACAAATATCACAACAAAAGCAGAAGAAGAAATTTCTATTATCAAACAATTAATGGAAGATAGCAGAAAAGCTGTTGTTGAAAATGGCTGGCATTACATTTACTGGGGATCAATTGTAACTGCGGCTATAATTGTAAATTATTTAATGGTTGTGTATAATGTATCTATGTATGCCCAGGGAATGCTTTGGTTTTTTTCTATGCCGGGAGCAGCAATAGTTGAAGGTATTATTGAGCGAAAAAAGGAAAAGCACACAAAAGTTAAAACTTTTGCTGGAAGGCTGATAAATTCATTATGGACCGGCGCAGGGGTATGTATGTTCATACTTGGATTTGCCGGTTCACTTTCAGGGGCTTATAGTGCCAACATGATATTTCCGCTAATTTCAATTGTACTCGGTTCAGCTTATTTGATAAGCGGCGTTATTCAGCAGGTTAAGTGGCTCAGCGCCATTAGTGTTTTCTGGTGGGGTGGAGCTGTAGTTCTGCTTCTTATGCCGGGAATGCACTCAATGCTCATTTTTGCGGCTATGTTAGTCTGTTTTCAGATAGTGCCCGGGGCGTTATTATATGTTAAATCAAAAAGGGAGCTTGGAACTCAACCCGCGTAATGACAGACTTTAATTACCAGGAAATAGATGATGTGATCCACTCACGTATAAGAACAGCAATTATGGCTGTGCTTATTAGTGTTGATGAAGCTGAGTTTACATTTATCCGCGAAAAAATAAACGCTACTGATGGAAATTTAAGCGTGCATCTAAAAAAACTTGAAGACCATAATTATATTTCGGTTAAAAAAGAATTTGTTGAGCGCAAGCCTGTTACAAGATACAAAATTACAGATATTGGTATTAAGGCATTTGAAGATTATATTAAAAAACTTGAGAGCATAATAAAGAGATAGTAAGGTTGCAGGTTACAGGTTACAGGTTACAGGTTACAGGTTACAGGTTACAGGTTGCAGGTTTTAGATTTCAGTTGTAATATCTAATAACATTGATTTTTTTACATAATTTAATTTCTGGTAAAATGGATGATCAAAATAATTTAATTAACGGTTCCGGGCAAAGAGATGAAAAGTTGTGGAAGCTTGCCAAAAAAAGAGCAGAATTCAAAAGGCATTTATTAACTTATTTTGTTATAAATATATTTCTATGGGGTTTTTGGTTGTTTAATTCTTACAGGCATGATGATTTTTCGTTTCCCTGGCCTGTTTTTGTATCACTTGGTTGGGGCGTTGGGTTAGCTTTTAATTATATTGGAGCATATTCGAGTTTTAATGATTCATTGACAGAAAAAGAATATAACAAACTGATAAATAAATAAATTTACAAGCTTATGGAGCAGCATATGAAAAAAATATTATCAACAGTATTATTAATTATATTAACAGCATATACTTACTCTCAGGATTCTAAGATTTCGGGTAAGATAACTGGCGAAAAGAATCTACCGATACATGGAGCTAATGTTGTTATTGAAGGATCAATAGATGGTGCTACAACTGATTCAACCGGCTATTATGAATTTGAAACATCTAAAACCGGTACGCAGAATTTGTTATATACATACATTGATTACAATGAAAAAAGACAGACTGTGAACATTGAAACAGGTAAGCAATTGGAAGTAAACGTACTTCTCAAAAAAGCTGAAGTCGAAACTGAAGAAATACTTGTTACTGCAAGCACTTATACATCTGGGCAGAATTCACAGGTTACAATTACTCCATTGGAAATTGTAAGGATACCTGGCTCGGATGGTGATCTATTTCGTGCAATTACAACTTTTCCCGGCTCAAACCAGGTAGATGAAGGCAGCAGAATAACAGTACGCGGCGGTGATGTAAATGAGGTTATTACAATATTAGACCAAGCTTCGTTATATAACCCATTTGTATTTGATAATGATTTTAATACTTCATCATATACTACAATAAATCCATGGGGTCTGCGCGGTATTAATTTTTCAAGCGGAGGATTTTCTGCTAAATACGGTAATGTGCTTTCAGCTGTGCTTGACTTGAAAACATATGATATGCCTCAGGGTACAGGCGGGTTCCTATGGCTTGGTTTAGCGAATGTTGGCTTAAGCGGTGTTTATCTGAATAAGACAAAGAATTTTGGTGCAACAATTGATATAGGTCAGACAATACTTGAGCCGTATTTCAGGCTTAACGGTTACTTATTGGATAAATATGACCCTATTCCTCTGGCGCAGGGTATTGGGGGATCATTATCATATAAACCATCAAAAAGCAGTAACCTTAAAGGGATATTTGATTACAGCAAAGATAAAATTGGTATCAGGAATACAAGTCCATCATATGACGGATATTTTAATTCAGGTTCTGAAACCGTTTTTGGTAATTTGAAATATTCTGCCGGTATTGGTTCAAAAACTTATTTCAGCATGGGTGTTTCTTACAGCAATCACAATAATAATGTTGGTTATGGAATACTTAATACAAGTACAAAACAGCTTTACGGAAAGTACAGACTTGATGTAACTTACCAGCTTTCTAAAAAAGTTGATATTAACAGTGGCGCTGAATATGAATATAACGAGGATAAGTTTACTGGCAGAGTTCCGTTATTATCTTATAATATTAATCAGAGCGCGCCATACTTTGATATTAGCTCACTTAATCATACAGGCAGAGTTGGAGCTTATATTGAAGCGCAGATAAAGCCGGCAAAAAGATTTTTCCTAATTCCGGGCGTCAGAACAGATTATCATACTCTTTCTAAAAAAACAGTTGTTGACCCAAGGCTTTCAATGGGATGGAAGTTCGCAAAGGATATGGTGTTAAGAGGAGCGGTTGGTATTTATCATCAATATCCTAAATTAGAGTATTACGCTCAGTCAAACAACTTTGATCTAAAACCCGAGCAGGCTGCACACTATATATTGGGATATGAATTTAACAAGAATGAAGGGCTTTTACTTTTCAGGGTTGAAGGATATTACAAAGATTACAAGAATCTTGTCTTAAGGGAGCAGAACAGCTTTCTATATACTTCTACTGGGAAAGGTTATGCAAAGGGAATTGATATGTTCTTAAAATCAAGCGTTACTAATAAATATTCCACATGGATATCATATGCATACACAGATTCTAAACGTAGTCAATATGTATCACAAAACCAGACGCCTGCGAAATATGATATTACACATAACTTAACTTTTGTTGCAAGCTATAATATCACCGATGTAATTACTACAGGGTTAACGTACAGACTTTCAACAGGTAAACCTTATACTCCGGTTACAGGCGGTATATATGACTCAACCTACAATGTTTACCAGCCTGTATATGCTGAAACCAACAGTGGCAGATTTCCTACTTACCAGAGGATGGATATAAATTTTCAGTATATATTTTCGCTCTTCGGTAAGTTTGCTATAGCAGTATTTCAGATAAACAATCTGCTTAATCAGAAGAATTTGTATGATTATACATATAACGCAGATTACACAAAACAGGTAGAGATTGTAACAACAAATAAGCGTCAGTTTTATTTGGGATTGGGATTACAGTTCTAATATGTGAGAGGTGAAACGTCAAACGTGAAACGTGAAATGTGAGACGTGAAATGTGAGATGTGAAACGTGAAACGTGAAAAAGGATAAAACCAAAAAAATAAAAATAATTGAAAAATAATGTTAAAATTAAAACATAAAAATTTAGATGTTTGGAAAATTAGTGTTGATCTTGTTGCTGATGTATATGAATTAACAGAAAATTTTCCAAGAACAGAGATTTTTGGATTATCAAATCAACTTAGAAGAGCATCTGTTTCCATAACATCTAATATTAGTGAAGGATCTGCCAGACCAACTTTGCCTGACAGAAAAAAATTTTATAACACTGCACGGTCATCTTTAGTTGAAATAGATTCACAGCTTGAAATAGCTGTTAGGTTAAAATTTACAACTTATGAAGAGTTAAGTAAAATTGATGAAAAAATGAATGAATTATTTGCAAAACTAACAAACTTAATAAATAAAACTAAATAACTTAAAATAACTCAGATGCTTTCGTTTCTCGTCTGACATTTCACGTCTGACATTTCACGTTTGACGTTTGACGTTTGACGTTTGACATTTGACGTTTCACAGAAAGGATTTAAAATGAAACAATTATTTTCAGCTTTACTAATAATTATCATTACATCACTAAACATCACACAGCTAAAGGCAGATGATTACACCGATGCAATGCTTAAGGCTATTAAAAAAATGGATGATGCCTCAGATAAGAATGATAAGGCTGCTGTTCTTAAAGTGAGGGGTGATTTTGAGCGCATCCTTCAATTGAAAAAGAATGAGTGGATGGTAAACTACTACATTGGTTCAATTGATTACGCACTCTCAAGGTTTGCCGGTGAAGAAAAGAATACCGATGATGTGAAGAAATATACTGAGTCAGCTATTTCGCTTTTTGATAAATGTACTGATGTGAAAGATGATTTTGCCGATGCATATATAATGAAAATGGCAGTTCAGAGTAACCGCTGGCAGTATGAACCAAACAAGATGAATGATATTATTGCAAAATCAACAGAAGCTAAAGATATTGCAATGAAGCTTGAGCCTGAAAATCCACGGTATTACCTTATAGATGGCTTTATAACATTCTACACCCCAGAAAATTTTGGCGGTGGTATTGATAAAGCACAGTCGATGTTTGAAAAATCATGGGGATATTTTAAGACATATAAGCCGAAGGATGAAACTTATCCTAACTGGGGTATTGAACAGGCAGCGGGAATGGTAGCTATGTGTTATATAAAGAATGATAAACTTGATGATGCCAAAAAATGGATAGATATAGCGCTTGAAGTAAAGCCTGAATCGAATTTTATCAAAGGATTTGTAATGACTGAATATGAAAAAAGTAAAAAGTAAATAGGCAGAAGTAAAAAAGAGTGAAAAACGTATATAAATGGTGTTGGTAATTAACTGACACCATTTTTTATTGTAATAGTTATATTTAATAAAGGATCTTTTAAAAAAAAGTTATTAAAATATAAGATTAGATTATTGCATTGTTTCGTGAATTTGTCTTAATTATTTTTAGATAAATTTTTATTTATAATCTTGAACTTTTCAGGAGGCAGTCATGAATAGGAACAACACTACAACACTACAACACTACAACACTAAATTACCCATATTAATAAATTTAATATTAATTTTTTTGATTAATTTTGTGTTTTCAACTAAAACAGTTTCCCATTATCAAGATGTTCATAAATATATTGGAGAGGTTGGTGAAAATGATAGAATTATTCATGGAAATGTTGCCAAAGATTACGCTGGACAGGTAAATATATTTACAAATAGTGGTAATTACACAAAATTGTTTGCGCGAAGGGAAAGTAATTCAACCGTAATTATACCCTTTTCGCAAACTACTGATGCTGTTGATCATATTGATATAAATTGGTATAGAGATTATCAGGTTTCTTATTTTTCTGTAGTGCCAATTATGTATAGCGGTTTTGATGTAACCGAGATGCCGTTAGTTGAGGCAATGCATTCAACTAATGGTGATTGCATAGTCGATCTATTGATACAGGATTCAGTTTTCGTTAAGTTAGATTCTTCAAGTTCATTAAATTTAAAATTTGAAGATATACAGGGTCCAGCGTCTAACATGATACGTGATTATGTTATCTATGTGGAGGGTAGGTATTCCAATATTATTACATCAGGACAGAACAAAGCCTTGAACATTAATAATAATATTTTAATTAATCAAAATCCTTTAGAATACAAATTATATGTTAATTACCCAAATCCTTTCAATCCCAAAACATTAATAAAATATGATGTTGCTAAAAATGGTTTTGTTAAAATAGTGATTTACGATTTGTTAGGTCGTGTAGTCAAAGAACTTGTTAATAATTTTAAATCTGCCGGTACTTATAGCATTGAATTTGATGGTACAAATTTGGCTAGTAGTGTATATATTTATAGAATGGAAAGTGGTAATTTTACAGATACTAAAAAAATGGTATTGATAAAATAATGTTAGTAAAAATAAATATAATTATTTTACAACTAGCAATTTGCGTCGTTTCTTTTTCGCAATGGACACAAATATATCAGAGTAATTCTAATTATTATGGTTTTTTTGCTGGTTTATCTTTTATTAACCAAAATACCGGTTTTGTAGCCTGTCAGGATTCATCGATCATGAAAACAACAAATGGCGGTTCAAACTGGTTTTCATTGAGCGGAACAGGTAATCATGGAATAGGATTTATTCAATTCACTTCATCTAATACAGGTTATGCATTCGGTAATGTTGGTTTTTCTAACGGGCAATTTTTAAAAACTACAAATACAGGTAATAATTGGTTTGTTCAATCAATGCCGTATTATATTTTTTTTATGGATTTTGTCGATAATTACACTGGATATATCACAGATGATAATGGCTTTATTCATAAGACAACAAATGGGGGTTTGAATTGGATAAATATAAATCTTCCCGTACTCTATTTAACCTATGTTGATTTTATAGATGTTAACACCGGTTTTGTGGTTGCTTCAGAAAATCAAAGATTATTTATTACAACAAATGGTGGATTGAATTGGCAAGTGAAACACAGTCCGGCATTTACAAAAGTACAATTTTTAAACAGCAGTACTGGTTTTGGGTTTTATAACGATTTTAATTATGCAATTCTTTATAAAACTACCAATAACGGCGATGGCTGGTTAAATACATTTCAAATGGATAGTATTTTTATTTCTGATGTTAATTTCATTAACATAAATACAGGTTGGATATCTGGAAGTAAATTATTTAACAATGCAGTTATTTACAGAAAGATTTTCAAGACTACAAACTCAGGTTTAAGCTGGTCAGAGCAATATACAGGTAACATAGAACCTGATTCCAGTTCATGCCTGGGAGCAATACAAATGCTGGATAGTAATAATGGATATGTTTCTACAGGTTATTGTGAAGTGGTAGGAGGAAGACCTACTATGAAAAGCAGAATTTACAAAACTACAAATGGCGGCGGCGGTCCAATTGGAATAGAACCAGTATATTCAAACATACCTGATGATTACAAATTGCATCAAAATTACCCTAATCCTTTTAATCCGGTTACAATGATCAGTTTTGAAATTCCAATAAGAGAGAATGGTCAACAAATCGTTTCAACAAGTTTGACAATTTATGATATTACAGGTAAAGAAGTTTCTGTTTTAGTTGATGAACAATTGCGGGCAGGTAAATATGAAATAGAATGGAATGCAGAAAATTATACAAGCGGTGTTTATTTTTATACTTTACGCTCAGGTAATTTTAAGGAAACAAAAAAAATGTTGATGATTAAATGATCCCGAGAACTCGGGATCATTTAATCGGAAATCCCGTCCTGACTTGTTTTTAAGTTTGCGGGGCTGCTTATAAAATAAATATTTATTATGATTAAAAATATTTCAATTTTTACAATCTTATTACTAACTTTTTTATGTACTTCAAATGCTCAATTAATCAATAAAAAGGAATTCCGATTAAAGGATTCAAAGCCTAGTCTAATGGAGCTTTCCCAAAGTAAAGTCATTACTTTAAAAAGCTCAATTGCAAAGAATAACAGCCCTTTTCTTGCAGGGACACTATCTTTTATAGTACCGGGAGCGGCATTGGGTCAATTATATAACAAGCAATATTTGAATTTTGGAATAAGGCTTGGTATTTCAGCCATAGTAGTTTTAGGAATTGCATTAACAGGTGTGCCTTACAGTGATGGTAAAGGTAATGATGCTCTTATTCCTTTAGCAATATTGTTCGTTACAAACTGGATATCTTCAATTATAGATGCGGTGATTTATAATAAGAAGCATTTGAGCGGAAGATGAAACCGTTTTAAAGATATTCGTTCCACAAATTGAGTAATAAATAGTAGCACAGACATTCCTGTCTGTGTACTTTTTAGTTAAATGTGAATATCGTGAAATAAATCAAAAGATAGTCGTTCCACGAAATTAGTTTCTATAAAGATTAACCTTTACTTTAGATACCATAATTCTTTATAATTTTTCGATTACTCTATTCGTGACACGAGAATTTTTTGCCACTTAAGACTACAAAAGTCTTATCATATATTTTAAATTTGTTAAATCCTAATAATTTTAACAAATATTGTAAAATCATCAGACTTTTGTAGTCTGACAATTAATTATTTACATGGATTCAAATACTCTATTCGTGGCACGAAAATATTTAAAACTTATTTTACCTTAATGGGATTGCTTCATTACAATCTGCTAAAGCAGATTGTAACTCGCAAAAATTAGTAACCTGCAATTATTATGCGGGCTATTTCTTTTTTTATGAGTATTTTTGTAGTATGAAAGATACTTTACTCACCAAAAAGCAGAAAGCGGTAATTGAATTAGCCTTAAAGAAGCAGGATTACAAAAAAATTATTACTGAGCTTGATAAGGTTTCAACAAAACACTCAGGTACTGCCAAAATGAAGGATAAGCGGTATGTTATTGCTGAAATTTTTAGGCATATAGAGGAAGCAAACCATAAAAATCCAGAACGCGAATTTTTTAACGCTGGTTTGAAAATACTCGGCATTAAATCAGATAATGCAAAGGAAGTGGGTATTCATATCCTTTGGCGCGGATATAAGTATAATAAAGCAAATGTCACAAAATGGCTTTACAAAATTACTGATGATGCAAATTGGGAAGTCCGTGAGTATGCAGCAGGAGCATTGGTTCAAACAATAACATTAAATCCGAAATTTTATTCAACACTTAAAAAATGGGTGAAGGATAAATCAGAAAACATAAGACGCGGAGTAGTGCTATCAGCAGTTGCATTGAGAGATAAGAAAGATCCCGCAAAGATAAAAAAAGCATTTTCATTATTTGAACTTTTGCTTTATGATTCATCAATGTATGTCAAAAAGAATCTTGGTCCGTTTATACTTGGTTCATATTTCGGAAATGCATTGCCGGATGAAATGTTCAGGTTCTTAGACCGAATTATTAAAATAAAAGATGAAAATGTAAAATGGAATGCTGCAATGGTATTCAATAATAGTTTTGGTAACCGCTATCCTAATGAAGCAATTAAGTATTTACGGATATTGGCAAAAGATGAGAGCAAGGTTGTACAGCGGGCTGTTAAATCTACATTGAATCATTTGAGGAAGAGAAACAGAAATATTAGTTTATGAACCAAATATATCCTTAACAATTATATTCAATTTTAAAAAGTAATTTTAAGCATAATATCCCATTTTATGACGAAAATCATAAAATATTGGCTAAAAAACGGGTTTTGGGATAAATTCACAATTTTTTATTATCTTTAATTTTGTTAACTTTGTATTGGAGATATAAATATCATATTTATAGATACATTTCATGAAAATTTCTGATATACTCAGCATAGATGTAATTGCAGTGAACCTGGAAACGGCAGAAAAGGAAGATGCAATAAAAAAAGTTATTGATCTTGGAGCAAAATCCAATAAAATCCTTGACATCGAAAAAGTTTCCGGCACAATATTTGAAAGGGAAAAGCTTGTTTCTACAGGTGTAGGCAAGGGATTTGCAATACCACACGGAAAAACAGATTCTATATCTGATGTTGTTGCTGCTTTTGCAATAACCAAAGATCCAATTGATTTTGATTCCATAGACGGAGAGCCGGTCAGGTTCATTTTCCTGCTTATCGGTAAAGAAAATTTACTGAATACTCATATAAAACTTCTAAGCCGGATTTCACGGCTTATGAACAAGGATGAATTTAGAGAGAAGCTTCTGGAAGCAGCCACTCCGGAAGAAGTTCTTGAAATATTCAAAGAAGAGGAGAAGAATTACTTCGATATATAGTTACATTTGTATATAATTACTTTTTTTATTTCTCTTATCCACGAGAATAAAATGAATATAGCAATTTGAATATACAGGATTCATCCAAATTAGGTTTTCCGCCACTTTCATTTAAAAAACAATATTTGGTATAATTAAAACAAAGAAAAGATAACATGCCTAAGAAACTAGTTTATTATTTTGGCGGTAAAAAAGCAGATGGCGATGCTGCATTAAAGCCTTTGCTTGGCGGCAAAGGTGCTAATCTTGCAGAGATGGTTAATCTCAAGCTGCCCGTACCACCAGGTTTCACAATCACAACAGAAGTTTGCACCCATTATTACAAAAACAACAGGAAATATCCCAAAGAATTAAAATTACAGGTTAGAGCCGCTTTAGCCAAAATGGAAAAAGAAATTGGCAAGAAGTTTGGCGATAAGAACGATCCTCTGCTTGTATCCGTTCGTTCGGGCGCTCGGGCATCAATGCCGGGTATGATGGATACTATCTTAAATCTTGGACTTAACGATGATACTGTTCACGGCTTAATTGAAATGACAGGCAACGAAAGATTTGTTTATGATTCATACCGCCGCTTTGTACAGATGTATGGTGATGTTGTAATGGATCTTAGACCGCATGACAGAGACGGCAGAGACCCATTTGAGCTTATTATTGAAACAAAGAAAAGATTAAAAGGTGTAAAGCTTGATACAGAGCTTACTGCCGAAGATTTAAAAGATCTTGTGTTCCAGTTCAAAATGGAAATTAAAAATAAGCTCGGGCGTGAGTTCCCCGAAGACCCTATGGAACAGATAAATGGCGCAGTTGATGCTGTTTTCAATTCATGGATGAATGAAAGAGCCATTGTTTACAGAAAGCTTAATAATATTCCTGAATCATGGGGAACGGCAGTAAATGTACAATCAATGGTGTTTGGCAATATGGGTGAGTCATCGGGTACAGGTGTTGCTTTTACCCGTGACCCGGCATCAGGCGAAAATATTTTCTACGGTGAGTATTTGATGAATGCCCAAGGTGAAGATGTTGTTGCAGGAACAAGAACTCCATTAACTATAGCAACACTAAATCAGCAGAATCCTGAAATGTATTCACAGCTTGAAAAGGTGAGAAGATCACTTGAGAAGCATTACAAGGATATGATGGATATTGAATTCACCATACAGGATGGCAAACTATTTATTCTGCAATGCAGGGTTGGTAAAAGAACCGGTAATGCCGCGGTCAAAATTGCCGTTGATATGGTTAAGGAAAAGTTAATTTCCGAAAAAGAAGCATTAATGAGAATAGAGCCTGACCAGCTTAACCAGCTTTTAAGACCGATATTTGATAATTCTGAAAAGGATATAGCAATAAAACAAGGCAGACTGATAGCAAAAGGACTGAATGCAGGACCCGGTGCAGCTACAGGAAGGATATACTTTAATGCCGCAGATGCCGTAGAAGCTGCCGCAAGAAGAGAAAAAGTTATACTTGTAAGAATTGAAACATCACCGGAAGATATAAAAGGTATGAATGCCTCAGAAGGTATATTGACGGCAAGAGGTGGAATGACATCACACGCAGCATTAGTAGCAAGACAGATGGGAAAAGTCTGTGTTGCCGGATGCGGTCAGCTTGAAATTGACTATAAGATAAGAGAGCTTAAGGTCGAAGATGAAAACAGAACGATTGTATTGAAAGAAGGAGATTGGATATCGATTGACGGAACAACAGGTGAAGTATTTGAAGGTAAAATACATACAAAGGAATCTGAAATTCTACAAGTACTAATAGAAAATTCTCTTAAACCTGAATATTCAGAAACATTCCAGATATACGAAAAAGTTATGCACTGGGCTGATAAATACAGGACACTAAAGATAAGAACAAATGCAGACCAGCCTGACCAATGCAGGAATGCTCTTGCTTTCGGAGCACAGGGAATTGGACTTTGCCGTACTGAACATATGTTCTTTGGGGGTGATAGAATTGATGCTGTTAGAGAGATGATACTTTCTGATACGCTTGAAGAAAGAGAAATAGCGTTAGCAAAACTCTTTCCGTTCCAGAAGGATGATTTCTACGGTATATTTAAAGAAATGGGAGATAGACCTGTTACAATAAGGACACTTGACCCGCCGTTACATGAATTCCTTCCGCATGAAGAAAGTGAACAAAGAGAGCTTGCAATAAAATTAGGTAAAACCTATGAAGATGTAAAAGCAAAAGTTGATTCACTGCATGAATTCAACCCGATGATGGGACATAGAGGATGCAGGCTTGGAATAGTTTATCCTGAGATAACCGCTATGCAGGCGCGGGCGATATTTACCGCTGCTGCTGAAGTGAAGAAAGAAGGTATAAACGTTAAGCCTGAAGTTATGATACCACTTATTGGATATGCAAAAGAGCTTGATAACCAGACAAAGGTTGTTAGGAAAATCGCAAATGATGTAATGAATGAAACAGGAGTGAAGTTTGAATATCACGTTGGAACGATGATAGAAGTACCAAGGGCAGCATTAACTGCTGATGAAGTTGCCAGGGTTGCGGAGTTCTTTTCATTTGGGACGAATGACCTTACACAATTAACAATGGGACTTTCAAGAGATGATTCAGGAACTTTCCTGCCATACTATATTGAAAAAGAAATAATATCAGGTGATCCGTTCATATCAATAGATAGTGCTGTAGCCGAGCTTGTTAAGATGGCTGTAACCAAAGGAAGAAGTATTAAACCGAGGCTGAAAGTTGGAATTTGCGGTGAGCATGGAGGTGATCCTAAAACGATTCATTTCTGTCATACAACAGGACTTGATTACGTTAGCTGTTCACCATTTAGATTACCTATTGCAAGGCTATCTGCAGCGCAGGCACATTTGATGTATGATTATGTAGCAGAAAAATCTGGAAAAATGCAGTCTGTAAAGAAAAAACCTGCTAAAGTAATAAAGAAAAAAGCTGTAAAGAAAACGATGAAGAATGTTGTTAAGAAAATGGTTAAAGGTAAGAAGAAAAAATAATATATAGAAAAATGGTTCATCATCCCGAGTACTCGGGATTGCGTACTTATTGAAATATTGCTGTGATAAGAAACAGGAGTTTCATAAGCAATTTCTGTCCCAAACTGGAGTTTGGGACAGAGAATCCTGCACATCTTTCTCAATACCTACTTACCGCAGTGATCCTCTTTCCCAAGCTCCTGCTTGGGAAAGTATTGTCTATTCATACTCCAGTTTGAGAAATTATATTCAATGCAAACAGTTGTGGAAATAAGATTAAACTATTAACTATAACTTGTTGTTAAAATTTAAGTATGCATTATTATGAAGACCCAGAAAAATACACTTTTGGAAACATTTTGTATTAAATCTTAATCATTGAATTCTTTATATAAATTGTATATTTTAATAAACCCATAGTCATAAAAGATTATGGGTTTTTTATTTTAAAAAAATTTAATAACGGAACTTTAGTTCTCTATAAACATAAATATTATGAAAGATATTACATCAAAACTATTAGTAATATTTGCTGCGATAATGGTCATATCATGCGGTAAGGATGAAAAACCGGAATTTACAGATGATGATACAGGGTCAAAGACTGAAAGTAATACTAAGAAAGAAGAACCAAAGCAAGATGTAAAGCAGGAAAGCTCTACAGACTCTGTTAAACAAAACACTACGGGCAAAAACTATAACAAAAACAGTAATTTTGATAATGAAAAACCTGTTGCTGTTATTTCACCGCTTGAAGCAGGCGAATTTATCGGAAGAACTGTTACTGTAAAAGGATTTGTTGCAGATATTTATCAATCAGAAAAAGTGGCTTACCTGAATTTTGTTGAAAAATTCCCGAATAACCCGTTTACCGCTGTGATATTTGCAAGTAAGTTCAGTGATTTTCCGGATATAATTAAGTACAGGAATAAAGATGTAGAAGTAACCGGAAGAGTTTCGATGTATAAGGAAAAACCGCAGATTATATTGAACAGTCCTAAACAGATTGTTTTGAATTGAAATATAGTTGTTGGTGAACTGCACCAACAGTCGTGGCTGAACTCAAAACTGAAAAACCAGTCAGGTGCGAGTTAGGCAACATCAACAACGTTGACCACACCAGCAGCAGTCAAATGCACTCCAAAGAAAAGATTTTTGTCATTTAATAAACCTGAAAGGTTTTGCATTATATATCTTTAAATTTTTCGTAAGTATCTACTAAAACCCCTGTCTTTAAACTGCCGATAACATCATCAACATATTTTTGCTGGCGCATTCCTACAAGCGTGCAGCTAACTTCTTTGAGTGAGTTTACAAACAGGATAGCTTTTTGTGAGAGCGATAAATCTATAAAGCTATCGGCTTCAACCGGTTCAACAGCAGCATTAAGTTTTATATGAAGATCTTTTGATCCAATATTAGAAAGCAATCCGTAAAGACTATCAATAATGCTCATCAACTTATTTATTTGCCGAGCTATTTTATCAAGTTTATCTTTCATTTCATCTGTTAAATTAGGAGAAGTGGTTAGAGTGCTTAATGCAAAGTTTACACGGGGTATCAGGAACTGCTTTTTAATATCATTAAAGCTTTCAATTGAACCAAAGCTTTTCCAGTTTTCTTTTAACAACTGACCGGCTTTCAGGAAATAACTTACAGCTTCTTTATTTTCCTTGGTTAGTTCCAAAATTTCAAGATAGTCACGTGTAAATTCTTCTTCCATAAGGTCAAGCAGGTTAATTTCTGCTATTATCTGTGTTTCATCAAGTTTTGCAAGTTCATAGTTAACTGGGAAATCAGCAAGCCTGTTTAATCCTTTTTCACACAATGCATTCAACGGACGGTTTACCAGTACACCAAGCTCGCTTTCGTATGCGTATTCAATTACATTAAATGAATCACCTACTTGGTTCTTATTAATAAGTGCTCCTTTTTCATACAGATTTAATGGAAGCTCTATTACATAAAAATTATTATCTTCACTTATTTCATTTGCAGATTCAACACAATTTTTAAGTGAGGTGAATACAGGGTCTTCGGATGATTTTACAAATGAATTTGACGAAATACCGTAATAACTTATCCTGCCCAATTTTACTTCTTCTTCAAGATATGCAAATGCTTTTTTAATGCGGATATAATACTCATGTCTTAATTCATCAAGCTCCAGATCTTTAGCTATAGAAGAATCAAGGAAATATTCAGGGTTATGAAGCAGGTAAACATCAATGGTTTCAAGTTTCATTCTCTCAAGTGAAAGCGAAATCTGGTCTTTAAGGAAATCAGGGTGTATGCAGTGCCAAATGGTTTCGGCATACTCGGTAACTTCCTTATATCCAACGCCATCATCCTTCATCTTTTTAGCAGCTTCAAGGTTCTTGCCCTGTATATATCCGCCTTTTGAAACAATGACAATTTCTTCGCGAAATATTTTACACTGATTTATCATATCACCCAATACATTGCCAATTAATATCTCGCTGCCGCCATCTGAATAATTTGCTGATGTATCAATAAGATTAATGCCTTTTGTAATTGCATATTCAAGTGACTCGAAATGCTCCCTTACGCGGTAATCAACTCTGTATGCTCCAAATCCGCAGCCCGAAACATGCAAGCCGGTTTTGCCGAGTGGTTTATGAAGCAGTTCAGGGAATTTTTCGCAAAAATCTTTCGTATTTTCTGCAAGTGCACGTGATTTGATCATAGAAATTATTGTATTTTTGATATTATTGTAAGCAAAGATTTGTATGTAAATTAAATGCCTAGGGATTTACGAAATTCTTTTGAAGAGATAACTTTTTCTTTCTTGTTATTAAAGCGTTTCAAAGCTTCGTATAAATAGTTGTTTTTAATAAAATTCTTTTTCTTTTTAGATGTTTTTGTTTTCATTATGGCAAATATAAGTATAATTTGTTTTTGCTAATATGCCTTTTAATTCACAAACTATTTACGAAAAGTATATCGCCAATGAGAGATTTGTTTATGCACAGGCAGGTCTAAAGGTCACACAAATGCCTGTGCTACTATTTATTCATCTCCCCCTAAAAAGGGGAGTGCCCGCCTTAGTCGGCGAGGGGGTCTTTTAAATCAATTTTTCATGACATTTATTTAGCAATAATTGTGTACGGTGTATCCTCTAAAACTACTGGTTCAGAATTATTTGAAGCATTATTAACAAATGCTGACCCCATAACAGCTACGTTTTCCCAATTTATTCCCTGTGTTTCAGTTGTAGGATGAAAATAACGGATATAACCATACAATTTAGTGAAGGCGATTTGATTTTGTATTTGCTGCTCCAATGAAGGCGGAATAGAACTACTGTGCTTAATATCAGGCTTCCTGCTGCATGAACAGCTAATGATCAATAGTATTGATACAACCAGAAATAACTTCATGAAACAGTATTGTTAAAATTAACAAAATCCCTGCCTTCCTGCCTGCAACATGCATGGCGCAGGGGTGATAAGTAAAAGTATGGATTCCCGCCTACGCGGGAATGACAAGATTAAGACTTAATCTTCAGCAATAACAATCAACTTATCTTTATCTGTGAATGTTATCATATCAGATTTTTTTGGATTAACAACAACTCCGTATGCTTTATCAACATTATGCGAGAATTCATTCATCCTGTATCCAATAGCAATTTGACCTTTTTGTGCGGCTGATTCACACAGAGTATAAAAATTTACTGCCGTGCCGGGTTTAACATAATCAGTTGCAGATTTAACATAAATTTCAGAACCATCTGCATCAAACAGGTCATCAAAAACACCTTTAAGCTCTTTGTTTTCAGAAAGCTGTGAGAGCATTAAACTGATAAGCTTATTGCTGATAATAAAATCATCTGCTTCTGTTACTTCGGCAAGTTCTTTATTGCGTATATCCATCATTTCGCTTACAATTGTAAAATCATGACCTGTTTTTTCCTCTATATTGCGCAAGTGTAACAATGTAATAAGTGATTTTGAATCAGCTTCATCTTCAGGTATTGTATCTGAATAGCATAATAATATTATATGATTAAATCTTTCAAGTGCTAATGAATCAAGCATAGTTCTATCACTTATATTGCCTTCAATATAGTTTATTTTTTGTTTAGCTATAGTTGTTTTAAGTTCGTTAATTTGTGCTTCAACCTTATCACCTTCAGCAACAATTGTTAAAGTCGAGCCTTCTGCCAGATAATTATCAAGCTCTCTTGCAATATTGCAGGCTTTCGAGTTCCACCCAAGTATTAATGTATGTTCAATTTCTTCTTTCTTTTTGCTGCCTGTAGAAAATGCATCAGTGTTGATACCAAGATTTGTTTTGCCTGATACTTTTATGGTATCATCATCTTTAGATATTGCAACTATTTTATCACCGCTAATTAACTTTGTATCCATTGGCGGATTAATTTTAGTAACACCGTCTTTTGATCTGATACCTATTATAGTAGAATCTTCATAACTCATTACAGCATCTTTAAATGTCTTGCCGTTAAGGGCGGGTTCTTCGTGGAAATACATCTCATCACCATCAAAATCCAGAAGCTCAGTATAAACAATGCTTAAACCTGACTGTCTGCATGATTGTGCAATAACTCTTGAAATAAGATCCTCGGTGTGAACAAGCGTTACTTCGCCTGATGCTATCATTTCTGCAACTTCCTTGTTCTTATGGTCGCTGATCTCTGCTACAATGTGATATGGTTCAGGTCTTCTTTTGGTATTATTTGTCAATGCAAGAATTGTTTTAATAACACTGATATCAGGTTCGCTTCCTTCAGGTGATAATATTATTATAGAGCGTGAGTCATGCGGATTTACAATTTCAAGATCGTTCTGGTCTATGGTGCTGCCGCTTCTGCAAATAACGCGGGTATTTTTTGTATCAGGAATTTTAGTCTCAACCTCGTCTTCCATTTCTACTTTATCTTTGTGCCCAAGTATTACAATTACCGGGTTCTTCTGGTTCTCATTTGCTATGAGCAATTCTGAAATTATCGGGAATATCTTTTCTGACCATCCTAAGATAAGTGTATGACCTTTTTCAACAACAAACGAATGTCCCTTGCGAAGCTCTTCAAGTTTAGTTGATATACCACTTGCAAGTACACCGATAAGCGTTGATACGATAAAAATACCGCCAAGTGTAACACATAGCATAATTATTCTAAATCCCCATCCTGTATCACCGCCCATTGTTCCGGGGTCAAGTGTACGCATTAAACTTTTCCATGCAGCTTCAATGAAGGTAAGCGATTCGCCGTCATCCTGCGCAAAGCCCGATAAGGCTAATATAATTGCAGCAGCCAAAACAAGTATTAAAGATAAAATGCCAAGCCAACCTATCAATGCAATTGGTCCTTTTGACATTAAGTTATCAAAACGGTACCTCATTTTTTGACTAAAGGATATGTTATGTAAACTCATAGTAATATTATATGAAAAAATTATTTAATTTTTAGATCAGCACCCTGAGGCAAGTTGTTATACTGTTTTATTTTGGGTTCTTTTAAAATATTTTTTGGGTCAGCATCACCATAAAAGAAATGATCACCTTTTACAGCAGTCCACGTAACAGAAACTGTAAAGCTATCACCTGAGGCAACATCGCTTCTGACACCATAACAAAGAATTTTATTATTTTTTACTATTTGCCATGGAATGCATTTTAAAACTTTTTCCGAAACATTTTTTATTGTCATTTTGATAGTTACCTTTTCACCTATTTTAGGTTTTAATGGTGATACAGAAAATTTAATAACACTGACCCTATCATCTTTTTTGCTGTGTGTAGTATTAACTTTCCTTAAACTGAGTTTTTTCTTCATTTTCTTAAATATTTTATTAAATTCCACAATTTTATAAGGATATTTATGCAAAATCAACCCTTTTAGTAAAAATTGATAATTAGCTAAATCTGACCGTCTGTAATCTAAAACCACGAATAAAATCAATGTTACAATTTTGCATTCTTACAACAATTTCATCACTCAGTAAAATTTGATAGGAAATTGTTGAGTTAGAAGTAATTAATAATAGCAATTTGCATTCTTTTTTTTAAAAAATGACTTTTGTCATATAAAATATCATTTATTATAGATATTTTTGAGATATTAAAAGTATAAATTACTTGATATTATTAAAAAAACCTGAAAAATTATATAAATTAATTACTGACCAATGGTAAAGATTTATCTTTTCTTTTCAATATTTTTTGGTATTGCAGCAGGGTTAGGTACCGCGACTTTCTATTATGCCAAAGGGTATTCATACATGCTGGATGATCCGGCTGCCTGTAATAATTGTCATGTAATGAATGAACAGTACACTGACTGGCAAAGAGCTTCACACCGCTCGGTTGCTACGTGCAATGACTGTCATACACCGAAAGAATTTGCCGGCAAATGGTTTACCAAAGCATTGAACGGGTGGAACCACAGCTATGCATTTACAACAGGCGATTTCCATGAACCCATACAGGTTAACAAAAGAAACAGAGAAATTCTTGAAGCAAACTGCAGATACTGTCACAGCACGGTAGTATCAGGCATTACATTTCATGAGACCGAAATTAATAAGTTAGATTGTACTTCTTGTCACAGTAGTGTGGGACACATGAAGTAAAACTAAAGTCAAGAAGGCAAAAGTAAAAAGGCAAAAAGCTCAAAATCCAAATGACAAAAATAAAATAATAAATAACAAACACAAAATTATACAGCATAAAATGGCAAATCCGATAAAGAAAAGGTATCTTTTTACATTTTTTATAACAGCAATAATAACAGTTGGAATTACACTACTTTTAGTTAATGTTTTTGAGAAGAAACAAGAAGCTAACCTGTATCCTTCGGTATTCAAACCAGTGGGAGACCAGGAAACTGACCCAAAAGTATGGGGTGAGAACTTTCCGTATGAGTATGATTCATACAGGAAAACAGAAACAAATGAGGGACCTACATTCTATAGTGGCTCGGATAATTTTCAACGACTTGAGAAGTATCCCAATCTTATACAACTTTTTGCGGGTAACCCGTTTTCGAAGGATTACAGAGAAGACCGTGGGCACTATTGGGCTTTAACAGATGTGAAGGAAACAAAAAGGATAAACGAAAAAACTCCGAATACATGCATAACCTGCAAAAGTTCACAGGTATCAGTTGATATAGAAAAAATGGGAACAGAAAATTTTTATAAGGCGATGTTTAAAGATGTTGGTATGCATTATGATAAAAGTATTGGGTGTTTAGATTGCCATAACCCAAAAACAATGGAGCTTCGTGTAAACCGCCCGGCATTTATAGAAGCTATGCAAAGAAGAGGTGTAGATGTTACAAAGGCATCACGCGAGCAAATGAGAAGCTATGTTTGCGCTCAATGTCATGTAGAGTATTATTTTAAGGGTGAGGGGAAATATTTAACATTCCCGTGGGATAAAGGTATGGAAGTTGACAGCATAGAAGCTTATTATGATGAAATCGGTTTTAAAGATTTTGTTCACGAAACAAGCGGTGCGCCGATAATAAAAATGCAGCACCCCGAGTTTGAACTTTGGTCAACCGGCATACATGCAAAAAGCGGTGTAAGTTGTGTTGATTGTCATATGCCGTATGAAAGGGTTGGCTCGGTCAAGGTTAGTAATCACTGGATAAAAAGCCCATTACGTAATATTAATAATGCCTGCCAGACATGTCATAAGTGGAGCGAAGGTGAACTTGTAAACCGTATTAAAACCATACAGGATAGAACGTTTGAAACAATGAATAAAAGTGAATTAGCCATTATAGATGCAATTAATGCGATAAAAAAAGCCAAAGATGCAGGTGCTACGGATGAGCAACTTAAAGAAGCAAGAAAACTTCACAGGCGTGCACAGCTTAGGTGGGATTTTATTGCTGCAGAAAATTCTATGGGATTCCACTCCCCGCAGGAAACCTTGAAGACACTGGCAAATGCAATTGATTATGCAAGGCAATCACAGTTAGAAGCTGAAAGACTTATGCGCAGTATTGTTGTTAAATAGTTTTTAGTTTTGAATACATATGACAGAAACTCTCCCCAATTCCTGCATACCATGCCAGAGGCAGGCGTAGCGCGAGGAGGAATTTGGGAAAACGAAAAGAAAACCTGTCAGGAAAGACTTTAGTTCTTTAAGACCTGACAGGTTTGTAAAACAAGGGGGGCACACTCCCTTGTCTTATTATTGTAATTATCACTAATTTTGCGATAAGATTATAACAAATAATTAGTTAATTTTGTATAATAAATATTCTATTAACCGGAGATAAATATTATGGTAGAAATAAATTCAACATATATTGGCGGTTTGCGCTGCAAAGCTATTCATAAACCAAGCGGAGTAGTTTTAGAAACGGATGCTCCAACAGATAACCACGGAAAGGGCGAGAGTTTTTCTCCCACAGATCTTCTTGCAGCATCGCTTGGCGTATGTTATTTAACAACTATGGGTTTAGCTGCTGAGGATCGTGGAATAAATATGAAAGGAACTACATGCAGAGTAGAAAAACATATGAGCACAGATTCGCCCAGGAGAGTTGTAAAGCTTGTTGCTGAGATAATTTTTCCCGCAGCAATACCTTTTGATAAAAGAGGAATACTTGAAGCGGTTGCGCTGCATTGCCCGATATCAAAGAGCATTCATCCTGATATAGATGTGGATTTGAAACTGCATTTTTCCGATGGGCAGGATATGGAAGAACATACTCATCATTGATGTGTTTCTCTTGGTTCTGAGTAAAAACCTCTGAGATTACTTATTTTCAGATCAAGAATATAACCATATTTAGTTACAATGTATCATGAATATTTCCTGAGTATAGCTGAAAATTACTGTTTGTAGAGAGAGGTCTTTGACCTCTCTCTTTTATTGTGCAGATTTTTGGATAATTTTATTGGATAAGTAAATGCTGATAACAGCAACGGGAAATGAACCAACAAGATCAATAAGATAATGCTGCCTGAGATAAACTGTTGCAATTGCAAGCATTGTTCCTAAAGGTAAAGTTACGAATAGGAAATATTTTTTCTTGAAACGGAATGCAAAGTAATTTGTAATTAGTATAATCCCAAAATGCATGCTTGGGAAAGTATTGCGGACAAATGATTCTCTTAAATATTTTCCAAGGCTCTCAAGATACATATTTGTGATAGGTGATAATCCCTGTAATGTAACCGTGTAATGGTCGGGGAAAGCAATATCGGGTCCCGCAGCAGGCAATATCACATAGAAAATAAATGCTCCATACCAGCCAATCACAATTGCAAGCAGGTAATTTCTTGCCTTTAAAAATGATGCAGGGTCCTTGGCGAAGAACAGAAGAACAAAGGTCAATGTTGGTAATACATAATATGAAAAATATGAAAGAGTTAAAATTTCAGTTAAACCTTTGCTTATTAGCGGTTCAAACCAGCGGGTGATATCAAATCCGAAAACCCAAAGATCAGCCTTCAATAAAAGAGTATCGTAATCGGTTGGGTTGAGCTTATGTATAAAGCTTTGGCATGCGCTGAAGATAATTCCGTAGAATGGGATGTGTAAGTAGCTTCTTAAAAATTTAACTGCTTTTGAAGATGTGCTCTTTTGGTAAACCATGAAAAAAGTAAGCACCATTAAGAATACTGCCGGAACAATTATTGCTGATGTATCTTTAATATGCCCTATAGAGGCATAATATATCATAGTAAATATAATGACCGGAGAGAATGCAAGTGCAATCAGATCTTCAGGGTAGAATTGCTTAAATATTGATTTTTTTCGGAGAGTTTGTGCCAATTTATTTTACGGAATTCAATTCAGCTTCCATTTCCTTTAGCTGCTCAATTGAATTTACACCTGTAACTTCAAGCTCATCGTTAGTAACAACTGTGCCTGTTTTTTCTTTTGGGATGAAGTGGAAAATATCTGTAAGGTAATATTCTTTCTGATTATTTTCAGGGGATATTTTTGAAAGTGAGTCAAATAATACTTTTGCGTTTACTATGTATATTGCAGGATTTATTTCTTTTATCATTTTTTCTTCATCTGTGGCATCTTTTTCTTCAACAATCTTGCTGAAATTACCATCTGAATCACGTACTATCCTGCCGTAACCATGAGAATTATTAAATACTGTTGTAAGCAGTGTTGCATCATTACCTGCAGAAAAATGCTCATTCAGCAATTTTTCTACTGTTTCAAATTTTAATAAAGGTACATCACCTGATAAAATTAATATCTCACCGTCAAAATCTTTAAGCAGACCCTCAGTCTGGATTAGAGCATGTCCAGTACCAAGCTGTTCTGGCTGTACTGCGTATTTAATATCCTTATCCGGAAATTTATTGTTCAAAAAATCTATGACCTGTTCTCTATGATGACCAACTATCGGCACAACAAGCTCAGCATTAACCCTGAAAGCCAGCTCAACAACATAATCTATCATGGGTCTGCCGTTTATTTCAAACATAACTTTAGGTTTATCGGGAGACATCATTCGTTTGCCAAGTCCTGCTGCAAGTATAGCAACAGCAAGTTTTTTGTTACCGCCTTCAGTTTCCTTAACCCTGTTCATAAGTTCAGCAAGCTTATTTTCGAGGAATGCGGATTTTTTATTGTTAAAATCAGTATCTGTTATTGGCATTAACTAATTATTAATTTTTTCAGATATACAGGTTAGTAAATTAGTGAAGCAGGAAAAAATTATTGGTTCTTGAATTTAAGCAGGTATTCTTTTTGTTTGTTCTTCCAGCCAACCTGTGATTCATAATCAACAAAATATATCTTCAGGTCTGCCTGTGATTCGTAATCAACAAAGTATAATTTAAAATCAGCCTGGCTCTCATAAGCAACGTTATACCATAAGCCGTCTTTTTTTGCCTGTGATTCATACTGCACCATATAGACTTTCAAGTCACATTGTGATTCATACGAAACTACATATACTTTAATATCAGCCTGTGATTCATATTGAACTTTGTACATTTTCTGAGCAAACAACGATGAGCCGAGAGAAAACAAGATCAAAGCAAGGAATTGAACAGTAATTTTTTTCATAATCAGAAATAGTTAAACTTCAATAATTTCGTTTGTATGCTTGATATCTTTGATGGTATTATTCTTAGCCATTAAGATAATTGTTGGTTTAAAAGACTTAAGCTCTTCTTCGGTATAGTTTGCATATGAAATAATTATTATTTCATCACCTACGGCAGCCATTCTTGCAGCAGCACCGTTTATGCAGATAGTCCCGCTTCTTCTTCTGCCTTCTATTGCATAGCTTTCAAACCTTGAACCATTATTGATATTTACTACCTGTATTCTTTCATACGGTATAATATCAGCAGTATCAAGAAGGTCGGCATCAATTGTAACGCTTCCTTCATAAAACAGCTCCGCCTGAGTAACCGTAGCACGGTGAAGCTTTGATTTACACATTATTCTTTCCATAATTCCAATTTACCTTTCTATAAATAAGGATAATTTGTGGAAAACAAATCACCCTGACTACAAAATTAACGCTTAATTACTATATTATCAATTAATCTAACCTTGCCAAACCTAACAGCTAAACTGATTAAAATTCCTTTATTTCCGCTTTTTTTCAGTGTTTTTAGTTCTTCAAGTGTCTCATTATCATTAAACGATATATAGTCTATTTTTGTTGCCGTTTTCCTAGATTTAATTAGCTTACTCATTTGCCCCTTAAGGAAATCTATATCTTTATTGTAATTTTCAAGTTGAATCTTACGTTTTGCATATTCCAGCGCTTTATATAGATAAACGGCGTCTGCTCTTTGATCTTTATCCAGATATACATTCCGCGAGCTCATTGCCAGCCCATCTTTTTCACGAACAGTTGGTGATAGAATAATCTTTGTATTAATGTTTAGGTCATTAACCATTTTTTTAATGACTGCTGATTGCTGGGCATCTTTCTGCCCAAACACAGCAAAATTAGCCTGAACAATATTAAAAAGTTTTAATACTACTGTTGTTACACCTTTAAAATGTCCCGGTCTTATTTTGCCTTCAAGAAACGATGTGATAACTTCTGTATCAACAAATGTAGAAAATCCTTCCGGGTACATTTCTTTTACATCGGGATATAAAATGTAATCAACGCCTGTAATACGGCAAAGATTTTCATCTTTATTAAAATTCCTTGGGTAACGCAAAAAATCTTCTTTTGGTCCAAATTGCAGGGGGTTAACAAAAATACTTACAATAACAACATCAGCTTTCTTCTTTGCGGCTTTAATTAGAGAAAGATGTCCCTCGTGCAGATAACCCATAGTTGGCACAAAACCAATGGATTTTCTTTTATACTTAAGAGAATCTGTAAGCTTTTGTGTTGCGGTTATTTTGCGTAGTATCTTCATTTAATATTCAGGCAGCCACACAAACAGAATATTTTTCCCTGAATTAAATTATTAGTCATGCATATACTTCATAAACTGGTATATCTTATCCTTAAGATCTTTACGGTTTACAACGCAATCAAGAAAACCATGCTCCTGAACAAATTCAGAATGCTGGAATCCTTTAGGTAGATCTTTACCTGTAGCCTGCCTTACAACTCTGGGACCTGCAAAACCAATGAGTGCATCAGGCTCTGCAATATTAACATCACCCAGCATAGAAAAGCTTGCAGATGCTCCGCCTGTTGTGGGGTCAGTCAGCACAGAAATATACGGGAGCTTGTTTTCAGCAAGCTTAGCAAGCCATGCAGATGATTTAGCAAGCTGCATAAGTGAAATTGCAGCTTCCATCATCCTAGCACCGCCTGATTTTGAAATAATTATGTAAGGACATTTTTCTTTAATAGCTTTCTGGATACCTCGTGAAATTTTTTCTCCAACAACAGAACCCATTGAGCCGCCTATGAATTTAAAATCCATTGCGCTTATAACACACTCTTTTCCGTTTATTTCACCAATTGCGTTACGGATGGCATCATATAAACCTGTCTGTTTTATGGTATCTGAAATTCTATCTTTATATTTTTTTGTATCAACAAAATCCAGAGGGTCTTTAGAAGTTACTTTCCTGTCAAATTCCTTAAACTCACCGTTATCAAAAAGTATTTTAAAATATTCTTCACTGCCAATGCGGAAATGGTAATCACACTTAGTGCATAAATAGAAATTGTTTTCCCACTGTTTTTTGTGCATAATTTCATCGCATTTTGGGCACTTTATCCAGTGACCCTCACCAAGCTCTTTTTTTTCCTGTGTTGCTATATTTTGTTTTGTTCTCTTAAACCAGGACATTTTAGTATTTAATTATTTTTAAAGTTTATTTGCCAAGCTTTATTTGTCGCCTTGATCTTCGTGTTATATCCACCCGATATTAGAACACTGCCGTTATTAAGCAAAGTTGCAGTTGAGTAGAAATAGCTGTCATCCAGCTCTCCATATGTGGAAAAACTTTTTGATGCGGGATCGTAAATTTCTAATTTTTTGTTGCCGCCGCCTACTAGGATCAATCCGTTACCAAGAAGTGCCAAAGCATCTATAAGCTTAAATCTTTCGCCTTCAAGATCTGAAACACTTTCAAAAGTGCTGGTTTTAGTATCATAGATCTCGGCACTTTTATATTTTCCTGTCCAGTCGTTTTTATTTGAGCCTGCTAGAATTAAAACATTTCCATCTGTTAATTGTACCGCAGAATGCTTGTATCTTACAATATTAAGATTTCCTGAAAAGCTAAAATTACCTGAAACAGGGTCATAAATTTCCGAACTTGACAATACAGAACCGGAGCTTGAAATACCGCCGGTTATCAGAACGCGACCGTCGTTAAGCAAAGTTGCCGTATGAATTGAACGTGGTTCTTTCATGCTTCCGCTTAAACTGAATGAATTAGTTTCAGGGTCGTACAATTCAGTATTTTCGATACAATCGTTTTTATTTTTATCTCCGCCGGTAATTAGTACTTTCCCGGTTTGAAGAAGTGTGGCAGTAAATGAAGCTCTTTGAAAATTCATATTTCCAACGGGGATGAATTTACCTGAAGCAATATCGTATAATTCCGCTGAAGCCAGCCTGCCACTTGAATTCCATCCTCCCAATATCAGTACTTTACTATTTGTAAGAAGTGTTGCGGTATGACCGCAGCGCTCGGAATTCATATTATCTATTTTTGAAAATGATTTTTTTTCTGGGTCGTAAATTTCTGAAGAACTGAAATAAATCTGGTTGTGTCCATCAGATGCTTTCTTGAAGCCTCCGGTTATCAATACTTTCCCATTTGGGAGTATTGTAGCTGTATGTGATGCCCTTTGCTCATTCATTTCAGTATAAGGAAGATCTTTTGCAATATGTAAACTATTTTTAGAATTACAGCTATAGGCTGAAACTGAAGTTAAAGCCATTAATAATATATATTTTACTATTTTTTTCATTCAGTAAGTTAACAATTAAAGATTTTTTTTCTTAAAATTAAAATCTTTCAAATAAAGCGGTTCTATTTTCCCTGCTTCTATCAAATTGCCGGTATTGAATTCTTTTTTCGCCAGATGCGCCATTGAAGCCAGCCCATTTTTATGATTTTTAATATTAATATACTTAAAATAACAATGTTTTATATGAGTTTCATCGCAAAAATCTCCCACTATAATAGTATCATTATTTAAGGTTTTTTGCAGATTTTCTAGTGTTTCTGCGCCTGAATTTACAAATTTACCGTATTCATATACTGAAAAATAATATTCAGGTAGTTTGGCTTCAAGTAGCACACAATAAGTGATATTCGGGGAAATTTCATTAAGTCTGTTAAGGGTTAAATCAAAATTATTTATGGGAATTATTTTTTTATCTGCGCCGAATGCAATTCCTTTTGCAAGAGAAAGTCCCACTCGTATGCCTGTGAACGAACCGGGACCTGTAGTAACCGCAATTGCATCTACTGAATTTATATTACTTTCAGTAGATAGTTTTTCAAGGCAATGTATAAGCTTATCTGGATTTTTGTTTAATGTATCAGATGGATCAATAAATTCAGAAGCATAATGAACTATTGTTTTATCAAGAGAAGTTATTGCTGCAAAAGGAGCTTTTTCAGAGGAATTTATTAGGAGTAAATTCAATTCATATGCCTTTCAAGTTTTATCCAGCGATGGGTTTCATCTTCCACTGTGTGTGAAATATGAATTTTAATAGTTTCCAGTGGCAAGAGTCTTTCAATATGTTCAGGCCACTCAATTAAAACAATACTTTCATTGTTTAAATAATCTTCAAAACCCATTGCAAGCACTTCGTCTTCGGTCTTCATCCTGTAAAGATCAAAATGATAAATGTTATGAAATTTTTGTGAACTGTATTCATTAACAATAATAAAGGTAGGTGAGTTAACCATTTGCTTAACATCTAATCCCAGGCAGATACCTTTTACAAGTCTTGTTTTACCGCTACCAAGATCGCCATATAATGCAATTACATCTCCGCATTTTAGCGAAGATGCAATTTGAACTCCAAGATTAATTGTTTCGGTTTCGTTTTTGGTGATTATAGCAAAATCGCGTTCCATTACAATATTATTTACGATTTTGGTTCCAATGAAATAACGGGTAATATCAATTCTTCCATTGATATTCCGCCGTGCTGGAATGTGTTCTTATAATGATGCAAGTAATGATGATAATCCGTTGGATATACAAAATAAAAATCTTCTTTTGTTATCACATAATTTACTATTCCTCCGCGTTTTGGTAATTTATAATCCTGCGGATTGCGGATAAATATCGCCTGCCGGTCATCACTCTTTACGTTTCTGCCGTACTTGTAACGCAGGTTTGTTGAAGTTTCTCTATCACCCAGCACTTTTGCACCGCGCATACATCTTATGCTGCCATGATCAGTTGTAATAATAATTTTAATATCTTTCTGCTGTGAAAGTATTTTGAACATACTAAAAAGTGATGAATGCTCGAACCAGGATTGTGTTAATGAGCGATAGGCGGATTCATCAGGAGCAATTTCTTTAAGCACGGCACTATCGGAGCGGTTATGCGCAAGTATATCAACAAAATTCACAACAATAGCATTCAGATGAGTATTGGAAAAGCTGGATATTTTATTTTCAATACCCTTGCCAAAATCTGCATCAAGTATCTTTACATATCTTAAATCATTCCTCAGCTTAATTCTTTTTCTGTCCAGCAGCTTCTGCAGGAATTCCTTTTCATAATTATTCTTACTGTTCTCATCATCTTCGCCCTTTGCAAACAGCTCGGGGTAGTGTTTTTCAATATCACTGGGGAAAAGACCGCTGAATATTGCATTCCTTGCATAAGGTGTTGCAGATGGTATCATACCATAATAAAATTCCTTTGATATTTTAAAGTAATCATAGAGCATTTTTTCCATCAGCATCCACTGGTCAAGCCTTAAGCAATCGATGACAAAGAAGAAAACAGATTTATGTTTGTCAATTTCTGGCAGAACATATTTTTCAACAATACCGTTTGAAAATACTGGACCATCCTTTTTTTCATGTATCCACTCAACATAATTCCTTTCAAAGAAGCGACAAAACTCGGCGTTGCATTCTTTCCTTGTCGCCAGAACTGTATCTTTCAATCCAAGCTCGGGATGTTCATCAAGCTCCATTTCCCACTGGGTAAGATCGCTGTTTATTTTTATCCAGCCATTATAATCAAGAGGCTCCATCATTGCCATATTTATCTTGTTCAGTTCCTGAATATAATCCCGCGAAACCGTTTCGCCTTTTATACGTTTGCCTTCAAGGAATTTTTTGCAGACAAGAAGTATCTGGTTTGGATTTACAGGCTTAAGGAGGTAATCTGAAATTTTTGCGCCGATGGCATGCTCCATCAGTGATTCAGTTTCATTTTTAGTTACCATAACAACAGGTACATTTGGCTGAATTTCTTTAATAGAGGCTAGAGTTTTAAGTCCGCCCATACCAGCCATCATTTCATCGAGAAAGATGAGGTCAAAATCTTTTTGTTTCACCATATCAATAGCATCTTCGCCATTGGTGGCTTTTTCTACAAAATAGCCTTTATCTTCTAAAAAGAGGATATTTGAGCGTAAAAGCTCAATTTCATCATCAACCCAAAGAATTTTGTTCTTCAATTTTTCCATTATTATATGTGTTTTTGTTCAGAAATACGCCAGCAATAAGTATTAGGCGTTAAATAGTAAATTGATTTTCAATTAGGTTATGGCTATTTTTGTAATTAAGTTTGAATCAAGCAATAATAAACGTATAAATATAGT
Organism: uncultured Ignavibacteria bacterium; assembly: GCA_947084945.1. Taxonomy (GTDB): domain Bacteria; phylum Bacteroidota; class Ignavibacteria; order Tepidaquicellales; family OLB5; genus OLB5. Next base: position 36,458 of record CAMTUP010000017.1, on the reverse strand, counting down.
ATAAAAAGGACAAAAATTAGATGCCATTAAGACATAAATCAGCTCAAAAAAGAGCTAGACAGACACCTAAGAGAACAGAATATAATAAACACTTTAAAGCAAAAATAAAATCCGCTTTGAAAAATGTTGCTGGTGCTAAACAAAAAGACGAAGCTGAAAAAGAACTGAAAATAGCTGTTAAAGTTCTTGATAGAGCCGCAGTTAAAGGTATTATTCACAAGAATAATGCTGCTAACAAAAAATCAAAACTTACCAAAAGCGTTAATAAGATGAAATAATTTCGGATTTTTCTGGTTAATAGATTTCACTGATTATATAGTATAACCGCAAAAGGAGCTAATTAGCTCCTTGTTTGTTTCTAATTCCATCTACCATCCATCCATCCATCCGCAAAAAGGTAAATAAAAAGAATGTCGGGTTTTCCCGAGTTTGAAAGACATACTTTTGTTAATACTAATATTGATAAATTTGTAATAAATGTTTAAAATCTGGGCTAACGCAACAAGACCTAAAACATTACCCGCAAGTGTAGTACCAGTCCTTATCGGTACTGCTATGGCATATTATGATGGTTTTTTTAATCCTGTCATTTTATTTCTAACCTTGATTTGTTCACTACTGATACAAATAACAGCAAATTTCCTGAATGAAATTTATGATTTTCAAAAAGGGGCTGATAGTAAGGATAGAATAGGACCCACTAGAGCCGTTTCTGTTGGTTTAATAAAACCATTTACAATGAAGATAATATCAGGAATACTTGTTCTTGTTGTTTTTGTAATCGGGTTATTTTTAGTCTATACAGGCGGGGGTATCTTTATTTTTTCTATAGGCATATTTTCGTTATTCTTTGCTTACATATATACAGGCGGTCCTTATCCGCTAGCATATAAAGGAATAAGCGATATTTTTGTTTTAATTTTTTTTGGAATTCTTGCAGTTACAGGTACATATTACTTACAAACTCATAAATTATTTCCAGAAGTTATCATAGCATCTCTTGCTCCGGGATTTCTTTCAATGAATATTCTTGGTGTTAATAACATACGTGATATTGATACTGATAGAAGAGCTGGTAAAATAACACTTGCAGTAAGACTGGGTGAAAAACCTGCAAAAATAATGTATGTTATTATTAATCTGTTTGCATTTATTGTTCCGGTAATTCTTTATTTTTATTTAGAGAATATATATTTTTTAATTCCGCTTTTAATTTTTCCTGTTTCTCTTATTATATGCTTAAACCTTTTTAATAGTTCTGGAGCAAAACTTAATCAAATCCTTGCTCAAACAGGCATATTGCTTATACTTTATGGTATTTCAAACGCTCTATCATTTATTATGTAGTATTACAATTTATAACAGGTGCAAAAAAATAATCTCAACATAATATTTATTTATTCAATTTCAATTATGGCAATAATTGGAATTGTATCAGTTACGCCTTCTTTGCCATATATAGCAAAGGATTTGAATATTTCACCGGATAAAATCGGTCTTGTTGTATCGCTTTTTGCATTACCCGGAATAATATTTACGCCTATTTATGGAATACTTGCAGATAAATATGGAAGGAAAAAAGTACTCATCCCTTCACTTATAATATTCGGTATTTTTGGAACTGCGGGTTTTTTTGTTAGAGATTTCAACATGCTTTTGATAGTAAGATTTCTTTCAGGTATGGGGGCAGCATCTCTTGGCGCTTTAAACCTGACTTTAATTGGAGATTTGTTTACTGAGGAAAAAAGGCAAAAAATAGTTGGATATAATAACAGCGCCTTGAACTTTGGAACAACTATTGTTCCTATAATTGGTGGCATGCTTGCAAAGATTCATTGGAATTATGTTTTTCTATTACCTATTCTCGCTATAATGCTTGCTTTATGGATGATGTTTGCATTTGACGAACCGAAATCAAGAGAAAAAAACAGTTTAAGTTATTTTAAAGGACTTATTAATACATTAAGGAATTATAGGATTTCTATTATTTTTCTTACAAATTTATTATTGTACATTATTCTTTTCGGTTCTTTATGGACATATATTCCTTTTCTGATTGAGAAGAATTTTCTATCCTCATCATTTATAAATGGGTTAGTACTCTCCAGTATGTCATTAGCGGCATCTATTGTATCAATATTTTTTGGAAAGATATCATCTAAACATAGCCCCGGAAGACTTTTTGCTGTTTCTTTCTTGCTCGTTGCAATTGCTTTAGTTATGGTAACAATAATGCCTGAATGGTATTTATTGTTTATTCCTATGTTTCTTTTTGGTGCAGGTTTTGGAATTATCCTGCCTAACATACAATCACTTGTAATTAAACTTGCACCTGCAAATCAAAGGGGGGTGATTGTTTCTTTAAACAGAACAATTACATTATTAGGACAATTTTTAGGACCGGTTATTTCAGGGTTCATTATTTTCTTGTATCCATACCGTGATGATAATTTGTATATTTTGTTCTATATTTTCGCAGGTCTTGCTGTATTAACATTAGGAATTTCTCAATTAGCTTTTATTAAAAAAAATAATTAATATCATTATGAAAATTAAATTACTTCTTTTGTTTATTCTGTTTTATGGTATATCGTATTCACAAGGCAGGCTTAACGGCATAGTTAAAGATGCTTATAGCGGAAAAGAATTATCGGGAATTGTGTTTGAGTTAAAAAACTCTAAATATAAATCAACTTCTGATAAAATAGGCGGTTATACTTTTGAAAATGTTCCTGATGGTAAATATACTTTGGTTTATGAGTATGATGAAAAACTAAATTACGAAATATTTCATACAGATGTTATAATTGATGCCAATAAAGAAGTATTTCTTGAGATCAACCTTATTCCTAAATCCTATGTGATAGATGATATTTATGTATATGGTGTAACAAAATCTAATGAAAAACTAACTGAATCACCCGCAGCAGTTGAGGTATTGTATCGTGATAAATTGAACATATTATCACGCTCAAACCAGATAGCAGCAGTGTTATCAGGGTTTTCGGGGGTAGATGTATTAAGGAATGGTTCTTCCGATTTCATAGTAAATACACGAGGATTTAATTCAGGTTTAAACAGGCGTATTTTAGTTTTACAGGATGGCAGAGATGTTGCAATGCCCTTGCTTGGAGCAATTGAATGGAATTCATTTCCTTATTCTGTGGATGAATATTCAAAAATAGAATTTGTAAAGGGTCCCTCAACATCTTTATATGGCGCAAATGCATTTAATGGTGTATTAAATTTTACATCATTTTCACCAAAGGAAGTTCTTGGGACAAAAATATCTCTTCTTGGGGGTGATTATAAAACTTTTCGGTTTGATGCGCGAAATGCAGGGTTAATAAGCAATAAAATTTCCTATAAAGTAACATTGGGACGCTCGCAATCTCTTAATTTAGTAAACAGAAGAGATTCTGTTAAATACTTAGAATACACGGGGCTGATTGTTGAAGCAAGACCTATATATGAAGATGAAAGAAACACTTATTCTAATTACGGAACATTAAGATTTGATTATGATTTTAGAAACAACAGTAAAGTGAAAGTTGAAGCCGGATATTCAAATAATGGCGATGAAACATTTGTTTTTGGTCTTGGAAGAACTCTTGTGAAGAACACTGAACGCCCATATTTTCTTTCAGCTTTTAAGTCAGATAATTTCTATTTTCAAGCTCATTATATGAAACGGCATACCCTTGATACAATGTGGCTATTATTACCAAGAGCCGGTAACAAATTGGGTGCTCCATTGCTTGATAATAGCGATGATTTTCTGCTTGATGCACAGTATAATTTTGATACCGGTAAATTAAATAATATGCAATTAATTTTCGGACTTTCACAGCAATTTCAGAACATTCAAACTTATGGTACTTCGATACCAAATGAAGTACGCGCAAATTTTACAGGAGCTTATGGGCAGCTAACTTACAAAGTAAGTAATTTATTGAAATTTGTTGGAACTATTAGATATGATAGAGCAAATATTCATGCTTCACAAATATCACCAAGGGGAGCTTTGGTTTTTTCGCCTAATAAAGACCATCAATTCAGATTGACCGTAAGCCGCTCGTTTCAAAGACCAAATTATTCCGAACTATTCAGATTAACCCCGGATGCTCCCGCTTTTGCTTTAACACCCGGACCTCCCAGACCTGCTTTGATTGGAATAGACCAAAGGGTTGCTGATTCTATCAGAGTGCTTGCAGGATGGTCAAGCTCTCCTGTTATTCGTTTGAATCTTGATGGGACAAGAGCTTTCGCAGTTGGAAATGCTGAATTAAATGTAGAAAAGAATTTAGGATTTGAAATAGGATATAATGGAAACTACAGAAGTAAATTGTTTTTTTCTGCTAATGTTTACTATAACATACTCACTGATTTTGTTACAAACTTTTTGCCTGCTGTTAATAAAAACTTTATACCCTGGTCAGCAAACTTACCAGATTCACTTGCCGTTTATAATTCACTTGCTACAGCAATAGTTTACAGCCAGCTTTCGGCAAGGGATAAACAAAGATTGTCATATTTCAATGGCAATCCTGCTTTTATAGTATCAAATACCAATATAGGCACTGTAAGGCAGTATGGAATAGATGTAACATTAAGTTATTATTTCAATAAAAATATTTCTTTGACGGGAAATTATTCTCATTACAATTTTAACATTGAAAAAAAAGCAGGTGATCCTGATATACTGCCAAATACTTCACCTAACAAACTAAATTTATCAGCAGTTTATCAGATTCCACAAAGGTTTGACGCATCTGTATCTTTCCAGTATTCAGATAATTTCGATTGGCTTGCCGGCGCTTATACAGGTGTTGTTCCGGCTTACAAAATCGTAAACGTGAATGCAGGATATTTTATTCTGAAGAATCTGCAAATTGGGGTTTATGTATTTAATTTGTTTAACCAAAAACACTATCAAATGTTTGGCGGTACATATTTACCAAGAAATTTTAATTTAAAGACAACATTTACATTTTAACTCATCATGTGCGGTTTTCTGATGTAATTGACGGCTCAGGGAATATATATGTTACTGCGTATATTTCTATAAATTGATAACTGATGATTTTATAGAAACAAAAATGATGGTTCTGTTGAAATAAAATTAATGGTTCTATTGTATAATTTAAGATACTTTGTAGCAGGTTGTCTGCATAAAAAAAGGAGCCAACTGGCTCCTTTTTCTGTAAACAAATTTTAATTTCATTTATGAGAGCTTCTTCAACGCTTTCCTTAAGTTTGTAATTACTTTTTCAACTTCATCCATTCTGCAGGTGCCGACAGATAAGCGGTACCAAGTGCTGTTTTCATCATCACCAAAGGCATAAAACGGAACTATAGCAACACGGGCTTCTTCCAAAAGATATTTTGTTATATCTTTAGTATTTACAAGTAAAGAGCCATCTTCTTTTTTCTTTCCATGAAGATCAAATTGAACCGTTAAGTAAATAGCAGCCTGCGGAGCAATTGCATCTACTTTGTGTCCTTCAGCTTTTAATGCCATGAATCCATTATAAAAACCATCAAGCCTATCGTGAACTTCTTTCTTAAAACGGGTAAGGTAATTATCAACATCTTCAGTTCTGTTTAGATACCTTGCTGTTGCAACCTGTTCAGCTTTAGCAGCCCAAGCGCCAAGGTGCGAAAGTATTGATTTCATCTTTCCAATAACCCGTGCCGGACCAACTGACCAGCCTACCCTAACTCCAGTTGCCGCAAATGCTTTTGAAAGACCATCTATGAATATAGTATAGTTCTTCATTTCAGGAATAAGTGATACCGGATTGAAATGTTCTGTATCTCCGTAGGTTAATGCCCAGTATATCTGGTCATACATCAGGTAGAGCGGTTTTTCGCCTTCGGGACGTGAATGATTTTCTTCAATTATCAATTCACATATCCCTTCAAGATCTTTCCTCGAAAATGTTGTGCCTGTCGGGTTTAGCGGTGAACATAAAGAAAGCAATGCAGCACCTTTTAAATGCGGCTTCAAGTCAGAGGCAGTTGGCATAAAATGATTATCTGGTGTCGCTTTTACTTCAATTTTGTTTGCGTGTGATAAGTGCGTGTAATGATTGTTATTCCATGATGGGACAGGGAATAATACTGTATCACCGGGCTGAACAATAGTTTGGAAAACTGCGTATATAAGAGGTCTTGCGCCTGCTGCCATTAAAATTTCGGTTGTTGGGTTGTAATCAATCCCCTCTTTAACGCGAAGGAAATTTGATACAGCTTTGCGTGTTTCAAGTAAACCATCTGCGGGAGGGTAGTTTGTTTCATGTTCTTTGTAAGCTCTGATTATTTCTTCTTCAAGCTCAATAGGTATGGGGAAAACATTCGGGTCAAAATCTCCGATAGTTAAATTGTATATCTGCTCGCCTTGTTTTATTTTTTCATTTATTTCTCCGGCAAGTTTAATAATTTCAGAGGCAACTAAAGTCTCAGCCATCTTAGAGACCCTAAGAGTCTTTTCTTTTACTTCTATAATATCTGTATGCATAGGATTTTAACTGGTTAGTTACACAAAGTTAAGTATTAAAAACATTATAGAAAATCCGAAAAACGGTAATTATTTATACCCAAATTTCAAATCAAATTATAAAACTTCAAAAGTCTGATTTGACCTTATATAATAAAATAATTGCAATGTTAAATAAAAATATTGTGGAATAATAAGACTTTTGAGGTCTTATTTTGTATTGCTGTAAAAACATTTTATATATATGCAATTACTTCAATTTCAACAAGCGCATCTTTTGGCAGTCTTGCGACTTCAACAGTTGAGCGTGCTGGTTTTGATTCTCCAAAATACTCTGCATAAACTTCATTCATAGCCGAAAAGTCATCCATATTTTTAATGAATACAGTTGTCTTTATTACTTTTTTGAGATCGCTTTTTGCCTCTTTAAGTAACGCATTAAGGTTTTCCATAACCTGTTTGGTCTGCTCTTTAATTCCGCCAGTCATAATATTTCCTGTTTCGGGGTCTATTGCCACCTGTCCCGAGGTATAAAATAGTTGTTGCATATCCCAACTCACTGTAATTGCCTGAGAGTATGGACCGATTGGTTCAGGAGCTTTATTAGTATATATAGTATCTTTTTGCATAATATTAAATTTTAATTTTATGAGTTAATATACAAAATAAATCAATAATTTAATGAAAATCAAGCTATGGATTGACAAAATTTCACAAATTATGTTAATTTTTTCTTAGTAATGTAAAGAATGCCATTTTTATTAAACATTTTGTCAAGTGAGAAGATTTCAAAAAGCTTAAAATTTAGCCTTAAACAGCAAAAAAGTTTGGCACGGATATTGTGTATATAATGTATGTTCTAAGCAATAAAATAATTAACAAAAATAGAAAAGGAGATTTTAAAAATGACATTAGTAAAATTCAGACCCGCAGCAGAACTTTCTAATATAGATAAAAAAATTAAAAAGTTCTTTGAAGACTTTGATTCTCCATTTACAAGTGATTGGGGAATAAAAGCTTTTAACAGCAATGCATTTACACCCAGAGTAGATGTTACCGAAGATAATGAAAATTTATATGTTCATGCAGAAGTACCTGGTGTTGATAAAAAAGATATAAAGCTAAATTTAGTTGGTGATGTTTTAACTATCAGCGGCGAAAAGAAATCAGAGCAAAAAGATGAGAAGAAAAATTATTACAGAATCGAAAGAAACTTTGGCGCTTTTTCAAGAAGTTTTACTTTACCAGCAGAAGTAATTTACGATAAAATCTCAGCTGATTACAAAGAAGGCGTATTGAATATTACATTACCGAAGACCGAAGAAGCAAAAATTGTTGAAAGACAGATCGAAGTAAAATAAGTTTCTAAAAGTAGTTCAGCGTTAAAATTGTTTCATGGCTAGCTTCTCTGTTTTAATGTGTAAAGTTGTAGATTGGTTAATTGATGTAACATAAGGCTATTGCAAGCCTTAGTATTTAAAAGTGCCGGAGGACAATCAACTCCGGCACTGATTATTCAATCCTGAGCGTAGCGCCTGCCTGCCATAACCTCAGTTCAGGCAGGATTTCATAAAATAGAACAATAATTGTAAAGTCATAGATAGAGACCCTTCACTTCGTTCAGGGTATAAAATATGTTTTCAGCCAGAACAAGGAATCAGAAGCTGAAAAAATATACTGCTCAGCAAGGATAATTAAAGAGGATGGATTGATCTGTGAAGCTGAAGGAAAACATGAAGACAGTTTAAAAAGATTTTTGATAGCCAAAGAGCTTTTTAATATGGCTTCTGAAATGAATTTTCCTGAAAAGGATGAAGCAAAAAAAGAATTTGAACAATTAAATTAAAACAAAATAAATAAAATTGAATGACTGAAGAAATAATGGATTCTTCCTGCCTGAACTGCCGTTACGGCAGGCAAGCACTTCGTTCAGAATTAAAAAAGAAAGAATAAACAAACTATGGGAAAAATTATCGGAATTGATTTAGGAACTACAAACTCGGTTGTTGCCGTAATGGAAGGCAGTGACCCGGTTGTAATTCCTAATGCGGAAGGACACAGGACTACACCTTCTGTTGTTGCTTTCACCAAGGGCGGCGAGCGTTTGGTGGGGCAGGCAGCAAAAAGGCAGTCAGTTACCAACCCGCACAACACAGTATCATCCATAAAAAGATTTATGGGCAGAAGATTCAATGAAGTAACAAGCGAGATATCGAAGGTATCATACAAAGTCATTAAAGGCGAAAATGATACTGCAAGAGTTGAAATTGGTGATAGAGTTTACTCACCACCTGAAATTTCAGCAATGGTACTTCAGAAGATGAAACAATCAGCCGAAGATTACTTAGGTCAGAAAGTAACCGAAGCTGTAATAACGGTACCGGCATACTTTAATGATGCTCAAAGACAAGCAACAGTAGAAGCAGGTAAAATTGCAGGACTTGAAGTGAAAAGAATTATCAACGAGCCTACTGCCGCAGCGCTGGCGTACGGACTTGATAAGAATAAAAAGGACGAGAAAGTTGCAGTATATGATCTTGGCGGCGGTACATTTGATATATCCATATTGGAATTATATGAAATGGAAGGCACCAGCAACTTCCAGGTAAAATCAACAAACGGTGATACACACTTAGGCGGTGATGATTTTGACCAGCGCTTAGTTGATTACCTTGCCGATGAATTCAAGAAGCTCGAAGGTATTGATCTTAGAAAAGATCCGATGGCTTTACAGAGATTGAAAGTAGAAGCTGAAAGAGTAAAATGCGATCTTTCAAGCCAAACACAAGCTGATGTTAAGCTTCCATACATTACGGCAATTGATGGCGTACCAAAACATATTGATATGACTGTAACACGCGTTCAGTTTGAACAGTTGGTTGATGACCTGATACAGAGAACTATGGAGCCATGCAAAAAAGCTTTAGCTGATTCAGGATACTCAGTTGATCAGATTGACGAGGTAATACTTGTGGGTGGTTCAACCAGAATACCAAAAGTACAGGAAGCAGTAAAGAACTTTTTTAAGAAAGAGCCGCATAAAGGCGTTAACCCCGATGAAGTTGTTGCAATTGGCGCAGCTATTCAGGGCGGCGTTTTAACCGGTGATGTAAAAGACGTTCTGCTGCTTGATGTTACACCGCTCTCTCTTGGTATTGAAACACTTGGCGGAGTTATGACAAAAATGATAGATGCCAATACAACAATTCCAACCAAGAAAACAGAAGTGTATTCAACAGCCGCTGATAACCAGCCATCGGTTGAAATACATATTCTGCAGGGTGAGCGTCCAATGGCAAATGATAACAGGACACTTGGAAGATTCCATTTAGATGGAATCCCACCCGCTCAAAGAGGCGTTCCGCAAATCGAAGTAACATTTGATATTGACGCAAACGGAATTCTTCATGTAAGCGCAAAGGATAAAGCAACAGGCAAAGAGCAATCTATAAAGATAACTCACTCAAGCGGATTAACTGATGCTGAAATTGAAAAGATGAGAAAAGATGCTAAAGAACACGAAGGCGAAGATAAGAAAAAGCGGGAAGAAGTTGATACTAAGAACCATGCTGATAGCCTGATCTTCCAGACTGATAAACAGCTTAAGGAATTCAGCGAAAAACTTACGGCAGATATGAAGATGAAAATTGAAACAGCTTTAGGCAGACTAAAAGAAGCTGTTAAAGGTACCAATACCGATGAAATTAAATCTTCGATGGAAGCAGTAAACGCAGCGTGGAACGAAGCATCATCACAGATGTACAGTCAGGCAACCGAAACACCGGGAGGCGAGCAGCAAGGCGCCAACCCTGATGCTGAAAGCCAGCAAAAAACTGATGACGATAAGAAGGTTGAAAATGCCGACTTTGAAGTTGTTGATGATGAGAAAAAGTAAAACAGCAAAAGCCAAAAGGCAAAAATGTAACCAGCAGTACCCATAGCTTTAATATCATATATACTCCATTAAAGCAAAATAAGCCATTCCGGATGCACGGGATGGCTTTTTTATTTATGATTTGTTTTAATTTTTTTTTAAATTAATTTACACAAAATAAGTTAATTATCATGAAAACATTAGTTATAAAGGTAAAAGATTCTGTTTACGATAATGTGAAATCTTTTTTAAAAATTATGCCTAAAGATAGTATTGAAATTATTGAAAATATAGATTTTTCACACATTGATTTTGTTAGTGAAAAAGAGCAAAAGGAAATTGAAAATATTTTAAAGGATGAGGAATCTAAAGAGTTTTCAAAAACTAAAACCATTAGTTTTTGAAAGTAAAGATACTTTATAGCAGAAAATCTGAAAAGTTTATTTTGAGAATTCCTTCTGAAATTTCTGAAAGTGAAATAGAAGATTTATTGATAAAGCAGTAAAATACCTATACAAAATTGAAATTACAAATATAGATTTTAAACGATTACAGGGAGAATATAAAAATTACTTCAGAATACGTAAGGGTAAGATCAGGATCATTTTTAAAGTCTTTAAAGATGAAATATATATAGTTTCTGTTGAAAATATTGTTTTTAGAGGAGAAGTTTATAAATAGTTCAAATAAGATTATTTATATACAGCCATTCCGCACATTCGGGATGGCTTTTTTATTGTATATAAATAAAATCTATTTAATTGTATTTTTAAGTTATCAGAAAAATTTAATTATTAATATTGCTTAAAAAATTAAATAAGTTTAGAAAAGTATTTCTGAATAATTCATACAGGAGCGCTTTTATTAAAGGTTCTGCTGCCGGAATTGAACATGAAATAGTTCTGGGGAAGTTAGACTGCAATACCATAATTGATGTTGGCGCTAATAAAGGTCAGTTTGCTCTTGCTGCAAGGAAATGTTTTCCAAAAGCTCGGATTTTTTCGTTTGAACCTTTAACTCATCCAGCTAGAATATTTGAAAAAGTTTTTTCAGGTGATCAATTAGTAAAACTTCACCGTTATGCCATTAGTAGTGATTCAGGCGAAGCTGAAATTCATATTTCTCACAGGGAAGATTCTTCATCATTGCTTCCCATTAGTGATAAGCAAAACGAGATGTTCCCCGGCACGTATGAAGTAGGTGTAGAAAAGATAACTATGAAAAAACTGAGTGATGTTATTTACAGTTCAGATATTACTTCACCTGTATTAATGAAAATTGATGTTCAGGGATTTGAACTGAGTGTCCTAAAAGGCAGTGTTGAGTTGTTTGCTGATATCAAATACATATATGCTGAATGTTCGTATATAGAGCTATATAAAGGGCAGGCATTATTCCCTGAAATATCAGATTTTCTGCAAAACTATGGTTATAATCTTACAGGTGAATATAACACCAGCTATGATTCTGCCGGTAAAGCCATACAAAGCGATTTCCTTTTTGAAAGAAAATAACTAAATTCTTCTGTTTTTCTGCAATAATTGCCTCATTTTTTTTAAAAATGAGGCTTTTTCATTTATACCCTGATTTCGGTATAAATATCATTTGTTTAAATCATAACTTTAGCTTATTTTGCCATAACGTATATAAATATATAGGTTATGAAAAACAGAAAATCTTTGTATTTTGTGCTTCTAATATCATTAACGTTCTATATTGCAGGATGTTTTCCTGCATCACGTACAGAAGATGATGATAAGGAAACAACCGAGAAAAGCGAAGAGAAGAAAGAAGAAAAAAAGGAAATAAATGAAGTATCTGATGCTGATGGAGTTAAGATAATGAACATTGCTTCAGTTGAGCAGAACAAAGAAATGTATTCACCACAAAAAGATTCAACTTACCTGTATTGGCTAAACAACCGCCTGGCTTTGCTAAAAGGTTCAACTAAATGTAATATTTATGTGCTGAATGTTCTGTATAAATCAGGTTACAAGACCCCGACAGAAAATGCTCTGTGCCGCGACCTTATTGATAAGGATAAATTCACTGATATACTTCCAATTGTTGGAATTAAAGATATTTCATCAGCGAAAAAAGGTGATCTTATTGTGTGGAAGGGGCATGTAATAATATTCGAAGGAATGATCTCATCTAAAAAAGATACTTATGTAAAAGCATGGTGGGCTGGAACGAGACAAAAGGATAATGGCAATAACATTAAGAACAATGTTATCTACGGTAAATACAAAATAAGTGGTGAGTATGTAGTGAGAAGACCGGTTAAGAAGTAAAAAGGCAAAAGTAAAAAAGCAAAAATAAAAAAGCAGAAGTAAAAAGGCAAAAGTAAAAAGGCAAAAAAGGCAAAACTGCTTTCGGCAATTATTTGTAAAAAAGGCTAAAAAGTTAAATAAAACGCTTTCCAAATACTGTCATATTATCCTTTTTTATGAATCCGCATTTTTCAGCGAACCCTTCGACTCCGGGTAATGTATCAAAAAAAACTCCTGTGTTTTTGAAAATGGATTTAACTTTCTCCATCATTGTTTTACCAACCCCCATTTTTTGATATTCAGGTCTTACAATAATTTCTGCAATATAAGTTGTAATTACAAAATCACTGAAAATTCTTATCATACCTATTAGCAAGCCTTGTTCATTTCTTGCATAAATAAATGAACTAGTGTTTCTAATTACAGTTTGCAATGATGTTTCTTTGTAATCTTCAATTTTCCCCCAACCTGCTGAGATGTATAAATCAATAATTTCTTTTGCATTGATGTTTTTATCTGAATAAATTGTGTGATTGTTCATAGGTGTATATTGTTATATTTACTTATTTCAAAATTTGTATAAATTTTTGCACAATATTAATAAACTCAACAGTTAATAAACATACAAATTGCATACTTCATTATAACAATTTCTTGCAATTCGTGTTTTCTTTTCCTTCACTATATCGCCTTTACACCATTTCACTATTTATTCATTGTAACACTCTCAAATTTTAGGTAATTTCCCAATTATCAACTGAAAAACCTATATTAACCAGGAGAAAAGCTTGAAAAAACGCTATTATATTGATAAAATTGCAGATTACGTTGGGCAGGAAGTTATTATTCGCGGCTGGCTTTATAATATCCGTACTTCCGGTAAACTTATTTTTCCACAGCTTAGGGACGGCACCGGCATCATACAGGGAGTTGTATCACAGAAGGAAGTTACAGAAAAAGTATGGGAAGATTTCAAAAAATTAACACAGGAATCTTCACTCATAGTAACAGGAACAGTTGCAAAACACCCAAAGAAAGATGAGTATGAACTTCATGTTAAAGATATTGAAATTATTCAAATAGCCGAGCCATATCCCATCACACCAAAAGATCATGGGATAGAATTCCTTGCCGATCACAGACATCTTTGGGTACGCTCACAAAAGCAGCTCGCAATTTTAAAAGTTAGAGAAGAAATTATTAAAGCGTGCCGTGATTATATGTATGATAACGGCTTCACGCTTTTTGATTCACCCATATTTACGCCAAACGCTGCTGAAGGAACAACAACATTATTTTCATCCGACTACTTTGACTTAGGTAAGGTTTACCTTGCGCAGACAGGTCAGCTTTATGCTGAAGCCGGCGCTATGGCATTGGGGAAAGTTTATGATTTCGGTCCGACCTTCCGCGCTGAGAAATCAAAAACACGCAGACACTTAACCGAGTTCTGGATGATAGAGCCTGAAATGGCATTTTATGATATTTACGATGATATGGATCTTATCGAGGATTTTATTGTATATATAGTAGAACGTGTTCTTGCCAACAGAAAAAAAGAGCTTGCAATTTTAGACCGTGATGTAACAAAACTGGAGGCTGTTAAAAAACCGTTCCCAAGGATTACATACGATGAGGCAGTTGAGATAATAAATAAGAAGAACGTACCGCTTATTCGCAAGAAAGCTGATGGCGGTGAAGAAGAAATTAGACCTTTCCCATGGGGTGAAGATTTTGGCGCACCCCACGAGGAAGCTGTTGTTGAAGATTACGATAGACCCGTTATGGTGTATAACTGGCCATCAGAAGCAAAAGCTTTTTATATGAAACGTGATCCTGAAAATCCAAAGATCGTACGCGGTGTTGATGTACTTGCCCCCGAAGGATACGGCGAAATTGTCGGTGGCAGCGAGCGTGAAGATAACCTTGAGCTTTTAACCCAAAGGATTAAGGAACATAATCTGCCTATGGATGCGTTCGAGTGGTATCTGGACTTGAGAAGGTTTGGAAGCGTTCCGCACTCAGGTTTTGGTATGGGAATTGAACGCGTTGTATGCTGGTTATGTAAGTTAGACCATGTAAGGGAATCAATTCCGTTCCCAAGGCTGATGTATAGGAACAAGCCGTAATCAAAATCAAAGATTAAATATTAAAATGCAAAATGACAAAGAAAAATTTAAAAAGGAATTCAAGAGAAGGTTATATGATTTAACTTTAAATACGATTAAATTTTTAGATAAATTGCCTAATGATAATGTATCTCGTAGGGTTGGTGATCAACAGCTAAGAAGTATAACCAGTATTATTGGAAATTATATAGAAGGTCAGGCAGCAAGCAGTAAAAAAGATTTTACAAATTATTTTAATACTTCATTGAAATCTGCCAATGAAAGTAAGTTATGGTTTTCTATTTTAAAAGATTCAGGTAGAGTAAATAAAGAAGATGTTGAAAAATATTTATCTGAATTGGACGAGATCTCAAAGATTTTTGGTTCAAGTATTTTAACTTTGAAAAACAGAAAATAATTTTTTGGATTTTTACATTTTCAATTTTAATTTGTAATTTTGATTTTAAATTTTTGATGTTTCAATTTACTTGGAAACTATAATAATAGACGCATATAACCTGATGCACAAAGTAACTGAGCTTAGGATTTTACTAGCCCAGTCACAGGATATCTGCGTGGATACGATGATAGAAAAGCTCAGAAGCCATTTTTGGGGTAAAGGTGTAAAATGTACCCTGGTTTTTGATGGTTTTGGGCAGAATAAACATGAAAACAATATAAATGTTAAGTTTTCCAAAACAGGTGTTGGACCTGATTATGGCAATGCTGATGGTCTGATAAAGCACCTGATTGAAAAATCAAAGAACCCTAAGCTGGTTAAGGTTGTCTCATCTGACAGGGAAGTTTCATCATTTGCCAAAGAGTGTGGGTCAAGAATACTTTCATCAGAAGGTTTTTGGGGAGAAGTTAAAGACAGAAGGACGGAAAGAAATGACGCTTACAGAGAATCAAAAGAAAAACCTGCAATAGTAACACGTACGGAGTTTGATTTTTTATTGAAAGAATTTACAAAGAAGTAGAAAGCGTACACTAATTACACAAATTACACATAATGCTAAAGATAAACCTCGTAAGAATTAACTAATGGATAAATTAATTTATAAGGTAGAATCTTACAAAATTATTGGATGCTGCATGGAAGTCCGCAAAACTAATAGTGTAAGAATTTGTGAAAATTTGTGTAATTTGTGTCTATATGAAATTCGATTAACAAACTAAAATTAATTAATAATAAATTCCTAAAATTTACATGCAGTAATCAGGAGAATTAACACTATAAATGGTAATAATAGAAACTCAGAATTTATCCAAAGAGTTTACCTCTAAATTTTCAAAGCAAAAAGTTAATGCATTGAATGAATTTACTTTCAATGTTGAGCAGGGTGAGATATACGGGCTGCTTGGACCCAACGGCGCAGGCAAGACCACACTCATCAAGATGCTGCTTGCAATAACATTCCCAACCAGCGGCAGCGCGAAACTTTTTGGTATGGATGTTAAAAACTACAAAGCCAAAACAAAAGTTGGGTATTTACCCGAGAATCATAAGTTTCCCAGTTACCTAACAGGTGAGCAGGTACTTAAGTATTATGGACAGCTATCGGGGATGAAAGGGGGCACAGATATGAATAAGCGAATTGATGAAATGCTTGGATTGATGAACCTGACCCAATGGAGTAAAACAAAAATTAAGAAATATTCAAAAGGTATGATGCAGAAGCTCGGGCTTGCACAGTCAATGCTAAGCGATCCAGACCTCATATTCCTTGATGAGCCGACAGATGGTGTTGACCCTATTGGCAGAAAAGAGATCCGCGATATACTTGCTCAGATAAAAGCCCGCGGTAAAACAATTTTCCTGAATTCTCATTTGCTTTCAGAAGTAGAAATGATATGCGACAGAGTTGCTATATTGAACAAGGGTGACTTAATTAAAGAAGGAAATGTTGATGACCTGACAAAGACTGAAAATGTATTTGCAATACATACAGTAGAAGCACTATCAATGGAAATCAAACAAAAGGTATTAGCTGTTGATGGCAATGCGGGCATTGGTGAAAATGAAATAAATACTGAATCCGGAATTGATAAGTTAAATGGAATAATAGATATTCTGCGATCTGGCGGCATAAATCTGCTTACTGTGAACCAGAAAACAAGTACCCTTGAAGAACTCTTCATTAACGTAATTAAAAAAGATAATACGAATTAAGGATATATATGCTGACAATAATAAAAAATACTTTTCGTGAAGCGCTGGCAAAGAAGATATTTATAGGGTATTACATATTCTATGCCATTGTTATACTCATTATGGTTTTTCTGGTTAACATGGATTCCGTTGAAGGCGTAATGAGCCTTACAGATAATAAAATGCTTGTGCAGCAGGTTGAAACCGGATTTTTAGGTATTTCATGGAGCTTGATAATATTCTTTTCGCTGATATCAACAGCTTCATTCATACCATCAATGCTGGATAAAGGAACTATTGACCTATTGATATCGAAGCCAATATCCAGACCAATGATACTTATTTCAAAATATATTGGAGCAGTGTTATTCGTTTTTTTAAGTATGGTGTTTTTGCTTGGTTCAATATGGCTGATACTATCGTTGAAATCCGGCTACTGGGACCCGGCATTTTTATTTTCAATCTTATGGATAACAATTGCCTTTGCAGTGATGTATAGTATTGTAGTAGTTATTGGTTTAACAACACAAAGCACAATTGTTGCAATACTTGTAAGTTTCTTTTTGATATTTGTATTGTGTCCCATACTTTCTGTAAGAGAAGCAGTTGTATTTGGCTTAGTAACAAACGAAACGGTGAAATTTGTTTTTGATTTCCTTTATTACCTGTTTCCAAAGCCGGGTGAATTCAGGGATATAACGAACTCGATGATAATGGGTGAAAACATTAATATGTGGAAAAGCTCAATGAATGCTGAAACAGGAGCTTTCACAGCTTCCTGGCTCTCGCCAATAAGCTCGGTTCTTTTCTGCCTTGTTCTCATGGCATACTCGATATACTATTTTTCGAAGAAAGACTATTAAAAACAATTTCTAATTGGCAATTAACAATGAACAATAAAAAGCAATTTTTTCGTAGTATATTATATCTTATAATAATTGTTAATTGCTCATTGTTAATTGTTAATTGCGGTAAAAAGCTTGATCCTGACCCGCTTCCCTTAACAGTTAGGCAAAACCTTGCACTATTGCAATCTGACCCGCAATTTGTAATGTACTTCAACTTCAAAAAAATGCGCGACACTAAGTTCTGGGAACAGTTCCTTTCGGATTCGGTTTTCAGCGCTGAGCGTAACTTTGGTGGATTTTTAAGTCTGTTAAAACAGGCAGCGGGGGTAAGTATATCCAATGGTATTGATGAAATGTATTTTTCCAATTCATGGATAGGTGATAACGCAATTGTTGTAAAGGGAACATTTGATAGGAAGAAAGTTAATGATTATGTTACAGCGGATACTCTTTATACCAAAATAGATTACCCTAATGGTATAACAGTTTACAAACAAGTTGATGCCAATCTGAATTTTTACTTTAAGGATGATTTTACCCTTTGCGCGAGTAATTATCTGAAACTAATAGAAAACACTTTCACGGTCAAAGATACATCAAATACAGGTTTGCTAACAGACTTTAACCTTATGAAAGAAATAGAAATGATAAAACATAAAGAAAACCTGTGGATGATATCAAATCAAAAATTATTTATACGTGGAATATTTGAAAATTTTTCTGATATGAGTAAAAAGAAAAAGAATGTTATGCCCGGAGGTGGAGAAGGGAATGATTCCTTGATGTTGAATGATACTACTCAAAATGACGATACAAATGATCTTTATTCTATTTATAAAAAGATAAATTCAGTTTCATTTTCAGTTAAAATGACAGGTGAGCTTGAAATTGTAATGCAAAACCAATGTGAAGATAAAAATTCCGCAACAGAACTTAAAAACAGGATGGAAGCAGTAATTGCGCTTGCAAAACTTTCATCAACCTTGAGCGGTAAAAAACCACCTGCTGTAATTAAGCTGCTTGATAAAGTTGAAACAAGCGTTTTTGATAATACGGTTTTAATTGAAGCAAAGCTTAATGATAAGGATATAAAAGAAATTAGACTGCAAAAGTTATTTTAAATAATATTACAAAATCTCTTTATGGCTTATAAATTATGATATCACCAATATTAACATCAGTAACAGTTGGAGTTAATGCCTTCATAGTTAAAGTTGAAACCCACTTTTCAACACAGATACCATCTAAATTTATTATTGTAGGTCTGCCTGATAAAGCTGTTTCCGAAGCATCTGAAAGAGTTGTTGCAGCTATAAAGAATTCAGGTTACTATTACCCAATACGCAGAATAACAATAAACCTTGCCCCGGCTGATGTAAGAAAAGAAGGAAGCGGTTTTGATCTGCCGATAGCTTTAGGCGTAATTTGCGAAGCAGACCAGATAAAACCTGATATGCTGAAGGATTACCTGTTTGTTGGCGAGCTTTCGCTTGACGGTAAACTTAGACCCGTAAGAGGTGTCCTTCCAATTGCAATTGAAACAAAGAGGCAGGGATTAAAAGGAATTATTGTCCCCGAAGAAAACGCAAGAGAAGCTGCAATGGTTGAAGGAATAGATGTATATCCATTAGGAACACTGCAAGAAGTTGTTGAGTTTTTAAATAATGGCGGTGGTTTAGTTCCCTTTAAAGTTGATCTTAAAGAAATATTTAATGTTGACCAGAAAAGCATTGTTGATTTTGCTGATGTAAAAGGTCAGCATGAAGTAAAACGCGCCCTAGAAGTTGCTGCTGCAGGTGGACATAATATTATTATGGTCGGACCACCAGGCTCGGGGAAAACCATGCTTGCAAAACGTATTCCCACAATACTGCCGCCTATGACATTTGAAGAAGCCCTTGAAACTACCAAGATTCATTCAGTTGCCGGACTTCTTCCTTCAAATACTGCGCTTGTATCTATCAGGCCATACCGTTCACCTCATCATACAATAAGTGATGTTGCCTTAGTTGGAGGCGGTCCAACAGCAAAGCCCGGTGAAATATCTTTTGCTCATCATGGTGTGTTGTTTCTTGATGAACTTCCGGAATTTAAAAAAAATGTGCTTGAAGTTATGAGGCAGCCTTTGGAAGATGGCAGGGTAACTATATCAAGATCAAAAATTTCTGTTGATTATCCATGTAACTTTATGCTCGCAAGTGCAATGAACCCATGTCCCTGTGGGAATTTTGGCAACCCGAATCAGGATTGTCAGTGCCCGCCACAGCAGATACAGAGGTATATGTCAAAGATATCGGGTCCATTATTGGATAGAATTGATATACATATTCAAGTGCAGGCTGTTAAGTATAAGGAACTTTCTTCAACAACTGCAAGTGAGCCTTCTGCTGATATAAGGGAACGAGTAATAAAAGCCCGTGAATTTCAGATTAAGAGATTTACTGACAAGAAGCATATTTTCTGTAATGCCGATATGCAATCAAAGGATATCCGGGAATTCTGTAAAATAGATAGCGCAAGTGAAGAACTTATGAAAATGGCTATAACAAAACTTGGGCTATCTGCTCGTGCATATGACAGGATTCTTAAAGTTGCAAGAACGATTGCCGACTTAGCAGGCGAAAAAAATATCAATTCCTCTCACATAAGCGAAGCAATCCAATACCGCTCACTTGATAGAACTATGTGGATGGGGTAGAGGCATAATGTCAAATGACAAATCCGCGGGGCGGACAAATGTCATTAAATAAATTTCGTTTCACGAAATATTTCAAAATTGTGAATGAAAATTAATATAAATTTAAAATACATATTAGTATTTCTATTCGTAGCACAAGTTGTTACTATTTCTCAATCAACACCTCAAAAATTCTTTGATGCTCTTATATACGATAAAGTTGAAATTACAGATTATGTAAATAAAGATGAGCTTACTAAGAGCGAAAGGCTTGGTGTTACTTATAATGGAGTGAAGAATAAATTTATATTAGGATACGACCTGCCTGATGAAATTAAAGATGGCATAAAAAACGGAAAATATAAATATGAGGTAAAAGAACAGCCTCTGGAAGATACTTATACACAGGTGACAATCAGTGTAACTGATGCTAATTTCAGTAAAGTATTTTATTTTAACGTTGGGTTTGTAACAAATAGTACATATTATTCTCAAAAATGGGAGAAAAAAGATAGCAAATACTTCAGTTTCAAGATAGAAGAGCCGAAATATTTCAATGATTACTGCATCAGACGGCTTGATGAATTTGTTGATATGATTGCCGATACACTTGGATTTACGATCTCAGAGAAAAAGATTCTGGAGAAGGATAAGCTGATTTATATTTTCTGCGCTGATGAAAAGGGTGTTGAAAAAATAACTGGTTATAAAGCAAAAGGTCTTGCAATGCTTGGAGCAGATGAAGTAGTAACATCATACCAAACACATTTCCATGAGGTAGCTCACCTGCTTATTAATTACAAGCTCAAGAAACTGGGATTATACACTCTGCCATTTTTTTTGGAAGGATTTGCTGTTGCAGTCGGCGGACGGGGTGGTATGGCTCCACGGGTTGTTACAGATTTAGGCTATTACCTCCAAAAAACAGGTGAGCTGACCTATGATTCAATATTTACATTCGACCAGTTCAGTAGCATGGATGGCAGTATGACTTATCCTGTATCAGGATTATACAATTCATTTCTACTGAGTGAGTTAGGTGGCGAGAAATACCTGGAGTTGTATAAAAAAGTAAACGGTGATTTGGAGCATGTGAAGATCATTAAAGAAATTAATAATTTAATCAATCAAGGGGATAGCTACCTTGACTTTTTGAATAAATATCAGAATGAAAAGATTATGTATGTTGATGAATTGAATTCTATCGAGCCTGCTTACAGAACGATGGGATTGAATGGATATTTTGTAATTATAAATGATTACATAAAATTTTTCTCACATGAAGTTTATAGTATAGGCTTTAGTGAAGTTTTAACAGATACAGATTATATAAGCAGGAAGTATTCTGAATTATATAAAAAAGATTATAGACACATGAAATATTGCATTTTAGCCGGTAATGAATCATTAAGTATATATAACTTATTCAATGATGAATTAATATTTTCATACAACAAGGGATTATCTATAGATACTATTAATGTACCCAAGAAAGATGGATATTTTGAATTTTTTATTAAATCATCACTATTTAATGACGATTTCAATAATAATATGATTATTTTAGATGGAACTTTTAAATAATGAAATTGTAAATTACTATTATAATTACTATTTTTAGGTATGACAAAAACAGAAATTAAACAACATTTACATTCAGTCATAGAGACTGTAGAAGATGAATCTAAATTGGAAGAAATTCAGGAAATTGTTGATTATTTGGTTAATAATGAAAAGGTAGTTGTAACATCTGAAGAAATGGAAGCTATTGAAGAAGGATTAAAAGATGTTGAAGATTGCAGAACAATTAGTTATGTAGATCTGAAAAAGAAACATTCTGAATGGTTCGGAAAGTAATTTTTTCTTCTAAAGCTGATAATGATTTAGCCCTGATAATTGATTACCTGTTAAAGGAATGGTCAGATAAACAGATCAGGGATTTCAATAATATTCTGGATGAAAAATTAGAAATAATAGTTAATTATCCATATAGTTACCCTTCAATTTTAAATAATAATAATATTCGCAAATGTGTGCTGATAAAACAAATAAGTTTGTATTATCTTATAAGAGATGAATCTATTATTGTTTTGAGGTTATTCGATTATAGAAGCAATCCTTCCAAACTAAAATTATAGAATTGTACAATACAATCATTATCGGTGCTGGCGCTGCGGGTCTTATGTGTGCAATTGAGGCAGGTAAGCGCGGCAGGAAGGTCTTAGTGCTTGAGAATGCCGAGAAGATAGGGAAGAAAATACTTATTTCAGGCGGCGGAAGGTGTAACTTCACAAATCTTGATGTAAAACCTGAGAATTTCATTTCAAATAATCCGCATTTTTGTAAATCAGCCTTAGCAAGGTATTCACCGCAGGATTTTATCTCACTTGTAGAAAAACATAATATAAAGTATCATACAAAAAAGCTGGGACAGCTTTTTTGTAACGGTTCAGCAAAAGAAATCGTTACAATGCTGCAAACGGAATGTGTTGATGCATGCGTTAAAATCAAAGTAAACTGCACGGTTTCTGAAATTGTTAAGAATGATAAGTATTCAGTCAAAACAAATATTGGTGAGTTTACTTCTGATTCACTTGTTATCGCATCAGGCGGAATATCAATCCCGCAAATGGGTGCAACTGACTTTGGCTATAAGCTCGCAAAACAATTTGGCATTAAAGTTACCAAAACAGTACCCGGGTTGGTACCTTTTAAATTAAGCGATAAAACATATATTGAATTAAGCGGACTATCAATAGATTCCATTGTAACCTGTAACAATATCAGCTTCGGTGAAAATATTTTGTTTACACATAAAGGATTAAGCGGTCCTGCAATACTGCAAATTTCAAGTTACTGGAATGAGGGCGATGAAGTTATTATTGACCTTTTTCCCTATATTGATATTGTTTCATTAATTGAGGAAAGCAAACCCAACAAAACAGAACTTCTCAATGTTCTTGCAAAAATATTTCCTAAACGGTTTGCAGAAAAGTGGTGTGAGTTGAATTTCCCAACAAAACCTGTAAACAGGCTTTCAGAAAAAGAAATTATTCAAATTAGCGAAATGCTTCATAACTGGAAAATTATACCCAAAGGAACTGAGGGATTTGGCAAGGCTGAAGTTACAAAAGGCGGAGTTGATACTGATGAGCTATCAAGCAAAACGATGGAAAGTAAAAAAGTTAAAGGACTTTATTTTATTGGCGAAGTTGTTGATGTTACAGGCTGGCTAGGCGGTTATAACTTCCAATGGGCATGGGCATCAGGGTTTGCAGCAGGGCAGTATGTTTAAAATTTATACGTAAAGTCTTGCGCCATCCGTTACGGGGAATACATATTCATCATAAACTTTAACCTGAATTATCTTTTATCTCAAATCGCAGATTTACATACTTGTTTGAGGGACTTGTGTCGGATTGTCCATCTGGACTTATGCTGATTATTCTTGCATCTCTGAATTCAGCGATATTTTTAAACTTATCAAGTTTCATTAGCTTTTCTATTTCAAGGTCATCACGTTTCATATTTTTGGAAAAGAGCCTGTAAAAAAACAGAGATACTATTAAAATAAAAGCCAGTGGAACCAGTACAGCAAAAAATAAAGTTGAACCTTCCATAAAAGTTATATATTAATTCATAATTTTAAGAAGCAGGTCACGTTTGCGCCTGGAAAAATTGTTTTTTTTATTCATCCTTTTCAATGCTCTTTCACATGCAGGCTGAGCATAATTTATTTCCTTTAATGCAGATGGATCATCAGTTTCTGAAAGCGCCAGAAGTGTATAATAGAACGGGAACCTGCCCCATTTGCCTGTTTCATCGCGGTTACTGTGTAATGACCTGATCCCGTCTGAAATATATTTTTGATATTTTGGCAAGCCACCGGCATTTAAATAACGCCATAATCCTATTGTGCATGAACCGCAGCAAAAAGTACCCATTTGTTTGCCGGCTTCTTCAGAAGCCTTCAGCATTTTGTAAAACCATTTATCTGTCTTTTTCAGAGTGTTCGGTTTCAACCTGGTAATTTTAGAAAGCTGCAAAACAACTCTTGCTGCTTCTTCTGCCATTATATGCCTCATGGATGCAGAAAGAAGCCTTTCACCGGTAAATGTATATACAGGAGAATTCATATCTTTACCTGTTAATCCGTAACTATGGTTATAAGAGTATTCAGTATCATACCTGGAAGATATCCAGTCTGTAATAATCTCAGCATCTGTTTTTGTTATTTTTATTCCGTAGAATAATGCTTCATTTACATTATCAACGGTTTTATACAGGCTTGTTCTGTTCAGGAGCCGCATTACTTTAGCTTTTTAATGTTTATGAACTTAATGCTTAATCAATACAGTACAGCAAAAAATATTTTATACGTTTTGAAGCAGTTCATGTCTAGGAGCATTCTTACATTCTTCACTGCATGAGCGTAACCATTTTTCCTCACATGTTTCGCATTCAAAATGCTGTTTATGGCAATCTATATTTGCGCAATTCACATACCTTTCAGTCCGCGTTTCGCAATGATGACACTTACCCGTTACTGTGTTTTCATCAGCAAAATTAACTGGGACTGATATTCTTTCATCAAAAACGTAACATTTACCTTCAAACAATTTTCCCTTTACATCAGGGTCATGGGAATAATTAATTAATCCTCCATTTAACTGATAAACATCTTTAAAACCCTGCTGCATGAGGTAACCGGATAGCTTCTCGCATCTAACACCGCCTGTGCAGTATGTTAAGACTTTCTTATCCTTAAACTGTTTGAATTCTTTTTCAACCCATTCGGGGAATTCACGGAATGATCTTACCTGTGGTCTAATTGCATTTTTAAAATGTCCAAGGTCAAATTCATAATCAGTTCTGCCATCAAGAATTATAACATCATCTTCCTGCATTTTTTCAAGCCATTCTTTTGGTTCAAGATGTTTGCCTGATAAAACGTTTGGATCAATATCTTCTGGCAGACGGAAAGTAACAAGCTCCTGTTTATATCTCACATGCATTTTTTTAAATACATGCCCTTCAACTTCATCAATCTTGAACCATAGGTCATTAAATCTGGTGTCAAGTCTCATGTGTTCAATATATTTTTCAGTCTGGCTATATGAACCACTGCACGTTCCGTTAATACCTTCCGGAGAAATTAAGATTCTTCCTTTTAAACCTAAATCTCTGCAATAGCCCAGGTGTTCTTCTGAAAAGAATTCAGGGTTATCAATTTTTATATATTTATAATAAAGTAGTATTCTATACATATTAAACAAAAATATTAATAACATCTTCAAATTAAAATGTAATCTTTTTTGATAAAAATGTTAAAAACAGGAGTTTTTATGATATTTGTCATTGGATTGTGGTTAAATAATAGGGAAATTTTTATATATGCGCAATTATAGCTATTTTATGATTTATTTGTGTTATGAACAAATAATGGTAGATAGCAGGCTTGATGAATAAAAATACATTCTGAAAAGCTTAATATATTGGAAATGAGCTAATTTAATTTTTACTATCTAAAACTTTATAATAAACATTTTCAATATTACGAGTCATAATATCAACAGTAAATTTCCTCAGCATCAACTTAATGCATTCAGTTCCCATAGTTTTTCTAAGATTCTCATTACTGCAAAGCAACTTTAATTTTTCAGAAATACCTTTTACATCCTTATCTTCAAGAATAAATCCTGTAACACCTTCTTCTACCATAGCAGGCATATCGCCTACTCGTGTTATTACCAATGGCAATTCCTGAGCCAAAGCATGAAGCATTGCATATGGGAAAGTTTCACCGCCTCCTTCAACCGATGTATGAGCATAAATATCAAACGCTGAATACATTGATTTAATTTCTTTCCTGAATCCCGGAAAAATCACCCTATCATTAATGCCAAGCTCTACTGTAAGACCTTTGAGCATATTACTCAATTCTCCATCGCCAACAACCATAAGCCTGCTATTTGGAAAAGCCCTGCTTACTTCGGTATATGCGCGTATCAAATATTCCTGCCCTTTGAAAGGCACCATTCTTGCAACATTACCAATTAATATATCATTATCTTTTACACCATATTCACTGCGAATCCTATTACGTGTTTCAGGGTCTTTTTTGTTCTGCTCAGGATCCAATCCCATATAAATTAAAGAAATTTTCTTCGGATTTATTTTATCTTTTTTAATTAATAGTTCCTTAGTACACTTACCATTAACAATAAAATGGTTTATCAGAAATATATTCCTATACCTATGTGTAAAGTTATGCATTATACTATGAAAACTGTGATTTGATGTTATGTGCCGAACGCCTGCCAGTTTTGCTGCAAATGCTCCGGCAGTTCTATCATAATTTGTATTGGAGTGAACTATATCAATCTTGTTTTCTTTAATGAAACGGCTAAGCTGCTTTGATATTTTCCAGACATTACTTTTACCTGAGTTCTCAGGGTAATCAACGGGAAAGACATCAATTCCTTCTTTGATGCAGTAATTGTATAACAGGTTATCATTTCGGCAGGAAACCCATACTTTATGACCCCTTGATTTAAGCAAGTTAGCTAATTGATATACAAAGAACTCACCCCCGCCGTATATATCAAGCGCATTTAAAAGTAAAATATTAAGTTTATTGTTTTTCAATGATTTCTGCACAAAATTAACTGAATTATTGGATATTTTAAACGAGCAAATTTATGCATAACAATTCTTTAATATTAAGCCACAAGTATCATTTACAAAACTGATAAATGTCAGTTAATTATATAGTCTATATCATATGATATTATGATAAGAGACGTTAATTTTGTAGTGGTAAAATGTAATCAGATCAAAAAATATTAAAGAATAAACACTAAAATTCAATAAAATGGAAACAATAAAGTATAAAGATGTTAGCTCATCAGAACTTGGTTTTGCAGCAAGAAGAGGAAAATATTATGACATTAATGATATACTGAAATCAGGTCTGTCCTTAAATGATAAAGATGCAGATAATTTTGAAAAACTTGATGTAATATACAGAACGCTTTGCGCAGTTTTATTTAATTTTGTTCCAACAAGCGGACACCCAGGAGGCTCTATTTCATCAGGCAGGTTTGTTTCTTCAATATTATATAATATTTTAGATTTTGATATCACAGATCCCTTCAGAGATGATTCAGATCTTGTTGTATATGCCGCGGGGCATAAGGCTCTTGGACTTTATGCAATGTATGCTCTCAGAAATGAACTTGTAAGAGCATATAAACCTGAGTTACTTCCAGATGAAAAATTTCAGATGAGACTTGAAGACTTATTGGGATTCAGAAGGAATCCGGTAAATGAACTTCCTTTGTTTCAGAAATATAATGCCAAAGCTTTAGATGGTCACCCCACACCCGCTACCCCACACGTAAAAATTGCAACCGGTGCAAGCGGTGTTGGTGATGCTGCTGCATTTGGTATAGCACTTGGAGCAATGGATTATTTTGGTGAAAATGCTCCGCAGATTCACGTTATTGAAGGTGAAGGTGGATTGACACCCGGAAGAGTTGCTGAAGCATTGGCAGCAGCAAGTGCTATGAGGCTGCATAATATTATATTCCACATTGATTTCAACCAGGCATCAATTGATTCAAACCGTGTTTGCAGAGAAGGCGAATTAAAAGGAGATTATGTTCAGTGGAACCCAATGGAACTCTGCTACCTGCATGATTTTAATGTGATATATGTTGATGACGGCAAAGATTTTTATAAAATAACAGAAGCACAGTTGTTCGCAAAAAGTTTGACAAATAAAATGCCGACTGCTATTGTTTACCGTACAATTAAAGGATGGAAATACGGAATTGAAGGCAGGGCTTCACACGGAGCAGGGCACAAAATGAATTCCGAAGGTTATTACCATGCTTGTGATGAATTTGAAACTGCATTTGGTGTAAAAGTACCGCATTTTTCAGGTGAAAATACATTGAGTAACAACGAAAAATGTTTCTTTGATACTTTGATGACAGTACGCAGTGTTATAGAAAAAGAAAATTACTTAAAATATTTTGCTGACGCCATTAAAGATAGCAAAGATAGACTTATAATAGATAACAGGAAACCGAAAGATAATAGTTCAAATAAAGAAGCCTTATATATTAATAATGTACTGAACGAAAAAGTTACTCCACCAGAATTAAATGTTACTCCCGGTGAAGTTACAACATTAAGAGGTGTTCTTGGCGCATCTCTTGGATATATAAACAAAAAATCAAATGGCGCAGTACTCGGAGTTGCCGCTGATCTGCTTGGCTCAACTTCTGTAAATCTTGTTGGCACCGGATTTCATGAAGGATTCTATGACGCAGTTGATAATCCTGATTCAAGGATACTTGCTGTGGGCGGTATTTGTGAAGATGCAATTGGAGGAATGATGTCGGGACTTTCTGCATTCGGTAAACATATTGGTGTAAGTTCATCATACGGCGCATTTATTTCAGCAATGGAGCATACCGCTGCAAGGCTTCATGGTATAGGTGAGCAAAATAAAGTAATGCACTTTGGCGGAAATTATAATACATGGATACTCATTAACGCTCACGCAGGATTAAAGACCGGTGAAGACGGACCTACACACGCTGACCCGCAGTGTTTGCAGTTAATTCAGGAAAACTTTCCTCCGGGAATAATGATAACCTTAACACCTTGGGAGCCAGGTGAAATATGGACTTTATTAGCAGCAGGATTAAAACAAAGACCCGCAATTCTCTCGCCATTTGTAACCAGACCCAATGAGCTTGTAATGGATAGAGTAAAACTTGGTATTGCTTCTGCAACAGAAGCAGCAAAAGGCGTCTATGCCTTAAGGAAAGCTGATCCAAAACAGCCGATTGATGGTTCTGTAATCCTTCAGGAAAGCGGTGTTACGATTGAATTTATTACAAAGGTTCTGCCTATGCTTGATAAAGATGGTTACAATATGAATATTTATCATATATCAAGCGCTGAGCTTTATGATGCACACCCAAAAGAAGAAAGAGAAGCATTACTGCCATATACAGTAAGACGTGATGCATTGGGTATTACAGGCTTTACACTTCCAACTATGTATAAATGGATAACAGGCTTTGAAGCGCGTTACAATATTCTGCACCCGTTCCGCAAAGGTTACTATCTTGGCAGCGGAACAGCAGATAGCGTGCTACATCAAGCCGGACTTGATGCTGATACAATGTACACAGAAGTAAAGAAATACATTGAAACCAAAGCAAGAGAAAAGGTTTCAGTTAATTAGTTAGCCTAAAACGGGATAAATAACGAAAACCATATTGTAAACCCTGCTCCGAAGTCCGAAGGACCTTTACGGAAGCTTTCCAAAGGAGTCCTTCGGACTTCGGAGCGGTTTTTATTAAAATTTTCAAATAAATTATCATAGAAAGAGAATATATGCAACATAAACCGGAAGGTAGTATTGCAACAGATAATGCTGCTGAATTTAAAGCAAAACTTGGAGTCAAATTGTTTATTGTTTACTCATTAATTTATTTCGGTTTTGTAATGATTGGTTTAACTAAACCAGAATTAATGGGATTTGAATTAATAGGGGGGCAAAACCTTGCGATTATTTATGGATTTGGATTAATCATACTCGCAATAGTTATGGGATTTATCTATAATTATTTTTGCACAAAAAGGGAAAATAAAATGATTAAAAAATAATATTAAGATATTAACTATATGATATACGATGTTTCTAATTTAGCTGTTATTGTTTTTCTTTTTATAGTTGGTTTAGTTTTGGGTTTATCGTTTTTCTTTGCCAGAAAAACCAAATCATCTTCTGGTTACTTTGCTGCAGGCGGAAAAATTCATTGGGGCGTAAACGGTATCGCATTTGCAGGTGATTACCTTTCAGCGGCTTCTTTTTTGGGAATTTGCGGAATGATCGCTTATTCAGGCTATGATGGTTTTCTTTATTCAATTGGTTATCTTGCCGGCTGGGTAGTTGCTTTATTCCTGGTTGCTGAACCATTAAGAAAACTGGGGAAATATACATTTGCTGATGCATTAGATGCAAAATTTAATTCAAGTGCAATAAAACTTACAGCATCAATAAGCACGCTGGTTGTTTCTATATTTTATCTTATTCCACAAATGGTAGGAGCAGGAGATTTAGTTGTTCCGCTGCTGGGTTTGCCTCATTGGATGGGCGTGTTGATTGTAGGTTCAATTGTAATATTTATAGTTACAACTGCAGGCATGACATCTACTACTTACGTTCAGTTTATCAAAGGAGCTTTGTTGGTAGTATTTTCCACCATACTAACTATATATATATTAAACAACGGATTAAAGTTAACCCCAAATGAAAATTATCATAAGTTTGCCAATATAGAAGCTATTGTTACAAAAGATACCGTTGTTAATGTTTCTGATAAGTCATATACCGTTATAAAAACAAAATCTGTTGATGATTTTGTTTTTGTAAAACTAGAAAAGAATGGTTCAGAAGGTTGGTATAATTTAAATAAAAAAGAAGGCAAAACTGCTCTGGATGAAATGCTTTTTATTAGCATTAATCCTAAAGGTGAAAAACTATATAACGGTGCCCCAAAATCCGAAAGAAAATTTTTCCAGGTCGGGCATATGAGCAAAATAATTGTTGATGGTGAAGAAGTTGATAAAACCGGTCCTCTGGGTCCATTTGAATTTATTAAAACAATAAAAAATAGTGAGGTTGTGCTTTTTTCAAAAAAGTCATTTACTGATGGAGAAAATTTAATAACAGTCTGGTATCAAAAAATAACAAAGGGCGAAGATATAATGAAACCCGGACTTTTATACAAACTATCGGATGCATCCGGAGCATCTTTTATGGATAGATTAAACTTTTTATCTTTGATGCTCGCTTTATTTTTAGGAACATCCGCATTACCTCATATTTTAATCAGATATTATACAGTTTCATCTCAGAGCGCTGCAAGAAAATCAACTATTGTTGCTATTGCCTCAATCGGGTTTTTCTATATCTTAACCCTATATATGGGGTTGGGTTCAATGATAAACGGAGTTATTGATGTTGAAAGCAGTAATATGTCAGGTCCGCTTTTAGCTAAATCGTTTGGTATTGGTTTATTTTCAATTATATCAGCAATAGCTTTTGCAACTGTACTTGGCACTGTTAGCGGATTAATAGTAGCGTCTTCAGGTGCTATAGCTCATGATTTCATTGACAAATATCTAAAAGTAAAAATGACTGATAAAGGCAAGGTTAAAGCTGGTAAGTTAGCAGCTTTAAGCGTTGGTATTTTTGCTATTATTTTAGGAATCATATTTGAAGGTATGAATGTATCTTTTCTCGTTGGTCTTGCATTTGCTGTAGCTGCATCAGCTAACCTGCCTGCAATATTATTTCTTTTATTCTGGAAAAAAACAACAGCTAAAGGCATTGCATGGTCTATTGTTACAGGAGTTTTATCTTCAACCGGAATTATAATATTTTCACCTACTATGTATAATCAGTATGGCCTGATAGCTAAGAATGCTCCGATACAATTAGATAATCCAGGAATTATTTCAATACCGCTGGCAATAATTACCTTGGTAGTTGTTTCTTTATTGACGCAAAAAGATAATTCAACAAAAGATTTTTCAATATAAGAACATTATAATAAATTAAGTAAAATGAAAGTATTTATTTTCTCCTTATTGTTTATTATTTCATATAATAATACTGCTCAGGAAAAAAAAGAAGAATCAAAATTCGGTATTACATTATCGGGCTTTGTGAAAACCGATATGTTTTACGATTCACGTCAAACGGTAAGCATCCGTGAAGGTCATTTTTTACTGTATCCTGATAATGTTTCACTTGATGCCGATAAAAAAGATATTAATGCTAAGTCTGCTTTTAATATTCTTTCTATCCAGTCAAGGCTAAGGGTTACGGCAACAGGTCCCGAAGTAATTGGAGCAAAGCCAACGGGCGTTATAGAAGCTGATTTTTTTGGGAATGAAAACGCAAACTTCAGCGATGTGAACGGCTTCAGACTTCGGCATGCTTTTGTGAAATTAAACTGGGAATCAACCGAGTTATTGGCAGGGCAGTACTGGCATCCTATGTTTATAGCCGAATCGTTTCCGGGAACGCTCTCGTTCAATACAGGCTCTCCATTTCAGCCATTCTCGCGTAATCCGCAAATCCGATTGACTAAAACTTTTGGAGGTATGAAATTAATTGGCTGTGTATTTACACAAAGAGATTTTACAAGCATAGGTCCGGAATATACATACTCAAATAACAAATACATATCAACATCTACAGTAAGCTCAAAGTATCTTAGAAATTCCGGAATCCCGAATTTACACTTTCAAATGCAGTACAAACATGATTCCTCGAAATATCTGGTTGGTGCAGGAGTTGATTATAAAATTATAACACCTGAGCTTTATACTGTTAATTATAGCGCTTCCAAAAAGTTTGCATCTGATAAAACACTTGGAAGTTTATCTGTTATTGGTTTTGCAAACATAAAACTAAAACCGCTATCAATTAAATTAGAAGGGGTATATGCTCAAAACGCATTTGATCTGGTTATGATTGGCGGTTATGGAGTTAAAGAAATTACCGATACTGCAACAGGCAATAAAGAATTTACAAATTTGAATACCATATCCTTATGGTCTGACCTTCTGACTACTGGCGAAAAGCTTCAGTTTGGTCTTTTTTGCGGTTATACAAAGAGTTTAGGGTCTCAAGACTCTATAAAAAGTACAATATATGCCAGAGGTTCTAATATTGATTATGTTTATAGAGTTGCCCCAAGAGTTATATATATAGCAGGTAAACTTACATTTGGATTAGAGGGTGAATATACTTTTGTTATGTACGGAAAAACTAACGGAGATAATAAAGGTAGAGTAACAAACGGGAATGCAATATCAAATACAAGAGCATTGTTGGCAATAATTTATAATTTCTAAATAGAAGTTTCAAACAAGTGTATGTTAAAAAACTTCTCTGAAAGAGCTTCTTCGGAGTGGTTTTTTTATTGGAATTTACCCATTTGTTGGTGTTTGTCACCAACAAACTATTATAGTTGTTGTTCATAAACTGCAGAGCAGTCGTAAGACCAACAAACGGTGGTAAGTAAAAAAAACCGTCTCGAAGGACATCGGGGCGGTTTTATTTATT
Organism: uncultured Ignavibacteria bacterium; assembly: GCA_947084945.1. Classification (GTDB taxonomy): domain Bacteria; phylum Bacteroidota; class Ignavibacteria; order Tepidaquicellales; family OLB5; genus OLB5. The sequence continues at coordinate 2,862 of CAMTUP010000017.1, read as the reverse complement.
GAAATTGAATACATTTTTTTAACTTTTAAATAATATTAATATTCGTTAAATTTATAATTCTGTAATAAAAAAACGGGTTTTTAGATCGTTTTTTGAAGATTTCATGGATTCCCCTATACGCCTTAAGTAACTAAAGTCAGGTAAACAAGGCATACGGGAATATCAGTAATCTGCGGGAGTGGTCAGAGAAACCGGATAAACTTCATGGCAGTTAAAGAACACATTTAAGTTTTTTAAATCTACAATTTGCGGGAGTGGCGAAATGGCAGACGCACCATCTTGAGGGGGTGGCGCTCACAAGGCATGGGGGTTCAAGTCCCCCCTCCCGCACACGAAAAAAGGAGAGTCGTAAGACTTTCCTTTTCTATTTAGATCATACGCACTAATCTTGTTGAGTCCGGCGGTAGCCGGAGGAAATCCCGACTTGTCGGGAAGGGGGTTGCGCTCACAAGGCATGGGGGTTCAAGTCCCCCCTCCCGCACACGAAAAAAGGAGAGTCGTCAGACTTTCCTTTTCTATTTAGATCATACGCACTAATCTTGTTGAGTCCGGCGGTAGCCGGAGGAAATCCCGACTTGTCGGGAAGGGGGTTGCGCTCACAAGGCATGGGGGTTCAAGTCCCCCCTCCCGCACGCGAAAAAAGGAGAGTCGTAAGACTCTCCTTTTTTTATTTACTTCATACGCACCATCGGTCTGACTAAATGACTAATGTCATTTTATCAACATTCCCGATAAAACTCAAAAACCTGAGAGACCAGGCTTACAAGTCAGGACGGGATTTCTGATAAAATAGCTTCGTTATTTTAGTTTCTATCCCGCAGACTTAAAAACAAGTCAGGACGGGATTTCTGATAAAATAGCTTCGTTATTTTAGTTTCTATCCCGCAGACTTAAAAACAAGTCAGGACGGGATTTCTGATAAAATAGCTTCGTTATTTTATCATCAATCCCGATAAATCGGGATTTCTGATTAAGTAACTGCGTTACTTAATCATCAACATCTTCTTTGCCTCAGTAAAATTACCTGTAGTTAAAGAATAAAAATACACGCCACTTGCTAAATTCTTTCCGTCAAACTCAATTTCATAACTTCCTGGTTTCAGATCCGTAAATTGGTATCTTGCTGCTACTTGCCCAAGTATATTGTAAATTAACAGTTTCACGTTTGACGTTTGACGTTTCACGTCTTGTGATATATCAAACCTTATCTTTGTAACAGGATTAAATGGATTGGGATAATTTTGATACAAGTTGAATCCCTTAGCAATATTATTATTGTTAATAATTCCTATTGGCGGAGGAGTAATAAATGAATATTTTTGTGCCCTATTCAATACATTTGGATTCTTAAAACCTCCAAACAAATAAAAATAATTTGAATCTGTTCCTGTTGCCGCAGCAAATGTAGAGATATTCCCTATAGTATCTCCCGATACAGGTAAAAAGTTTGTCCAGTAACCTAAACCTGTACTGTAATGTAAACCCCAAATATTATTTACAGATATTGCTCCATTCATTGCCGGACCAAATAACATATAATCTTTCCATTTAGCGCCTGCTACTCTATATATTCCTGTACCAAATGGTGTATTGCCTATTAGTGACCAAGCTATCAATAAAGTATCTATGTTATGGAAAGATATTCTTCCTTTAAACACTGTGTTCAAGTTCCCTGCATTATAACCGCCTACTACAAAAATAGTAGTATCAAAAGATGACATGCTAATTTCTGCATGAGCTGTAGTGATATTAATTGGGAAAAATGTAGAGTTACGCCAAGTGTTTAAAGCGGGGTTGTATATTCTTACAAAGTTTCTGGGAGCTGAAAAACCATTTGTAGAGCCGCCAATTGTAACAATTAAACTATCTTTATATACACATACTGCTGATTCATGAACAAAAGGTGCCGGCATTGTATCTGCAATAGACCATAAATTCTGTAGTAAAGAGTATTTGTAAATAATACCATCAGCGGAATTAAATGTTGAGTCAATTGAACCAACGAGGTATAAATTATTTTTTACCTTAACTAACTTCCCTGACCACCTGCCCTGTGGCAATGATGCTGCCTGCTGATAAGTACCTGATGCAATATTATACCACCAGCATGTATCATTTGGCGCTGCATTTTGATTTGCCCCGCCGCAAATGAATATTCTGTTTGTTAATGAATCATAATACGAATTTACACCTATCAAAGCCTTAGGGAGGTTATTTAACCTGCTCCAAGTACCCTGAACTATTAGGTTAGTATCCAGAAATGAGGGTTGCGTAAATTGATGAATTTTACCAGCTGGATTTACAGGAGCGTAAAATGGGTTTTCCTGAGATGTAAGGTTACCTGTAAATATTAATAATGCTATAAACGGAATTATTTTCTTAAACATATACAAGGTTATGCAATTTTTCTAAGATAATCAATTTAAAAACTAACCTTACTCAACAAGATGTACTTTCTTAACTATCAATAATGTTTTTTGTTATAACGAGCCTCCCAATGTCATTAGCTTGAGGATACCCACTGTGTTATAGCAGAGTCTCCTATACCTATATCTTGAGTGTTTAATAAATGCTAGTAAGGGACTCTGCGTTAAAATATAAAAATAACCGCAGAGTCCAATCCCGCTAAGTAGAAGAGCGGCCGTGCCTAAGGCAGGTGCAGACTGCTCCGAGGGAGTCCCTTCGGGACAAGAAAGCGCAGAAAGCGGAGACTCTGCGGGAACGAGGAGTAACTCATTATTCAGAGTTGTGATGCATATTCCTCGCAGAGTCCACTTCGTGAGACTCTGCGAATACAGTCAAATGTGAAACCTTTAGTAAGGGGGCTCCGCGGGTACGGAAAAAGCAAAACCCCCATTTAAG
>CAMTUP010000016.1:0-50046 GCA_947084945.1 uncultured Ignavibacteria bacterium | reverse complement strand
TGTCTGTGAATCATGTTACATACGTAAGGTGACTTAGTAACACAGACATTCCTGTCTGTGAATCATGTTACATACGTAAGGTGACTTAGTAACACAGACATTCCTGTCTGTGAATCATGTTACATACGTAAGGTGAGTTATTAATCTTTCTTATTAATCAAATTCTTTCTTCTATTGCACTATTCATTATAAAATGTTAATTTTATACAGTATTGCATAAATAAACTAAAAAAAATGAGATATATTTTACTTTTTTTCTACATACTAGTACTTTCTGCAACTCTGAATGCAAAACCAGGTAGTTTTGCTTATACTAGGGTTGATTTCATGCTCACTCTCACAGATGGTATCAAACTTGATTGCACCAAATTTATTCCCTCAGGCTCACCGCCCGCAGGTGGCTGGCCCTGTGCGCTTATTGCTCACGGTTACGGTCTTAGTAAATTCGCTCAAATACCTGATGCCATATTTTACGCAACAGAAGGCTACTACTCGTTTGTTTACAGTATGCGCGGGCAGGGGGTTTCTGAAGGACAGTCTAACTTTATAAGTATGACCGAAGCAAACGACCTAAAACAAGTTGTTTTATTTATGAAAAATGACGCAAACACAAACGATAATAAAATTTTTATACGTGGTGGTTCACAAGGTGGTATTATTCCATTTATGGCTGTTTGTACAGGAATGAATGTCAAAACGATTATTACAGATCTTGCTTCACCTGAACAGGGATCTAACTGGATAGAAAATGGCGGTATCAAAATGACTTTCCTATGGACAAGCGGTTATCCTTCTAATATAGTAAGATATAATCCACTGGTCAGCCGTTTTAAACCGTGGATTTACGCTAACACTAAAGAAAAATGGGATAGCCTTGCGTTTTACCTTCCGCAGAACCGCGATTTTCTGAATATTGTAGGCAACTGCCAGATACCTATTCTTGTTCAAAATGCTTGGCAGGACAAATTCTTTAATACACTTGGTATGATAAGAAGTGCTTACATCCTTCCATACAATAATCTGAAAATGTATTTTGGCGCAATGGATGGACATGGCAGCGATTTTGTTCAGGCTGAAGAAAATTATAAAGATCAAGTTTCGAGCGACTGGCTGGACTATCATATTGCAGGAATACAGAACAATGTAATGGATGTAAACCAAAAATTCACTTATGCGGCAAGCCGCTTTCCTGCAAGTGCAAGCCAGTGGACATGGAACCGCTATCAATCACCAACATGGCCTCCGGCTGGAGTGCAGACAATAAAACTTTATTTTCACCCTTCAAATCAGTTGCAGGTTTATGGATACGGAGGCTCGCAAACAAATGTAAGTTATACAAATGATGTGCTTGATGCCAATGTATCAATGGAGTATCTTGTTAATACTGAATTTCGCGGTCCGCTATTTGATGCGAAATTTCAAAAAAACGAAATTTATTTTGATACTCCTGCTCTGCTTCAAGATGCCATAATGGCAGGGACACCCTATGCATATCTATATTATTCATCCACTGCAAATGAAATTTGCCAGTATAATATGCAGATATGGGCTGTAAGAGCAAACGGCACTGAAAAGCTTGTTACAAGGATTAACTGGACTGATAGAGATTATGCTGCTAATCAGGTAAAACAGAAATTTGTTAACGGGCAGTCATACTCACACGTATTCCGAGCCGGTGAAAAAATAAGGGTAAAGCTCACAAACCTTGATAACGTTCCATTGTATGATTTCAACGGTGATACTACTGATGTTTTCCTTCGCACAAATCCGTTTATGCTCCCATCTCTTAAAGCAGGAGCAAATAAGGTTTATATTAACAATAATTCAAAATCATATATCGAGCTTCCTCTGATTAATTTTGTTATAGGCATCAAACAAATATCAACCGAAATTCCTGAAAAATTCCATTTATTGCAGAACTATCCTAACCCGTTTAATCCTAAGACAAAGATTAAATTCTCAGTTCCTGCAACCGGTAAAAATAATTTCGTTAAGATAATTGTTTATGATGTTACAGGCAAACAGATAACAACGCTTGTTGATGAGAACTTTGCTCCGGGAAGTTATGAAGTTGATTTTAACGGTGAAAACTATTCATCAGGTGTATATTTTTACAGGATGATAACAAATGATTATTCAGAAGTAAAGAAGATGATGATAGTCAAGTAAAATTTACTTGACATGTCCGACTCAAAGGGTTCTCGTGACTTGTTTTTAAGACTGGTTTCTCGGGTGAGTTCAGTTTTAAGTTTGCGGGAATGTTGAAAAAGTAATGGAATTACTTTTGAAATCTTTTTTCTAAGACTAAAAAAATAGTCAGGGGACAAATGTCACTATAGTAATAGACACAAATTTCCACAAAGTAAATGACAATTTGAAATTATATTAAAATAAACGATAAAAATCATAACCTTGTATGATATCAATCATAGGAGTTTAATTTATATAATCCAATTTTTGAATTGTATATTAATAGTATGGTTTACTTAAACTAAAATTACTAATACGATGACAAGCCTAAAGGTCTCACAATTAATCCAAATCATCATAGTATCACTTCTTTTTTATACTACTACTATAAACACCCAATGGGCACAAATATCCACAATTGGCAATAATGAGTTACGAGGCGTTGTTTTTTTTGATGAACAAACGGGTGTAGTTTGTGGAGCAAGTGGTATATGGCGTTCTACTACTAGTGGGATAAATTGGACTCACGTATGGAATGTTGCTGATATGAATGCCCTGTCTTTTATTAATAGTTCTACTGGTTTGGCAGCAGGGAATAATGGAAGAATATTGAAAACTACTGATGGTGGATTGACATGGAACGTTATAGTAACCTCAGTAAGCGAAAATCTATACGCAATAGACTGGGCAAATGCTTCAATATGCTGGGCAGTTGGACAAGCAGGGAGAATTTTAAAATCCTCTAATTATGGTAATTCATGGTTTACTCAAACCAATACCCTTTCGGATGACCTTAAAGCTGTTTATATGCCGGATCCGCTAAATGGTTTCATAGCAGGGGGTAATTCAAGGGAACTAGTTTTAAGCACTATTAACGGAGGCAATACTTGGTTTTCTCTATTAAATGAGCCCGGTAATTTTTTGACAGGGATTTACGTCATTCCAAATAATAATTACAAAATTGCTGTTGGTTCTAACGGTAGAATTAGAAGAACTATAACCGGTGGTATGTGGCCCGTGATATCAAGCGGAACAAATGCTCAACTTAATTCAATTCAATTTGTTGACCTTTCGACAGGTTACATAGCAGGGAATAACGGAACTATTCTAAAGTCAACTAATGCCGGGGGTAACTGGACTTCACAACAAAGCAACACAACAAATTATTTAAATAGCATATACTTTATTAACACACTTACAGGCTGGGCAGTAGGACAGAATGGGATAGTGTTAAGAACTGGAATTCCTGTAGGTTTGCAAAACTATGGTTCTGAGATTCCTGTTAAATTTAGACTATATCAGAATTATCCAAATCCGTTTAATCCTAAAACAAAGATTAAATTCTCAGTTCCTGCAACAGGTAAAAATAATTTCGTTAAGATAATTGTTTATGATGTTACAGGCAAACAGATAACAACGCTTGTTGATGAGAACTTTGCTCCGGGAAGTTATGAAGTTGATTTTAACGGTGAAAACTATTCATCAGGTGTTTATTTTTACAGGATGATAACAAATGATTATTCTGAAGTAAAGAAGATGATATTGGTTAAATAATTTAATCAAATATTCGCTAGTGTTGTTCTTGTCATTCCTGCTCCGTGCCTGCTGCAGACAGGAAAGGAGGAATCTTTATTGCTTCATTTGAAATCCTGACCTAACAAAAAATATCATACATACCAACAAATTTATTAAAATATTCTAAAACCTCACGCTAACTGCATAATAATAATTACCCTGCTCAAATATCCTATCATTTCCTCTGTTAATAATATCTTTCGTAAAGCTGTTAATCACAACATTTTTTATAATAAATCCTGCTATTGCCTTTAGCGTTTTGCTCATTGGTAAAAGAAATTTCACCGAGTTATCAATTGCCAAAATAACTGCGCTTTGTATTGCCATTAGTTTAATATGCTCTTTAACAGCTATTATTGGTATAAAATAGCTTGTGTTATGTACTGCATATATGCTTATGAAATCAAACGGTTTAATGTACATATCAGGTGTAAAGTTTACTATTGCATATCTATCCCAGAAACCGCCAAATCTAATATTCTGCCTAAAAGATGATACAATACTAAATGTACTTTCTTCCTTAATCTTTTTGCCTTTTTGCATAAGATCAAATGAATACCTGTATAATTCAATACTTTGAATTTTTTCAGATTCACTTTGTTTTGTTGCTGAATTTTTGGTGGAATTTAATTCTTGCTGCAAGAGATATTTTGAATCGTAATTATTCTCACGGGTCTCATTTACAGGTTTAACCTGCCTGATATCCTGGCTAAATGAAATTGATTGTAAACAGTAAGTAGCCAACAGTATTTTAATAACATGATCTATCATCTTATTATACTGCTAAATGTATAGCGAATTATTACCTTAAAATGTCAATAATTTTAACATAAATCAAGCGGTTAATAATAATCCGTTTTTTTGTCATTCCTGCGCTGTGCCTGCGGCAGGCAGGAATCTTGTTTTTTTATTCCAAAGAGGCTTAAGAAATATTCAATAAAAAGTAGAGTACGCTTATATATACGAAAACTCTGTCTGTATGCCGTAAAATTTCTTAAGAAGCTCATAAATCAGGTAGCTAGAGTCACCGAAACCGTATGTATAATTATATTTTGACTGGTGTACTTTCCTGTAGTCAATTGCATCAGTAAGGAAACTGGTAATTTCAGGCTTATCAATAGGAAGCAGCTTTGCATTTTTCTTTAATACCTCTGGACGCTCAGTGGTTTTTCTTAACACGCCGCATGGCACATTGAAGAACAATGATTCTTCCTGAAGTCCTCCGGAATCCGTTAAAATACATCCCGCATTTTTAACATAGCCAAGCATTTCAAAGTAATCATGTATCGGCTTCATTATGATAAGCTTTTTGTGAGCATGCCCGTTCATAACTTCATCAAAGCTGCGTTGTATCAGCGGGTTTGGATGCATAAGGTGAAGTATTTCAGTGTAACCCGATACATCATCCATTACAGTATTCAGTATCCTTGCATAATCAGAAACGTAACCCCAGTTTTCCCTGCGGTGGAAGGTGCTTAAAATATAATTCTTCTCGGCAGGCTCTTTTATCTTCTTTTCTTTTATGAGTGTAAATATCGCATCATTAATAGTGTTACCAATTACAAAAATGTTTTCCGGTTTTATACCTTCTCTTATCAGGTTATCGCGGTTAATTCCTTTAGGAGCAAAATGCAGTGTTGTCATACGCGCAACAGCTTCACGCATAAATTCTTCGGGGAAGGGGTTCAGCTTATCATAAGTTCGCAATCCAGCTTCAGCATGGAAAACAGGTATCTGGTTCAGGAAGCCCCAAAGAGCGCCTGAAAATGCAGAAGCTGTATCGCCCTGCACAATAATTCCGTGCAGATTCTCTTTTCTTACCGGTGATTTCTCGCCAAACTTCTCGTTGAAGTCGTTGAGCAAATGAGCTATTAGCTCATTCAGATCGCTTGAGCGGTTGGGTTTTTCTGCGGCTGTAATATCAGGGTGAATGCCTATATTGGCTAAAATATCCCCTGAAATCTTCTGCTGGGCTGTATTATAGAGAAGAGGGTAAAATTCATCTGATTTCTTTAGTATTCTGTATAACACAAAAAGCTTTAAAATCTCCGGTCTTGTTCCAAAAATGAGTACAATAACCTTTTTCCCTTTCATTTCTTCGGGATTTAAACCAATATTTATGTTTTCCAAGCTCATATTTTATAATTCAGATAACAAAGATAACTAACCATTATTTAAGATAAAACGAAGATTTATCACGTTTTACCGTGAGGAAATTGTATGTTTAAAAAAAAAGGACGACCTATGTTCAGACCGTCCCTGTATTACCATGGTACTAAAAATTTTATAAATTAAAAACTTTTTTGTTTAATAATGATCAGTTGATTCCCAAACAACTTTGTTCTTCATGTTCATAAATACCTGCAGTGCGCGGAATGTTGCAAAAAAGTTTATCAGGTTATCAAAGTTCAACCTTATCAAACTGAATACCGCATACTTAAAACCGTACCAGCTATATGTAAAAATAAACCTATGGGTCAAACGCCAAACCATAAAGAAGAAACATGCCCACAGAAAGAACCATAAAGCTGTGTTCTGCTCTACAGTTGACTCAAATACTCTGATGCCAAGCCCAAAGCCAAGCAGGTAAAGTAAAAACATAGCAAACACAACATTGCTTAACAGTACCATGAAGTTGCTGAAAATTGTTTTTCTATCGCGCATTAAGAAGTATTTCGTTTTAAAGTTACCTGCCCATTTGTGCATCTTCCAGTTCTGAAAGCAAATTCCAGCTGTCCATCTTGAGCGCTGCCTAACAGCCGCCCAGAAAGTATTTGGAAAGTACTCGCCTGTTGCTACCCGTGAGTTCGGGTTATTCTTATCTATCAGTAAATTTATATAAGCTGTTTTATAGCCCATCTTAAAAAGCCTTAATCCAAGCTCATAATCTTCAGTTAAATTAGCCTCATTAAATACCTGAGGATAGTTCTTATCAAGATTCAAAAATATCTCCCTGCGGAATGACATCCCCGTGCCGGCAAATGGGATAAATACTTTCAATGCCTGCCTTACTACTAAATCTTTTGAATGCACTTCTGCAAATGCATCACAATATGTTCTGTGTATAAATTTGCCTCTATCATCTTTAATTGGCACAACCGGTATCTGTACAGCATCTACACCCTGATGCATTATAAGGAAATTATTTATTTTAAGCGTTAAAGGGTGTATAAAATCTTCGCTATCGTGAATTGAAATTATATCAAAATTCCTGGCGTTATCGTTTTCAAATCTTTTTATCGATTCATATACGTTGTTTAGGTTATCTGCTTTTGTAGTAGGACCGTCATGTGAATTAACGCAAATTACAACTTTATTATTCTTTTGCGCAATTCTTTTTACAACCTCAAGCGTTTTTGTATCATTAGGGTAAATACCCACAAATATAGTGAAGGTATTGTACCTCATCTTGCTAAGCGCGTAAGTAAGCGTTCTGCCTATAACCTTATATTCTCGCCATGCGCATATTACAAGAGCAATATTGTTTTCATTTGCTGCCAGAACTTCATCCACATTTGGCAGGCTTTTGTTATACTTCCAGCGGTTGAACCAGTATAGAAGGTCAACTAGTACATCGTCAAGACCGCTAATTATAAGCAGTACTGAACAAATCCAGAGTAATATTGTGAAAACTTCTTGCATATAGTTATATTAAATTTTTATCTTCTAATGTTTTAAAATCTTTTTGTTGCCTTTTGCAAATTATAATTCTATCTCAAAATCATACTTTTTTATAACGCTGACCTGAAATTAAACACAAAGCCTGCTTTTATCTGAAATGAATTCTTCTTATCACCAAAAAAATAAACTTTATAGGTTGGTTCTAAAAAAAATACCGGAAAAACAATTACATTAGGCTTAAACCTAATACCTGTTCCCAATTCAAAATAATTATTATAATCAACTCTTCTGCCATCAAACTGCCCAGATTGAAATAAGTAGTTTTCAACGTAAGAATAACCTCCTGTGTGGAATCTTACTACCTGCTGCAGCATTCCCTGTAAAAATGCATTCTTGTATTTATAGTCATACATTGCCGCATAATATATATCAAGGTAAAGACTTGTTTTTGAGGTTGCTTTACTAGTTACATACACTTTTGCATCGCCTAAACGGTTAAAATAAACAAGCATAGGCTTTACGTTTATCTTGTTTGAATCAAGATCTATCTGTCTTGTAAATCCAAGTCTGCCTTCAAAGAAAAGGTTTTTTAAAATGTAATACCTGAAAAATATTCCTAATTCAACAAACCTGTCGTTAAATACATTACCCTTTGATGAACGTGAATCGGTATAAACATCAAGGTATGGTCCCGAATAAAATCCCGGTCCAAGCCTGAAATTAAAATGACCTACTAAGTTTCCAATATAATTTTCCTGAAATGAATCATAGAAGTTATAAAAATAAAGATTAACCGATCTTTTCGAAGAACCGGCTAGTTCTTCTCTTATAACAAGCGAAGCTGATTTTGACCGTTCCTTTTCCTGTGAATCTGTGGTATATCTTCCTACGACATCAAAATGCTTAAGTGAATTACTGTATTTTTTCTGGTCATAATATAAATAGGCAAGCTGCATCCTTGTTTTGGTATCCCTTGGTTTATCTTTTAAATGAAGCTCAAAGAATTGTGCAGCTTTTGTTTTATTTCCGTTGTTATAGTAGTAGTACCCTGAGTCAGCATTTGATACATTTGATGGATATACATTCTCGATAGAGTTATTATTATTGCCGTTTAGCCCATCAATATTTATTACCATCTGTTTTGCCATCTGAAGCTCATTATCATTACTGGAGTTTTTGCTCACATAATCAAATTGTTCTCTGGCTTTAGATGTCTCTTTGATATCCATATATAAAAAACCAAGATCAAGCCTAACCTGATAATTTGAAGGATTTGAATATATATATTCTTCAAAAAAGACTGCGGCTTTATCTTTAAATCCAATTTTTTGATAATAATACCCGGAATCTGCAAGATTTTGTGAAAAACTGACCGAAGCGGTAAGTGCTATCAGCAGAAAGATCGGGAGTAGTTTCTTTAACATATTATTCTTAAATGTTTGTAAATGAACTTTTTATTTAAAGTTATACTTTATTCTAATACCATTAGTGACTTAATATTGTTTGCGCATACCCCCAGTTACAATAATAATCATTTTTTTACAAAAAACAAACCTCTTTTTTATTTGGGGATACTAAATTAATATTTTTGGTTAGTGTATTCAATACCTATAATACGGTATATATGCCGATAAAAGGTTAATGATTTTAGTGGGTTTTCCTGTAGAATTGCTAAAATTCTTTAAAAATGATATTTTTGTATATGTCAACTTTAACTTTCGCTATCGAATCATCTTGTGATGAAACGTCTGCTGCTATTCTTGATGATAGCAAAGTACTTTCTAACATTATATCTTCTCAATATTTCCATAAAGAGTATGGTGGAATTGTGCCTGAGCTTGCCAGTCGTGCTCACATAAAAATTATTTCTGCGATTGCAAAACAGGCATTCAAAGAAAGCGGTGTAAGTAAGTCTGATATTTCCTTAGTTTCAGCTACACGAGGTCCCGGTCTTATTGGATCATTGCTTGTTGGTTTTAATTATGCAAAAGGTTTTGCCTTAGCGGGTAATATCCCATTTATGGGAATTGATCATATTGAATCACACATCTATTCCTGTTTTATTGGTAAAGAAAAAATTGATTTTCCTTTCATTTCACTTGTTGTTTCAGGCGGACATACTATATTATTCCTAGTTAACAGCAGTACTTCATATAAAGTGCTTGGCAATACCCATGATGATGCAGCAGGAGAAGCATTTGATAAAGTAGCTAAAATGCTGGGTCTGGAGTATCCCGGAGGTCCGTTGATTGATAAGCTTGCAAGCGAAGGTAATCCTGATTTTCATGTTTTCCCAAAATCTAACATTAAAAGCAGACCATATGATTTTTCATTCAGCGGAATAAAAACTTCTGTTCTGTACTATCTTAAAAAGAATTTTGGTGAAACTAAAGATAACCTTCCGTTAATAGATAATATCCTGTTAAAGAATATTGCGGCTTCTTTCCAAAAAGCAGTTACAGGTACTTTGGTTGATAAAACAATTAAAGCAGCAACAGATAATAACATTAAGACAATTGCTGTATCAGGAGGTGTATCTGCAAACTCAAGCTTACGAGCGCAGTTTAAGAAATATGAGAATAAAGGATATAAAATATATTTTCCCGATAAAATTTACTCAACTGATAATGCTGCTATGATAGGATATAATGCTTATATAAAATTCAAAGCCTTGGGTAATATTGTTCCACAAGAATCACTGCTCCAGAAAGCTTATTCAAGATTTAACTATTAATTATGACTGAAAAAAAACAAAATCGTGCCGTAATTGAAGTTGATGACCAGCTATTAAGTGATATATCTGATCTTATCACAAGCAGTTCTGTTACACTTTTAAAAAATATTCTTGCAGATATTTACCCGGCTGATATTGCTCTTATAATAGATAACCTGAGAGAAAGTGAGGGGCTTGAGCTTTTTAAAATGCTTGATGACCACATTCAGGCAGAAGTATTAACTGAACTGAGTGAACATCAGAAAGATTATATACTGGAGCACCTATCCTCCGTAGAAATCAGCGAAATTGTTGGCGAAATGGATTCTGATGATGCAGCCGATATTATTGGTGATCTTCAGGAGGATAGAGCTGAAGATGTCCTCCACTTGATGGAAGCAGAAGATTCAAGCGAGGTTAAAGAACTTTTAAGCTATCACGAAGATTCTGCCGGCGGTATCATGCAGAAAGAATTTGTTATCGTCAAGGCAACCGATTCCATAAACCATGCAGTAGAAATTATTCGCAAAGAAGCACCTGATAATGAACACCTTTACCATGTATGGGTTACTGATGAAATGGGAAAACTCTTAGGGATAGTATCACTTAAAAAAATTATTGTTGCTCTTGATACACCTTCAGTAATAATGGCAGATATAATGTCAACTGAAGTTATTTCTGTTGATGTTGATACAGACCAGGAAGAAGTTGCAGGCATTATGAGAAAATATGACCTTGTGAGTATTCCTGTAACAGATAAACAGCAAAAGGTTGTTGGTAAAATATCATTTGATGATATTGCCGAAATTATGGAAGAGGAATTTTCTGAAGATGTTGCAAAAATTGTTGGTTCTGACGCAGAAGAACTTGAAAGTAAATCACCCGTGCAAATAGCATGGCTACGACTTCCATGGGTACTAATTACTCTTGGTATTCAGTTTTTTGCTGGAATTGTAATTCATTATTATGATGAAACTCTTGCTAAAGTTCTGCTGCTTACATCATTTATGCCAATCATTTCAGCAATTTCAGGTAACACAGGCTTGCAGGCTTCAGCTATGACTGTCAGGGCACTGGCAACCGGAGGAGTATCATTAAGCAGATGGGGTGAACCTGTCAAACGCGCTCTGCAAATCAGCCTGATAATTGGTTTGACATGTGGATTAATTATTGGTCTTATTGGAGGTTTTTGGTCTGGCAAGGTTGTTTTTGGTTTGGTTGTTGGTATTTCAATGTTAATATCCATTAACATATCAGCCTTTGTGGGAACAACTACACCGTTACTTTCTAAAAGACTTGGTTTCGATCCAGCTATAACTGTCGGTCCTTTTGAAACAGCATTCCAGGATGTTGTAGGAATAACTGTATTTTTAACTCTTGCAACACTTTCGCTTAAATGGTTGATGTAAATTAAACAGGTTTAACATTATTAAAAGATTTACCAAATATCTTTCACCAGCTGATATTGTAACACAGGCAATGCTTCTAGTTTTGTGTTTCGTTTATATTTATTTTAATTTTAAAATTGGCTACTGGCTTGTTTTTATAGTTATAAATTTATTTATAGTATGGCTCATTTACCGTGTTGTAAATAAATATGAAAAATTAGCAGAAAAATATGGTGATAATAAGGTCCGTAATTCATCACCACTGAAGATGTTTAGATATTGGTATGGAATTGCTACAATTCTTTATATTTTTAAACAGATATATGTTATTGTCTTTTCACTTAAGCCTGCTGATTGGGATCTACTGTTCATAAAAATGGATTTCGCAATTTTCGGTTTAAACCCAACCCAATGGGCTTTTCGTTTTGAAAATCCTTTACTTACTGAATTTCTTCAGATAGTATATGTGTATTACTATCCAATGATACTTGTATTCGGGCTGGAGCTTTATTTTAGGCAAAGGTATAAGGAATTTAAATATACCATATTCATTTTATTCTTCAGCTTTTACATAAGCTATATTTTATATATGATATTTCCCGCAAACGGACCCCGCTTTCATCTGCATGATTTTTATTCTATCAACACACAAATGCCGGGAATATTTTTGACTGAATATATAAGAGCATTCCTCAATTTCGGAGAGTCAATTCCGCCAGGTGTAAAAAATCCTCAGGTTTACGTTCAGCGCGATGCGATGCCGAGCCTGCACACTATTTCAGCATTTTTAATAACATACCTATCGTGGAAATTCCGTTCGCGCTCTTTCTATTTTTATCTGCCATACTTTTTTTGTATGATAGTAGCAACAATTTATTTAAGATATCATTACGTAGTGGATTTACTTGGAGGACTTGTGATATGTGTATTTACTATTCTTGTTGCTAAACTTATCTACAAGAATAGAACTATTCTCACATCTAAAAATACTTGAATACAATACTTGCTGCTCCTAAGCCGGCAAGTGGTTTAATCCGCTTAACATTCCCGCTGGTTCCATCAATTATAACCAGTGAACCATTACCCGATGAACTATTCCATACTCCTAAATACAATTCATTTGCATTTGGCTCAAAAGCAGCAGTTTGTAAACTTTCATTTACTTTTGCGGGATAAATATTTGTGAATGTGAACGTACCGTTTGAAACATTTGATAGCCATACTTCCCTGCCGCCTGCTACTGCAAAAAAACTATTCTGTGTTTTAAATTTAAGTTCACTTACAAAAGCAAACATCGTGGGAACTGCAAATGAATCAATTGTTGTGAAAGATTCAGATTCGATCCTGTAAATATTCTTATTGCTAATTGTTGATACGAAAATTCCGTTTACATTGTAAATTGTGCTTACAGGTACACCCGGGAAATATATTTTTGTAACATTACTGCTTATTTCATCTATTAGCCCAAGCGATGATTCTGTATTAAGTGCTTTCCTGCTTACAATATATTTACTAAACCCGTATAAAATATATCGTGGATTAGGTCCTACCTGTATGGTATCTGAAATGATATTAAAATCTAAATCAAGTATTGTTACTTTTGAACTTCCTGAATTTGATATTACAAGTCTGTTGTTATTAATGGCAAAACCAAACGGATTAACTCCAAACCTCAATGAATCTATAATACTATTACTTTCGGGATCAATTTTATAAATTGTACCATTGCTGTTGGGTATTCCAAGAGTTGATACATAAAGTTTTCTATCTGAATTAAGTTTCATTTCACCCGGATTCACTCCAAGCTTTACTCCTGGATTATTTAAAGTAAAAACAAAATCTGTAATTGAATCTTTGGATAAATCATAAAAAGCGTAATCGCTCCCTGTTGCAGGACTATAGTATAGTATATAAGCACCCTTTAACGGATTACTTTCATTTGATATAGTTGGCGCAGTTGAATCGCTGCATGCATTAAATAATATAGCAAGGGATATTGAGATAATAAATAATAATGAATTGTTAAGATATTTCATATTTTTTTACTTTTGCCTTTTTACTTTTTATTTCTAGTATTCAATTCCTTTTCTCGCCTGGATGCCTTTATCAAAATAATGTTTCACTTTCCTGTTCTCGGTAATTAAGTCAATCCTGTCTTCAAGTCCTTCAAAAAGTTTATGTCCGGTTATTATTAATTCAAATCTTCTGTTCTTATCATACAGGTCAAGTATTTCAAACACATCTTTTTCTTCTATTAAGTGATAATTCGCTGCCGCAACAAACTCATCAAGCACTAATACATCCTGTTTACCGTTTACAATAATATCTCTTACTATTCCCATTGCTCTTTTTGCTTCTTCAAAATCCTCTTCAGCATTCTTAAAGCGGAAAGTACCATCTTCATTCATTCGCTCGCATCCGCTGGAAAATATATCGATAGAATAACCAAGCTCTTTTAGCTTAAAGAATATCCTTCGCTCATAATAATGCTCCTTAGTCTGGTCAAAGCCTTTATCGAACTCAACAATCGCAACTGCCATACCAGCTCCGAGTGCGCGGAATGCAAGCCCTATAGCAGCAGTAGTCTTGCCTTTGCCGTAACCGTAATATAAATGTGACTGGTGTTTTTGCTCGTCAGGGAGTTTTTCGTATTCTTCTAAAACCTTTTGTACTTTTTCCCTGTATTTCCTCCCTCCGGCTTTCTTTGCATCTTCCATTGTAATTTTTTTCTTGTCCATACAGGAATTTCCTTTTAATCTATTGAAAAATCTATTTCTATTTTTTTATCACCCATATCAAGTTGTCTGTATGTAACACCTGCCATATCCAGCATTTTCTTTGAAGCCTTTACGCTATCGGTTTCTTTATACTTATCCGAAAGATAAATTATTTCCTTTATGCCTGACTGTATAATAAGCTTTGTACATTCATTACATGGAAAGAGTGCTACATAAACTCTTGCGCCATGCAGGTCTTTAGTTGAGTTAAGTATCGCATTTGCTTCTGCATGTACAACATACGGATATTTTGTTTCATTAGTATTTTCTGATGTTTTCCCCCATGGCAGTGCGTCATCATCACAGCCTATCGGGAAGCCATTATAACCAATCCCAACAATTTTGCTGTATTGGTTCACAATACAAGCGCCAACCTGAGTGCTGGGGTCTTTGCTCCGCTTTGCCGATAGCAGCGCAATCCCCATAAAATACTCATCCCACGAAATGTAATCCTGTCTTTTCATTTTTTTACCATTCCCGCGTAGGCGGGAATCTCTATCTTAATTATAAAAACTTCTTCAACTCTACATTCATCTCATCCAGCGTGCCATAATTCATAACCAAATAATCTGCATAAGCAATCGGACCCCTTTATTCTTGTCATTCCCGCTTGCCTTGTTTCTAAGGCGCAGCCGGGAATTTATTCTTTTTTCTAAAACTTGTTTTAAGTAGCACAGGCATTTAGAAGATCGATTCGTGACTTGCCTGTGTTTCATGTCATTCCTATATATGTTTCTTGTCATTCCTGCTTGCCTTGTTTCTAAGGCGTAGGTCGAAGAACTGCCCCCGGCATGTCAGGAATCTTTATAAATTGAAACCATTAACTTTAATTAAACGTACTTCTTCAATTCAACATTCATTTCATCAAGCGACCCATCATTCATAACCAAATAATCAGCATAAGCTATCGGTCCACCTTTATCAAGCTTCTCTATCTCACTTAAATCTCGGCTTTTTGATTCTTCATTCGTCAGCGGTCTGAAATGTCTTTTTGCAAGTCTTTCATACCTTAAAGCCTTTGTAGTATAAATGTTCAGCAGTTTGAATGCTTCTCCAAATTTATTTTTAAGTATCTTAAACTCTTCCCATGAGTAAAGGCTTTCAATGACAACATTATTATGCTTTATAAAATCTTCTATAATTGGCAGACTCTTAACCGCCATTGCTCCCATACCAAACTCCTTACGGAGGTTCTCTCTGGTTGCTCTTTCATTGTGCTCATTCACTTCAAGTCCCAGCCTTTTCATTTCGTTCATAACAACCTCGCCAAAATAAACACGCTTGTAGCTGTTTTCCACAAAATATTTTACAGCTTCACTTTTACCTGAGCCGCACATTCCGATAACTGCAATAATTTTATTCAATCAACTCCTCTGGTAAAAAGAAATATTAATAACTGTCATTCAAATACAGGCTCAAATTCCGTTTTACCTGTTTTAAGCATCATTTCTATGTATGGGATACAAAACTGGCAATTCTCACCAAACTGAACATATTCCTTAAGCTCATTCATACTTCTTAGGTCATACTTATCAGCGGTAATTTTAATCTCAGAAAACAATATATCAGAACATACACACTTAGTTACCATATTAAAACAATACAATATTTTGCTAAAAATTCTACTTATACTTTTTCAAACTTTTTTTAACTATTCTTTTGCCATGAATTACAGTAAGTATTTCAACATATTCGTCATTAATTCTGTATATCATTCTGTAATCATTAATAAATATTTCTCGAATATTTTCTTTAAGTAATTCAGGAACAATTCTACCTCTATGAAAATATTTATTTAAACTTTCTCCGGAGTTAAATAGCTTGTCAGCAAATGAAAAAGCATAATACCTAGAGTCCCTGCTGATATATTCGCAAATAAAATCAATATCTTTAAATGATTGATCTGACCATACTACTTTCTTATCCATCTTTTCAATTTCAATTTCATTTCATCAGATGTGTATGTTTTGCCATTTTCAACATCAGTTAAACCCTTTTCGATTTTCTGAAGCACATACAAATGATATTGTATATCTTCGTATGAGCAGTTATCCGGCAAATCTTTTAGAAGTTTAGAAGCACTACTTTTGGGATTCAGTGTTTTTGATTTTATTATTGACATAAAATAATATTTAAATTACTTCTTTTTCAGTTCTTTCATATGCCAGTATAGGCGCAAGCCATCTTTCAATTTCTTCTATAGACATATTTTTTCTCTTAGCGTACTCTTCAACTTGGTCTTTATTTATCTTGCCAACATTAAAGTATTTCGCTTGGGGGTGAGAAAAATATAACCCGCTCACAGATGATGCCGGGTACATTGCAAAACTTTCAGTTAATTTTATTCCTGTATTTTCCTCAGCTTCCAGAAGGTCAAATATCAATTGTTTCTCGGTATGGTCAGGCTGTGCGGGGTAACCCGGTGCGGGTCTGATACCGTGATATTTTTCCGCAATGATATCCTCATAGCTCAAATTTTCATCTTTTGCATATCCCCAGAATTCCTTACGAATAAGCTCATGCATTAGCTCTGCAAATGCTTCGGCAAGCCTATCGGCAAGCGCTTTTGTCATAATACTATTATAATCATCGTGCTCTTTTGCAAATTTATCAAGCAGTGCTTCAATTCCTAAACCTGTTGTAACAGCAAACGAGCCAATGTAATCATTTGCTCCCGTATTAATTGGAGCAACAAAATCAGAAAGCGCAAAGTATGGTTCCTGGTTAGTCTTTTCAGCCTGCTGTCTCAATGTATGCAGTATGGTAATCACTTCTTTTCGCTTATCATTGGTATATAACACAATATCATCACCCTGCGAATTAGCCGGATATAAGCCTATTACTGCTTTTGCCTTAAGCCATTTATTAGCGATAATATCTTCTAAGAGCTTATTTGCATCATCAAATAATTTTTTTGCCTCAACGCCATAAATTGAATCATCAAAAATTCTTGGGTATTTGCCTTTCATTTCCCATGTTTGAAAAAAAGGCGTCCAGTCAATCTTTTCTCTTATCTTATCTAACGGAAAATCATCAAATACTTTATTACCAATAAAAGTTGGTTTTGTTAATTTTGATTTTTCCCAATCGATCTTTAATCCTTTATTTCTTGCCTCATCAATTGTTAAAAACTTTTTATTATCTTTTCTGCCATTGTATGAAATTCTCATTCTTTCATATTCCTGCTTAACGCCGCCAATGAAACCATCACGGTTATCCTTGTTCATCAGGCTTCCGGCAACCGTTACGCTGCGTGATGCATCTAGCACGTGAACAGTAGGGTTTGAATAATTTGGAGCTATCTTAACAGCTGCATGTATTTTTGATGTTGTCGCTCCGCCAATAAGCAATGGAACAATAAATCCCTGGCGTTCCATTTCCTTTGCAACATGAACCATTTCATCCAGTGAAGGTGTTATCAGTCCGCTTAAACCAATTATATCAACATTCTTTTCTTTGGCGATCTGCAATATCTTTTCAGCAGGTACCATTACTCCAAGATCTATCACTTCATAATTATTACAGCCAAGCACAACACCTACAATATTTTTACCGATATCATGAACATCGCCCTTTACGGTTGCAAGCAGTATCCTGCCGTTAATGCTGGAAGCGCCATCAGCTTTTGCTGCTTCTATATATGGCGTAAGGTAAGCTACAGATTTTTTCATTACTCTTGCGCTTTTTACGACCTGCGGAAGGAACATCTTTCCTGCACCAAATAGATCTCCTACTACATTCATTCCATCCATCAAGGGACCCTCAATAACATCAAGAGGTTTAGGATATTTAAGTCTCGCTTCTTCGGTATCAACATCAATAAATTCAACTATACCTTTAATAAGTGCATGCTTCAATCTTTCTTCAACAGGAGCATCTCGCCATGCATTATCCTGAGTGGTTACTTTTCCTTTTGTTTTTGCAGTCTCAGCAAACTGTACAAGCCTTTCGGTTGCATCAGGTTTTCTGTTCAAAAGTACATCTTCAACAAGCTCAAGCAAATCTTTTGGAATTTCATCATATACTTCTATCATTCCTGCATTAACAATGCCCATATCCATTCCGGCTTTTATTGCATGGTATAAAAATGCAGAGTGCATCGCCTCCCTGATAAAATTATTTCCGCGAAATGAAAATGAAATATTGCTCACTCCACCGCTTACTTTTGCCAGAGGTAGATTTTCCTTTATCCACTTTGTTGTATTGATATAATCAACTGCATAATTGTTATGCTCATCAATTCCGGTTGCAACAGTAAGTATATTCGGGTCAAAAATAATATCCTGCGGCTGAAAACCTACTTTTTTTGTGAGTATATCATAACATCTCTGGCAAATCTCAATCCTTCTTTGGTAGCTATCAGCCTGCCCTTTTTCATCAAATGCCATAACTATAACTGCAGCACCGTATAACTTAACTTTCTTTGCATGCTCTATAAACTTCTCTTCACCTTCTTTTAAACTGATGGAGTTAACTATTCCTTTGCCTTGCAGGCATTTTAATCCTGCTTCAATAATTTCCCATTTGGATGAATCAAGCATAACCGGAACACGTGCAATATCAGGCTCAACCGCGCAAAGTTTCAGGAACTTCTCCATAGCCGCTACACCATCTATCATACCTTCATCCATATTAATATCAATTACCTGTGCACCGCTTTCTACCTGCTGACGGGCAACACTTAAAGCCTCTTCATAATTTTCGTCCCTTATCAGTTTTGCAAATTTTGCAGAACCTGTAATATTGGTTCTTTCACCAATATTAACAAAATTTGTTTGTGGTGTGATATTTAACGGCTCAAGTCCGCTTAATCTTAAGTATGGTTCAATCTCAGGTAATTTTCTGGGTGGAAGGTCTTGTACAAATTCCGCTATTTTCTGAATATGTTCCGGAGTTGTACCGCAGCATCCTCCAACAAGATTCAAAAAACCGCTCTCACCAAATTCTTTTAAATATTCAGCAGTCTCTTCCGGTAGCTCATCATACCCGCCAAATGCATTCGGCAGACCGGCATTAGGGTAACAGCTAATATACATGTTTGCTTTTGCTGATAGTTCTTCTATATAAGGACGCATTTCTTTTGCCCCAAGTGAACAGTTGAGTCCTATACTGAAAATTTCTGCATGTGCAACCGAGTTCAGAAATGCTTCAACCGTCTGACCCGAGAGTGTCCTTCCGCTCATATCAACAATTGTACCTGAAACCATAATGGGAAGCTTTTTGCTTATTTGATCAAACAGTTCATTTATTGCAAATAATGCTGCTTTACAATTAAGTGTATCAAACACTGTTTCAACCAGAAGCAAATCAACACCACCATCAATTAATCCTTTAACAGCTTCCTGATATGATTCTTTTATCTCTTCAAATGTTACGGCTCTGTATCCCGGATCATTTACATCGGGTGACATTGAAAGAGTTTTATTCATTGGACCAATAGCACCAGCTACATAACGCGGTTTATCAGGTGTTAATTTGGTAAATTTATCGGCAGCAACTCTGGCAAGCTTAGCTGAATTAAAATTCAGTTCGTAAACAAATTCCTGTGTATTGTAATCTGCCTGCGAAATTGATGAAGAGTTAAAAGTATTCGTGCCAACAATATCTGAACCAGCTTCTAGATACTGCTCATATATTTTGCTAATTATTTCAGAGCGTGTAATATTCAGAATATCATTGTTGCCCTTTAAGTCATTCGGGAAATCTTTAAGTCTTTCACCCCGAAATCCGGCTTCATCAAGGTTAAGTCTCTGTATCATTGTTCCCCTTGGACCGTCAAGGATAACTATTCTTTTTTTCAGTTCATCTTTTAATCGTTCTATCATCAATAATAATTTATTTCCTGATCTTTGCTTCCTGTACTGATGCAGTTCTTGCAAATCTGGTAACAAGTTCATATGTACCAAACATTGCAGTTACATAGAATAAGTCGCCACCTAATGAATTACGGAAGAACGGGACTGCCATAGCATAACACTGTAAAAACCCATTAAAGTTCATATCATAAAACATACCGCTTATCCATACACCAAAATTCGTAACCGCAAAGAATACAATCGATGAAAAAAGTGTAGTTCCTAAAATAAATCCGGCTTTGCCAGCTCCGCTTCTGTTTTCAATTCTCTTCTTAAGCCAAAGTCCAATTACCGCAACCATCGCAAATGAACCATACACCCATTCAATACCTGAATAGAAACCAATAAATACATCGCTCAAGAGCATTGCTGTAATTGGCAATATGAATGCATATTTTTTATCCATATAAACAGCCGCAAATAAAGCTATTGCAGCAATTGGAGCAAAGTTCATTGGATGTGGTATAAGCCTGGAAAATGCTGCAAAAAGAATTAATACTGCTGCTATAATAAAGTTTGTCATTTTAGAGTTATTCATTTATGATTTCTCCTGTGAAATTATAATTATTTTTCTGTTTTCCAAATACTGTTAAAATCAAAATTGATCCTGCATTTCCCAAGATCAAACGTAAAACTATTGGTTTTTGCCTCTGAAACATTTTTGTATTTTCCGTTTTCGAGAAAAAATATTTCTGCTGATAATTTTTCAATATCAACTATCACATAATATTTAACCCCATGATGCTGGTAAATTATATACTTAACTTCTTTATCTTTGCCTGTTGTTAATGATGATAAAATTTCAAAAATAAGTTCCGGGGGAGACTCTATATAATCACCTGTAACCGGTTTACAGACTACTGAGTTATCGGGACAAAAAAAATTGTTATCATGTTCATCATTTACCCTCCAACCCAGAGCAATGAACGCCTGGCACTCTGAACAATCCTTCAGTAGCTCATTTAACTGTATCGCAATATTAGCCGAAACAAGCTGGTGCTTTTTTGTGGGCGATGGACTCATAGCATAAGGAACGCCGTCAATTAATTCCCAATTACCTTCCCACTGAAGGTAATCTTCGAATTTATAATTTGGTCGGAATTCTATTTTAAGCTTTTCCACAATATATACTTTTTAATACTTGTTGCTTAATATTTAATACTTAATTCAAATTTATAATTCCTAAGCGGCATCGGATATCCCGGAAGTACGCTATAGTTTTCGTTTAAAATGTTGTTCACAATAAATTTTGTACCAATTTCAAATGCACCTTTTGTAAAACCAAGTCCAAAATTTCCATCTAAAGCGTCGTATCTCGGAACAAATTGAGTATTTTCAAAATTTGTGTATCTTCTGGTAGAAAAATTATAGAACAAGCTAAAAGATACAAATTTTAATAATTTACTTGTAGTCAAATAATTCATCATAATTGATGCTTTTACCATCTCTTTTGGAAGGTAAATTAACTGTTTACCGTAAGTTGGGTCACCTGAGTAATCACTGCTTTTCTTTAAAGCCTTGCTATTTGTGTAATTTATTGATGTCTGTACACTTACTCTTTGACTGAATACAATGCTTGTTCTTAGACTTAAATCAATTCCTTCTGATTTTACCTTACCAACATTTATTGGTCTCCAAATGGCACCCGAAACCGGAGTCCATACAATTCTATCAGTAGTGTTTATATTAAAGTACGATAATTCAAGTTCATTTATTCCAATTGCTTTGAACTTGTAATATACTCCTGCATCATAGCTTATGGATTTTTCAGGTCTTAAGTTTTTGTTTCCAAGATCCTTCCAATAAAGCTCATTAAAAGTTGGTGCTCTGAAATTATTTCCGATTGAGGATTTTATGTTAAGTTCCGTTTTACCCAACGGCTTAATATTTATCCCAAATTTTCCGGTAATAACATTCTTCTCTGATATGTTTGAAAAATAATCATATCTTAGAGAAGGGTAAAAAGTTATTTTTGAATCTTTTTTAAGATTTGCTTCAATTTTTGAAACAGCAAATATTGCCCCTTGAGTTAGATCACCATCTTCAGTTTCGTTGCTTTCTATATAATTGAATGAAAGCTCACTGCCTGCTTCAATACTGATTTTATCATTAGGTAAATAACTAAGAATGTTTGTAGCCGTAAAACCGGTAAGTCTGTAAAAGCTGTTTATCTGAACAGAAAGATTAAATGTTGAAGGATCAAAATATTTTTGAAGTGCGTAATTATAACTTAAATCTGATTTCAAATAAATGTCATCATCAACTTCTCTATCATAAGAAATGCTTGAAATAAAATTATAATCAATCTGCCTTGCAGTACCGGTGGAATATCCCAAATCAACTCCGGGGACACCTCGCTCAAAATGTGAGTAATTCGCAAAAAGCTTATACGCTGATTCATCTTTATCTGTAAATGATAGATCAAAATTTAAAGCCTGTGTATTGAAATCAGAATTTTCTCTTTCCTTTAACAATATATTTGCCCCATTTTTGAAATTATACTCAAAGTTATTTTTAGCGCGCTCATCTGAAAAAGAAAGATTGTAATTAATGTTTTTCAGAAATCTCATATCAAAGTTGTGAGAAAACCTGCCGTAGAATTTCCTCAGCCCGTAAGAACCAACTCCCGTTTTAAGATTAAACCCAATTGGTTTTTGTGATAAAATATCTTTTGTAATGATATTTATCACCCCGCCAATTGCCTCACTTCCGTAAAGCGCTGATGATCCGCCTTTGGATACTTCGATCCGTGAAACATTATCAAGATTGTAGAGCGATAGATCAACCTGCGCATTCTGCCTGCTGTTTAGTCTAACACCGTTTAACAGAATTAACGTATGTTCACTTTGTGTTGCATTAAGTGAAATAGTTTTTGTGCCTGAATTAAAGCCATAATCCTTAACATAAACAGCATCGCTTAGTTTTAAAGCATCAGGCAGGCTGCTTCCGTTGAGTGATAGTATAAAATGTTCATCCAACACCTGTATTTTATTTGGAGCTTCAGAGTTTTTCATCTTCAGACGGTTGGATTCAACCAATATCTCACTTGTAAATACACTATCCATGCCCGAAGAAATAATTTCCTGGGCAGGGATAGAAAATGATAATAATAACGCAAAATAAAATATTTTGTAATATTTATTCAATTCAGTTTATAATCCCGATGAAGTTGTTTGTGTTTTAAAGACAACTCTTCTTGGAGCTACTCCACCGGTGCTAAATGTCTTTTCTATTGAACCGCTTGTATTATAAATAAATAAATTGCCATCAACAGAAAAGTTTTTTGCATCGAGAACATAATGCTTGCCGTTGATAACATCTATATTATATCCATAAAAAAATGAAGGCACTCCTGGGTTGGTTATAAAAGTAGATACTATTCTAGTTGAAAGATCCAGTTTATCAATATTATTAGAACCTGATATGAAATATATAGCTCCTTTGTAAATTACAAGGTCTCTATCAAAACCATTAGGAAGACTAAATGAATCTAGCTTATTATTTGTTTCAGGATTTATCTTATATATAATTCCTCCTCCTCCTTGACAACCAATGTAAAGCTCATTACCCCCCTGTACCTGAATACTTTTAATTGAGGAAGGATCTTTTCTTAATACAATAGTTTGAATAACTGTATTAGAATTGGGATCAATAACAGAAACAGTTGAATCAGCATTACCTCCAAAAGCGCTTGTATTGCATACAAAGATCTTCCCTCTAGAAATTGCCAATTCCTGTGGATAAACACCTACATTAATATCCTGTATAAATGCAAGATTATGCATTTCAAGAACTGTTACTTTGCTGCCCGGACCGTTTGTAATATAAGCTCTTTGTCCGGTAAGTACAATTGAGTATGGACTAGAACCGAAAGGATTTGAAGAAATTTTTAAACCACCATTTGAATCAAGCAAATATACTTTACCTGGTCCAGCAAATGTAGGTCCCTGTTCCACAAGGTACAAATCACCATTGAATATTTCCAGACCATCAGGATATGCAAGATTTCCATTATAAATACTTTGGTAAAACGAATCCTTTGGTACAGAATAAAAAGAAAGCCTGCTGTTTGAAGGATTAGTTCCTTCTGACAATATATAAGCTCCGTTGGTAGTGATTGTATAAACAGGATTTACTACTGATTCATCTCCGCAGCCGTTTAAGGTTGTGTAAATATAAAGTGAAGCAAAAACAAAAAGAAAAGCCATGATTAACTTTTTCATATTTTCTCCCGATGAAAAAAGTTTAGTTATTAAAATTGTTTGTTTCATAAAACAAAACTCCCTGTACCTAAATGACCAAACGAATTGAAAAATATACATTGTCATATAGAGACAGGGAGCCTCAATTTTTAATAACATGTAATCTTTGCCCTCGAAGATCATTTAAATATATTTCCGGCAGGTCTCCTGGCTTAAGAGCAATTTCCGGTAAGTCTTCCCATCAATAAAACGATAGTGACGTAACAAATACCGGTCTTCTCTATTACAGTTGCGGGGACAGCTCCGGCTTAGAACCGGATTCCCTATTTATCCCGAAAGCTCGGGATTTTTCACTGTTTAAATAAGTGAACCGAAAAAAATTTTCCGTATTAAACGGAGTATTACAAAGAACTGTTTTACTAAAATAGCAATATATTGTTTAACATTAAAGTTAAAGTATTTTCTTAAATTTTGCTTTTATGAGTAGCACGGACATTCTTGTCTGTGTAATATATGAATACCGTTTTTCATTTATTCCTGTAGATTAGATAAAACTGTTATATATGCAGATTTTAGTAGTTGGATATATAACTTTCCCCCACCTTTGTCATTCCGTACTTGATACGGAATCTTTAAAAATAGAAACAAGATTCCTGCCTTCCTGCCTGCCGCAGGCACGGCGCAGGAATGACAAATACGAGCAATTACTGCTTGTGTCAGGTCCTTAGACCTGACATTAATATGTTTCCGTCGCAGATTTTAAATACCAAATTTCTAAATTTCTTATCATTTTATTATTTACGATATTTATACTATAATATACAGGAAAAAGTACTTTCAATACGCTGAAAACTAATGAAATTTGAGGAGATCGAGCTATCCGGTTTCGGGAAATTCCCGAAAGCTATGTGCAAGGTTACACGACCCACAGGAATATTTGACCTAACGGAAATTCTGAAGCAAAGCTCAGTTATTGCACGCGGTCTTGGCAGAAGCTATGGCGATTCTTCGCTGAATGATACCGGTATCGTTACCGAATCTATACTTATGAACCGCTTTATTTCTTTTGATGAAATTACAGGTATTGTAAGATGCGAAGCCGGAGTTACATACAAAGATCTTCTGGATACATTTGTAATTAGAGGCTGGTTCCCGGCTGTAACACCCGGTACAAAATATGTTACTATGGGAGGCGCAATTGCAAGCGATGTCCACGGAAAGAATCATCATAAAGTCGGCTCACTTTCAAGTTTTGTTATAAGCTTTAAAATTCTTATCGCTTCCGGTGATATACTTGAATGCTCTCGTTCTCAGAACAGCGATCTTTTCTGGGCAACTATTGGGGGTATGGGTCTTACCGGATTTATTCTTGAAGCCGAAATCCAGTTGAAGAAGATCAGCTCGCCATACTTTATCAATAAATCTGTAAAGCTTCGTAATATGGATGAACTTTTCATGCAATTTGAAGAACACGATCAAGAATACCAGTATTCAGTTGCATGGATGGATATTGTTGCTACCGGTAAAAAATACGGAAGGAATGTTTTATTCCTTGGAAATTATTCTGATTTTAATGAACTTCCCGAAAAGTTTAAAACAAAAACTAAGCAAAAGTATGTTGAAAAGAAAGTTTCAGTTCCGTTTGAAATACCTTTTACAACATTAAACAAGCTTAGCATTACTATGTTTAATTCTGCTTACTATATGGCAGCAAAGAACAAAGTTGAACTTGTTCATTATGATAAATATTTCTACCCGCTTGATTTTATTTTGAATTGGAACCATATATACAGTAAGAGCGGGCTAATTCAATACCAATTAAACGTGCCCGAAGATAAAGGCAAAGAAGCAATTGATAAAATTCTAAAGAAAGTAGTTTCTTTTGGTGGTGGTTCTTTCCTTGCAGTACTTAAAAAAATGTGCGACCAGGATGGAATTCTATCGTTCCCCTTTAAGGGCTATACACTTTCAATGGATTTCCCGGTTAAAAAAGGTGTAATTGAAATGTGCAAAGTCCTTGACGAAATTGTACTTGATTATGGCGGCAGAAATTATCTTACAAAAGATTCAATATTAGATGAAATAACTTTTAAACAAATGTATAGCGGTTTATGGGAAAAATGGATGAAAATTAAAATTAAATACGATCCTGAAAACAAATTTACTTCAAATATGGCAAGGAGAGTAGGCTTATGTCCCTATTAATACTTGGTGCAAATTCATTAATAGCACAAGCAGCAGCAGCACATTTTGCTGAAGCAGGGCATGACATAATTTTCGGCGGTCGCAAACAGGATGAACCCGAAAAATATGCCAATGATTTCAGTATAAGATATAAGGTAAACTGTAGAGCTGAATATATCGATGCACTGGATTACCCAACTCATAAAAAATTTATTGAAGATGTACTGGTTAAAACCCCTGAACTGGATTATGTTCTGATAGTATTTGGCTATTTGGGTACACAGGAAAAAGCACAAGCTGATTTTAACGAAGCTCACCGAATAATTGATACAAATTTTACGGGTGTTGTTTCTGTTTGTGAGCTGCTTGCCGCTGAGTTTGAAACAAAAAAGAAAGGCAATATTGCAGTAATTTCTTCTGTTGCAGGTGATAGAGGCAGGCAAAGCAATTATATGTATGGTTCTGCAAAAGGAGGGCTCTCTGTTTATTTATCTGGGTTACGGAATAGATTGTTTAAATCGGGTGTTAATGTTTTAACCATAAAACCAGGTTTTGTAAATACACCCATGACATATGGAATGCCACTTCCAAAATTACTGGTTGCTTCACCTGAAAAAGTTGGCAAAGATATTTATAAGGCAATGAAAAAAGGTAAATCTGTTATTTACACACCGTTTTTCTGGTGGTGGATAATGAAAATAATCACTTCTGTTCCTGAATTCATTTTTAAGAAACTAAAATTATAATTTTTTATGTGTATAGTAGCACAGACATTCTTGTCTGTGTATTATAAGACAAATTTTAATATGAATAAAAGAAATTAAAATTATAAAATAATATCTGCCCACCTTTCTCCCCTCTCCTTTTAGGAGAGGGGCTGGAGGTGAGGTTATTATTAAGGGGAAAAACAAATGACACGCGGAACAATTTCACAATTCATGGAAAAACATTACCTGCACTTTAATTCAGCCGCTATGATGGATGCTGCAAAAGCATATGAAACACATATGGCTGAAGGCGGTAAAATGATGATAACACTTGCAGGCGCTATGAGTACAGGCGAGCTTGGCATTTCTCTTGCCGAGATGATACGAAATGATAAGGTGCAAATAATCTCCTGTACAGGAGCAAACCTCGAAGAAGACCTTATGAACCTTGTCGCTCACTCACATTATAAAAGGGTATCTAATTACCGTGACCTCACACCAAAGGAAGAATGGGCTTTATTGGAAAAAGGTTTGAACCGTGTTACCGATACATGTATTCCCGAAGAAGAAGCATTCCGCAGACTGCAAAAGCATATTTATCAATTATGGAAAGATGCTGAATCAAATGGCGAAAGATACTTTCCGCATGAATATATGTATAAAATGATATTAAGCGGTGTGCTTGAAGAGTATTATGAAATTGATCCAAAAAATTCATGGATGATAGCTGCTGCTGAAAAAAATCTGCCAATAATCGTTCCGGGCTGGGAAGATTCTACTATGGGCAATATCTTCGCTTCTTACTGCATAAAAAGTGAGTTAAAACCTTCTACAATGAAATCAGGCATAGAATATATGATAACATTAAGTGAATGGTACAGAAAAAATTCAGCCGGCAAAGGTGTTGGCTTCTTCCAGATTGGAGGCGGTATTGCCGGTGATTTCCCTATTTGCGTTGTACCTATGATGTATCAGGATCTTGAGTGGCACGATGTACCATTCTGGAGCTATTTCTGCCAGATATCGGACTCCACAACAAGTTACGGCTCATATTCAGGCGCTGTTCCGAATGAGAAAATTACATGGGGCAAGCTTGATATTAATACACCAAAATTCATAGTTGAAAGCGATGCCACAATTGTAGCACCGTTAATTTTCGCATGGCTGCTTGGTTGGTAATTAAATACTAATATTCTACAAAAACTTATATCTTCTTATGCACATTAGTATAAATACGTTTTATTAGTTCTTTACGCTATAACTTATGTTTAAATAATTTTGCGTTTAAGATGTAATATTCTTTTTCAAGTGTATTTATTTTATCTTTAATCGAGTAATAATAAGTTGTTTCTATTAGATATTCTATTGATGAAATCTCGCCAAGCAAAAAGGCTTTCTCATACAACTCATAATTGTTAATTGTCTCAATAAGCTCCTTAGTTTCCGTGAGAGTATTTCTCAAAGAAACATATTGCTCAAAAAGTTGTTTAATCTCATAGTATCGCTCGTTTTTATAAGTTTCAATCAGGGTTTTAGTATAAACTGATTGAAGTTCCTGTGATTTAACAGTGTTATTCTTTTCCCATAGTGGGATTGAAATACCTGCATGTATTCCGTTAAATTTTTCATTTAATAAACCTTGATACCTATAACCTAATTCAATTTTCGGGAGCCTTAAATCCTTGTAAATATCAATTTCCTGTTTAGTAATTTTATACTGAAGGTTAAGTTTCTTTAATACAGGATTGCCTGCTTCAATTTCCGATTGAAGAGTCGCAAAATCTGTTACATTATTTATCCCGGGATATATTGCATCAGTAAATAATATTGGTTTCCCGCCATTTAATTCAGTTAGCTTACTGCTTAAGCGGTTTATTTCGCTTTTGTTTATCTCAATCTCACTTTTATAATTAATAACCTGAAGCTTTGCTTTATTAACTTCCATTAAATTTACATTACCTTGCTTTAACTTTACATTTAAATAATCATATATTCTGCTTGCAGTAACATATCTTTCGTTTAACTCCACATTTTTTCTGTTCATAAATACAAGCTCAATGTAAGTTAATTTTGCTTCGAGTAGTATTTCCTGTTTTAAATATTGTTCATCATAGTTAAGTTGAGTCGATTTTAAATCTGCTAATGTGCTCTTTTTCCCATAAACTGTTGGGAAATCAAATGAAAAAATAATCGAAAATTCCATCTGGTTTCCTATTCCTTTGGGACTGCCAAACAAATAATCATAAGAAATAAACGGGTCATACGGAGCAAGCCCAATGCTAAATTCTGTTCTTTTTGCCTTTACTAAATCAGAACCGGCTTTTAATTGCAGATTGTTTACTGATACTTGTTTAAGTATATCATCTAAGTTACTTTGAGCAAAACTAAACTGAATAATGCTCAGTAAATATATTATTACTAGTTTGCTGTTCATGCTTTTTCGGTATTTTTATTTGCTAAATAATAAACTACAGGAACTACAATCAAATTCAGAAATGTACTTGTTAATAATCCTCCCAATATAACTTTTGCCATCGGGCTTTGTATTTCATTACCCGGAAGATCTCCTGCTATAGCTAACGGAATTAATGCAAATCCTGCTGACAAAGCCGTCATTAAAATAGGACTTAACCTATCTAACGAACCCTGCATAATACGTTCATAGAGTTTTATTCCCTCACTTTTTAAAGCATTGTATCTTGATACAAGCAGTATTCCGTTTCTGGTAGCTATACCAAAGAGAGTGATAAAACCAATTATAGATGGAATGCTTATAATTCCTGACGTAAAATATATGCTGAATATCCCTCCAATTAATGCTAAGGGAAGATTAATCAAGACAATGCTTGATATTTTGAAATCCTTGAACTCCAGATAAAGTAAAAGAAAAATAATCAGGAGCGAGAACAATGACATTACTAGAAGTGTTTTTGATGCTTCTGCTTCAGATTCAAATTGTCCACCATATTCTATTCTGTATTCATCAGGTAATTTTATGCTTTGATTTATCTTCTTTTTAATATCCTCAACCACACTTCTTTGGTCTCTGCCAGAAACATTAGCAGAAATTACAATTTTCCTTTGAACATTTTCTCTGTTAATTGTATTTGGTCCGGTGGTAGAAATTATATCAGCTACATAATACAGAGGCACTTTTTGACCTGAATAAGTATCTATTAAGGTGTTCTTAATATTTTCTATGTTATTATTAACAGGATCTCCAAATCTTAAAAGTAAGTCATAGCTTCTGTTGCCTTCAAATATCTGGCTAACTTTCTCGCCAGCAAAAGCTACATCAATAAATTCAATGTAGTCAGCAATTGATATTCCATATTTTGAGAGCATTTCCCTTTTGGCTTTTATCTGTATCTGAGGAATTTCTACCTGCTGCTCTACACTCAAATCAACAAGTCCTCCAATAGGCTCAATCTGGTTTTTGATTTGATTTGCAAATGTAAATAATTTATTTAAATCACTGCCATATATTTTAATCGCAATATTCGCTCTTGTCCCTGAAAGCATATGGTCAATTCTGTGTCCAATAGGCTGTCCAATTGTAATACTAACCCCGGTTATACCCGCGAGTTTTTCTCTTACTTCTTTCATAAACTCGTCCCTTGAACGGTCTTTCAATACAAATGGGGCATCTATTTCAGAAGCATTAACACCCTGTGCGTGTTCATCTAATTCTGCTCTGCCAGTTCTTCTTGTAGTTGTTTGTATCTCGGGAACAGTTAATAGTGTTTTTTCTATTTGGTTTCCTATTTTATTACTTTCATCAAGTGATGTCCCGGGAAGTGTTACAGCGCTTATTACAAGCGAACCCTCGTTAAATTCAGGCAGAAAACTCCTTCCCAGACCGAACATTATGATTATGGAAACAAACAGAAGTATAACAGAAGACCCTACTACAATTTTTTTGATACCTAATACTTTTTCTAATGAAGATTTATAGATTTTTTTTAAAAAATTTACAAATTTATTCCCACGCGCCTGTTTTTCTAATGTTTCATCATCTGTTAATAAATAACTGCACAATACAGGAGTTAATGTTATTGCAACTATCAAAGAAGCAAATAAAGAAACAATAAAAGCAATTCCAAGCGGAGCTAACAATCTCCCTTCCATTCCTGAAAGAAAAAACAATGGCAGAAAAGCTGCAATAATAATAAAAGTAGCATTTATAACAGAAGGTCTTATTTCAATAGATGCATTATAAACAACTTCTAATTTATTCTTTTGTTCTGAAACTGGTTTTAAAGCATTCTCTCTAAGTCTTTTCAATACATTTTCTACATCAATAATTGCGTCATCTACAAGTGCACCTACAGCTATTGCCATTCCTCCTAGACTCATAGTATTTATCGTTAACCCAAGCCATTTTAAGGTTAATACTGCCGCAACAAGTGATATAGGTATTGCTATCAAAGAAATAATTGTAGCCCTGGTATTCATTAAAAATACTATCAGTACAATTACTACAAATATTGAGCCTTCAATTAATGTTTTATTTATATTACTTATTGATGCATTTATAAAATCAGCCTGCCTGAAAATTTTTGTATTAATATGAATATCTTTAGGTAAATTTTTAGTCAATTCCCCAATTGATTCATCAATTTTCTTTGTCAGTTCAAGTGTGTTTGTGCCCGGCTGCTTCATAATAGTCATTATTACTGCCGGTTTGCCATTTAACGAGCCGTCGCCTATTTTTACGCTTGGAGCAATTTTAATTTCAGCAATATCTTCAATCTTTACAGGAAAACCATTTACGACTTTCACCACTGAATATCCGATCTCATTTATATCGCTTGTCCTGCCTAAGCCCCTAATAATATATTCCTGATAGTATTGGTTTAAAAATCCACCCGAAGCATTTTGGTTAATATTTTTGCTTGCCTCCAGCAATTCGTTTAGAGAAATATTATAATAGCTCATTTTCAAAGGAGAAGCTTGTATCTGGTATTGCTTATATTCTCCGCCAATTACAACAACCTGTGATACTCCTCCTATAGCCAGTAAGCTAGGTCTTATGTTCCAGTCTGCTATTGAGCGAAGTTCCATCAAATTAGTTTCATCTGATGTTACACTAATTAACATTATCTCACCCATTATTGAGGATTGAGGGGCAAGCGTGGGATTACCAACGCCTTCAGGTAGTTGTTCATTTACTGCTGCAATTTTTTCTGCAACAATCTGTCTTGCCTTATAAATATCTGTTCCCCATTCAAATTCAACCCAAACTATTGAAATTCCCGCCGATGAAGACGAGCGAACCCTCCTTACGTTTGTTGCACCATTTAAAGCGGTTTCAACTTTAAATGTAACTAATTGTTCAACCTCTTCAGGTGCCATACCATGAGCTTCTGTTAGAACAACCACAGTAGGCGCAGTTAAGTCAGGGAAAACATCTACTTCCATATTAACCGCAATATATGAACCATAAGCCAATAACAGACACGAAGCAAAAACTATTATAAGCCGATTCTTAAGTGAAAAATTTATAATCTTATTTAACATTGAAATCTCATTTTAATTAATGTTCGTGCCCGTGAACAGGTATTGTTCCTGTCATTGATGCTAGCTTAATCTGGTAAGCACCTTTCGTTACAACTCTATCTCCTTCTTCTACACCCGATAACACCTGCACAAGAATACCATCTGAACCTGTGATATTCACTTCCCGTTTTTCAAAACCTTCTCCGCTTGTTTGCACATAAACATAAAATACTCCCTGTTCTTCTATCAAAGCCGTAACGGGAATAACCAAAGCATCAGGAATTCGTGTTGTTTTCAGGAATACCTCGACAAATGTTCCAGGTATCAATTCATTTCTGTAATCTATTTCAAAATTTATTGGAAGTAATAGGTTATTTTGACCTATGGTTTTCCCTGATACTATATAGCTTCCGTTCAATGTTTCAGTATCATAAGTTTTACCGTCAGGTGTTTTGAAGTTCGCAGATTGTATTTGATTAACTATATCAAAATATTTCTGTGAAAGGTCAGCTTTAAGCAGCAGCCGGTTATTCTTTGAAATTACGGCTAATGTTTGACCTGCTTCCACAAACTGCCCCTGTTGTATATTAATTGTTCTAATAAAACCGCTGATTGGCGAGAATACTCTTACGCCTGCTGTTGTATAATTTTGTGTAAGTGATGTATATAAGGTTCTGGCAACTTTATAAGTATTCTCAATAGCTAAAAACTCTTTTTCTGAGATTATTTTATCCTTTACCAGTTCAGATGCTCTCTCATAATCTGCTTCTGCCTTTTGATAATTAAATCTTGTTTCAAGAATTTTGGTATTAATATTCTGTTCATTTAGGTCGCTCCCTGATACAGAAAAAAGCCCTTCGCCTTTATAAACAGACATCCCGCTTAAATAGGAATTTCCGTTAAACGTAACTATACCGCTTGATTTTGCTGATATTATTGCCTCATCACTAGGCGGGGTTAAAATCTGACCTGTGGTTCTGATTGTATAAAAAAATATCTGCTTTCTGATTTCCTGATTTGCAAAGTCAACCTTCCAAGCCTGTTCTTTCAGATAAGAAATTTCATCACCTGCCGGTTCTTCAACTTGGTTTGCGATTGCTGACTGTACATCAGAATAAACGAAAATATCATCAATAATGATTTGGTCAGTAAAATTCTTTGTAACAATATCAAAAGTTAATTTAAAATTGTTTCCGGCTTTGGTTGGTTTGATCTCTGGTCTGAATATTCCCGGAGGATCAGGTGCATCTACTGTAGAAGACCCATTTTCTGTTAAAGAAACTGTTACCCTGCCTTCATCTAGTGATTTAAAAGACTCTCCCAAAACTGTCAGGTGTGCGGCGAACCTTGAGACTTCACCGACAATTAAAGGTTTAAATTCTACAAAAAGCTCTACACGATTTGAGTATAAAGTATATACAAGCGGTTCAAGCTCGCTTATTGGTTTATCTTCATCTTTTTTATTGCAGCTAAAAATAAATACTGCTAAAAAAGATATTAGTAATATCTTCCTCATAAAGAAGTTTTTATTTGATTAATGAAATTTTTTAAAAAAATAGATTAGATTTTCTCAGGAAATGAGAATTGGGGGTCCGCGGAGTGAATATACGTGAGTGTTTTCTGTTTTATATAAATCAGGGTTATCCCTGATACATAAATGTATTGGTTTAGTATTTGAAATACTCTTTACGTTTATACAATTAAATAAATTGTCAACTTTATGGTTTAAATTAACCCTGTTAGTAATTTTCTTTGTTAATTTAGTATAGGCCAGATTACTCCCAAAATGATTTAATCCTGAAAATAAATCTGATAATTCAAAGTGAGGGGCTTCTTGTTCATGGAATATTTCGTGAGGATACATTGCATCGTGGCTATGATGCACTGTATTGTGAGCCAGCGCTATCAAAAACGCAAATAACATTATGATATTTACTATATTCTTCAAATTTTCTAAATAGAAATTAATATAATAATTTAATTATTAAGAAAAAATACTACTTCTATGGTTACATTTATTTATGACGCAACTAGTTTATGACGCAACTAGTTGATCTTTTCGATATTCGTATAAAAAATTTCAATACAAACTTGAAATTAATACACCAAAATTCATAGTTGAAAGTGATGCTACAATAGTCGCTCCATTGATGTTTGCCTGGATTTTAGGATGTTAAACCTGCTTAATTTGTAAAGCGCCCTGTAATTCATTACCAGATGATGGAAAGATGCTATTCATCTGCGGTTTTGAACCATCGCCAGGATGCCAGATTGAGCAATACACAGTATCCTATGGTTATGGATAGTAAAATCCATTGTACCCAATCTTCCAATTTCCCCAATTCATCAAAAAAGTGCCACACATGAAATGCTGTGTAAAACAGTCCAGCGATGAAATTCAAGAACCTCACAGTATGGCTTGTAACAAACATAATTCCACAAATAAAAATGGTTGGTAACAAGTAAAGCCCCAAGCGCTTCAACATTTCCATATCCGGAACGGCATCATAACCGGCTTTTACCACATTTAATCCGTAACGAAGATTATGAAGAGCAAAAAACTGGTGCAAAAAAATACTAAGAATAACTAATAGCCACAGTATTACAATTTTTGTCTGGATTTTCATTTGCTGTTAAAATTTAAGATTGAATTTTCAATTCCATTGGATTGTTAGAACGATTCCCGAATGCTCTCAAAAACAGTTTGGGCATAATCTCTGGTCCTGGATATCCGCCTGCTCTGCGTGTTGTTTATTTTTCGTCTGCAATATTATATTTATCCCAACTTTCACATTATATCTCCTTATAAAATTGCAGAAAAGCGATGTTACAATCTTTGCTCCGCTGATGTTTGCCTGGATTTTAGGATGGTAAAAACAGACATAGATAAACTTTTAAAAACTAAAATCAACACCCCCTGTAATAATTCTGGGTAATCCAACTTTAATTCCCTGTGGTCTTCTGCTGGCTATATATCTTTCATCAAAAATGTTTTTTACTGATAAGTAAATACTGGAATTCAAATTTTTAAATTTATACCGTGCAGTAAAATCAACAATAAATCTAGATGATATTTTGCCAAGTATTCCGTCATTTGATGGATTTATCGTATTAAGTTCATCTGTAAATTGAGAGCCTGAGTAATTCCCGGTTGTTATAAATCCTAAACCAAATGGAGCAGATATTTCCATGGATACATTTAGATTAAATTGCGGAGCATATGGAAGTTTGTTTCCTTTTACATTTGTAATTACTGTATCCTGCCCGTTTATCTGACGTATATATCTATCTGAATTGTATGTTGATTTACCTAATGTTGTATTTGAACTCAATATGACATTATATTTTGATCGAAGTAGCATTCCAATATCAAAAGAAAAACCTGTTTCAATACCGATATGCATTGTACTGCCTCCATTTGTTAATCCGGAACCTGAACCCCCTGAAGATACAGATACAGGTATAACCTGATTTGAAAAATCCAATAAATAACCTGTCATTTCAAAATTAACTCCTTTTTTAAGATTTGCTCTCATTCCCAATTCATAGTTCCAGCTCAATTCTGCATCAAGTTGTGTAACATCACCTGTAATACTAATAGCATCCTTAATTCTTGGAGGAGCATATCCTCTATGAATTCCTGCAAACAAGTTGTACTTTGTATCTAAAATATAAGATATTCCTATACCGGGTATTATCTGAAATTGACTGCTTTTTGCTGAGATATTGGTATCTCTGCTCGATACTCTCAATATTGTTCTGTCAAAGAAAAATGATTCTAATCTTAAACCGGCAGTAAATATAAAATTATCTCTGATAAACAATTTGTTTTGAGCAAACCCTGATAAAGCATTGCCCGTTCTTATTTCTTCGGATATCAGTGCGCCTGATTCATAATAAGGCTGAGTTCCGTTAATTCTCTTTTCGTTTGCTGTTTCATAATGATACCTTGCGCCAGCATCAAGTTCAGATTTGAATCTACCTAATTTATAGGGCATAAATAATCTTGGCTCTATTCCGGCAACAACAAACCTTCTGTCTCTTATACCTGTTGTATTTTTCATAAATATCGCACCTCCAATTACAGAAGTATCTCCCCAAATATGTGTAGGATTATTAATTGAAGTCCTGCTAAAATCCTGTCTTCTCCATATTCTATCTGTTGTATATCCATATGCAGTCGTTGTTAAAGTAGCACTATTAGAAAAACTATATTTATGTGACATACTTACCGAGTATCTCCTGATACTAACATTATCATTCTCAGGAATAATTGGAAAGTATTCTCCTCTATCATACATTACCTGGGTTAAGCCTACATATGTTGAGTTTGATTTTTCATCATATCCTGAAAATTTAAAACCTAAAAGAGATTTTTGACTCAATGCAATTTTAAATTTAGCATTAATGTCCGATATTCTGTATTTTAAAACACCAACATTATCACCCTGTTTTCTAAAAATACTCAAATGCACGCCAATGTTTTTATATGTAGTTCCATAATCTGCTTTCCCTAA
Source organism: uncultured Ignavibacteria bacterium (assembly GCA_947084945.1). Taxonomy (GTDB): domain Bacteria; phylum Bacteroidota; class Ignavibacteria; order Tepidaquicellales; family OLB5; genus OLB5. The sequence goes on along the minus strand of CAMTUP010000016.1, from coordinate 12,818 downwards.
AAATATTCCTTTACTTCCTCCCTTTAAAACCAGATTCAAAACCTGTTTATCGGGGGGATTAGTCGTTAAATAATTTATAACCCCTCCAATTGTTTGAGGTCCAAAAAGAATGGAGCCGCTCCCTTTTAGTATTTCTACTCCTCTCATTTTATCTATTGGTGGAGTATAATACATCTCTGGCTCACCGTATGGCGCTATTGATACTGGTATCCCGTCTTCTAAAACAAGTATAGTTCGGCTACGGTCGGGATCCATTCCCCTGATTCCGATATTAAGCCTCAGCCCTAATCCTTCTTCGTCTACAACGTTTACACCGGTAACCTTTTTAAAGATTTCATTACTACTTAACGGATTAATTAATTTTATTTTTTCTGAGCCTATCTTAAAGATTGATCCAGGAATACGATTTATCATATCTTGGCTACCTATTATATCTATTTCCGGCAACTCAAAATTACTTTTTATAGTATCCTCAGAATCTTGAGAAATTACTATATTTGAAAGAATTGCTATTAATAAAACAATCAGTATTTTATTCATCATATTGTAATTTGATTTATGATTTTTCTTTTAATATTAGACTAAATTAGTCCAATATTAGTGAACACCATATTTTTAAGCAATTCACTTATTAAAGACTTGAAAATATAATATAAATTATATAGGACTAATTTAGTCTTGTATATAAATTAATACAAGAATCATATATTCTAAATTAGTATATTTATATATTGGATTACCTAAAAACTATAAAATTGATTGGGAAATATTAAAAAAAGCTCCGGGAACAGTTTAATTATAATCTGGCTGATTTGCTATGAATTATTTGTACTATTTTTCATGCTAGCTTATAAATACTGGCTTAATTCATCATACACTTCTATGCTTTCAAAGGGCTTCATTTCAAGTTTCCTTAGCGTATTTAATATTTTATATACAGGAAATTTATTCTGGATAACTATTTGCCTTATTGCTATTATTGCAATAATTAACATTGCCCTGCAATCTTCCAAAGTAAACCAAACAGCATTACGTGCTCTTGTAATTATTTCGGTAATATCACTGCTAATACTTGCGTTTGCGTTTTTCCAGGGAAGAATACCAAGGGAAACATTCTATGAGAACCTTGTTACACTTTCACAAAAAGGCATACAAACAATTTCTCTTTCTGTTTTTTCTATCATGCACTTGTTTATTGCAGTATCTGCATGTGTAATTTCTTTTACTGTACTTATGAAATTTTATGTATTCAGGAGCATTTGGGTAACACTGCTTATTATGGTTACAGCATATTCCATTGTTTTCCTGTTTGCGTACAATTACAAAGATGATTTACTTATCCTTAAAAATAACAAAAAAACTGTAGATGCAGGCACTGTACTTGGAGCAGCTGTATGGGGAGGAAACAGACCATCACCTGTATTGAGAGAAAGAATTAACAAAGGTTATGAACTATATACAGCGGGATTAATAAAAAATATAATTTTAACCGGTGGTGGGGCGCCTGGTGAAATGACCGAAGCCGATGTTTCAAAGAATGAACTGCTTAAAAAAGGTGTGCCCGAAAGAAATATTTTTATTGAAAACAAATCAAACTCTACATTAGAACAAATACTTTATCTAAACAACAATCTTTATAAAAAAAATAACTGGAAGGAAATTGTCATTATCAGCGATAATTTCCATTTATTAAGGACTAAACAGATATGCAAATTTTTTGGTATTAATGCTTATACGGTTGCATCAGATACACCGCTCTCGGCAGAATCGTCTTTCAATTTCTGTATCAAAGAAAGTTTTGCAGTAATTTTGTTCTGGTTATTTGGTATTGGTTAAATTATCTTTGTTTAATGGCATTAACCAGAAGACATTTACGTGAAAAAGCGCTGCAGGTTCTTTATGCTTTCGAAATTACCGGCGACCCTATTGAACAGGTTAAATTACAGCAATTAGAAGAAGTCGATAAAAAAGATGATCGAAAATTCTGTGATAATCTTATTAACCAGACAATCAATAATAATGAAAAATATGAATCAATTATCAAAGATACTGTTGACAATTGGGATATGGAGCGTATAGCCCTAATTGACGCTATTATTATTAAAATGTGCCTTACTGAGTTTTTCCATTTCGAAGATATCCCCCCAAAAGTTTCTATCAATGAGTCCATAGATATTGCCAAAGATTTCAGCACAAGAAATTCAGGCAAATTTGTAAATGGTGTTCTTGACGCAATCCTTGATAAACTACAAAAAGAAAAACTGATTAATAAAAAGGGTAAGGGTTTGATAACCGGCAAAAAACAGCCTGTAACCTGAATACACCCTATCGAAATTAATTAATTTAAGCATTAATTGAATGGAAACACCTTCAACCAAAAACAGATGGCTTTCTAAAGATGTTTTTAACTGGTCTTTGTTCGATTTTGCAAACTCTACTTTTGCAACTATCATAGTTGCCTTTGTTTATGCAATTTATTTTAAGAAAGTTGTTGCTTTCAACCTTCCTATTGCTGATTTTTACTGGTCAACTGCAATAAACATTTCTATGATACTTGTTGCTATATTAAGTCCGGTACTTGGAGCAGCAAGTGATTATTATAGCAATAAGAAGAAATATCTTTTCTTCTTCACTTTCCTTTGTATAATTTCAACTGCATTGCTTTATTTTGTTACCGAAGGTATGATACTGTGGGGAATGGTATTATTCATTCTTGCTAATATTGGGTTTCAGGCAGGACTTGGCTTCTATGATGCATTCATAAAGGAAATATCTGAATTTATAAACTACAATAAAGTATCCTCATTTGGTTATGCCGTTGGATACATGGGTTCATTGGCTTCTCTGGCAGCGGTTATAGTGCTGCAGGATTCTCCAAGATCAACATTTATTGCATGCGCTGTAATGTTCCTTTTATTTTCCATGCCAATATTTCTGTTTGTAAAAGAAAAAAAGAAAGTTATACCTGTTAACAGTCAGAATTTCCTATCAATTGGGTTTAAAAGAACATTTGATACTATTAAGCACATCAGCAATTTCAGAAATATCAGGATATTCTTGTTTTCGTACTTTCTGTATATTGATGGAGTAAACACAATTATTTTCTTTTCTGCAAACTTTGCGCAAACCACTCTTAATTTTGAAATTAAAGATTTAATCCTGTTCTTTATCATTGTACAGGTAACCGCACTTTTAGGATCTATTTTATTCAGTTGGATAGCTGATAAATTTGGTACTAAAAAAACTATTATGTTCATAATTATAAGCTGGGCAGTAATAACAATTATGGTATTTTTTGCAAACGATAAAACCACATTCCTTATTATAGGGGCATTAGCCGGAACATTCCTTGGCTCATCACAAGCGCTTTCAAGAAGTTTCTTTGGTAGATTGATACCAGAGGATAAAAAAACGGAATTCTTCGGGTTTTACAGTTTGTTTGAAAAAACATCAACTATACTTGGACCATTAACATTCGGTCTGGTTTCATGGTTAACCGGAAATCAAAGGTATGCAGTTATATCAATATTGATATTTTTTGTTGCAGGCTTTTTGCTGTTCAGAAAAGTAAAAGAAAACCCCGTCCCGAGTACCCGGGACGGGGTTTGAAAAATACTTTACTAAAACCTTTATTTTTTACCTAGAAAGAATGTAGCTCCTACGTATATCTGTAAATACATCATGTTTCTATCTTTGCTTAAATTCGGACTTAGGGCAACATCTTCTTTATCATTTATATAAAGCTTATTAACTTCTGTTGATTGTTTTGAATCCTTTAACAAAAGGTTTGGCAGTTTATATTTTAAACCAAAAGCCAACCCAAAATTCCTTGTTAATCTTCCGTTAACACCGGCACCCAGCCCTAAACCTAATCTGGGAGCACTTTTATATGTGTATGATACTTCTGCACCTGTACTGCTTGGAGTTTGTTTATAAGTTCCAAATATCATATTCAGTCCAAAATCAAAATTAACATATGGTGTCCATTTTGTTTTGGAATAAAATGCATATTCAAATCCTAAAGCTGCGGAAAAATTATGCAGATACATCTTTGATTTTCCTGGAACAGATGTTGCAACAGAAGAATCCTGAGGCCATTGATTTAAAATGTTTGCAGGAATGTATGCTGCTGTGTTATCTGTATTAAGGAAAAGATCATACCCTAATGTTATATAAGGTCTTATCCTCCCTTTTTTGTCAGTAACCAACTTCATATATACCTGGCTGCCAAAACCTGATTTTACTCCGTAATTCTTAAATTTAAACTGCTCACCCATATCACCCATCATATTAGGTAATGGCTGTGAATATGAAAAATTCCATTCAATCATAAACACCGCAGATTTTTTCCAATAACTTGAAGTTGTGGTTTTTACCTGTGATTGAACTGAACTAACTAAAAACAAAGATACTAAAAGTAACAAAACAGTAAACTTTGTTATTTTCATTTTTTTCTCCTTTAATAATGAAAAATTACACTTTTGAATATACTAATTTAACAGAATTTTTAATGAAAAACAAATTGAAAAATATCTAATTAATAAACCCCGTATAAACAGGGTTTTGGTATATTTTACTGAAAACAACTACTATTTCAATATATATTCTGCTTTTTACTTAACAAGTACTAGAAACAGGTATTCTAAAATAATCCCAAATACTCTGGATTATTTTATCAATCCCATGAATCGGAAATTCAAAAGGAACTCCGTTACTTTACCAACATCATCTTCTTTGTTGCGGTAAAAGAAGAATTTCCACTTGTTACGGTTAATCTATACAGATATATACCACTTGGAAAATTAGCAACATTGTATTTAACTGCATATTCACCTGCTTTTAAGTCTTCATTTACAAGTGTTGCAACTTCCCTGCCAAGAATATCAAATATTACAAGCTTTGCAAAACCATTTGAAGCAACATTAAATTTAATGTTTGTAGTTGGGTTGAATGGGTTAGGATAGTTCTGCTGTAAATTGAATGATTTTGGAACAATATTACTTATAGGCTGAATTCCTATAGGTAATAATTTATAATTCACTGTATCAGGTCTGAAGTTTGTCCAGCTATTAGCCCATATACCATTCTGATCAAAAGCACCGCGGTATGTTGTTGCGGTGAAGAAAGGATCATTTAAACCCGGTAATGTAAAGTTAGCGCCGCTCAGTGCAGGTGAACCTGCCTGTGGTGTAAAGAAAGAAGGTGAGTAATTACCTGTTGCAACACCACCATATGGATTTGTAAGTAATGCATTGATTGTTGCTGCTAAAATAGTGTTGTTAGCATTTGTGTAAGATGCAGCATCAAAACTGCAACCTGCATTTGTTGAAGCAAAACCGTTATAGCATCCTGCAAATATATTAGCTTTTACTCTTGATGTATCATTCTGAATAGCGCATGTGGTTCCTGAGCCGTCATATAAGATACCCTGTGGCCAACCCATAGCTACTGAATTTACTATGCTTGTAAGTGTATTTCTTCTTAAATGTGCACCTCTTGTAAAGTTAGGGTTAATTACTGAAGTATCATATTGTTTTGGACCAATTGATGTAACATTAGAAAATAATGGTGATGTTCTTGGAGTATTATAGTTTGGACCGTTATTGTTATCTGACTCAAAACAGGTTGAACCGCTTACATCAGCTATACTTGGTTTCCTGATACCTAGTAAGAACTGAAGTTTACCCCGGTATCCAAAATCTGTATCAAATTCATCATCAACAGGGAAGTATGAAATCAAATATTTACAGTTTACTGTTCCGCCGAACCATTCAAATGAATCATCACCATTATACGCAACCATAACATACTCTATGGTCGTACCTGAGCCAACGCCGCCCATTGTTAAACCGTTGATCTCGTTATTTGGTGATAACGCAACACCTGAATATTCGATCCTTACATACCTGAAAGTACCTGAATTATCTGCGTCATTTGTTCCGCCATAATAAACTGCCGGTGATATACCTTCTATTGCCGCAGTATCAGAGCCTGATGAAGTATTAATTCTGGCTTTACCTAGAATTATTACTCCGCCCCAGTCACCTGCACTTTTTGAACCTACCGGCTGAGCGCTGGTGAAAACTATTGGCGCTCCGGCTGAACCATTAGCGTTAATTATTCCGCCTCTTTCAATAACCAGTACAGCTTTAGAAGACTTGTCTCCAAATATCTGTGTTCCGGCAGGAATGTTAAGTGTTCCGCTTGATTTTACGAATACAGCTCCAAGTAATAAATATCTCTTAGTATTTTGTAATGTAACGTTTGATGTGATGATTCCTGATAATGTATCTGTCCATGTATTTGAAAATACAGATGAACCCAATACAAAAATTGTAACTACAGCTAATAGAAATTGTTTAAGCATTTTTGTTCCTTTCTCGGTTTGCATTTAATTCTGATTTTTTAATTTGATTAATAAACAAATTTAATGTATGAGTATTAGGCAGTCAATAAGGGATTGTTAATGTATTATGAATATATATTTAATAAAAATTAAAAATCCCGCTGTTTTAGCGGGATTTAATGAAACTTCTTAACAGTAGCTTAATATTTACAAAAATTTTAATATTTAAGTGATAAGCTTAAAGAGTATCCTGTTCCCGCATTGAATTTTTTGAACATTTCTTCTTTACCGTTAACATCCTGTGTAAATAAATAATCCTGCGCAAGGATATCTTTTACTGATAACTTTACTTCAAAATTCTTGAATAGTTTTTGTATAACAGAAAGATCTACTACATCTCTGCCGTTCTCTTCTATATCTGATAGACCTTCCAGTCCTACTTCTGAAATTCGTTTCCCAAAGCGGTTATAAGATAAATTTAAACTTGTTCCAAGATTAGTGTTATCATAATACATACCAACATTAATTGTATAAGGTGATTGACCCTGTAATCTTCTTTCAAGATTTGTTACAGTAGAGCCAATTCCTGAAAGATCAACTTTAGAATTAATAATAGAAATGTTTGCGTTTACAGAAATATATTTTAACTTTTTTGTTATAAATCCAAGATTCTTCCTTGCTTCAAGCTCAACGCCATAATTATTTGCGCCGCCTTTTGCGTTCTGGAAAGTTTTAACTCTATTATCACCACCTGAATTTGGTACAAATACTTCTTCAATGGGTGAATCAAATTTTTTATAGAACAGACTTACTGAAATTATCTCTCCTGCCTTCGGGAAATACTCAAACCTAACATCATAGTTCCTGATAAGATTTCTTTCCAATTCAGGGTTACCTATAGTAAATATCTGCTCAGCAAAATCATAGAAACTAAAAGGCGCTATTTCTCTGAATTCAGGTCTGGAAATGGATTGGTAGTAACCTGCTCTCAAATTAATTGCTGAATTTAATGCATATGTAAGATTTACTGATGGCAGAATATCATTTTTGTTCACGTTCCTTTTTATTGGTTCGCCTATCTGGTCAAATGAGCTAAGTTTGCTTATATTTGATTCAAGCCTTGCGCCAATTACTGTTCTCAACTTCCCAATAGGTACATCAAACATCAAATAACCCGCCGCAAGTTCTTCTGTTGCATTGTAATTATCTGATTTTCTTGTCAATTCATAGTAAAGAATTTTATTGGTATCAATATTTTCAGGCATAAACAGCGAGTCAGGTGATAAATATATTAAAGCAAAATTATTAGCATCAACTATCTTTGGAGCAAAAAGTCTTGCGCTGAAATTCCTTGAACTTCTGTTATAGAATACCCCAAGCTTTGTTTTAACTTCTATCTTTTTTGCCGGTTTAAAATAAAATTCAAAATTTGTTTCTGCTGAACGGTTTATATCCTTTAATTCAGAAAAAAACCTTCCGCCGCCAAGTGAATTGGGTTCACCTGTAGAAAGTGATGCAAAGAACTTGTCATTTGTATTAATATCTCTTTGGTAACGCAGTGTTTTGTAATCAGGTTCGTTCCTGTCTGCATCGGAGTATGCACCACGCCATGTAATTCTTAATTTTCCAAGTGAGTTTATAAAATGCTCACCTGATATCTGTGAAGAAAGCATATTGCGCTCTACAAATTTTGTTGAGTAAAGCCTTCTTTCCTGTGTCTGCGGATTATTAAAACCTTCCTGGAAATCTGTTTTATCTTCTGAATTAAATACATAAGTATTCTTGAAGCTGAACTTGTTGTTTTCACCTGCTCTGAAACTGATATTGAGTAATCCGCCCCATAATACGGCATATTCAGATTGTGTTCCGGTATATTTAGATTCCAGAAGATTATCGGTTTGGTAAGATTGTCTTTCAAAGTTTTTTGAATTGAATGAATTACTGTATGTGTATGCTCCAAATATTCCCAAATTGTTAGATTTACCAATTCTGAAATTATTACCTAGTGAAAACTGGAACCCTCCGTTTACTGGAGCTGTTGAACTTTCTTGCCCCCAGTTGTTTGTTAAAGCGCGGCTGAATGATTTTACATCCTGTACATTAAAATTTGACGATAATATCGTCTGATCAGGAAATATTGAAGGAAGCTTTCTTGAACCGTTATCTCTGCCTGAATTGAAAAATAGTGTTTTCTTTTCTCCGGCATTATATGAAAGGAAATTTGCGCCTGTGGAAATTGAATTATATGAGCTTGATGTAGTAAAATTAACTGATAGCTGGTCAGGGAAATCTTTGGTTGTTACCTGTACAAGTCCACCTGCGAAGTTACCTATAAGATCGGGTGTGTATGATTTTGAAATTATGATATTATCAAGTAGGTTTGATGGAAAAAGATCAAATGAAAAAGCTTTCTTATCCGGGTCTGTGCTTGGTAATATAACCCCATTTAAAGTTGTTGCGCTGTATCTTTCATTTGTACCTCTTACAAATACAAACTTGTTATCTACTATTGTTACACCAACAACCCTCTTTAAAACTTCAGAGCTTGTTGCATCAGTTGTTCTTTTTATTTGCTGGCTCGATATTCCATCCTGTATATTATTGGCTTTCTGCTGTTTCAAAAGCATAGCTGCATCATTATTCTGTATTCTTTCGGCTTCAATGGTAACTGTATCAGTTGATGTACCTTCAGGTTGTAGTACAAAATCAACATTAAGCTCTTCCCCTGATTTAAGATTAACATTAACATTTTGTGAAACATAACCAATATAGGAAGCCTTTATATTCAGCTCGCCTGAGTTAATATTTTCAAATATAAATTTTCCGTCAAGATCTGAAGCTGTGCCTTTATTAATATTCTCAATTTTCAATACGGCATCAGGTAATACACTGCCGTTTGTACCGTCTAGGACTTTCCCGGTTATTTTTCCATTTTGAGCAAATATATTTGCTCCAATAATGGAAATAACAACAACAATCAATAGTATATTCTTTGTTTTCATCTCTATAATTAAATGATTCGGTTTATATTCATTTATTACAAAGATCATCAATTAGGATTAACCTTTTATTAGGGGAATGTTTGCTTTGAATTAAGAAAAAAGCTTAAAAATTTAAATATTTAAGCTTTACTTAATACTCGTTTAACAAATGGTTTGATTTCTTAACTAAAGGGTTTTTTTTCTTAACAATAAGACGGGTTGTAATTCCCGCCTTATTCAAAAGTTTTTTTAAAAAAACTATACTATTTTACTTAGGTCAGTATCTTTATACTTACCGTCTTTGAAGTATTCAAGTATCTTTTTAAACTCATCAGTTTTAAAATAACCCGGTACGCTTTTCATATTCATCTTATCATATTTAAACTCAATCAATTTACCGTCAGGTTCTAAAAATATTGTTGTAGGATAACCGGTAACTTCAAAATATGAAGCTAGGTTAGTTTCGGTATATTCCTTACCATTATACTTAATTTTACCAGTACCTTCAGCATTCAGCTTAACAAATATAAAGTTATCTTCAATTATCTTTTTTACATCTGAATTACTATATGCTTCACTATCCATTTTCTTACACCATCCGCACCAGTCAGTATATACATCTATAACAACCCTTTTATTTTCACTTTTGGCTTTTTTAAGTGCAACTTCAAATGAATTCTGTGCAAATGCTGAAATGCACAATAGCATAATTACACTAAATAATGAATATTTAAATTTTATCAATTTTTTCCTTTCTTTAGAACACTTTATTAAACTTAGTAGTACAATAAATAGTTCCTGATTACTTATATAACTTCATAAATTCCAATAATTTATCATAAACATATCCCACACTCAGTTCTTTCATACATTTATGTAAATTAGGGCACTCACTAATTTGAGTTAAATTGCAGCCTAAGCAGCTTAAAGTTTCATTTTTGATTATTATAGAATTTTCACTAAGCGGTCCTTGAAGGTGTGAATTTGTCGGTCCGAAAATTGCAGCAGTATTTGCTCCAATACTCCATGCAACGTGCATTGGACCCGTATCATTTGTAACAAAAAGTGAACATTTTTTTATCAAAGCTGCCATGTACTTAAGATCAACTTCGGGAATAAGTATAGCATTATCGCCTATTATTTCTTTAATTTTTAAGGCAGTATCTTTTTCTTTGACGTATCCCCAGAACAATAATATTTTAAAATCATTGCTTAATTTTTTACCCAGCTCGCCAAATTTCTCTGGGTACCAAACTTTTGTAAGCCAAGTTCCGCTTGCATTAATTCCTATTATCTTTTTACCCACAAGATCATTTTTTTCAAGAAAATCATTTGCAAACTCTTCATGTATTCTATTTATAGCAAAAAAGGGTTTTTGTGTTCTGATTTCTAGGTTCAGTGCTCTTAATGCATCAAGATTAAAATCTATGTTATGAACCTTACTTCCCATTGGCTTAACTTTAATATTGTATGCTAATGAACGCCATTTGAATCTGTAACCTACTCTGTAACGCGCATCACTGTTAAATACTATTATTGCAGTACGCGGATTACCAAAGAGATCGATTATCAGGTCATATTTCTGATTATGGATATTCCTCATCAGGCAGTATGAGCTATCACCTTTACCAATATCATATGTTAATACCCTGTTGAGGTATGGATTTCCCATCAATACTTCCCTGCAATATCTTTGTGTAAGGAAATTTATCTCAGCATCAGGAAAGTTATTCCTTAAATTTTCTATTACAGGGGTTGAAAGCAATACATCGCCAATTGCTCCAGGTTTAATTACCAAAATCTTATTTACCCTGCTTTTATCGAATTGCAAATTATTTCCTTCATACCCGCACCGTGCTTGCAGCAGGCAGGAAATCGGGTAACCATTATTAATTATTAGTTCTTTGTTGTAAAAATGGTAATTATTCTTAAGATTATAATACGAATAAAAAATAAATTTTAGAATTTTCAGATTTAACCTTAAATTTTGGTGTAAATCTCCCCTCTCCCTCGGCGCTTTCCTGCCGTCCCAGTTTATCCTGCTTTAGCAGGACACTCATGCTTAGCGGGATAAGAAAGGGGCTGGTCCGAAGGACTCCTTCGGAGGGGTGAGGGACTAATTAAACATGTTCTAAAATTATAAAATTATTTTCCTTCGGCTCTGCCTGTTCTTTCATTGCATAAAACTCCTTTTCCTTAAAACTGCATAAATCATACAATCTGCACTTTCCGCATAACGGCTTAGCCGAGCGGCATACCTTTCTGCCAAACCTTATAAGCAGAGTATGAAAAAGAAATTTTTTGCCTACTGGAATTTTATTCTTAACCTGCTCAAACGTCTTAACAGGTGTAGTTGTATTTGCAATTCCAAGTCTGTTAGTTAATCGGTGGACGTGTGTATCCACCGGAAAAACATCCCTGCCAAGACTGAAAGCCAGTACACATGATATTGTTTTAATGCCAACACCATTATACTGCAAGAGTTCATCATAAATTTTATCATCACTCATTTTTTTAAAAAACTTTAGGCTTAATTTACCATATTTCTTATTAATTTCCTTAAGCATATTCTTTATGCTCAATGATTTCTGATTAGTAAGCCCGCAAACCCTGATTGCATTTTTTATTTTGTTAATTGGTGCATTCATAACTTCATCCCAATCCTTAAAATCATTCTTAAGGTTCATAAATGCCCTGTAACTTGTTTTATCAGTGGTGTTTTGTGATAGCATTGTGGCAATAAGTATATCTAATGGGTCTGCTTTGCTTGGTTTTGGATCCGGTCCGGGAAATTCTTCCTTAAGAAGCTCTATAATCTGGTTTATTTTTTTCAAATAAAAGGTTTTACCGAAGCGAACTGACAAGGTTTTTATTTATAATTAAAATTTAATATCAAACTGAAGTGAGAACCTGTTTTTAATATCGCCAAAAATTTCATTATTAACTGCACTAATTGATTTAGCACCTTTCATTTTCATATTCATAAACCTTTGAGTCATATGAATCATTCTGAAAAACTATAAACCTGTAGAATATCTTGTTATTTTGCTCAAATTTTGATGTTAATACCTATAAATATAGAAATAATTTATCAAAGGTATAACAACTATAATTACCCATAAAAGTTCTCTTTCTTCTGATTTTAGTAGCACAGACATTTGGGACATCTGTGTTCATACTTATCTTTTGACTTTAGTAGCACAGACATTTGTTTGACCTTTAGGCCTGTCTGTGTTCATACTTATCTTTTGATTTTAGTAGCACAGACCTGCCTTTATGGCATTTGCTACATCTGTGTTCTTGCTTTTCTTTTGACTTTAGTAGCACAGACATTCTTGTCTGTGTTCATACTTATCTTTTGACTTTAGTAGCACAGACATTCCTGTCTGTGTTCATACTTATCTTTTGACTTTAGTAGCACAGACCTGCCTTTATGGCATTTGCTACATCTGTGTTTTTGCTTTTCTTTTGACTTTAGTAGCACAGACATT
>CAMTUP010000015.1:0-183345 GCA_947084945.1 uncultured Ignavibacteria bacterium | reverse complement strand
TTACGTATGTAACATGATTCACAGACAGGAATGTCTGTGTTACTAAGTCACCTTACGTATGTAACATGATTCACAGACAGGAATGTCTGTGTTACTAACTCACCTTACGTATGTAACATGATTCACAGACAGGAATGTCCGTGTTACTAAGTCACCTTACGTATGTAACATGATTCACAGACAGGAATGTCCGTGTTACTAAGTCACCTTACGTATGTAACATGATTCACAGACAGGAATGTCTGTGTTACTAACTAACTTTGTAACCTATAATAGGGCAAGCTGTAACGTTATGTAAGGTCAGTTAATAAGTAACTGAAGTTACACAATTGTCATGCTGAACTTGTTTCAGCATCTAAAAAACTAAAAAAACGAGATTCTGAATCAAGTTCAGAATGACAAAATAACCGATTTTGAGAGTTTTGCGTAACTTCAGTAAGTAATCTTATTATATAGAAGAATAAATATTTTTACAAATTTCTTTATTAATACAAGGGTTTTAATTATATTTGTAGCTATGGAACCATTAGTAATATCAACTTGGAAGCACGGACTGGCAGCAAATGAAAAAGCATATGAAATACTTTCATCAGGAGGAAACTCGCTTGATGCAGTTGAGCATGGAGTTAGAGTTGCAGAAGATGATCCAAATGTACTTAGCGTTGGTTACGGTGGATTGCCTGATGCTGAAGGCAGAGTAACACTTGACGCTGCTATAATGGATTGGAAAGCAAGGATAGGCGCAGTAGTTTGTGTTGAGCATATTAAAAATCCTGTATCAGTAGCACGACTGATTCTTGAAAAGACAGAGCATGTTTGTCTTGCCGGAGAAGGTGCTTATAACTTTGCAATAACCAACGGATTTCAGCCTGATATTCTTCATACCGAAAACTCTATAAAAAAGTATAATGAATGGAAAAACGGTTTGTTTGGCAGGTCTCAGGAATTCCACACGGATGAGTATAAAGTAAAGAAATCAAACGGACTTGGAATAAACGATGATGGCAATCATGATACAATTGGAATGGTTGCAATTGATAAAGATGGGCATATTTCTGCATCATGTACAACCAGTGGCACAGCTTGGAAGCTACACGGCAGGGTTGGTGATACACCGATAATAGGTGCAGGATTATACGTGGATGGTGAAGTTGGTGGTGTAGTATCAACCGGAAGGGGTGAAGAATGTGTAAGGGCATGTGGAAGTTTTCTTGTTGTTGAAATGATGGCACAGGGTATGTCTCCTCAAGAAGCTTGTGAGTATGCTGTTAAGCGTGTAATTAAACTAAACCTGCTTTCTCACAAGAAACGTGACCATGAATATCAGGTTGGATTTATTGCGGTAAATGTTAAGGGTGAGTTTGGAGCCGCAAGTGTAAGAGAAGGTTTTGAATACGCTTTATTTAGTGAAAATAAGAACACTCTTTCAAAAAGTAAATTCATTATTAACGAAACATTTGTAATAGAAGACCTTTGATTATACTAAAAAATGCATACGTATTAACGTTTAACAAGAATAACGATTTCGGCAGGTATTCTATTCTCATAAATGAAAACAGGATAACCGATATGGCAGATTCATCTGCCAAGGGAACAGGAAAGGTAGAAAAATGGATAGAGCAATATCAGGGTTCTGCGGAGGTAATTGATTGCTCAAAGAAGATTATAATGCCGCCATTGGTTAATTCCTGCTTACGCTCCGAAGGGAGTCTTCTTCATTATCTTTTAAAACGCAGGCATTATGATAAAGCCGAAGAAGATCTATGCACAGACCTTATATTCAATTACCTTTATCAGGAGCTACCCGGGGATGCAATTCAAAGGGATCTTCAGAATATATATGATTATTCGTATAACCGTTCATTAAAATCAGGAGTGGCATATATTAATGAGGTTTCACTTCGCAAAGATACTAACCATCTTTTGCCTATAACAAATGCTGTTAAAAATACAGGGCAGAACATTTCGGTATGTTACTCAATTAAACAAGATGCAAACACAATCCGTGATTACAAATACCTGAATCCATCTTTTTATATTACACAAGAAAATCTTCTTACTGTTTATGATATTTCAGGAATAACTGAGTTAAAGACCCATAATTTAAGAGATATGTACCTTGAAGTGGCAGTAAACAAAGATATTACCGATCAATTCAGACAAACATTCCATAAATCGGTAATATCTTTGTTAGATGAATATGGTTTGATAGATTCTCACACCTCGCTAATTAATCCTTTGTACCTGGATTACAATGATATGAAGATAGTTAAGGATAAAAAAGCTAGTATAATAGTTTGTCCCCGGGATTTAAATTACTTTACAGCCAGGTATTTTCCGATAGACGATTTTATAGGACATGGAATAAAGTTTTCTATAGCAACAGGCTGGCTTGGCGAAGATTTGTTAAAAGATATGAGGCTGTTCAGAAATAAATATAAAGAACTTAATCTATCAAGTACAGAGCTTCTTAATTCGATTACAAGAACACCTCACTCGTTATATTTTGACGGTAATTCAGATGGTGATAACAGTTACAGGATAGATGTTAACAAACCAGCAACATTTAATTTTATTGATATTTCTGATTTGAGGTTCCAGTTTTTTCCGGAAGAATTTTCATACACAGGAGTATGTGATTTTATTATTGATAACCTTAGCTCTAATAATATAAGTGATGTAATGATAGAAGGAGTGTTCAAAATAAAAGATAATGTAATTTTGAATATTGATGAAGCAGAACTTGTTGAGAGAGTTACCGAAACAAGAGAGAAACTTTATAAAACCGGGAAGTATGAAGAACTAAAGAAGAAAAAGCAGGCAAGGGAAACATCTGAAAAGCTTGATATGAAAAATAGAACAGATGATGAAATAAAGATGTTTTCAGATAAACAGGAAGATGATGATATTTTAGAAAGCAAAGAAGAATTCAGAATCAAGACAAAGATACCGGCATTTAGACAAAAGAAATCGCAAGGACAGAGAAGTTTATTTGAAGAGTTTGATCATGTGAGTATAATCCAGTCTGATGACTATCAGCAAACCCCGAGGCTTAATCTTTTGTTAACAGATACGGACTCCAGTAAGTCTGTTGTAGAAGATATAATCCAGGCAAAGGCGGTAGATGAAACTATTATAAAACGACTTGGTAATGAAAAGAAATCAGAAAAATCTGCAAAGCCTGTTAATGCTGAAAGTAAAGTAGAGCTTCCTAAAAATGTAAAACTTAAATTTGGTGATGATTAATGGATTATCTGTACCAATTTTAAACCCTGATAATAATGTATAAAAAACTTGTATGGATACTTGCTTTTATTTTCCTGATATTGCTTTTAGACAGGTTTTTATTTACATCAAGTGATATTAAGATCGAAATGAACCCCGCTATTTTAAGAGCAAGCATTTCATCTGAACTTACAATTAATGTTTACCGGGTTAATATGCTTGGCATCAAAGTTCCTTTCAGCAAAATAGAAGCACAGTTTATAATTGAAGAAGGAAAAAATCTGATAGAATTACAAGGCGAAGAAACAGGAAACAGTATTATAGTAAAATCAAAAGGATTTGAAGGTGAGGCATCTATTGGAATTTACTCATTAAAATCCGGAATGCAGATTAGAAAAGTATTGATAAAAATTCTACCAAGGGATGTAGCTTATAAATAGATTATGCTTTATTAATAGAAGGTTTACCTTTAGCGAGGTAAAATTTATAGAAAAAAAGTTCGAGAACTGTTAAAAGTGCAAGTGAAAATGCGGCTTTTGTCAATATTCTGGTTAAACCTTCTTCGGGAATGAAAAACCCAATTACAAATGCAGAGAAGGTCCACCCCACAGTAAAAATGATAATAACAAAAATAGTGCTTAAAAAAGCGCTGTTTGTATTTACTTCTACATAATTTTTGGCAAAGATATAAACAAAAAATACCGCATGTGCGTAAAAAAGGATTACTTCTATCATAATTAAAATGCCGCCTTAGAAAAGAACATCTCTTTGATTGTTTTAATGATTATTTTAAGATCAAAAATAATTGACCAATGTTCTATGTAATATATATCATATTCTATTCTTTTTTCCAGAGATGAATCGCTGCCCCTTAACCCGTTAACTTGTGCCCAACCTGTTATGCCGCATTTTATCCTGTGTCTTTCTAGGTATTTTGGTATCCTACCTTTGAATAGATTAATAAAATATTCTCTTTCGGGTCTTGGTCCTACAATACTCATATCCCCTTTTAATACATTGATAAACTGTGGCAGTTCATCAAGTGAGAATTTTCTCAGAAATGCCCCTACAGGTGTATATCTTTGATCGCCTTTAGTAACGTAAACAGCGCCTGTGTTCTTTTCAGCATCAGCAACCATTGAGCGAAATTTTACCATTTCAAATTTTTTCCCTGTCATACTGAGACGTTCTTGTTTATAAAAAACAGGACCCTTTGAGGTTATTTTAACAAGTATTGAAAGAAGTATGAATAAAGGAGAAGATAACAACATAATAAATGATGCAAATGCAACATCAAATCCTCTTTTTAATATCCTGTTCCAAATATTCATTGGAATACTTTTTATCTTAAGAAAGGGAACCCCGTCAATTTCCTGAACTCTAACAGAAGATGTAATTACTTCAAGAAAATCAGGTGCCATCAGGAATTCCACATTTTCGCCTTCACATGCTTTCATAAGTTCAAAAAGCTTATCGTGCTGTGCTGAAGGAATAGTAACAATTACTGTTTCTATATTCATTTTCTGAACAAGCTCTACAATATCGGTATAAGTTCCAAGTTTTAAATTTTCGGGTAAGAACCCCCCTGTTGAGCTATTACCATCTTCAATATAGCCTATAATATTAAAACCAGCATATTTATGTTCGGAAAATTTTTTTAAGATATCAAATGCTGTTTGTGTATTTCCTACAATTAAAGTGTCATTTAAACCTTTGCCTTTATTGTATAAGTTTTTTTCATACTTTAATACTATATACCTGCCAATAGTTATCAGAAAAATAGAAATAATCCAAACAAGTATAAATACTACACGTGAGTATGGAAATATTCTGTAAAAAAACACAAAACCAAATGAAAAAATAATTCCGAAAGTAACTAATCTGCCAATGAGAAAAAATTCATCAAAAATAAAAACTATTCTTTTTGGACGGAACAATTTTCTTGACTGGAATATCAATAGCCAAACAGGTAAAACAAACAGTGCAAGAATAAGGTAACCTTTTAATGGTGGTATTTCTCCCATAAAAGGAAAAAGACTGATAAAAGGCGGAAAATGGAATCTTATATAGTAAGATATTATGAAGGACCCAAAAACTGCAATTGAATCTGAAAATATGTTTAATAAAGGAATTAAGAATTCTATCCTTTGGGATTTTTTATTAAATTTCTGTTCTATATAATTCATTAGAGTTTCAAATATATGAATTACTTATTAAAATATATATGATTGAAATTTTCAAGGATTTTAAATTAAATACTTTATTTAACATCATAGTATTATAGCAGTTTAAAATGATAATGTTTTCATTACATTAAATATAGTGAATTTTTTTTGATTTTATGCAACAAAATACATATTTTTTTGAAACTTTTTTATTGTTAAATTGTATAATTATTATTCAGTTTTAATTAATTAAATAGAAAGGGTCAAAATGACTAGATTTAAATTGTTATTGGGGTTTTTTGCATTAATTTTTGTTTTTGGTTTAACAACCAACATTAAAGCGCAGAGCGGTCCGGTTATGTATTTCTGTGAATCATACAGTTCTTCGGGTGGAGAGAGGTCAATCAGCGATAGGTTTTATACCGGAAAAGTAACTGTAATGGTTAAATCCGATTATTCAATAGGTTTAACTGATTGTTCAATACAGTTTGATAAATACAACGGTTACAGTTTTGATTATTTCAAAAATGTTAAATTTGATGTATCTTCTGACATGAAATACATCTATTTTGCATCAGACGATTTAAGAGTAGATTCACCAGGAATTTACAGATGTTTCCTTCTTGACAGCAGGAAAAACACAGTAGCAAGTGCTTTAGTCGAATTCATCAGATAAGCACACTACGTAACAAATTTAAAGGGAGGTCTATTTTTAACCTCCCTTTTTTACTTTACTTTTTAACGAACCGGCAGTAATACAAAGATAGTAATATCCCAAAGTGCATGCGATATCAGACTAGGCCAAACAGACCTGTATTTTTTAAACATCCATCCCCAGAATAACCCGCAAATTAAAGCTGCCATAAAAAGCATAAAATTCATCGCAACAATATGAACACCACCATATATCAACGAAGCTATTATCCATCCTTTGTTATCACCAAATTTTTCAGCCAGTGTATCCTGAATAAAGCCGCGCCAGAATACTTCTTCAGCAGGACCTATGATAAAAAAAAGCAATAAACCTATAATCCTGGGATCAAGTAATGATTTATTATTGTAAACACCTACAATCTGCTTATCGGCAAAGGGAAGAATTAATTTTGAAATTATATCACCAGAATAGAAAACTAAATATAAAAAGGCTGCTGAAAAGATACCAATAAGAATAAATTTAGGTTCAAAAACATAAAGCCTGTAATTGATTGCTTCACCGTTTTTATGATTAAAATACAGCCCCAAGGCTGCAAGAAGTGAAGCTGCTATTGTCATTTCAAGCCAAAAGTTGAATGTCTTAAGAACAAACATTTCCAGCCAGAATAAACAAGCAATAACAATAAGAATAATTAATGGTTTAATTCTGTTTGACATTGCTATTATGATTTAATTTAAAAAACTTAATTATGCTATTTTTATTAAATCCATCGATTCTTTATAATTAATAAGGAAATGGTTCCTGATATTTGAATTTTCATTTTTTCTCAATTCGGGATCTGCTGCAATTAAACCAAATGCTGATACACGTGCTTTTTCAATCAAATCAATATCTTTGGCAAGATCAGCCGCAGAGAACTTTAACTCACCTGATTGCCTGATTCCAAAAAACTCACCCGGACCGCGCAGCTTCATATCTGTTTCAGAAATAAGAAAGCCGTCATTTGTTTCCGTCATAATCTTAAGTCTTTCGGATGAAATTTCACCCAGTTTATCTGCTATTAAAATGCAGAAGGACTGCTCAGCACCTCTGCCGACTCTTCCACGTAATTGATGAAGTTGTGAGAGACCAAAACGCTGGGCTTCTTCTATCACCATAATTGTAGCGTTTGGAATATCTATTCCAACTTCTATTACAGTGGTAGAAACGAGTATATCTAATTTCTTATCTTTGAATGCTTCGATTGTTTCATCAATTTCATTCCACGGGAGTTTACCATGAACAAGTCCAAGTTTTAATTCAGGGAAGACCTGTTTGCTTAGTAATTCATAATGGAGGACAGCAGATTTAAGGTCAAGCTTTTCAGATTCCTGAATAATTGGATATACAATATATGCTTGACGTCCTTTTTTTATTTCATCTTTAATGAAACCATAAACTTTTATCCTGTCAACTTCTGCTCTTAATGCTGTTTTTACCGGTTTTCGGTTTTTAGGAAGTTCATCTATTACAGATACATCAAGATCTCCGTAAACAGTGAGAGAAAGTGTCCTTGGTATCGGTGTAGCTGTCATAACCAGTACATCAGGGTTATTACCTTTGGCTTTAAGTTTTGCCCTTTGCATCACACCAAATTTATGCTGTTCATCAATTACTGTAAAACCAAGATTTTTAAAGTCAACGGTACCTTGTATTAAAGCATGAGTTCCAACAATTACCTGAGCCTTTCCGCTTTTAATATCATCAAGGATTGAATCTCTTAATTTCTTTTTTTGCCCGCCAACAAGTAAAACTGAATTTATACCAAGCGAATCAAAGTAATGTTTTAGTGTTTTAAAATGCTGTTCGGCAAGTATTTCAGTTGGACACATAAATGCTGACTGGTAATTGTTTTCAATAGCAACCAGAAAACAAAAAACAGCTACAATTGTTTTGCCACTGCCAACATCACCCTGTAAAAGCCTGTTCATAGGTTTATTGGAGCGCATATCACTTAATATTTCTTTAATTACTTTTTTCTGCGCATCAGTAAGCTCAAATCCAAGATGCTCTCTAAAAAGTTTTACAAACCTCTCACCTATTTTTTCAAACTTAATACCTTTTTCACCTGCAGCAATTGAGTGTTTTTTTAAAGCCATTACTAACTGAAGGAAAAAAAGCTCTTCAAAAGCAAGGGTCTGGCGAGCTGCTTCTATATCTTCAAGTGTTCTGGGGTAGTGGGTTCTTAGTAAAGCTGTTTTATGGTCAAGCAGGTCATTAGCTTTTTTAACCTCATTATTCAGCACTTCTGAAATGTTATCAGAGCAATTTTTTATAGCATTAAAAATAATCTTTGTTAAACTTAACGGTTTTATCCAGGTTTTTTTAAGCTCTTCAGATAAAATGTAAATGGGAATCAATGGAAATTTTAATAACTCTTCATCACCCTCATCAAATTTTTTATGGTCTCTGATATCAAATTTAATATCTCTTTCATATGCATTATAGTTAACCTTACCCCAGAAAATATATTCATCCCCAATCCTGAATTGTTTTTCTCTATAGAATGTATTGCCCCACATAAGCGATTCTATGCTTGCTGTTCCATCAAAGATAACAATTTTAGTAGGTTGGTTGGGCTTATAAGGAATATATTTATCGATGACCTTTGCCCTTATCAATACATTCTTATCGTGATGTTTTGCAAGGCTTCTAATGGTTGAATTAATAAGATAAATTCTGGGGTATGTCACCAGCAGGTCAGTTGAATATTTTAAGCCAAGTTTTTCAAAAGCTTCGGCTCGTTTGGGTCCAACACCCTTTATATATGCTATTTCAGTTTTTTTAAAATGAGGCAAGTACGTAAATTTTATACAAATATAGCAATTTTAGATAAAATATAAGAATATAAAACAGTTTTAAATCCATTAAAAAAAATAAAATTACAGGTTATTCCATACTTCTATATCTATATTTTTGTTATTTTTGTAATTATTTTAATAAATATATGAAGAAAAATAATTTTGCATTAATTGGAGCAGGCGGCTTTGTTGCCCCCAGGCACTTAAGAGCTATCAGGGATAATAATCAAAATCTGCTGGCGATATTGGATCCAAATGATTCAGTTGGTATTATTGATTCATACTTTCCTGATGCGTCATTTTTTACTGAGTTTGAAAGATTTGACAGACATTGTGAGAAACTTCGCAGAAAAGGTGAAGAAAAGCAGATACAATATGTCAGCATTTGCTCGCCTAACTACCTGCATGATGCTCATATTCGATTTGCATTGAGAGCGGATGCAAATGCAATCAGCGAAAAACCGCTTGTGCTAAACCCATGGAATGCTGATGCGCTTATATCCCTTGAAAAGGAAACAGGCAGAGAAGTTTATACAATACTTCAGTTAAGGCTGCATCCTCAAATTATTGAGTTAAAGAAAAAAATTGATAATACAAAGAGCAAAAAGAAATATGATATCGTGCTCACATATATCACACCGCGCGGCAAATGGTATCATTATTCTTGGAAAGGTGATATGCTGAAATCAGGAGGAATTGCTACAAATATTGGTATTCATTTTTTTGATATGCTTTCCTGGATATTTGGTAAGCCTGAATCAAACATTTTGCACTATTACAAAGAAGAAAAAGCAGCAGGATTTATCGAGCTTGAAAATGCAAATGTGCAATGGTTTCTTTCCATAGATAAAAATGATTTAAAAGAAGGTGATAAAACCTACCGTTCAATAACTCTCAATGGAGAGGAAATCGAGTTTTCTGATGGGTTTACTGACCTGCATACAAAGAGTTATACTGAAATATTGAATGGAAATGGCTTCAGGATAGGTGAAGCAATGCCATCAATTGAAGCTGTTTATGAAATAAGGAGTGCAACTCCATTAGGACTAAAGGGAGATTATCATCCATTCCTTCAAAAAATTAAGTAAAAAATTTGCTAAAAAATACAATTAATGGGTGAACTAAGTTCACCTTTTTTATATACAAAATTATATCTTCAATCTCATCATATAAATCTTTAATTTTGTGCTTAAACCTGAAAAATCATTTATAAACATCAAAATCAACTAATTTAATGCAGAAAGTTCAAATTATTAACTCTTCCGTAAGAGAAATACCATTAAGGGATTTTTTCAAGAACCCTGAAAAAACATTTTACAGAGTATCTCCAAACGGAAAATATATTTCCTTTTTAGCTCCATTTAACGATAGACTAAATATTTTTATTCAGCAAATCGGGTCTGAAGAATCAATGAGGCTAACAAGTGTAACCGATAGAGATATATCAGGCTACATTTGGGGAAACGATAATACAATTATATTTACCAGAGATAATTCCGGAGATGAAAATTTTCATTTGTTTTCAGTTGATATTGAAGGTATAAATCTAAAAGACCTAACACCATTTGAAAATGTAAGAGTAAACCTTATAGATGAACTTGATGAATCAAAAACTGATATACTGATAGAGATGAATAAAAGAAACCCTGAGCTATTTGATGTTTACAGGCTTAATTATGAAACAGGAGAGATGAATCTTGTAGCCGAAAACCCGGGAAATGTATCTATATGGGTTACTGATCATGATGGAAAAATAAGAATAGCTGCAACTACCGATGGTGTTAATGCGGGAATTATGTATAGGGATAGCGAAGAGGAACCTTTTAAAACTGTACTTGAAACAAATTTTAAAGAAAATTTAACGCCTCTGCTTTTTACTTTTGATAATAAATACATTTATGCATCATCAAACCTTGGCAGAGATAAAAGCGCGATAGTAAAATATGATATTAAAAATGCAGTTGAACTTGAATTATTGTATGAACATCCGGAAGTTGATGTAACAAGTTTGGGACACTCAAAAAAAAGAAAAGTTTTAACATCAATCAGTTATACAACTTGGAAACGTGAGAGAATTTTTCTTGATGATGAAATAAAAAAGATATTTGAAAAGTTAGGAAAAGAACTCCCGGGTTATGAAATTGTATTTACTGATATGGATGATGAAGAAAATGTATATATGGTAAGAACGTACATCGACCGCTCTATGGGTGCAAACTATATTTATGATAAAAAGATGGATACACTTACCAAAATTTCTGATGTAAGCCCATGGATAAACGAAGCAGAAATGGCTGAAATGAAGCCTATTACTTATAAAAGCAGAGATGGCTTAACTATCAATGGGTATCTTTCACTGCCATTAGGAGTGGAAAATAAAAACCTGCCTGTAATAGTAAATCCTCATGGCGGACCCTGGGCAAGAGATAGTTGGGGATATAATCCGGAGATACAATTTTTAGTAAACAGGGGATATGCAGTTTTACAAATGAATTTCAGGGGTTCTGTAGGTTATGGCAGGAAGTTTTGGGAATCATCATTTAAACAGTGGGGCAAAACTATGCAGGATGATATAACAGACGGGGTAAACTGGCTGATAAATGAAGGAATTGCAGATCCAAAACGAATTGCAATTTATGGAGGTAGTTATGGCGGTTATGCAACGCTTGCAGGTTTGACCTTCACACCGGATTTATATGCCGCAGGTGTTGATTATGTAGGTGTTTCAAATTTATTCACTTTTATGAAATCAATACCACCATACTGGAAACCATATCTGGAAATGCTTTATGAAATGGTAGGTAACCCCGAAACAGATCATAAGCTGTTAGAGGATGCTTCACCTGTTTTTCATGTTGATAAAATTAAAGCGCCGCTTTTTGTAGCGCAGGGTAAGATGGATCCAAGAGTGAATATTAATGAAGCAGATCAAATGGTTGAAGCATTAAAGAAAAGGGGAATTGATGTTCCATACATGGTAAAGGATAATGAAGGGCATGGATTCCAGAATCAGGAAAATAGGTTTGATTTTTATGAAGCTATGGAAAAATTTCTTGCAAAACATTTACTTGGTGAAACAAAATAAATTGCCTTAATCTTAAATACTAAGATAGTTTCAAAAGTTAAATAGACTTTGGAGTAGTCTAATCTTAAAAAATTCAATTCTTTTATTCCTGTTTCTGAAAATACATTTTCTATATCTTTACAAATTAATATGAATAATTTCCTCATATACAGGTCTTCTGCGGGTTCAGGCAAAACCTATACTTTGGTTAAGGAATATCTTAAGCTGGTACTTAATGACCCTGAATCATTTAAGAATGTGCTGGCAGTTACATTTACCAATAAATCTGCAAGTGAAATGAAATCTCGTATTGTTGAAGCGCTTGAAAAACTTTCAAAAGGCGAAAATGATGACCTGAAACAAAAATTGGTTAATGAAGGGGTAAGTGGGAATATTGAAGTATCATCTGCCATTGTTCTAAAAAATATTCTTCATAAATATTCTTACTTTTCTGTTTCAACAATTGATAGCTTTTTTCACAAAGTAATCAGGTCATTTGCAAGGGAGCTTAAGCTTCAGCTTGGATATAATATCGAGCTTGACCAGCAGGCAGTGTTGGATAAGATAACTGATAATCTTCTTGATGATGCTGGGATAGATATTGACCTGACTGGATTTCTTGAAGATTATATCTATTACAGCATGGAAGATGAAAAAGGATGGAAGATAGACTTGAAAATAAAAGAACTTGCAAGGGAAATATTTTCAGAAAGATATATGATAAGAGCAGGCAGTAGTAATGACCTGCTTAAAGGAAGATGTAAGTTAAAGGAATTTATCGGGACATTGTTTGCAATAAAAAATGAATTTGAAAGCAGGATGAATTTGATAGCAGAAGATTCTTCAAAACTGCTTGATCTTTACAGCCTGTTAATTGATGATTTTCCATACAAAAAAGCAGGTTTTATGAATTACCTAATAAATAAAATTGCAAATGGTGATTTTGAGCCAGGCATAAGAGCAAGAGAAGCAGCGGAAGATATTAAAAAATGGACAGGAAAGTCCTCAAAATCCGCTGTATTAGTTGCTGCTGAAAATGGCTTATTTGATCTTTTGAATTCAGCAGTTGATAATTATGATAAGAATTTTACAAAATACAATACAGCAGTTCAGCTAATAAAAACAATTTATATTACGGGAATATTTAAAGATCTGATAGATAAGCTGAAGAAATACAGGGATGATAATAATGTATTGCTCATATCTGATATTAATAATCTGCTGTTAAATGTAATTTCAGGTGATTCAAGTCCGTTTGTTTATGAAAAAATAGGGAGCTTTTATAAGAATTTTCTGATAGATGAATTTCAGGATACATCAACATTCCAGTGGCGTAATTTCTTTCCGCTAATAGAAAACTCATTGAGTGAGAATAATGCATCATTAATAGTAGGTGATGTAAAGCAATCAATTTACCGCTGGCGTAACGGCAACATGAAATTACTGCTTGAAGAAGTTAAAAACGATCTGGCAGGTTTTTCAGAAGCAATCAGGGAAGAAAATTTAAATATAAATTACAGGAGCAAAAAAAGAATAGTAGAATTTAACAATTCTTTCTTCAGGGCAGCTTCCGAAATTTGCGCGGAAAATGCTCCTAAAGAAAACAGGGAAGTGATAACTAAAGCTTACGCTGATACGATACAGGAATCAGCAGATAAATCAGATGGTGGATATATCAACATTAAGTTTTACAGGAATGACCCCGATACGGATGTTACTTCCAAAGAACTGGCAATTGCTGATTTGATATCAGGTATAAAGGCACAACTTGAACTTGGATACAGCCAGAAGGATATTATGGTGCTGGTAAGGAAAAATCCGGAAGCAGCAGAAATTGCCCACGCACTTATAGACGCAAGGTTAAGGGTGGTTTCAAGTGATTCACTATTGTTAACCAATTCACCAAAAGTAAGACTGCTAATTAATATCTTTAAGTACATTGTTGATAAAAACAACCATATTGCAAGAGCAGAAATACTATATAACTATCTTATCTATATTAAGGAGAAAGATATTGACCTTAATGAGATTTTCACAGATCATTTAAAAAAAGCAATCGGAAGTAAATCATTTTTTTGGGAATCATTGCCACAAGGATTTTTTGCGAAAAATACAAAAGAAGAAATAAGTACATCGTTATCAGGAATTGGTCTCTACAATTTGGCTGAAGAACTTATTATGATATTCGGGCTTGGTGATACAGCAGATACTTATCTTATCAGGTTTCTTGATGTGCTGAAGAAATACTCAGGTGAAAATAACAGTGATCTCTATGGTTTTATAAATTGGTGGGAAGAAAACAAATCAGATAATACAATTATAGTACCGGCAGAAGAAGATGCTATCAGGGTTATGACAATCCATAAAGCAAAAGGCTTGCAAGCTCCGGTAGTATTTATTCCTTTTGCTAACTGGGAATTCAATCTGAATGCAAACCGTAATTTAATCTGGGTATCATCAAATAAACCGCCATTCAATGTTTCTCCTGCTTATTTTGTGAAAGCTTCACCCTCGCTGAAAGATTCATTTTTTGCTAATGATTTCAATGAAGAGCAGACACTTACAAACCTTGATAACCTGAATTTGATGTATGTTGCCTTTACAAGGGCAGAAGAGAAACTGTTCATTGGCGTTCCTTATAAAGGTAAAGAATCTTACAATGCCGGAAAAATAATTTATCAGGCATTAATGAATGTTCCTGAATTAACAGAAAATTTCGATACTCAAAACTACTTATATGAAAATGGTATATTAATTGAGCATGTTAAAAAAGCAGATAAAGATACAGAGTATAAAAGCTATATTACAGGCGGGATAGTTTCAGAAAATATTTTTGATAAAATAATTGTAAAGCCTGAATTTGAAAATTATGTTCCGGAAAATAAAACTGATCTTAAACAACTTAAGAACCGCGGAATAATTATTCATAAAGCATTATCACTTATAAATAATTCAACTGATGAAGAAATAGTTAAAGCTATAAATAAATTAGTAATACTTGGACTAATTTCAGAAGAACAAAAAGATGAGTTAACTGATGAGATAAAGAAAATACTTTCAATTGATAAAGTAAAAAGCTGGTTTGATTCGTTAAATGTAATGAATGAAAGAGATATTGTTATACCTGTAAAAAGTATTTTCGAAAAGAATACATACATTTACAGACCGGATAAAATTATATTACATAATAATAAAGCAGTTATAATTGATTATAAATCAGGTATTAGGAAAAAGAATCATCAAAAACAGATAAGAA
This sequence comes from uncultured Ignavibacteria bacterium, assembly GCA_947084945.1. Lineage (GTDB taxonomy): Bacteria > Bacteroidota > Ignavibacteria > Tepidaquicellales > OLB5 > OLB5. The sequence continues at coordinate 168,140 of CAMTUP010000015.1, read as the reverse complement.
CATATGGTGAAATTCTTGCTAAGATGGGTTTTACGGATATTGAAATGAATTTGTTCTATATAAATGAATTGAAGATAGAAGAAGTAACATAGAATTAATCAGAATGTTAATAAAAAATATTTATTGAAACCATTCTTAGAAAAATTAGCCGAAGACTTACTTGCGAAATATGGAAAAGATATTTCTGCTCTTCAAATAGTATTCCCTTCACGCAGGGCAGGTTTGTATTTTAAAAAGTATCTATCAGAAATGATTAAAGACTCTGTATTTTCACCGGTAACTTGCGGTATAAGTGAATTCATCAAGGAAAACTCGGTTAACTTAATAGCAGATGATATAACCCTTATCTTTGAGTTGTATGAAGTTTACAAAGAGTTTGCTGAAGAAGTTACTTTTGATAAATTCTATCCTTGGGGCGAGATTATTCTTCGTGATTTTGATGAGATAGATAAAAATCTTGCTGAAGCTGATTACCTTTTCAGAATACTAAAAGAACATAAAAAAGTAGAGGAAGATTTTGAATATAATGTATCTGATATAGATGAATTTTACAGGTTCTGGAACAGCTTTTCAAGCAAAGATATTACGGGATTACAAGAAGAATTTATTAAAACGTGGGAAATATTAGGTAAGGTATATCATAAATTCCGAAGCGCGCTTGAAAATAAGAAAATCTGTTACGAAGGAATGGCATACAGGAAACTTTATCAATCAGTAAAATCAAAAACAATTAAAACCGCCTATAGTAAAATTATATTCGCAGGTTTTAATCAGTTAAATAAATGCGAAGAAGGAATAATCAATTACTTATTAGAGCAGAGAATTGCTGAAACATACTGGGATGCAGATAAGTATTATATAGATGACAAAATGCAGGAAGCAGGCAAATTTTTAAGAGAGAACTTTGTAAACCTGAAAATAAGCGAGCCAAGATGGATAGAAAATTCTTTATCAACTTCAGAAATTAAAATAAAAATTATTGGTGCTCCGCTTGAAGTTTCACAAGCTAAAGTTTTAGGCAGCGAACTCAAGAAGCTAAAGCAAAGCGGTTCAGAGAAAACGGCAATTATCCTGCCTGATGACAGTCTGCTAATGCCTGTACTGCGCTCAATACCCGGAAATATTGATGCAATTAATATCACAATGGGTTATTCATTCAAAAACTCCTTGCTATACAGCCTTATTGAAGCTCTTAAGGACTTAAATCTAAACAGCAGGGGTATAGGCAAGTCAAAGGATTTTTATCATAAAGATATAATTGCCATACTTCTTCATCCCTATATCCGCGAAACAGCACCTGATATTATAAATGATGCAGTAAATGCTATCAATAAAAGAAATATCATTTATGCATCTGCTAAATATTTAAAGAGTATATTTGGAATGACTGAGAAACCAGTCTTATCCATAGAAATTGTTGATATAATTTTCAATTCAGTTGAAACAGCAAATGAATCATTTGATTACTTAAAAGAAATAATAGTTAAACTCTTTGATCTTATTGCAAAAAGCAGCCATTTGAGCATTTATGAAAATGAATTCATTATTAAAGCATTCAATGAGCTTAACAGGATAAAAGGTATTCTTGATAATTTTTCTACTGCAATTGAAAGTGAAACATTCTGGAATATACTAATAGAAAGCACATCAAGGATTAAGATACCCTTTTCGGGAGAGCCACTGGAAGGCATCCAGATAATGGGTATGCTTGAAACAAGGTCGCTGGATTTTGATAATGTATTTATTCTATCTGTGAATGAAGGGATACTGCCAAGAGAAATGGGTATAAGCTCATTTATTCCGTTTTCGTTGAAGAAAGCATTCAAGCTGCCTGTAAGTGATGATACCGAAGCTGATTATGCATATTATTTTTACAGGATTCTGCAAAAAGCTAAAAATGTAACATTAGTTTATAATACCGAAACCGGGATTATTTCAGCAGGTGAAAAGAGCCGATTTATTATGCAGGTAGAAAGTGAACTTGCTGCAGCAAATAAGAATATTCACATTGAAAGCCTTTTGCTGGCTGGTGATATTGAGCTGCCAAAACGAAAAGAAATTAGAATAGAAAAGACAAAGGAAGTATTAGAATTATTAAAGAACCAAAAGCAGTTTTCAGCTACAACAATAAGCTCTTATATAAACTGCCCGTTAAAATTCTATTTTAAAAAAGTTGCAAAGCTTAAGGAAGAAGAAGAAGAAGTTGAAGAGTATTTTTCAGCAGCAGCATTTGGTAATATATTCCACCAGCTTATGGATATTTTATACAGGGATGAAGTTGGCAAAGAGGTTTCTGCGGGTAAACTGAATAGTATTATTGTAAACCTAAACAGTAACTATGATAAATTATGGGAGCAGGCATGTGAGGAATTGAAAGAATACACAGAGTTTGCCAAAATTAAACAGGGAAAAAACCTGCTGTATAAAAGTGTTATCAAAAAACTGATAAATAAAGTATTGGAAAGTGATATAACCCAAGCGCCATTTAAGATACTTGCGCTTGAAACTGATGCTGTGAGAAAAGTAAATATTGAAATTGAAGATGGAACCACAGAGATTACATTATACGGAAGACTTGACAGGATAGAATTAAAAGACGGTATAACAAGAATAATTGATTATAAAACAGGTACTGTAGATAAAGCTAAGCAATCTTCTAAAACCGGTGATGCTGAACATATCGAGAGAGTATTTAATGATATTAAACTAAAGGAAAATTTCCAGCAGCTTTTTTATGCTTCATTATATCTGAACTCAAATGAAACCGCTAAGCTTATTATAGGTATCTATCCGTTAAAGAAAATATCCGATGGTATTACTTGGTTTGAAAAAGAGCCGATAACTAAGGATAAAAGGAAACAATTTGATGAGAATTTAATTAACCTTCTAAATAGAATATTTGATTCAACCACACCATTTACACAGGTTGAAGATATTGAGAAGTGTAAATACTGTCCTTATATTTCAATTTGTTACCGCGATTAAATTGAAAATTCGGGAATGTAACTATTTGTAAAACCTCTAAAAAACCTTTAAACCATTATACATTATGTTTGTCTTATATTCAGGAGGTAGAAATTAAAAATTTATTAAAAAAGGAAAAATGATGAAAAAAACAAAAATTTTAGGGTTATTCTTGCTCTTGACAGCAATATTATTATCAAGTCAAAGTGGTTTTGCTCAGGGAAAATTTAAGAAATCACCTGAAGAAAGGGCTAAACACAAGACTGAAAAAATGACGAAGCATCTTTCGTTGAGCGATGAACAATCAAAGCAGGTTTATGATATTCTTTATTCACGGGCTACTCAGGTTGATGAGTTAAGGGGTAACAAGGATATTACAAAAGAATCAAGGAAAGAACAAGTTAAGGCGTTATTTCAGGATACCGATAGCAAGCTTGGAAATATATTTTCTAAGGAGCAAAGTGAAAAGTGGAGCAAGTTCAAAGAAATGAAAAAAGAAAAACATATGCAGAAGAAAAAGATGAAAAAGTGTAATAAGCAGAAGAATAAACAAAAGTAATAGTTTTAGAAATCAGAAGTTTTTTAAGTTTAAAAACCTGAATCCCAAACTGGAGTTTGGGATTCAGAGTCCTGTTTTGTCTTTGGGACACCCTTTATTACTCTATTATAATGTGAATTCATTATTAAACTTAAATTTATTTATAGACACTTTTAGACTTTTAGTAAACAGAAGAAAAATAGTTTTAGGAATCTGAAATCAGAAGTTTTTTAAGTTTTAAATTCTTAATCCCAAACTGGAGTTTGGGATTCAGAGTTCTGTAACTTGAGTTTGGGATTCAGAGTTTTTGTGGAAAAGTAAGATTGATGAAATTGCGAAACACATCATTCACAAATAAATTATGGATTATTGAGAGCGAAGTTTTACGCAATCTCAACTATAAAGAGTAAAGGCTATTCTTGCAGTGCAGCAGTCATAAAAAACGCAGCCTGAATAAACTCAAAACTGAGCTCAACGGACGAACCAGGAAAACCAGTCAGGAACCTGAGAGACCAGGCTTACGAGTCAAAAAAAACCAGTTAAAAAGGCTGCGACTACAAAAGCATTTTTAAATATTATGTTTTTAATTTTTTCTTTTTGGCGGCGGGAAAGAGTACGTTGTTTAAAATAAGTCTGTAACCGGGTGAGTTTTTATAGAGTGAAAGATCTGTCTTTGGGTCTCCAACCGCATGCTGATAATCTTCAGGGTCATGTCCACCATAAAGGGTAAATGTACCCCTTCCGTAGTTACCATGAACATATTTAACCCAATTAGTACCATCGTTCTTGGCGAGAATTGTCATATTGGGTTTAATCATTTCTTCTTTAAAGCCTGACTCCTGTCCAAGGAATCCTTTTATAGCAGCAGTATGACATTGAATAAGCATTGTAGGCACGGGATCTATCTTTGCAGAAAAATCAAACAATGTAAAATAATCATTGTATTGCCCCATCATTATTTCAGAATCGGTAATATCAATATCTGAATATTCATATAGATAAGGATTTAACTGGATTTGGAAATTCTGAAACATCATACATTCAGAATAATCAAGCTTTTCATTTGCATTTTGGTCATATGGGTCGCCGTCATACATTACATCACAAATATCGGTGTATTGTGAAGCGAGCGCTATATCAGGTGTTGTAGTTCCAGAACACATTGTAAACATAAATCCACCACCTGAAACATACTCTTTCAGTTTCTTAACAACTGCAAGTTTTAAATGAGATACTTTTGAGTATCCCATCTTTTTTGCCATATCTTCGTTTGTCTGCTTCTGCGTTAAATACCACGCAGAAGAACCGAAGGCAGCAAAGAACTTTCCGTACTGTCCCGTAAAATCTTCATGGTGAAGGTGAATCCAGTCATAATCTTTTAGTTTACCCTGCAGAACTTCTTCATCCCAAATTTTATCATAGGGAATTTCTACATAATCCAGTGCCAATTGTACTGCATCATCCCACGGTAATGTATTAGGCGGAACGTAAACTGCTATCTTTGCCACCTTTTCAAGTCTTACAACATCCATATTATTTTGTTCATCCTGAACTTCGGCATATAACTGTGCTGCCTGTGTTCCTGAGAGCAGTTCATAGCTTACACCTTTTGCAATGCATTGGGCAGTTAGCTCAGAAGAGTAATCAAACATAAACGCACCGCCTCGGTAGTTTAAGAGCCAATCAAGCTCTTTACCTCCAAGCAAATGTCTGTATGCAATGCCATAAGCCCTAAGATGGTCTGTTTGTGAAGATACATCCATAGGGATAAGCAGTTTTTGCTGTGCAAAGACCGAAGATGATAAAAAAATTAGTATTATTGTTAAAAATCTTCTCAATTAAGGCAAATTATAATTAAATGTATTAGTAAACAATGTATCAAATTCTAATGATAAATGACTTATTATATTAATTAAATGCCAAAAACCTCTTAATTGTTTCATCAAAAAAGCAGGAATAAAAAAACTGAAGAAAACGGTATAATAAAGATTGACTGATGTTAAATTTTTGAGGAATGAAATATTTAATACATTCCTATGGCGCTAAACGTTCAATTTTCCAGCCGGATTTTAATATCTTATATCTAATTCTATCATGCAGCCTGTTGGGTCTGCCCTGCCAGAATTCAAATGAATCTGGTATAAGCCGGTAACCGCCCCAAACATCGGGCAGAGGAACGTGGTTTTTGAACTTAACCATATATTTCAGGAATTCTTTTACAATTACAGAACGATGCGCTATTACAGTGCTTTGTTTTGATGCCCAAGCGCCAATACGGCTTTTATAAGGACGTGTATTGAAATACTCTTCACTTTCGGCTTTGGATATTTTTTCTATTGTTCCATCAATTCTTACCTGACGCTCAAGTTTATCCCAGTAAAACAGCAGCGAGCCAAAAGGATTTTCTTCTATATCTTTGCCTTTTTTACTTTTATAATTAGTAAAAAATACAAAGGAATTATCGTGTATTCCCTTCAGCAAGACTACTCTTGCAGATGGTTTTCCTGATTTAGAAGAAGTTGCCAAAGTCATAGCATTGGGTTCTAAAAAACCTGAATTTAAAACTTCCTGAAACCATTTTTCGAATTGTTTGAAAGGGTCTTTGCTTACACTGTTTATTGAAAGTGTACTTTTTGAAAACTGTCTTCTTAAATTTTGAATATCTTTTTCATCCATATACTAAATTTAACACACTCACTATAAATTTTACACACTATTTTTTGCGGTGTATTATGTATGCATTGCCGCAATTTTCAAATCCAATTTTAGGGTAATACTCCATTGCTTCAGGCGCAGAAATAAGGACAAGATTTGATTCTTCGCTTATGAGTTTTTGGATTTCGTCAACAAGCTCATGCCCTATGCCCTGGTTCTGGTATTCCTTATCAACTGCAAGATCAGATAGATAACAGCAATAACTGAAATCGCTAAAAGCTCTTGCAACACCAACAAGCTTATCACCATCCCAAGCAGTTACAATCAGATTAGCATTATCAATCATTTTTTTGATTCTGTTCAGATCATCAACTGGCCGTTTGATACCGGAAGCTTTAAAAAGATCAGATAATTCATGTGCTTCTAATTTAGTGTTTGTTTTATAAGTTATTACCATACAAATCAGGACTTATTTACTAAAATATGATTTATAAACCGGTTTTCTGAAAAAAAACTGCAAAAGAAGTGCCGGAAACAACAAAAAATCTAGCAAAATATTATTAGTATTATAACAAATATCATCAATAATAATGCTACTATCAATAGATTTTTCTATAATATGCTTATGTTTCCAGTATTTGAGCGGTTTTGGCAATAATACTCCTTCATCTATAAAATATATCTCTTTTTCATTAGAATATTGTTCTGTTATTAATGAGATCCATTTTTGTTTAATCCAAAGTATTTTTACTTCTATATGGATTTCATCATTTTTTTGGCATCCATCAAACCTTATAACACTTAAACTAACAAAAGGCGGAATTAGTTTCATAAACAGGTTAATATCAAAAGCTTGGAAAACTTTCTCAAAATCCAGCTTAACTTTGGTTTTTATTATTATACGCATAATTATCTAAAACGGCTTTTCAATAATTAATTGAAAAGCCGTTTAACATAATATTTATAAATTTACTGCCCCTGTGCCAGTGTAAATCCTGGAACACCATCAAATGTGCATAGATTTTCAATTTTAATGAAATCATATCCTGCATTTTTTAAAGCATTAAGTTGAGCAATTATTTGATCATGTGAAACAGGTGCGCCTTCAGTAACTGATTGGAAGCGGCATCTCCAATGATCAACGCAGAAAGTTTCTGAATGTCCCGCAGGGTAAACTTTTACACCGCGATTAGATATCATTACAAGTTTCAAGTTTTCAATTGCATGACCTTTTAAATTATCACCTAATTCATTTGCAGAACCTTTATTCCAATGCAGATATATATCAACCCCTATGGTCTCTTTTTTAGCCTTTTTAATCTTTCTGTAATCATAGTGATCGAACATTTTAATATTAAATTCATTATATGATACTTCTTTCAGAGTTTCGGGTTTCTGACCAAGCCTTGCTATAACAGCATGCGAGAATTCCTTTGTTCCTACTTTTTGTTTACTTGTTCCTTCTTTGTAGATATCATATGTATGAATTCCATCTTCAATTGTTCTTAGCCATGCATTATGTACTTTTTGTGCAATCGCAGCCTGATTTATATGGGCTAACATCATTACTGCACCTAATAATAAGCCTGAAGGATTTGCAGAATTTTGTCCCGCTCTTTTTGGGGCTGAGCCATGAATCGCTTCAAACATAGCACATTTATCGCCAATATTAGCCGAGCCGGCAAGACCAACTGAACCAGTCATTTGAGCAGTTACATCTGAAAGAATATCACCGTAAAGATTTTCCATAACCAGAACATCAAACATCTCCGGAACTGTGGCAAGTTTTGCTGCACCTATATCTACTATCCAGCTTTCTTTTTCAATATCGGGATACTCTTCTCCTACCTGATCAAATACTTTATGGAAAAGACCATCAGTAATTTTCATTATATTATCTTTTACAAAACAGGATACTTTTTTTCTGTTGTTCGCTCTTGCATATTCAAATGCATACCTGATAACTTTTTCAGAACCGGGCTGAGTAATTAACTTTAAGCATTGGGTAACCTGATCGGTATGCCTATATTCAATGCCGGCATAAGTATCTTCTTCATTTTCCCTAACAATAACAATATCCATAACCGGATGTTTTGTTTCAACAAATGGAAAATATGAAAAGCATGGTCTAATATTAGCATAAAGCCCTAAAGTTTTCCGGGTTGTAACATTAAGACTTTTGAATCCTCCACCCTGAGGTGTTGTAATTGGTGCTTTTAAAAAAACTTTTGTTCTCATTAATGAATCCCATGAGCTTGGTTCAATGCCCGCAGAATTGCCTTTTGCATATACCTTTTCGCCAATTTCTATAACTTCAATATCGATATTTGCTCCTGCAGCTTTAATAATATCAAGAGTTGCCTGCATAATCTCTGGACCAATACCATCACCATACGCAACCGTAATTGCTGTACTTTCAGACATTTATAAATCCTTTCTTCAACGTGTTATAATTTTATGTAAATAATTTAGAAGTAACTGTACAAATTTACTAATATTAAGGGTAAAATTATATGTAGAATTTAATGTCTTATTGTTGTTTTATCAAGCAATTCCTTATAATATTTTTTTATATCTTTGGTTTCATAAAATTTAATAAGCTTATATACGCTTGTATCAAGATACTGAAGGTATCTTTTCCTTTTGACTCTGCCAAGAAAGCTGAGGGCTTCGGTGAATTTTATTTCATACAGGCTTAAAATTCCCGAAGTAAAGTTTATTTCATCTTCGCGGATATCAACAGGCTACTCTTTTGTGTAAATTCAGGCATATTATTATGTATTATTTTACTAAAAATTATTATATTTTAATAAAATTAGGTGGGTAAATTACTTGTTATTTCTATTTGATTAAATTTATGTATAAAAGTATTTTTACCAATCTTACCTTAATATAAAATTTAAAAAATGAAGATTAAATTATTTTATCAGTTAGCCTTTTTAATATTTTTTTGTGTTCCGGTATTTTCTCAATGGAATTCAAACACAGCAGTGAATACGCTTGTGTGTGATACAACCGGTGAGCAATCTGTAACTAAGCTTGCACTTAGCCCGGATGGTTCAACTTATTATTCCTGGTTTGATAGCCGAAACGGAAGTTACGCGGTATATATTCAACGGCTGGATATATATGGAGTTAAGATGTTTTTGCCTGCAGCTATATTAGTCAGCAATAATCTTCAAAATTCTTCATTGGTTGATTGGGATATGATTGCTGATAACAATAATAATGCAATAGTAACTTTTACAGATATAAGAAGCGGCGGGACCATAAATCCGTTTGCATATATGATAAGTCCGGCTGGCGCTATGTTATGGGGAGCAAATGGTGTAACCCTTTCTGATTCCGTTAATTCATTTCAGCCAAACCCAAAAGTTGTGCAAACATCAGATGGCAATTATGTTTTCTTCTGGAGATTTGGTTCGGGACCGCAAAAACTTGCATTGCAAAAACTGAATTCAGCAGGTGTTAAGCAATGGGGGATATCACCAATATTATGGACAAGCGGAACTACAGAAAATTATGACTGGCCTTCAATTGTACCTTCTGATAACGGAAGTGTAATTGTAATGTATTCAGGATATACAGGTTCATTTGTCAATCCTGCAAATTACAGGATATACAGCCAGAAAGTTTCAGCAGCGGGCACAAGGGTTTGGAACGGAACACAGGATACAGTATATTCATTAGGCAGGGTATCAGGATTTTATACACCAAGGTTATTTTCAGATGAAAATAACGGAGCAATTTATGTTTGGCATGATGACAGAAATGCAATTAACCGAACAACAGGATTTGTACAGAGAAAAAACTCTGCGGGTGCAATCCTGTTTTCGGTGAACGGTTCAGCGGTTTCAGGTAATACTGCAAATAATCATTTTACACCTATTGCGGGATATATGCCTGCAACCGGTGAAACATATGTGGCTTGGCAGGAATCTAATGCAGGACAGACACAATGGGGATTTTATGCGCAAAGATTTTCTCCAACAGGCTCACCACTCTGGACAACAGACGGATTAGCAATTCAAGTTTTAGGAACAGACCAGCCGGTTGCTTATACAGTTATGACTCGAGATACAACAGCAATTTTTAGCTTTAGTCAGTCAGCACCAGGTAATACAAACATAATAAAAGCTTCAAAGGTAGGAAAAAGCGGGGCATTTTTATGGAGTGGTAATATAATTACAGCAAGCAGTATTTCAAGCTCAAAAATAAGGTTGAATTCTGTAATTAATTCCAGCGGTATGAGCATACTTAGCTGGCAGGATAAGAGACTTGATAACGGCGGAGTTTATGCGCAAAACATTAATTTTGATGGTACTTTTGGTCCATTTACAGGTATTGTCAATATTAATATAAACATCCCCGAGAAATTTGCTCTTAATCAAAATTATCCAAATCCATTTAACCCTGTTACAAAAATAAGATTTGAGATAAGTGGTAAATCAGTAGCACAGACATTCCTGTCTGTGTATGATATACTTGGTCGCGAAGTTGAAATATTGGTTAATGAACTGCTTAAGCCCGGAACTTATGAAGTTGATTGGGATGGCACAGGCTTTTCATCTGGGGTATATTTTTACCGAATCAATGTTATGAGTTTAGAAAATAATGATCAATTTTTCACCAGTATAAAGAAAATGATTCTTGTAAAATAGCCTTTGAATTATAATGATTTTGATACATATGATATTATTTTTTTAATAGGGTGGATACAAGCAGGCTAGAATAGATTACATGGCATCCTTTTATTTTTGTTTTACACCAAAATGACTCCTTTGGTAAATTGACTCGAGGAGTTTTTTTATTATAACAATTCTTTTAATTGTATCTCATAACTTCTGCTATATCACATAACTCATGCATAACAAGTTCTAATCTCATAAGTGAAACATCATTTTGCAGCAAGTTACGCTCTATATATTGTAGTGTATTTCCGTTTAGCTGTATCAATCCGGTAAATCCAAGTACATTCACCTGGTCAAGTTTAAACTTTGTATTGAAATCAAACATTTTTTTCAGCTTATCGGGATAGTTTGTTTGTAGGATAAATTTATCATCAAATTCGTTATCATCAAGCATGACAGTACCGGCATTGTAATTCAATGAATTCTTTTTGTTCCTTTTAATAACAGTAAATGTGAATCTATCAGAATTAGCGCATTCAACAGTTAATACAGTGTGCGGAATGACTTTCTGCCCATCTATTGAATCTCTCACAGCACTTTCTATTTTAACCTGTCTGTTGCGGTAAATACCATGTGCAGCAGGATGAGTTTTCATTCCAACTTTTTTTGTATAGTCGCATTCAAATTGATACTTTTCAGATAGTTTCTTGTAATTTGAAATTACTTTTTTATTTGTGTTGGACATAAGGAAATACAATACTATCCAGGGAACAATTAAAACAGGAATCAATACTATGAAAAATTTAGCATCCATTAATAAAGTATTAAAATTTTTTTAAAATATCATAAATACTCTTACAATTAATCAATATTTTTTATAAAAATAAATACCTAATTTCCGCTAAAATATGTGCTACTTCCCAAGAGCTTCTTTATACGCTTTTAGTGTTCTTTCTCTGGCTATTTTATGAACAACAATTGGCTCTGGGTAAGCTAATGTGCCGTATTCAGGAACCCATTTTTTACAATACTTTAAATCAGGATCAAATTTTAATTGCTGAGTGGACGGATTAAATATTCTGAAATACGGAGCTGCATCGCAGCCTGTTCCTGCAGCCCATTGCCAGTTACCAACATTGGATGATTGCTCGTAATCCAGAAGTTTTTCTGCAAAGTATCTCTCACCCCAGCGCCAGTCAATTAACAGGTCTTTGGTAAGTAAGCTTGCTGCTATCATTCTAACCCTGCCCGGCATAAAGCCCGTTGCATTCAACTCACGCATTCCCGCATCAACTATTGGATAACCTGTTTCACCTTTACACCAGGCATTAAATTCACTTTCATTATTTCTCCAGTTAATTCTGTCATATTCCGGTTTGAACGAAGCTGTGGCTGAATGCGGGAAGTGATGTAAAATCATCATAAAAAATTCTCGCCAAATTAGTTCTTTCAGCCAAACATCATTTAACTTAATAGCTTCTTTAACCAGCGCCCGTGGACTAACTGTACCAAAACGCAAATGAACACTCAGACGTGAAGTGCCATCAATTGAAGGGATATCACGAGTTTTTTCGTAATTCTTAACAATATCATTTCTAATTTCTTTTGAAGGGAAATTAATATCACTCTTATTAAAGCCAATTTCTTCAAGAGATAGTATATGGCAGTTGAATTTATGGAAGTAATTGAAATACTCTTTTATAGAGTGCTCTTTAATATCTATTTCATTCAGCTTGGCACGCCATACCTTGCTGTAAGGAGTATAAATTGTATAAGGTTTACCATCAGATTTCATGACCTCACCTTTTTCAAAAATTACCTGATCTTTGTAAGTATTAAACTTTATTCCATTTTCTTTCAGGAGTTCATTTACTTCTTCATCTCTTTTTGTTGCGTAAGGCTCGTAATCGTGATTTGTAAAAACCTCTTCAATATCATATTCTCTTAAGAGTTTTTTCCAAATCTCAATCGGTTTACCGTTTATAGTTAATAATGAACTTCCATTTAGCTTTAATGCAAAATCAATTTCTGATAATGCTTTATGAATAAAATCTACACGATTATCGTATTTGTTTTCAAGCTTATCAAGTATTTCAATATCAAAAATAAAAATTGGTAAAACCGGTTTACCTGCTATTAAAGCGTGGTATAGACCCGTGTTATCATCAAGTCTTAAATCGCGGCGAAACCAGAAAACATTTAGTTTATTCTTCATTTGTTCTTAATTATGCAATATAATCCATTGAATGCAAGTTAGTTATATCAATATTCCTGAGCACGAATTGCCTCGAAAAATAGACCGGTTATTTAAAAACTTCAGAGATAATCATAAAAAATATGGATTATCAAATTCCGATGTGCTTCACCCATCGTTAGTGTATCATCGCCCTTTCAGGGTTTACTTATCATGATAAAGACTTAAGCTTTCTGGAACTGCTTAGCCATCCGGCGGCGTAGGCGGGAAGTTTCCATAGAGATGTGAATCTCTTTAACGGTTCATGGAGTATTTGTCGTGTGCGGTATTCTTTGTGGACTCGTTTATGAAGTACTCGGTAGAATTCGGTTGAGTAAGTGCCGTCAAACATCATTTCAAAATCATCGGATAGCTTCCAGTTATGCTTTTTGTTCATTTGTGATGATACCTGTTCATAGAATTTTGTACCAGGCAGGGGATATGAAACCGAAACACCAATATCATCAGGCATAAGGTCATTTACCATTTTGATGGTTTGGTTAATTTCCGTCATAGTTTCACCAGTATAACCAAACTGAAGGAAGAAACAGGTTTTGATTCTGTGTTTTTTCAGCAAACGTGTTGCTTCATAAATTTCTTTAATGGTTGTGCCCTTATCCATAGCATCAAGTATTTTCTGCGAGCCTGATTCAGCGCCAATCCAAATTGACTCACATCCTGCATTAGCTAAATGTGAAATATTATTTTCTTTTAACAACAGATCAGCCCTTGATAAACACTTAAACGGCAGTTTCACCATTTTTTCACCCACTATTTCACCGTTCACTATTTCATTATATCGAGAGGTCCACCCCGGTTTTAAACCGAAAATATCATCACAGAACCAGATATGATCAGCAAAATATTTTTCTTTAAGTAATTTTACCTGACCAGCAATGTATTCGGGTGAGTGTGAATTATAGACTTGTCCATACACCGGTTTGGCGCACCAGTTACAATGGAACGGACAGCCGCGGGTTGTAACAAGGTTTACAGAAAAATACCCGTGATGTTTAATCCAAAGCTCACGATACCTTACAAGATCAACAAGCTCCCATGCGGGATATGGAAGGGTATCGAGTTCTTTTAATACTTTTCGAGGAGCGGTACGTGTAATTTTTCCGTTATCTAAGTATGCGAGTCCGTTAATATTATGTAGAGATAGCTTTGTATTAAGTGATTGCCGCGTTACTTCGTTCCTCGCAAAGGGTGTATCCTCAAGGGATAGTCTTGTCGCTTCGCTCTTCGCAAATAGGAAATCTAATAATTCGCCGAGAGTCTGTTCGCCTTCGCCACAGATGGCATAATCGACTTTATGCGTGAAATATTTTTCCAAGTGATCAACTGAATCAGACCCCGAAATAATTACAGTACAACCAAAATCTTTTGCAATTTCGCTCATACGGAATGCGGCTTCACGCATTCTGGTTAAACACATTTTTGTGAGATAATTGAAGGTATCATCATACATCACCATGTATTTGGGTTTGTGTCTGGCAAGTTCACCGGCAAGGTCTTCTTCGGAATCAGCAAGCATAGTATCAAACAGAGCGGCAGTGTATCCTTTTTGCATTACGTATGCAGCGGCATAAAGTGTACCCAACGGCGCATATAGATTCATATTACGTAATTCCTTTGGATCGTGCTTTAGGAAATATGTATTTGCAAAGAGGATATCAGCCAATGAGTTTTAAAAGTTAGAAATTTAATCCCGCTAAGCAACTAATCCGCCGTGGCGGTCAGGAAAGCGCGGGACTGCAAAAAGCGCAGAAAGTTAGAAAGTTTATAATTCATGAAGTACAGAGAAAATAAAGTAAATTATTATAACAAATTAAAATCCTGCAGTTTTTTATTGTAAAGCCTCAGTATCTTTTTCTGCATGTTACCGGGATGGGATTTAGAAACACCCTCTGTGGATTTGAACATAAGGTTGCGTTCATCTTTATTGATATGTGGATATTTATTTTTCCAATGATTGCGTGTTATTGCCATAAATTTTTTATCAAGCTTTAATGCCAGTTTAGACGGAATAAAAAATTCAAAAACTTTTTGAATAAAACTGCTTCGGTTATTTACCTTACACCCGCTTGTATGCAGCAATGGGTCACACAGATCATAATTAGGGAAAAAATCTTTTACCCATTTATTTTCATGTATGAACTTTCTCATCAGTACGGAATTATATGTAGCTTTTATTGTAACTATTTCTGTTGCAGTGAAAATGTTTCTTTCTGTAATATTTAAGTTATCTTCGGTTACATAATAGTTGATGCAGAAGAATTTATAACTGTTGAGGAAAAATATTTTTTTAAAGAGCATTAACATGGTTCTTGAAATCCAAAGTCTGTTATTAGCAGTAATAAGCATAAAATCAAGATCGCTAGTTGTATCACTTGAGTTTTTTGAAAGGCTGCCAGTTATAAACACTGCCCTTACAAATGGGAATCGTTTAATAATATGTGTAATAAGCCAGGCACGTTTCCACATTTTTTGAGAGTAGTTTTCTTTTTTGATTCTGCTTAATACATTTTCAACAGCAGGCTTAATATAATAATAACCTTCTTTTTCGGCAAAAGGGAGAGTTTCGTTTGAAGCAGTATCCTTTAAAAACTTTGCGATATCCTGTTTGGTGATTGAATTGCGGGGAAGAAATGAGTATATCTCCTCGGTTTTTAAAGGATGAGAAAAAATATCATAATATAGCAGGGTTTTTAATATATTTTTTTTGAGTTCTTCCATCGTAATACCTGAAATTTCTACATAATTTATCAATTAATCAACATTTTTCTAAATCCTATTGTTAGCCATAATATACTACTATTTTTAGTTAGATTTTTTGCAAATATTTAATTTTGTAACTTTGTAATCATGATAAGCGATGACTTAAAAAAGGTTTATATTTTTACAGGACTAAGCGATGAAGAGCTTGATGAACTTACTAAAATTGTTCGTCCAAAAACGTTCAAAAAAGGTGATATTATTTTTTTTGATACAGAACCGTATCTTGGTTTTTATATAACCATAACCGGACTTGTAAAGATATACAAAATATCAAAAGACGGCAGAGAGCACATACTTCATCTCATTTCATCATTCAATACATTTGCAGAGGTTCCGCTTTTTGAAAATTTTGGCGAGGAGTTTGAAGATAGCTTCCGTTACCCAGCAAATGCAATGGCATTAGAAGATGATACAAAGGTCATCCTGGTACCGGCACGGAAGTTCAGGAAATTGCTTGAGAACAATATAAAGATATGTATTAAGATGATTTCGGGGTTTGCAAAGAGACTAAAACATTTAAATCATCACATAGAAGAGATTACCCTTAAGAATGTTACCAAAAGAGTTGCGAGTTTTATATTAACAGCAAACAAAAAAGATCCACAAAAGCTAAACGGATTACCGGCTATAACACTTAATGTAAGTAAGAATGACCTAGCGGCATACCTTGGTACAATACCCGAGACACTATCCAGAACGCTTAAAAAGCTGCAGGATGAGGGGATGATAAATGTTGAAGGAAAAAATATTAAGATAGAGGATATTGAGAGATTAAAGGATTCGGCGGTTTGATACACCACACTAATATGAAGTGAAAACAAACCCCCTTTGAAGTATACGGGTATTTATAACTAAACGATTAAATTTCAATATTAAAAATATTTAAGATGAATCTTGTCCCTTCAAAAAAAAGGGGGGATTTTTTTACTTCAAAATCTGTAAGAATTATCCCTCTACTAAAATAATTTCTGGTTGATTGCGATACAAGTTAAAGGATAAGACTTTTGAAGTCTAAAGTTTATACTTGCCCCCATACTCTTAAAATTATGGAGGAGTTTGTCATAAGATACCATAAGGGGAGGGAAGGTGAGTTCGAACTCACCCATTAGCAAAAAAGCAACATCAGTCAAGAACAGCACCTTGCTAAAGAGGTGAATTAATTATGAGAAACCCTTTCTTATATAATATAATAACAATAAATTAGAGTAAATTATTTGGTTTTGACTTAAGTCAAAGGGTTCGCCATATTTCTTAGGTAAATTTGTATCAGTAAGAAAATTCAAACCTAAAGAAAAAAGGAGTTTTAAAATGCTGATACAAAAAGAAAATACAATTGGAGAAGTAGTTGTTGGTAATTTTCATACAGCAAAAATATTTGAAAACTATGGATTAGATTTTTGCTGCGGCGGGAAAAAATCAATAGAAGATGCTTGCAGAGATAAAGGCTTGGATTCAGCTATAGTGCTTGAAGATCTTGAAAAAGTTAACCAGAGCAATGCAACATTAACCAGGTTTAATTCCTGGGATGTTGATTTTTTAGCTGAGTATATAGTAAACAACCATCACACTTATGTTGTTAGTGCTATTACAACAATTGAGCATCATTTACATAAAGTGTTAAGCGCTCATGGAGAAAAACACCCAGAGCTCGCTGGCATTGAGTCAATATTTACTGAACTTAAGAACGAGCTATTAGACCACCTGGTAAAAGAAGAAAAAATGCTTTTTCCTTATATAAAAAAAATGAATTTTGCTCTAAAGAATACACTTGAACTGCCTATACCACCTTTTGGTACTGTTGAGAATCCTATTAAAGTAATGGAATTAGAACATGACAATGCAGGAAAATTGATTAAATCGATTAATTCACTTTCAAACGGGTATCAGCCTCCAAAAGATGCATGCGCTACTTTCAGTGTACTTTATAACGAACTAAAGGAATTTGAAGAAGACCTACATGTTCATATACATCTTGAAAACAATATACTTTACCCGAAAGCAAAAGAATTAGAAGAAAGATTAAAAAAGACATATTCAGTATTATAATAAAAATATTATTCATAAAGAAAGGTTAAATAACAAAATGAAAAGGTTAATATTAAAAATGAAGTATATAGCTGTGATAGGTTTTACCCTAATGATAGCAGTATTTGTATTGAATGGTTGCAAAAATGAAGAATTTGGAATTGGACCGGTAAAAGAAGAAATGAAATTAACCCCTGTTGATAATAATCTTTACACAAAGGGTGAAACGATATACAACATTAAATGTGTTGCCTGCCATAAGTTCAATTCACGGTTAGTAGGTCCCCCATTAAAAGATGTAACAAAAAGAAGAAGACCCGAATGGATAATGAATATGATACTGAACCCGGTTGAAATGACACAAAAAGATAAAATATCACAGGAACTTTTTGCACAGTATCTTATACAGATGACATTCCAGGATGTATCATACGATGATGCAAGGGCAATGCTGGAATATTTCCGGGCAGTTGATGAAGGAATAATATCAGCACAATAAATAGAAATAACAAAGTAAAAAAAATATAATTTCAAAACAATTAACATGAAACACTCATAAGGAGAAAACTACAATGAAATTCCAAATCAAGAATTTCTTAAAAAAAGTAATGTTTCAAATATCATCATCATCCATTTTGCCATCCATAAAAGCAGTTATGATAATTGCATTAACAGTATCACTGATTTTTGTTACAGGTTGCGGAAAGAAAGACGGCTCTACAACGCTAAACATGAGCGAAGACGCTGCAAATAAGGTTTATGTGCCACCAGGGAAGCATGACGAGTTTTATTCATTTATTTCAGGTGGATTCAGCGGTCAGCTTGCAGTATATGGTTTGCCATCTGGCAGATTATTCAGGGTTATACCTGTGTTTTCAGTTGATGCAGAAAAAGGATGGGGTTTTACCGAAGAAACAAAACCGATGTTAATGACATCACATGGTTTTATTCCCTGGGATGACTCTCACCATTCACAATTATCAATGACAGGTGGTGTACCAGATGGCAGATGGATATTCTTGAATGGGAACAATACTCCAAGGCTTGCCAGAATAGACCTTAAAACATTCCGCACATATGAAATACTTGAAATACCAAACAGCGCAGGAAATCATTCATCACCGTTTACAACAGAAAATTCAGAATATGTTGTATGCGGCACAAGATTCAGTATTCCCATAAAAGAGCTTGACGTACCCATTGATTCATACAAAGAAAAGTTTAACGGAACTATCAGCTTTATAAAAATCAATCAACAGAGCGGAAACATGAATGTTGAATTCCAGATAATGACACCGCCATTTAATTATGATTTAAGCCAATCAGGAAAAGGTCCATCACATGGCTGGTTCTTTTTTTCATGCTATAACACAGAAGAGGCTTATACATTGCTTGAAGTTAACGCCAGCCAGAAAGATAAAGATTTTATTATGGCAATTAACTGGAAGAAAGCGGAAGAATATTTAGCCGGGGGCAAGGCAAAAGATACACCAAGCGAATTTTATCATAATGTTTATGATGAAGCTACACATACAGCAAAAAGCGAAATACTTAAAACAGTTAAGATGCTTGATCCGAAAGACTGTCCGGGGATGGTGTATTTTATTCCTTGTCCAAAGTCACCACACGGAGCAGATGTTGACCCAAGCGGTGAATATATAATAGCCGGCGGAAAACTTGCAAGCGTTATTCCTGTGTTTTCATTTTCGAAAATGATTAAAGCAATAGAGAACAAGGAATTTGATGGAGATGTTACCGGAATTCCTGTAATTAAATATGAAGCTGCATTATATGGCGAATTACAGAAACCTGGACTTGGTCCGTTACATACAGAATTTGATGATAAAGGATTTGCATATACTTCAATGTTTGTAAGCAGCGAAGTTGTAAAATGGGATATAAAAAAACTTGAAGTAGTTGATAGGGCTTCTTCATTTTATTCCGTTGGGCATCTTATGATTCCCGGAGGGAACAGCAAAAAACCATATGGAAAATATCTTGTGCTTATGAATAAAATTACCAAGGATAGATTTTTACCAACCGGCCCCGAGCTAACACAATCTGCTCAGCTATATGATATATCAGGGGAAAAGATGAAGCTGCTTCTGGATTTCCCCACAGTAGGCGAGCCGCATTACGCACAGGGATGTCCGGCTGAACTGATTCAAAAAAATTCAGTCAAGATTTTTAAATTAGATGATAACAAGCATCCTTCTGCAATAAAATCTGTTAACGATGCAAGAGTTGAAAGAAAAGGAAACGAAGTGCATGTGTATATGGGAATGATACGTTCGCATTTTACACCAGATAATATTGAAGGAGTAAAAGTAGGCGATAAAGTATTTTTTCATATTACAAACATGGAGCAGGATTGGGATGTACCGCATGGATTTGCAGTAAAAGGAAATACTAATTCAGAGATGCTGATAATGCCGGGCGAAACACAGACGATAACCTGGGAACCAAAAGTTGCTACGGTTTATCCGTTCTATTGCACTGATTTCTGTAGTGCGCTTCATCAGGAAATGCAGGGATATATAAGAGTTCAGCCTGCAAATTCCAGCGGAGTAATTAAGTTTTCATTGGGTACAAAGTAAAGAATAGAATTTTTACCTCCCCCCCTAACCCCTATCCAATTAGGAGAGGGGCGGGGAGTGAGATTAGTATTAAGCATTATTGTTAAGCATAATAAAAAAGAATTAGAATGAATTATTTCTGGTCCCCCGCTTCCGTCCTAACTAATCCGCCGTGGCGGACAGGAAAACATGGCAAGCGGGGATGACAGAAAAAAAGAAAATGAAAAAGATAACTAGAATATTAATAATAGCTTCATCCATTGCAATGATAACAGCATTTTTTACCCCGATATGGATGATTGATCTGGAAGCACCTCAATATCCGGAAGGGCTTGGAATGAAGATATGGCTAAATAAAATTACAGGCGATCTTAATACTATAAATGGACTTAATCATTATATTGGAATGAAAAAGATAGAACCTGATTCAATTAAAGAGCTATCAATTATGCCATATGTACTTGGCTTTTTAATTGCAGCAGGTGTAATTACCGGAATTGCAGGTAAGAAAAAGCTGCTTGCTGTATGGGTAATAATATTTCTGATTGCCGGTACAGCCGGCGGAGTGGATTTTTATATGTGGGAATATGATTATGGGCATAACTTAGACCCGACAGCAGCAATAAAAGTTCCTGGTATGAGCTACCAGCCGCCGCTAATAGGCAGTAAACAATTATTGAATTTTGTTGCAAGCTCATATCCTGATATAGGCGGATATATAATTATTTGCACAGGACTGCTTGGTGTTCTTGCTTTGTTTTACGAATCAAAATTCAACAAAAGAAAATTAAGTAAATTAAGTTATAATAAAATAGGCAGTAAAAGAGAATCAGTCAGGGAGCAAACAAATGAAAACCAGATGGCTTAATATATTTTTCCTGTTATTGTTGATAGTATCAGCATGCAGTACCAAACCTGATGAAATAAAATTTGGAATAGACCAGTGCGCTCTATGCAAGATGATTATTTCTGAACATAGATTTGGGGCGGAGATAGTTACAAAAAAGGGTAAGATATTCAAGTATGACGCCGCTGAATGTATGTTTAACTCATTAAGTCTTGGAAATGTAAATTATGATGATGTTGCTGGATTTTATGTAATAGATTCAGCAAATCCAAAACAGCTTACCGATGCGTTAAATGCTACATATCTTATCAGCGAAAAACTTCCATCACCAATGGGCGCGAATCTATCCGCATATAGCAAAAAAACTGATGCAGAAGCAAATCATAAGCAATATGGCGGTGATTTGAAAACATGGGGTGATTTGTTAGTTAAGTTCAAAGTAAAGTGAGGCTTGGTTGCAAGTTTCAAGTTTCAGGTTTTTCAAGAAGTTTGAGTTTAAATATATAGAAAAGTGAAAAAAATAAAGTACATATTGTTAATCCTTACAATAATTCAATTGAATATATTCGGAAGAGATATTATAGTTAAGTCAGGGGAAAGCATTAAGCAAGCGGTAGAAAGCTCTCGGAAGCATGACAGGATAATTGTGAAGGAAGGTTATTATAAAGAATCAGAAATTCTTATAGATAAACCCATAGAACTAATTGGGGAAGGATACCCGACAATTGATGGATATTCAAAAGGAGAGATAATTTTTATCCGTTCAGACTCTGTTACTGTAAAAGGGTTTTATATAAATAATTCCGGTTATAGCGGGATGAAGGATTATGCCGCAATTCGTGTGGAAAATTC
Source organism: uncultured Ignavibacteria bacterium (assembly GCA_947084945.1). GTDB lineage: Bacteria > Bacteroidota > Ignavibacteria > Tepidaquicellales > OLB5 > OLB5. The sequence continues at coordinate 146,038 of CAMTUP010000015.1, read as the reverse complement.
ATCATACTGCACTATTCAGGCTAACAGGCTAATCAATAATTATTTCGGGATATACCTGGCAAACTCAACCCACTGCAGCATATTGTATAATGAAGCAACAAGCAATGCAGTAACCGAAAGTTCATCAGGCAATGGAATTCATTTATGGAAATGCAATAATATATTAGTTAAAAACAATACCATAACAGGGCACAGGGATGGTATTTATTTTGAATTTGCAACTTTCAGCAAAGTAATAAATAACTCAAGTTTTAAAAATGTTAGATATGGATTGCACTTTATGTTTTCAAATGATGTTGATTACGAGAACAATGTATTTGCAAATAATGGTGCTGGAGTTGCCGTGATGTACACAAAGAATGTTAAGATGATAAATAACCGGTTTGAATTCAACCGCGGGTCAAATTCATACGGTTTGCTGTTAAAGGATATTACCGATAGCAAGATAACGGGTAATTTATTTATGGGCAATACAGTAGGGCTATATTCCGAAGGCGTATCAAGAATTTCAATAGATAACAACGATTTTACAGCCAATGGCTATGCATGTAAAATACTTGGCAATTGTACAGATGATACTATCAGAGCAAATAACTTTACGGCAAATACATTTGATATAACCACAAACAGCTCAAGGAATGAAAATCTATTCACAGGTAACTACTGGGATAAATATAAAGGGTATGACCTTGATAAAGACGGGACAGGCGATGTGCCTTTTCGCCCGGTAAGTCTTTTCAGCAGAATAGTAGAAGAAACACCTGAAGCGGTATTTCTGATCAGGAGCTTTGTTGCTGAATTGCTTGATATGGCAGAGCGTGTTGTGCCGGTGTTTACACCGGAATCTTTGATTGATGAAACACCGAGGATGAATAGAATTGAAATGGTGAAATAGGAAGATAGAGAAATAGTGTTTTTTTAGAGATTAAAAACAAGATGATAAAGATAAAAAATTTAAAAAAGAAGTTTGATAAGAATGAGGCTTTAAAGGATGTATCCTTAGAGTTTAACGCAGGTTATGTAATTGCTATTATGGGACCAAACGGCTCGGGGAAAACTACACTTCTTAAATGCATACTTGGACTTGTCAAACCGGATGCGGGGGATATTTATGTAAATGAATTTCATGTGAATGGGAACTCGGAGTACAGGAAACACATTGGTTTTATGCCGCAATATTCATGCTTCCCCGAAAACCTTAAAGTAAAAGAAGTTATGTCAATGATAAAGGATATAAGGGGGAATCATTGTACATACGATGAAGATCTGATTAAGTTGTTGAAGGTTGAAGAAATGAATGATAAGCAGATAGGTTCGCTATCGGGCGGGATGAAACAGAGAGTAAGCAGCGCAGCAGCTTTTTTGTTTGGTGGAGACATAATAATACTTGATGAACCAACTGCTGGGCTTGACCCGGTTTCAAGCGAAATAGTTAAGAATAAGATTATTGCTGAAAAAGAAAAAGGTAAGCTTGTGATAATTACCTCACATATAGTAAGCGAAGTGGAATCATTGTCAGACAGGATAATTTATATGCTTGAAGGCAGGATATATTTTGATAATACAAAAGAAGAGCTTTATAAGCTCTCAGGGAAAGATAATCTTAACAAAGCAATAGCATCGTTAATAGAAGAAAACTTAGGTTCAGAAAAATTATGACGACACTTAAGATTTTAAAATATGTTTTGTATGATGTACTTAGAAGCAAGATGATAATTGTTTACACTCTTTTACTATTTTTGATTTCATTTGGAATAATTTATACAGGTAAAGATGTTTCGAAGGCAGTAATAAGTTTATTAAACATTGTACTTCTTGTTGTTCCGCTGGTTAGCATAATTTTTGGCACTATACATTTTTACAATTCAAAAGAATTTATGGAAATGCTGCTTGCTATGCCGATTAAGAGGAAAAATATTTTCTGGGCTGAATATGCCGGTTTATCACTTGCTCTATCGCTAGGGTTTACAATTGGTATAGGTATCCCGCTTTTGATGTATGGCGGGGCAGCGGGATCGTTTTTTTTGATATTAAGCGGAGTATTTTTGACATTCATATTCACTTCTCTGGCATTTCTTGCATCTGTGTTAAATAAAGATAAGTCAAAGGGGATTGGTTTATCGCTTGTGATATGGTTTTATATGTCAGTAATATTTGATGCTATAGTGCTTGTGCTATATTTTATTTTCAGTTCATACCCGCTTGAAAAAGCAACGATTATAGTTGCTGCATTAAACCCCGTTGATCTTGCAAGGATACTAATATTATTGAAACTTGATGTAAGTGCGTTAATGGGATATACAGGTGCAACACTTCAGCATTTCTTCGGGTCAGCTTTTGGAATGGTGTACTCCATGGGATTTTTGATGATATGGGCAGTAATGCCAACTCTGCTGGCATTAAGAGTATTTAACAGAAAGAATTTTTGAGAGTTTTGCTGGAATAAACAAACCTTTATTGTATATATTCTTTTTAAATTGCACGCAAAACCCACGCTTCAGGCGGGCAAGCGCGAAGAAGCAAAAAAGTATGAAACCATTTCTCCTTAAAAAAGGAGGAAAACTAAAATTTTATTTTATTTTCCGGTATATTCCACATTTATTAAATAGCAGGGAATGAATATGTTTCGTATTTTTGTATAAACAAACCGGAAGGAAAGTATATATGAAATCAGTAAAAATTATTCTGGCAGCTTTGATATTTATTCTATCTTCCTTTACAAATTCTCAATCAGAAATTGATACATCATGGAATGGCGCAATAGATATAATGGGCACCAAGCTTGGTATAGGCGTTAAGTTCACAACTACAGGCAAAGAAGTTCATGCTACAATGGATATTCCCGAACAAAACGCAATGGGACTTGAACTTGAGAAGGTTTCATTTAAAAATCCAAAGATATATTTTGAGCTTAAGGCAACCAATGGTACAGCAATATTTGATGGATTATATTATTTGGATTCCATAGGCGGGACTTTTACACAATCAGGAATAACAGGCAGGTTCAATCTTATTAGGGGTGAATTAAAAATTGAAAAGACGGTTATTGATCCATCAACCCTGCCGTATAATTCAGAAGAGATCATATTTTATAATGATGGCAATACATTTGCAGGAACAATAACATATCCAAAGGATGAGGGAAAGAAATTCCCCGCCGTTGTTATGATTACAGGCAGCGGAGCGCAGAACAGGGATGAGGAAATATTCGGATTTAAGATTTTTGGTATAATAGCAGATCATTTAACAAAAAACGGAATTGCTGTTCTGCGTTATGATGATAGAAGTGTAGGTGGTTCCAAAGGCAAGAGCGTGAATGAATCAACAACTGATGATTTTGCAGGCGATGTTATTGCAGCAGTAGAATTTTTAAAGACAAAGGAATACATTCAGCCAATGGCAATAGGGTTACTTGGTCATAGCGAAGGAGGCATAGTAGCCCCGATGGTTCAGGCGAAAACAGGGAACATAGCATTTATGATATTAATGGCAGGTACAGGTGTTAAAGGAATTGATATTATTAAAGAGCAATCAAAACTTATTATGAAAGTTGATAATGCAACCGATGACGAAATTTCAGGTTATATAGTAATGCTTAATTTGATATATGAAACACTTGTTAAAGATGGCAATATAAAAGATCTCAAAGATCAGCTTGAGAAAAACGTAAAGGATAGCTTTGATAAAATGACAACGGAAGAAAAAGCTGCAATAAAGAACAAAGATGAATACATAAAACAAACCGTAGATGGCGCAATAAAACAATTCAGCAGTAAATGGATGAGATATTTCCTGAGTTATGATCCCTCATATGCATTGGAAAAAGTTACATGTCCAGTGCTTATGTTATTTGGCGGTAAAGACCTACAGGTACCGGTCGGTCAGAACAGAAAACCCATGGAAGATGCGCTGATAAAGGCAGGTAACACGCAATATGTTGTGAAGGTATTCCATGATGCAAATCATTTGTTTCAGGAAGCAGGCACGGGGAGTCCGAATGAATATCCGCAATTGCCAAAGGAATTTGTGCCGGGATTTTTGGATGAGATTACAGATTGGATTAAGCTGAAGAATCAGTAAATAGTGAAATAGTGGGATAGTGAAATAGTGTATTTTACATTGTTTATCATATAGAATTAACAGAAAGAAATGATTATTTTTGAAATATGAAAGAAAAGATCAAAAAAATAATACAGGATAACTTAAACGGTTATACTCTTGAAAAGGTGATACTGTTCGGCTCGAGGGCAAGGCAGGATTTTGATAATGATAGCGATTATGATGTTTTAGTGATTATTAAAGAAGAACCTGATTGGATCACAAGGGAAAACTTATGCTCTCTTATCAGAAAAATAATGGCGAGGGAAAATATTAATATAGATATTTTAATCAGATCTTCAAATTATATTGAAACAGCACAATATGAACAGGGAAATATAATTAATAATGCAATTGAAGAAGGAATTGAAATGTGACGGATGAAAGAATAAAAAAATGGCTTATTTCAACAAATAATGATTATATGGCAGCAGGAAATCTGTTATTTGTATCAATAGATAAAATCATTACAAATGTAATTTGTTATTTAGCTCAGCAATCTTGCGAAAAATTTCTAAAAGCTTTTTTACTTTTTAAATCCGAACCTTTTCCCAAAACTGATAATCTGGAACTGCTTATTGAAAAATGTAAAAGAACCGATGCAGAGTTCCCGAATCTTGATACCGGAAGGCTAACATCTTACAATATTTCTATGAGATACCCTGATGAATTCAGAATACCTACTATTGATGAAGCAAAAAAAAGTTATGATACATCAAGATCAGTTCGGAATGCAGTTCTTGACAGAATGAATATTTCCGAAAACGATCTCAATATATTTAATAATTAATCTTTACATAACTTCTAAATGATAAAGCCACGCTTAGCGGTAATTGATAAATATTCACCTCACCTTTACCTTTACAAGGCAAACAAGGTTGTAAACCCCCCCGCCCCTCTCCTAATCCCGCCAAGCAGAAACGCCGGACGGAAAAAGCACCGAAGGAGAGAGGGAGAAACAATTTAATTATGTTAAATTTTAAGAATGGATAAGCCGCGTTTAGCAGCAATTGATATAGGAACAAATTCATTTCACTTAATAATAGTAGAAGTGGATACTAATTCAGGAAAGTTTAATATTCTTGGACGTGAGAAGGAAAGCGTAAGGCTTGGCTCTGGCTCAACCGATATGAAGCACCTTGGCAAAGAGGCTATGAACCGTGGAATTGAAGCATTGAAGAAATTTGCAGCATTGGCAGAATCAGCAGGTGCGCAAGTGCGAGCTATTGCAACCAGTGCGGTTAGAGAAGCCGTGAATCAGCATGATTTCATAATGCGCGCACGTCTGGAAGCGGGAGTAAGAATTGAAGTTGCATCGGGAATTGAAGAAGCGAGGTATATATATCTTGGCATACTGCAATCAGTACCTGTTTTTGATAAACGGATATTAATGATAGATATTGGCGGGGGAAGTACAGAGTTTTTAATTGGACATGGAAGAGATATTGCTTATGATAGCAGTCTAAAGCTTGGAACCATTAGACTTAAAGAAAGATTTTTTGGTGATAAGGATACAGATTCAAAGTCAGTGAAAGCATGCAGACAGTTTATCAAAGGATTTATGGCTTCGGTTACAAGAGAAAGCCAAAAGCATAAATACGATATTGCAGTAGGTTCATCAGGTAATATTTTAAATCTTGCCAGTATAATAAATATAAACCGCGGAGTTAATCCGGAAGCAAGGCTGAACAATTTTATTTTCACAAAAGAGGAACTTAATAAGGTAGTTGGCGATATACTGGACGCAAAAACAGAGAAGCAAAGACTTAAAATCGCGGGTCTTGACCCCAGCCGTGCAGATATAATAACAGCAGGTGCGCTTATTCTGGAGCAGATATTCAAAGAGTTAAAGATAAAGGAAATGATGATATCCGAATATGCCCTTCGTGAAGGAATTATACTTGATACAATTGAAAAAGAGTATATGCTGAAGGATAAAGATCACCTTGGTAAAATTAGGTATAACAGCGTAATGCATATTGCGGATAATTTCAGGATAGAAAAGGAACATTCAGCTCATGTAACAGGACTAGCGTTGAAAATTTTTGAACTTACAAAAAAATTGCATAAGCTTGGCAGTACTGAAAGGGAATATCTTGAAGCAGCAACTATACTTCATGAAGTAGGCGGGTTTGTTTCGCAATCCCAACATCACAGGCATTCATATTACATTATCCGCAATGCTGAAATGCGGGGCTTCACAGAAAATGAAAAGGAAATGGTTGCCAACATTGCAAGGTACCACAGGAAGAGTCACCCAAAACTTAAACACCCTGATTATGCAAAGTTAAGCGGTGATGACCAATTAGTGATACGTAAACTTGCGGCAATTTTAAGAGTTGCTGATGGTTTGGATAGGTCGCATTCATCATCAATAAAAAATATTGAGTATAGTATTGAAACCAATAAAGTAACTTTTATCTTATATGGTGATGAGGCAAATATGGAGCTTGAAGTATGGGGCGCTACAAGTAAAAAGCAGTTGTTTGAGGAAGTTTTTGATGTTGAGTTGTCGTTCAAATCCCCATCTTAAATTCAGGAAGTAAATAGTTTTAGTTAAATCGTGAATTTACAAACATTCAAGTTAGTTCTCCCCCTTTATAAGGGGGATTTATTATTGGCGCTATAAGCTAGAAGCAATTGTTAAATCCATTTGACCTCATGATTATGGTTGTTGAGCGATATTTAATACTCAATCCTTTCGAGGAAAAGTCCTGATGGCGGGGCGGTGAATTCTGCGACCCCACCCCCGGCCCCTCCCCGAAGGGGAGGGGAGGAAAGTAGTTTAGAAATTTCCTCAATTTTCATATTACCTCTTCCAATTTCTACAAGAGTTCCAACGATGCGCCTTACCATCTTCCATAAAAAGTGTGAAGCTTTGATGCGGATATAAATTTTGTTTGCATCTTCGGTTACTTCAAGTAATTCAACAAGGCATTTGGTTGATTTATCTTCGGGTGACTTCTCGGAAAAGGCTATGAAATCATGCATGCCTACAAATAGTTTTGAGGCATCTTTCATTTTTTTCACATCAAGTGAATCTTTTATCCACCATACGAAACGTTTTTCAAATGCTGTGCGGCGTTTGGATACTACATATAAATACTGCCTTGATTTAGCTGTATGCCTTGCATGGAAATCAGGGCGCGCTTTTTCTATCTCTAAAATATTTATATCACCGGGCAGTTCATCGTTAATTTTCATTTTCAGGATTTCGGGTCCCAGCATTGTGTCACAATCTAAGTGGGCAACCTGTTCAATAGCGTGAACTCCTGCATCAGTTCTGCCTGAGCCTTGAAGATCGATAAACTTATTCACTCCTTTATTCTTTTTAAATACCGTATCAATGGCTTTTATCAGCGTGCCCTGAACGGTCTTGACTGAGGTTTCTTTTGGCTGTTTTTGCCAACCGGAGTAGTTAGCACCGGTATATTCGAGGTAAATTTTGAATTTCATAATGTTATTATACAAAGATACGAAAATGAAAGAGAAGATAATGATTATTTGATATTACTGTATTAAGAAATCCCCATTGAAAAATAAGGCTGGAAAGAAATCTCGATTAATTTTGGCTAATGAAAAATTAGAACAATCTTCCCCCTTTTTAAGGGGGATTTTAATACAAAGAAACGAAAATGAAAGAGAAGATAATGTTTATTTGACTATACAGTATATAGAAATCCCCATTGAAAATTTAGGCAGAAAAACAATAAGGATTAATTTTGGATATAGGTAATTTAGAGATATCTTCCCCACTGTCAAAGCTGGTTCTTCAACTTTATCAGGTGGATTTTTTCTATTATTTCTTTTTTGATATTAACGCATCAATGCTATATTTGCCGGCACCGATAAATAATAGTCCCATAAATACTACGAACAATTCCATTGGATAAATTGATTTGCTCCACGGATCAAGTTTTGAAGTATGCACTATAAATGCTGTGAGCATTGTAAATGCCAAAAATGCCGAAGCAGGTCTGGTGAACAAACCAAGAATGAGCAGTATTCCTCCACCGAATTCCGTAGCAGAAGCCATGAATCCCCAGAAGGTTTGTGCAAAGTTAATTCCATAAATTGACATTGCGCCTCCAATTTTTTCCCAAAGTGCTGGTCCGCCCATAATTTTACCCCAGCCGTGAACGAAAATAAAGCCCAAGCCAACACCTATCCTAATAAAAAGGATACCTGCATCGCTGTATTTACCGAGAAATTTTTTAATCATAATGTTAAAAATATTAGTTAGTAGTGTTTTGATACATAACTGTGAGTGGAGAGTTTAAGTTTCGGGGGGAAGCTAGTAAAAATTATGGGCAAGATTTGAGTCAGGATTATCTGAAGGATTCCTTTGGATAGACTATTTCAGTCAAAGGAATCCTTTAGACAAATGAATTTCTTTATTTGATTAAAACCATTTTTAAAGTTTTAGAGAAAATCTGAACGTCTCCTTCAACAATTATACGGTAGAAATATACTCCCGATGCAAGATTTGAACCATCAAACTCTGCTGTGTAGTATCCCGCTTCCATTACTTGGTCAATAAGCTTTGCAACTTCCCTGCCCGAAATGTCATAAACTTTCATTTCAACTTTTCCTGATACAGAAACAGCGTAGTTGATTTTCGATTTTGGGTTAGAGGGATTTGGATAATTTTGGCTAACTTCAAATGCACTCGGTATTCCAACATCAACATCCTGCGCAAGGTTGTGATACTCATGGTTGCCGTTGTAATCAACCTGCTTTAGCCTGTATTTATATGCAGCGCTTACAAGGTGTTTATCTTCGTATGCATAATTCTGCTGCTGGTTAGTTGTACCGTTTCCGGTTACGAACCCTATTTTTAGCCAATTGCCGTCTAACTTTTTCCGTTCAACTTCAAATCCGGCATTATTTATCTCCTGTGATGTAGCCCAGTTGAGAATAACATCACGCCTATTAACTGATGCAGTAAAAGAAATCATTTCAACAGGAAGCGGGTCAGGAACATAAGTTAAGAACATTCCATTGCCGTGTGTGCCGACTAAAAAACCGTTATCTGCCGGGCGTAAAACAAGTCCGCTTACAACAGAAAGCTTAACTGTAGCCGAGCCTTCAAGCGACCATACAGTTCCTGCTCCGGCTAAAGAAGTTGTGCTGTATAAACCAACCGAAGTACCGACATAATATTCTGTTGGCAATGAAAGGCGGTTAACAATTGCACAAGAACGGATTGAAGGCAAAGTCAAAGTTCCTTCAACTGCTGTCCATACAGGAGCAGCGACAGAAGCATCAGAAGAATACCAGATGTTTACCATTCCATAAGGAGCATAAACAACCATTACTTTTTTATCATCTAACGGGTCAACTGCAATGCCACTGATTGTTCCGACTGCCGGCAAGCCTGGAGTAATATCTGCAGGAATAAACCCAGCAGGAACCATAGCAGGATCATCAACACGGAATATCTTTCCGCCGGTTGTGCCAAGATAAAGCTTTGAAGCTCCGGTGTAAGGTCCTCTTGTTGTAGCGAATGATTGGATTGAACCGGCACTTGGTGTTCCTGCAATAGTTGATGATATACCTGTCATCAAAGTCCATGACCCTGTAGTAACCGTTGAAGCAGATGTTGTTCTGTATAAAGAGGAACCATTAGCATAATAAAGAAATTCAGTATTATCCGGGTCAAGATGAAACTTTGTTACAAATAAACCTGTACCCGAGCCAGTTGGTTTTATATCTGTTCCAAAAAACGGAAGGTCGGAAGATAATCTTCTGTAAATTGGACCAAGCTGAAACCCAACGTAATGATAAACATTCCCCGATGAAATACCGACAGAAACACCATCGCCGCCGAAAATTCCTGTATGAGTGGTTGTGCCCGTGGAATTATAAGTTGTACCGTTATCCTGTGTGCCGCCTATTGCTATTGCAGAACTTATTACCGGACTTAGAGCAATATGATAATATTGATAAGTAGTATATTCGTTATTCAAATTTGTCCATACAACAGTAGCAGCCGTTATATCACTTGTTCTGTGAATTCCCCCGTCATCACCGCTAACCATGATTGTGCTTGTTGCAGGATGAAATGCAAAAGTATGTATATCAGGATGATGCTCTGCATAAAGTGAATAGCTTGACGAACTTGCATATCCGCCGATACGTGTTGTTGCTCCTGTTGATGCAAAACCATTTGTTGAGCGGTAAGCATTTGTTCCGCCGATGACAACAAAATTTTCATCGTCAGGTTTTACAGCAACTACTAAATCGTACCCAGTTTGAACTGCAAACGGGTCGTTGCCATTGAGACATCCGGCTTCGTCCGGTAAAAACGCAGTTCTTTCAACCCATGTTGTTGTGGACTGGGTCCATTTAAAAAATTCTGCTTCAGGCAAAGGGGAACTTGAACAGCTGCTGGTAACTCCTCTCCAGTATAGTACATATAAAATATCCTCGTTAGAGGGGGCAAGAGCAAGAACAACTCTGCCATAGCTTCCTGCTGCATTCCATCCGGCAGGACTTGTTGCTGAACCACTGCCTGCGATTTTTGTCCAGCTTCCTGATGCTCCTGTAGTAGATGTGTAAACTCCATCAAACCCTGTTCCTTCTGTGCCGGTAAACGAAGCATATAATCTCCCTGTTCTTGTGCATACAATATCGGTAAGTCCGGTTGATGTACTTCCTCCAAATGTTCCGAGTACAATCGACCACGTTGTTCCGCCATCGGTTGATCTTTGAATGACTCTCTGACAAGCTGCATAAACAAATCCCGTTGACGAATCTACAACAATTCTGTGAACAATATCAAATGGAGAAGTAAAAGTTTCTAATGTTGAAACAGTTGCAGCAAGCGCAGACCAGTTTAAACCATTGTTAGTTGATTTGTAGATCCCATTTCCAAGATAGAAAGAACCTAATGTTGCTGAGTTACCAAGAGCCTCACCTGTTCCGTAGTACCATGTGCTTGTAGAACCGGAGCGCGGGTCCTGAGCAAGACAGGTAACATTATGAAACTCACCAGTGGGAGTAACCTTTGTCCAGTTTGCTCCGCTGTTTGTGCTTCTGAACATTCCCGAACTTACACCACCGGATAACATTATTGTCGCATCAGTTTTATCGTAAGCAAAAGCCCTTGTTCTTCCGCCAAGATTTGTAGGACCGAGAGTTGAATAAACATTCATTACATCACCTTCATCTCTTACAGGCATCTTCTTTGCGAACTCAAGCTCTCTTGCCCTGATATTATGTGGGATATTTCCGGTGTAAGGATTTTTAAGCATATCATACTCTTCTTTCCAGCGTTGCTCAATCGATTCCATTTTTTGATCGAAGGTTTTCTTACTCCTTTCAATCTTCTCGGATTTAGGAGTAACATTGATAGAAGAATTAAAATCTGATTGGAAATAAATTGGAACAACAACTAATAAAACAATTAATATTCCTTTTAAAATTTTTTTGGTATGTTTCATTTTCGTAAAATTATTTTTAAATAAACAAAAATAATTTCAAACCTTAACAAAATCCTTATCAAAAACATTATCAGTTGGGAAATTTGTTTACCAATATAACATAAAATGTAGTAAAATAAACTTACTCAAGTTGACCGTTTTATAGCAATCTCTTGCCTAAAGGTCTCACATTTTTACAAAAATTACGAGTTTTAATTTATTTATTAAGTAACTTTGGAGTAATTTTCTGGTTTTAGCACTGATATTTCAGGGCTACTTTATTCCTTCCTCCCACTTCGTGGTTTTAAGGCGTAGCGCTGCGCTCAATAAGTCAGGAAAGCCTAGTAATTCTGGTATTTCAAAACCCCCAACATATAGAGGCTGTCTCAAAAATCCTAATTTTGAAAAATTTATGTTAAAATTATTAAAGATTCCTGCTTTCGCAGGAATGACAAAAAGATGAAATTTGTAAATCTATTTTAATTAAAAAGAGTATTATATTTGTATAAATAAACTACAAAATCATGATAGAAACTTGGGTTTTGGTTGTAACACTATTTCTTCCTAGAATTGCGCTATTAATAGCATATTTCTCTCATCAGGTGCCGCACAATAATATTCCATTTATAGGCGATGTGCTGCTGTATGTTTTCCTGCCAAGGCTTTTAATGATAATTTATATTTATGATAATATGGGTTGGCAGAATCCATGGTTTTGGATACATATAGGTGTTGCAATACTTGTGTATATCAAGGGTTCACAAGTGACTTATAAGAGGAAGTTTAGGAGAAAGTAGAAATGTCAAACGTCAAACGTGAAATGTGATCCCGCTAAGCAAAAATGCGGGACTGCAAAAAGCTCAGAATGTGAATTCATCCTTTTCCGCAGCCCTTAAAGACAGGCGAGAAACTTTCAAAAGTTTTTTTAAATATTGGAGGATGAGAGCCGTATTTAATAGTTACATTTAATTACAAAATAATTCGTTATTTATTATAAAACATTGGGAACTTAAGCACGTGAAGGTATAGTTAAACCTTGAAATAGCTGATTTACAAATTACCTCCGTAAACACTATTTATTATTGTCATAATCATTCAGTTATGGCATTGTAAAACAGAAAAAGGGCATTTATGCCCTTTTTTTATTGAAATGAAACTATATAGTAATAGTAAAATTTATACAAAAAACTTTTATTGTTGTTTACATTGCAATCAATTAAAATTATATTGGTATTAATTATCTAACAGTTGAAGATATTACTACACTTGAATCATGTCCTAAATTAGCATTTCCACATAATCCATATTTTCCAAAACTACATTCTCAACTTACCATTAAATGTGTGATGCACATAGGGAACGATTTTATTATTGTTAAAGAATATTGAGATTTTCTATGTTGTGATAATTTGTTAGAAGAAGTATTTTTTTTTGATATCACAGGTAAATATTGTAAAGTCATACGACATTCAAAGTTTAGAGAAATTGCCTATCCGTAAAATAGACTCTTATTAATTTATAAAAATCTTCTTTCTATTTCTTTTTTAGTGCAAAATTTTATCCCTAAAAAGATAATTGCCATAAAAAAAATATAGGATGCGTAAATTATCAATTTAGAGATTAAGCGTATATGACGTATTAATAAAACGCACTACTAAAAAAAATATATGGCAATTTTAATTATATTTTCATAATTTTGCGTTCTGTATTATAATAAACTGAATGAAAAAATTTCTACTTGACTACGGCATCAAAGTACGGTTGCCGATAATCTTATTTGTAACCGTTGCTTCTTTTGCTTTAACCTACTATATTGGTTACGCAGAACGCACTGGTATTGGGTACCAGCCCGAGCAGCCTATTGCATTTTCGCATAAGCTGCATTCCGGAGATATGGGCATAGATTGCCAGTTTTGCCACGTAGGTGTTGAAAAATCAATGGTTGCCAGTGTTCCATCGGTAAATGTATGTATGGGATGTCATGCAATCGCAAGAAAAGACCAGCCTGAGATTCAGAAATTAACACAATATTACAACGAAAATAGACCTATTCCCTGGAAGAGAATTCACAGGGTGCCTGATTTTGCATATTTTAACCATAGTGTTCATGTAAATAAGGGCATTAATTGCCAGGATTGCCATGGCGAGGTACAGGCTATGGATACACTTATCAACAATAAGTATAAATCAATCGGACAGGTTAATTCATTTACAATGGGAGCTTGCTTAGATTGTCACAGAACAGCTCATGAGAAATTCCCGAAACTGCCTAACCTGAACAAGGGACCGGAGAATTGCTCAGCGTGTCATAGATAGCTAAATAGTGAAGTGTTGAGATAGTGAAATAGTGTTATTGTTCCTCAGGGCGGGATTTCGCCATCGGCTCTAAGTGTTTGAGTGAGTAGAGTACATTTATTTGCAGAGTCTTCTGCGAGAGACTCTGCAAAATATAAGATAGCATTTTGTTTCCCAAACTGGTCAGCCATGGCGGATTGTGAAACAGGTTTAAAAAATATATTTGAGTAGGTCAAAGGCAAGCCTTTGACTTTTATAAACATTAAAAAATAGAATATCCTATATTATAGTATAGAAATTATACCAGATGAATTTGAAAAGTATAAACGGCATCAATAATTCAAGTAACAAAGGTAATTTAAACGGCAAGGGTAATTCCCCAAAGATAAAACGCAGAAATTTCTTTGTGTATCTTGGTGCGGGAGCGCTTGGTGCATATGCGTTAACAAAACTACCTTTCAGGTTATTTCAGCAGAAATTAAAAGCTGAAACGGGTATAAAGGTAAAGGAAAATCCATATGCAGTTAAACGTGATGCGAGCAAAACAGGAAAAGATATGAAAGGGCAGGTAAATGGATAGTAAGAACCCAATGGATGATATAAAAAAACAACAGGATAATACTTCACAAAACAATTCAGAAGATAACACACAAAAAGATATCGGTTACTGGCGCAGTTTTCAGGAATTATACAAAGACCCCTCATTTAATAAAGCGTTAAAGAATGAATTTTCACCGGAAGCATTGCAAAAGCCTGATGTAAAGAGTATGTCAGCGGTATCAAGGAGGAAATTCCTTGCGCTGATGGGAGCATCAGCAGCATTTGCTGCTGCGGGATGCAACAATTATCAGGATAAAGGGCTTATAGTTCCATATAATCAGAAACCGGAAGAAGTAACACTCGGCTTACCGAACTTCTACGCTTCAACTTGTACAGGCTGTACAAGCGCATGCGGAATACTTGTAAAAACCCGTGAAGGCAGACCGATTAAAGTTGATGGCAACCCAGATCATCCGGTAAACAAAGGAAAGATTTGCACAAAAGGTCAGGCAAGCGTAATGAACCTTTATAATCCAGAGCGTTTAAGAGAGCCAATGATGAATAAATCGCAAACAAACTGGAACGATGTTAATAAGAATATTACAGCAGCATTAGTTTCAGCAAATAATACAGGAAAACAAATTGCAATTGTAACACATACAATACTTTCACCAACCGTTAAGAAATTACTTGATGAATTCAAAATTACATACCCGACAACAAAAGTATATTCTTATGAACCGATAAACGATAATACAAGAATAACTGCATGGCAGAAATCATACGGCAAAAAATCAATGCCGGTATTACAACTTGATAAAGCAAAGATAATCCTTGCACTTGAGTCAGACTTCTTGGGTAACGATAACAACCAGATGGAATTTACTAGGATGTTTGTGCAGAACCGCGATGTTATGAGCAAGAATGAATTCAACAGGCTCTATTCTGTTGAAGGCGCAGTTACTATAACCGGTATGAACGCCGATTATAGGCTACGCTTACGCACAGATGCTATTGAAGAGTTTGTAATGTGCCTGTTAAATGAGTTTGTTGGCAAGAAAAAACTTTCAGGATTTGCATTTGATTCAAGGGTAACTACAGTTTTCTCATCTTACGATATAAAGCAATTTGCTTCAAAATATAAGCTTGATGAAAAAGTAATTAATCATTTGGTTGATGACCTTTCAAAGAATCAGGGTGAAGCAATTATTATTGGCGGAGATAAGCTGCCTGAATCAACTCACATTGCAGTTAACCTGCTTAACGATATACTTGGTAACAACAAACTTTATTCCACAGATGCTGATAACACGGAGATAATTCCACTTAGCTCTTCTGCTGAAATGGATAACCTTGTACAGGATATGGTAAGCGGCAAAGTTGCAGTAGTAATTCATTTCGATACAAACCCAGTTTACGACCTTTCACCGGAATACAAGTATGCCGAAGCAGTGAAGAAGGTTCCAATGAGCATTACAATGACCGAACTGGTAACTGAAACATCAGAAATATCAAACTATGTTCTTCCTATACATAACCAGCTTGAATCATGGGGTGACTTTAAAACAAGAACCGGCTTCTACAGTATGCAGCAGCCTATTATAGCTCCATTGTACAACACAAGACAAAAAGAAGCAATTCTTTTAAACTGGAAAGATACCAAAGAATTCAACGAAACATTGTATAAAGATTTTTTAACAGCTTATTGGGAAAAAACATTATACCCTTTAATGGGATCTGCAACACATTTCAAGAAATTCTGGAATTCCGTTTTGCATGATGGGGTGGTATTCCTGAATGAAAAACCCGAAACAGCGGGTACAACATTTTCTGTTGATGCTTTTACCTCATCTAGCAAAATGAAAGCATCAAATGATTTTGTTGTTATGCTGCAAAGCAATAACAATGTTGGTGATGGCAGATTTGCATCAAACGGATGGCTGCAGGAATTACCGAATCCCATAACAAAAATTGTTTGGGATAATTATGCGTCTATTTCTGTGCAATCGGCAGCAGAGCTTGGAGTTGATTCAAATGATACTATAGAATTAACTATTGGTTCAAGGAAACAGATTATTCCTGTATTTGTACAGCCCGGACTTGCAGAAAAGACAATTGAAATTTCTTTAGGTTACGGAAGAACTGCAGCAGGTATAATTGGTACAGGTATTGGAGTAAATGCAAATACTTTGATTGCAAAGGCTCCCGCATTAAACGATAGACTGTATAGTAATGCACAAGTTGCAAAAGCTGGCGGAAAGTATGAGTTAGTTTCGACACAGGAGCACTATCCGATAGATAGCGACCCGTTATTAAAAGATATTCAGTTCAGAAGAGGAATAATTAGACAGGGTACAGTTGAAGAATATAAAAAGAACCCCAAATTCCTAAAAGAAAAAAAATCACAAATGAGTATGGAGCCGATAAACACTCCACCTATATATGATAGAGAAGGTTTTACGGGTACTAAATGGGGGATGGCAATTGATCTGAATAAATGCACAGGCTGCGGAGCTTGTGTAACAGCATGTAATGTTGAAAACAATATTCCAATTGTAGGTAAAGAAGAGGTAAAGAATAACCGTGAATTAATGTGGTTGAGGATTGACAGATATTATTATGGAACACCCGATGCGCCATCAACAAATTTTCAGCCTATGTTATGCCAGCACTGCGATTACGCGCCGTGTGAAAATGTTTGTCCGGTTGCAGCTACAACGCACAGCGATGACGGGCTTAATTCAATGGCTTATAACAGGTGTGTAGGCACAAGATACTGTTCAAACAACTGTCCATACAAAGTAAGAAGATTTAATTATTATGATTACAGAGATTACGTTGGTGAGGGCATCCAATATGCTGAGCCAATGGACTTAATGGCAAATCCAGAAGTTACAGTACGCTCCAGAGGTGTAATGGAAAAATGTTCATTTTGTCTGCAAAGAATTATGAAGGAAAGACAGGATGCAATACAGGATAACCGTGTAGTGATAGGCTCAAATGTAAAAACAGCGTGTCAGGAAGCATGTCCGGCTTATGCGATAAACTTCGGGAATATTAATGAAATAGATTCTGATATTGCGAAATATAGAACTCATGAGCTTGGCTACAGTGTTCTTGAAGAAATTAAAGTATTGCCAAACGTTACATACATGGCAAAACTTAGAAATATATACGAGCCGATGCATACTGAAGAAACGAAGAAGGAAAGCAAAGACGAAAAGAAGTAAGTAAAAAGGCAGAATTAAAAAGGCAAAAATAGTTTTTGGATTACTAATTCCCGCTTTCGCGAGGAGGAGTTTGGTAATCAGGGTAGGGAAGAATGTGTAGGTCAAAGGCATGTTGAACGAAGTAAAATCTTTATGACCTTTGACTGCTTTGGAAAATAAAATTCGATTTTTTAATTATAGAAATAAGTTAATATAATGAGTCTTGATGCAACTTATACACGCGAACTTCCATTAGTTGAGGGGAAAACTTCGTTCAAGGAAATTGATGATGTAATTGCCAAGCCAACTGAGACCAAGCCTAACATTAAATGGTATATAGCAATTGGTATTAGCATAACAGCATTAATGATTGGTGCTGTTTGTCTTGGTCTGACATTCTGGTATGGTGTAGGTTTATGGGGGAACAATCAGCCTGTAGGTTGGGCGTTTGATATAGTTAACTTTGTGTTCTGGATAGGTATTGGACACGCAGGGACACTTATTTCAGCTATCTTATTTCTTTTCCGTCAGAAGTGGAGAACAGGTATTGCCCGCTTTGCAGAAGGTATGACAGTATTTGCAGTAATGACAGCGGGTATATTCCCGGCAATTCACACAGGTCGTCCATGGCTTGATGGATATTTGTTTCCGTATCCAAATCAGCATGGTTTATGGGTAAACTTCACATCTCCGCTATTATGGGATGTATTTGCGGTTTCGACATACTTTACAGTATCATTTGTGTTCTGGTTCATAGGATTGATACCTGATTTTGCAACGCTTCGTGACAGAACTAAAAGCGGAATTAAAAAAGCGATATACACAATAGTCAGCTTAGGGTGGAGAGGTTCAAACCGCCATTGGCAACATTATGAAAGAGTGTATTTAATTCTTGCAGGGCTTTCAACACCTTTAGTATTATCAGTTCATACAATAGTTAGTTTTGACTTTGCAGTTTCGGTTATTCCTGGATGGCATACAACAATTTTCCCACCGTACTTTGTTGCGGGGGCAATATTCTCGGGATTCGGCATGGTATCGACCGTGCTTATAATAGTTCGCAAGGTTTTTGATATGGAGCACATCATCACAGTGAATACCCTAGAGAAGATGAACAAGATACTGCTTGCTACAGGATCGATGGTTGGTTACGCATATGCTATGGAATTTTTTATAGCATGGTATAGCGGCAACCAGATTGAGCAGTTTACTTTTATTAACAGAGCTTTCGGTCCGTATGCATGGGCTTACTGGATAATGTTTAGCTGCAATGTATTTTTCCCGCAGCTTTTCTGGTTCAAAAAAATAAGAAGAAGTATTCCGATAACATTTGTGCTTGTATTGCTTGTTAATGTTGGTATGTGGTTTGAAAGATATGTTATTATTGTAACATCATTAACAAGAGATTACCTTCCTTCAAGCTGGGGAATGTACTTTCCAACAATGTATGATTTCGGTATTCTTATTGGCAGTTTTGGGATGTTCTTTACGCTTGTACTGCTATTTGCAAAAACAATGCCTGTTGTTGCAATGAGTGAGCTAAAAGCTGTTACTGAAGGCGCGCAGCCGAGTAAAAAGCATAAACATTAATAAAAATGGTTTAAAAAGTTAGTTTCTCAAATTTGTCCGCCATGGCGGATAGTGAAACAGAAAAAGAAGTTACCAAATAATTAAGCATGATAGGTAAAATATTAAAGAAGTTTGACGATAGATTTTTAAAAAGCGAGCCGCGCACAGGAGAACTGTTTGCAGTTGCCGCTTTATTTGATACACCTGATAAGATTATACACGCTGCCGATAAGGTATCAGGTGCAGGTTACAAGAAGTTTGACGTTCTGACACCGTATCCTATTCATGGTATGGATGATGCAATGAACCTAAAGCCTTCAAAAATAGGCTGGGTTGGAATGATAGCGGGTACGAGCGGAACATTGCTTGCATTCTTAATGATATGGTGGATGGCTGGTATTAACTACCCAATCATATATGGAGGTAAGCCATTCTTTAATCTTCCGGCATCTATACCTATTATGTTTGAGCTAACAGTACTTATTTCAGCATTAACGCTTGTTGGGGCGCTGATAACAATTTTCATGAAGCTTCCTGCAAACGCTAATCCCTTAATGGATACTGATTTCATAAAAAGAGTAACAAGCGATAAGTTTGGCATATATATAGAAGCAAAAGACACGAAATTCAATTTAAAGCAGGTTAGAGGTTTATTTGAAGAACTTGGAGCATCATCCGTAAGCAATATCCATGAAGCAGTATATGATGTTGGCGATACAAATAACCCGCTCCTTAGTAAAAATTTTGTTGGAGCGATTATTGGAACAAGTCTGGTAACAGTAGGAATAACATATTTAATATTAAATGTAGTTTTATTTTTACCACCATTTGACTGGATGCATCGCCAGGCAAAGGTATTACCACAGACAGAAAGCAAGTTCTTTAAAGACGGATTTTCAATGCGTAAACCTGTTGTAGGAACAGTTGCAAGAGGATATATACCATATGAATTTACCGGAATGCCTGATAGTCTTGTAGTGCCTATACCGAATCCATTGCCGGTTACACAGAAAGTTCTGGATCTTGGCAAAAAAAGATATGATACATATTGCTCTCCATGCCATGGGTATTATGGAAAGGGTGATAGCAGGCTGAAGGGACAATTCCCTGTGCCTCCAACACTTCTTTCACAAAAAGTTACCAATTGGAAAGATGCAAATATTTACCATGTTATAACAAATGGACAGAACACAATGCCAAGTTATTCCAGCTCAATTTCTAGGGATGACCGCTGGGCGATAGTACATTATATGCGGGTACTTTTAAGATCGCAGAACGCTAATGATAGCGATATGGTAGGAAAATAGCTTGTTAATTTAAGAACTTGAATATTACATATAGTTTTATAAATGGATTATATTAAAAAACAATTACCGGATTCACTTACCAAAACAGGCGGAATATTGCTTGCGATGGGTGTATTGATATTAATACTTGCTTTTATCTTTACACCGCAGCGGGCATTTTTTGATTACCTTTGGATATATCTTTTCATGGTATCAATTGCTATTGGTTCGCTTGCGTTAATTGCACTGGAGTATCTTGTAGGAGCAACATGGAGCACTCCTTTTAGAAGAATTACAGAAATTTTTGCTTCATTGACACCAGTTTTAATATTACTTGCTATTCCATTATTTTTTGGGATGCATGATCTTTTCCACTGGACACATGCTGAAGTTGTTGAGAACGATGCAATACTGAAATCAAAAGCATCATATCTGAATGTTGAATTCTTTATTGCCAGGACTTTCTTTTGTTTATTGTTATGGGTAATGTTCTATTTCCTTCTCACAAAGAATTCTGAAAAGCAGGATATTGATGGCGACCCGAAATATACAAAAAAAAATATTACGCTTTCAACAATATTTGCCCCACTGTTTATAGTAACTATAACAATTGCTGCTATTGACTGGGCAATGAGCTTAGAGCCGCACTGGTTCAGCACGATATTCGGCATATATTATTTTTCAGGTACTATAATAGCTGCGCTTGCCGCTACAACATTTGCAAGTATTAAACTTAAAGAAGGCGGCTATCTTGATTCAAGTTTAGGAAATGATAGTTTTTATTCACTTGGCACATTAATGTTTGCTTTCAATATTTTCTGGGCTTACATAGCATTTTCACAGTTCATATTGATATGGTATGCTGATATTCCGGAAGAAACTTTTTGGCTGATACACCGTTGGGATGGGAGTTGGAAGTTTGTTTCAATAGCGCTTTTATTTTTCCATTTCATTCTTCCATTTTTAATACTTATAGGCAGAAATGCAAAAACAAACCTGCGTCTTCTGAAAATTATAGCGCCTTGGATGCTTATTGCACATGCTCTTGATTTATACTGGCTTATATTTCCAACCTTGTTTGTGGGCAATGCATCGTTTGGCTGGCAGGAATTAAGTTTTCCGTTAATTGTAGCTGGAGTAACAATGATAGTATTTAAAATGAGTGCTGATAAGAAGAACCTGATGCCTGTAAAAGATCCTAAGCTACAGGCAGGGCTTGAGTTTCACTTATAAATAGAGAAATTGAGAAATAGTGAAATAGCGATTAGATAAATTGATAAAGTAACCAAAAGGCGTCCAACAAAGCCGGATTTCAAAAAGTAAAAAGCTAAAAATAGAATCAAAGTCAAGAGTTCAGCATGACAGAGTAAACAAAAAGATTAAAGATTATATAGCATATTATAATGAAAGATTATTTTAAATATTACGGTTCGGTTTACATTATTTTCTTAATTGCAATAATTGTTATGGGAACAATGTATGTTAACGATCTGCCAAATGTAACCAAGGAAAAAATTGGCGGTTTACCTGTTGTTGCAAATGTTTCAGATACAGGTACGACAGTTATGGTTGCAGATCTTCAAATGATAAAGGGAACACTTTCTCCACCTGTTGAGGTGATGAAGTATTTATCATCAACCCCCGAAATGGTTGATAAAGGCAAAGCATTATACACAATGAATTGTGTAAGTTGTCATGGCGAGCAGGGTAAGGGCGATGGAGTAGCAGGCGTAAACCTTAATCCAAAGCCAAGAAATTTTCATGAAATGACAGGATGGGTAAACGGTCCGTCAATAACAACAATGTTTAAAACACTTGAGGAAGGTATTACAAACAAGGGAATGCCATCTTATGCTAATTTACCCCCTGAAGACAGACTTAACCTGATTATGTTTATGAGGACATTCATTCCCGATTACCCGCCAATAACTCAGGTGCAGCTTGATTCTATTGACCAGAAATACAGTCTTACTAAAGGAGTAAAGCAGCCAAACCAGATACCAGTTAAGCTTGCTATGGAAAAGTTAATTCAGGAAAATATGACAATTGACCAAAAGGTTACAAATATGGTTAAGTTAGTTGGTGAAAAAAAAGGTGATACTGCTGCTGTGATATTAAAGAATATCACATCAAATATGACAAAGGCATTAACCGTTCTTGCACAGGATTTAAGCTGGAAAAACAATGAATCTTCACTTGTAAAGATTTTTGACAACAATCCTGTACAGAATGGATTTAAAGCAAGAGCTTCCTATATGCTAAGCGCTCAACAGCTTACGCAATTGCATGCGTTTTTGCTCAAATTATTTGCAGGCTCATAATATTTTGTTGCAGAGTCCTTCAAAAAGCGAAGAGACTCTGCAAAGTACATAAGTTCAATTATTGATTTTTTAAAACCTGTCAGGTTTTAAAAAATTTTATTTATAAAGGAGTAACAGAAAAATATTTTGTTTAAATTCACTAAAATAGGGTACCTTCTATTGTTTATGATGCTGAGTTTATGCACAGCATCAAAGGCTATTGATACAACAACTTTACAGGTTGGAGTAGATGAAAAGCTAGGAGAAACAATACCTCTTAACCTTTCATTTTTAGATGAAACAGGAAAGCCTGTTATTCTAAAAAATCTGATAACTAAACCAACTATTTTGATATTGGTATATTACAGGTGTCCCGGTATTTGCAGCCCGTTAATGAACGGTGTATCATCAGTAGTTGATAAGATGAAAATGGAACCTGGAAAAGATTTTAATATTGTAACTATCAGTTTTAATCCAAGGGAAGATTACATAATGGCTTCAGGCAAAAAAAGAAATTACTTTGATAACATGAAGAAGAAGATCCCCGAAGAAAGCTGGAAATTTTTAACAGGAGATAGTTTAACGATAGCAAAAATAACCGATGCAATTGGGTTCCGCTATCAGCCACAGGGAGAAGATTATATGCACGGCGCAGTTCTAACTGTGCTTTCACAGGATGGTAAAATAGCAAGATATTTGTACGGCACTGATTTTCTTCCGATGGACGTTAAGCTTGCATTAAACGAAGCATTGGAAGGAAAATCTACTCCTGCAATAAACAAGCTTTTAAAAATATGTTTCAGCTATGACCCCGCTGGCAGAACATATGTTTTGAATGTTACTAGGATAGTAGGAGGCGGGATGCTGATACTGATAGCAGGTTTTGTTTTAATATTAACACTAAAAAAGAAAAAAAATCAAAATATACCCGTAAATACTCAAAACGGGAAAGGAAGTATAAACAATGGCTAATGGAACATTAGCAAATGAAGTAAGTTATTTAGAATACCAAGGCAAGCATAAAGGAATTTTAGGCTGGCTATTATCTTTAGATCATAAGCGAATAGGCTTGATGTACCTGATGGCGATAATGATATTCTTTTTTGTTGCCATGACACTTGGAGTTTTAATGAGACTTGAAATGTTATCGCCGGGTGAAACTATAATGAAGCCGCAGACATACAATTCTCTTTTCACTCTGCACGGTGTAATCATGGTATTTCTTTTTATTATTCCGGCAATACCGGCTGTGTTTGGTAATTTTATGCTGCCTATACAGATTGGTGCAAAGGATGTTGCTTTCCCCAGACTTAACTTGTTTTCGTGGTATCTTTATATGATAGGTGCAATATTAGCAATAGTTTCTCTCTTTTCAGGCGGCGGTGCTGCTGATACAGGTTGGACATTCTATGTGCCATATAGTTTACGCTCGGCACAAAACGTTTCAATGACAACAATGGCTGCATTTGTGCTCGGGTTTTCAACAATTGTAACGGGTCTGAATTTTATTGTAACCATTCACCGAATGAGGGCACCCGGAATGACATGGTTCCGTATGCCACTTTTTGTATGGGGTTTATATGCAACAAGTTGGATACAGGTACTTGCAACGCCTGTAATTGGAATTACATTAGTGTTAATAATGCTTGAAAGGTTTTTAGGCATTGGTGTATTTGATCCGGCACTTGGCGGAGATCCTATACTATACCAGCATTTATTCTGGATATACTCTCATCCTGCTGTATATATAATGATATTGCCTGCTATGGGTGTTGTATCTGAGATACTCCCCACGTTTGCGAGAAAAGATATTTTCGGTTACAAACAGATAGCGATATCATCATTAGGTATAGCTTTTATTGGATATTTAGTTTGGGGACATCATATGTTTGTAAGCGGAATGAGCGATGCTTCGAGAGTAGTATTTTCACTCTTAACTTTTCTTGTTGCAATACCCACAGGCGTAAAAGTATTCAACTGGGTGGCAACACTTTACAAAGCCTCGATAAAATTCAGCGCTCCGTTATATTTCGTACTTGCTTTTATATTCATATTCTCTATTGGCGGTTTAACAGGCTTAGTGCTTGGAGCGCTTGCAACAGATATTCATGTTACCGATACTTATTTTGTTGTAGCGCACTTTCATTATGTGATGTTTGGCGGTATGGGTTTAATGTTCTTTGCAACTACGCACTACTGGTTCCCAAAGCTATTTGGCAAGATGTATAATGAGAAGATAGCAGTAATTTCATGCACGGTAATAATAGTAGGATTTAATATGCTTTACTTTCCTATGTTTATCATGGGATATATGGGAATGCCGAGAAGGTATTATGATTACCTTCCGCAGTTCCAGGGTTGGCATATACTTTCAACAGTCGGTTCTTGGATTCTTGTAAGCGGAATAGTTTTTATGTACGGTAATTTACTATATGCATTGTTTAAAGGGCAGAAGGCTTCGATGAATCCATGGGGCGGCACAACATTGGAGTGGAAAATATCCTCACCGCCGCCGATTGAGAACTTTGATGAAATTCCAATTGTTACAGGCGGACCATATGTTCACGATAAGCAAACTTATATAATGCATCCCAGTAAAGAAGGGAATGCAAACGGTGGCACGAAATCAGTTACCCCGGAGGCAGCATTATGATGGATCATAGCGAAGTAATACAGCAGGCTAAAACTCATGCTGTAGTTCACGTACATCGCGATGATGAAGGTTCAAAAATGGCGATGTGGCTTTTCTTATTCACAGAATTGCTATTATTTGGTGGTTTGTTCCTTATATATGGTGCATACAGGTTTCAGTATGCCGATGGCTTTAAGGTAGCTGCCGCCGACATGAATTCATTCATAGGAGCAGTCAATACTATTATTCTTTTAACAAGCAGCCTATCGGTAGCGATATCCATTGCTGCAATGCAGCGTAACCAAAAGAAACTGGCGTTAAGTATGCTTTGGTTCACAATAATTTGCGGAATAGCTTTTTTAGTGAATAAATATTTTGAATGGAGCCATGAAATTCAAATTGGTATTTATCCAGGAGGTCCGGCACTTGAAAATATGTCAAATGGCGAGATTATTTACTTTGGGTTGTATTATGTAATGACAGGACTACACGGATTACATGTTATTATTGGATTGATATTTATTGGGTTTATAATGGTATTCATTTCACGTGATAAAATTACAAGCACAAATTACCAGAAGCTTGAAAATGCAGGTCTTTACTGGCATTTGGTTGATATTATCTGGATATTTCTATTTCCGCTGTTTTATTTACTGCATTAAGATTAAAAAGCGAAATAGTGAGAGTATTTATAATCCCGCCAAGGCGGGACTTCGAAAATGCTCCGCATTTTCTTGAAGGAGATTTGTGATAAAGTTTCTAACAAAAGATAGAGTTTAATAATAAGATCATTTAATAATGAGTGAACAGAGACAAACAGGAGAATTGACCGCAGAGCAGGCGCATTCAGCGCAACATCCCGAAGGCGGGCATGCACATATAACAAGTTACGGCACATATTTTATGGTATGGCTTGGACTGGTTGCATTGACAGCAGTTACAGTAACCATATCAGGCATTCACCTTGGAAGCCTTACGTTAATAATGGCTATGCTGATAGCAGCAGTAAAGACATCACTTGTGGCTTATCATTTTATGCATCTTAAGTATGATAACGCAGTAATTAAAGTATTTGTACTTGTTTGTCTTGTTATATTTTTAACATTCTGGATCTTAATGTTCAGTGATTTATCTTTCAGGTAATATATTCAGTTAATAACAATGAATCCAATAGTAGAGTTAGTAGATAATTCGTTCATATTTATAACAGCCATCTCGGTTATCCTTTTATTAGGAATTACCGTTGTGATGATATATTTTGTTTTCAGGTACAGCGAAAAAAACAACCCAAAACCAGACCACTCAATAACAGGAAATACTACACTAGAAATATTATGGACTGTAATACCTTTAATTCTTGTGCTTGCAATGTTTTTTTATGGTTATGAAGGCTTTAAGCAAATGAGAAATATCCCGCCAAATGCTATGCTTGTAAAAGTTACAGGCAAAATGTGGTTCTGGCATTTTGAATACGAGAATAAAAAGACAAGCGATACTCTTTTAGTACTGCCACAGGGTAAAGATGTTAGATTTGAGCTTATGTCTTCTGATGTTATTCACAGCTTTTATGTTCCTGCATTCAGAATAAAGGAAGATTGCGTACCGGGAAAAATTAACCATATGTGGTTTCATACTACAAATGTTGGAGTGTTTGATATACAATGCGCAGAATACTGCGGTCTGAACCATTCATATATGCTTGGCAAATTAAAAGTAGTCCCAGAAACGGAATATCTTGAGTGGGTTAATAAGATAGATTCGGTTAAGCAGACTGATACGGTTAAAACCGATACATTAAAAACAGGTACATTGAAAACGGACTCAGTTAAAACAACCCAACTAAAGGTTGATACATCCAAAACCACAGTAAATAAAAAGGATACACTGAAGATAAATCAGAAAGATTCATTGAAGAAAAAAGAAAATAAGTAAAAAGGCAATAGTAAAAAAGCAAAAAAAGAAAACGAAAAAAAATCCATTTGAAGAGAAGCAGCGCAGTTATAAGTACCGAAGTAAAAGCAAGTGAGCATATTGCTTTAAAGCAAAACAATTTAACAGGCTCTTTAACGGAGTTACTGAATGTGTTTAACGAGCTGACAAAGTTAAAAATTACGGCGCTTGTATCATTTACAACCGGACTTGGATATATACTTTCTGCTTCAAGTCTTAGTTTTACTATGTTTTATGCAATTGTCGGAATATTTCTTCTTGCTGCTGCATCATCAGCGCTAAACCATTGGCAGGAAAAGGATACAGATGCATTAATGGATAGAACCAAATTCCGTCCTATTCCTTCCGGAAGAATTGAACCAGCGTTTGTATTGTATTTTTCACTCGGACTTTTAATAAGCGGTTCTGTTATACTACTTTTCACAACGAACTTCACTACTTTTATGGTGGGAATATTCACATTCTTCTGGTATAATGGAGTTTATACTCCTTTAAAACGTAAGACAGCATTTGCAATCATACCCGGAGCGCTTGTTGGGGCATTACCTCCTGTTGCGGGTTGGACAGCAGCAGGCGGCGATATTCTTGACGGCAGAATAATAATGATAGCTGCATATTTCTTCATCTGGCAGATACCTCACTTTTGGCTTCTGCTTATGCTTTATGGCAATGATTACGAAAAAGGAGGATTTCCAACGCTTAACCGTGTATTTTCACCCGAACAGCTTAAGAGGATAACAGTAATGTGGCTTGTGGGAAATGTAATGACAGCAATGATGATTCCGCTGTTTATATATATCAATTATCTGCCCAGCTTTATTGCACTTTGTTTAATTTCTGTATGGATGATGATTGTTTCAATAAAATTTCTCAGATCAAACACTGAAAGAAAAGAAATACGGAATACTTTTATTGCGATAAATTTTTACACACTGCTTTTAATAACTATTTTATCAATTGATAAGATAATTAAAATATTTTAAATATTTTTTAACGATCAATTAAACCCGCCATCAGAAAATCATTGTAATGTTTTAAAAGAGTAGTATAAAAAGGTTCTTAGTTAAGAGGCTTTGTTGTTGTTTGTCGTTCCCGCGTATGCGGGAATCCAGACTTTTTTAGCTCTTCATAATATTCATCATACATATCATCAGTGCCTCCATATTCATAGAATAAATCTTTCCATTCCGGATTAAATTCCTCAATTGTTTTGATCTTCCAGTTGCGGTACCATTTCTTTATGTTCTTTTCTGTTGAAATTGCCGCATTAATGTCATCAGTTTGTTCAAAATATACTAACAAATTAACATTGTACCTCGAAGCAAAACTTTTTTGAATTTTTTTCTTATGTTCGTAAACTCTTCTTAAAAGGTCATTTGTGACACCGGTATAAAGTGTCCCGTTTCTATCACTTGCAAGAATATAAATATAAAATGTTCTTGAATTCATCTTGCAATATAAAATCTATTTTTTGAAAAATAAAGTAATGATTTTAGTGTGATTGGATTCCCGCATTCGCGGGAATGACACGGGGAAGAATATTGCAGAAGTCATGGATATTATCTGTTTTATCAACTGTTTTTCTTAACAGATGCGATTATTATCATCAGCCAGCCGATGAGAAAGCTTACGCCTCCGAAGGGTGTTATCATTGCGAGAGTTTTTATGCCTGTAACGGAGTATATATAAAGCGAAAAGGAAAATAGTATAATACCAATAGAAAGAAAAAGTGCTGATTTGAAGAATTTGGGGTTTGCGTAGAATCCGATTGCTGTAATTATTACGGCATGAATAAGATGATAAAGGATTCCTGTTTTGTAGATTTCCATCATATCAGATGAAAGCAAAGTTTTTAGCTGGTGTGCTCCAAATGCTCCTATCGCTACGGCAAGGAATCCGAAAATAGCTCCAACGGTAACCCAATAATTTTTCATTTCCGGTTAATAATAATTTATACGTTTCGTTGTTCTGAATGCAGTGAGATACACAATTATCATTATTGTACCGAAAAATACAAATGCAAAATATAGCAATCCAAGAGAAATGACAACGTATGAATAATCAATAATTATATCTGTTTGACGTTCAATAACAAACTCAATGCGCTCACCAAGAGTTCTTGATTTTTTTTCTTTTTTAGTAAACTTCTTTTCGGTGATAGATTTATGATAAGCGATATTATCGCTTTCAAGTATGTTAATAAGCTCATTAACGTGAATTGCATAGTTTAAAGAATCACTATAAAAGAATGTATTAATGCCAATTACTTCCCCGCGGCTGTTTAATAGTGGTCCTCCGCTGTTGCCGGGTTTTATCATTGCTGTATGCTGTATCACATAGGCTTCGTGGCTATAATGCTCATCCTGCTCATAGAACCAAGAATCATCTTCAATTTTTTTAATCCTGCCTATAGTTAAATGAAAATAATCTACATTCAGATCCTCATCGGTAGGGTTTCCAATTGAGTAAACATCTTCATTATTCCTTATATATTTTTCGTTTGCCAAAGGCAATACATCATCACATTCATCTGAAATTTCAACAATAGCCAGATCGCAAACTTTTATTTCTCTTACAATACGCTTAACTTTATAAACCCGGTCATCTTTCATTTCAATCTTAGCAGACTTAATATCAAGATCTTCTGTAACATGGTGATTTGTAACAAAGGTTTTTGAGTTAATAAAAAAGCCACTTGCTACTGCCCCTGTCTTATCAGTGATTAATCCTATTGAAGCAACAGTCTTGTTGTAAACTTCTTTATTCGTTTGTGAATATACGACACCTGACCATAATAACATGATCAGTAAAATTCGTAACCTAAATATTGCGATAGATCTTTTTTTCATAGTATAATATATAATTTAAAAAATGGTCACAACAATGAAAGTACAAAGGTATGACCATTTTTAAATCTATATGTTCTTACCGTATAGCAGTTTAACCTATACGGTAAGGTAAATGTTCCCGAAAATAAAACCGCAAAAAGAGTCTAAAATCAGCCAATCATACCAAAATCTGTATATTTTTGCAAAACCTTTGGGATTATTATCTTTCCTTCGGGTGTCTGGTTTGATTCAATTAACGATACATAAAGCCTTGATGTAGCTAACCCAGACCCGTTTAGTATATGAACATACTCAATCTTTTTATCGCGTTTAAATCGTATCATTGCACGGCGTGATTGGAAATCAGTGCAGTTACTTACGCTCGATGCTTCAAGCCATTTTTCTTCGGCAGGTGACCATACTTCGATATCATACTGTTTGCTTGCTGAAAAGCCAATATCACCTGTGCATACATTAACAACACGGTAATGGATATTCAGCGCTTCGAGTATTCCACATGCATGACCAAGCATTTCTTCCATCTGTGAATATGATTCTTCAGGCAGGCAGAAATTAATAAGCTCAACTTTGTTAAATTGATGTACCCTAAGGAATCCTTTGGTATCTTTGCCGTAACTTCCAGCTTCTCTTCGGAAACATGCTGTATAACCGCAATACTTCACCGGAAAACTCTTTGCATCCATTATTTCATTACGGTGTATGTTTAGAATTGGAACTTCAGCAGTTGGGATTGCAAAAAGGTCGTCAGGCTCTGTGCGGTACATATCCTCTTCAAACTTGGGGACTTTCTCAGCAGCTTCCATAGATGTGCGGTTTACAAGATAAGGTACACCAACTTCAGTGTATCCGTTTACTTTGTGTGAATCAAGCATGAAGTTTATCAAAGCTCGTTCGAGTATAGCGCCTTTTCCTTTGTAGAAAGGGAAACCGCTGCCTGAGATTTTAGCCCCGATACCGAAATCGAGGATATCAAGTTTTTTACCAAGCTCAACATGGTCTAGGAATTTATAATCACCCGAAGCTTTTTCGCCCCATATTTTGAATTGCACATTATCATCACTTGATTTTCCTAATGGAACTGAATCTTCAGCAAGGTTAGGGATATCCCTTAATTTTTCTTCAATATCAACTTCCTTTGCATCTAAATTTTTGTCGATTTCCTTAATTAAATCAGAGGTTTGTTTCATTTTAATCAGTAAATGATCTGCGTCTTTTTTTTCTTTTTTAAGTTTAGCAATTTCCTGAGAAACAGTATTACGAGTATTTTTCAATTGTTCAACCTGTTGAATTAATTCTCTTCTTTCAATATCAAGTTGAAAAATATCATTTACTAAAAACTGTTCCTTCTCTAAACCTCTTTGAGCAAGTTTTAAATTTATATACTCAGGGTTTTCTCTTATAAGTTTTATATCTAACATATGTAATTATCGTATATTTTTTTAGTGATATGATGTTTATTAAAAATTTCTTTTATTATTTTTCTAAATTTTGTTTGTTGCCAATTTCCATTATAGTTTACAAATCTATAATCATTTATTATATTAAAATTCTTACTTAAAAGAAATTGATAAATTGAATCATAAACATTCTTAGTAACTACAATAATATACGGATTACTATCTATTGATAAATTTTCCAAATCAGTCATTAAATTAAATCTATTTTCAAAAATTATTTGTTGCCTATCATTATTAGTTAATTCGTTAATAGGCTTGTATGATGCATCTACAATAAGATATCCATCATTGGCAAACCAGTTTAATCCAGCAGTTTTCGTTAAAAATTTTCTGCCAGAAAAACATTTCATAGTATCTCTATAAAGGTTTTCGTTCTTATCTCCGGCAGTGTTATAAAAGCATTTACCGGATGCAGGTGGAGATTCAAAGATAAATACTACTTCTAAATCCTTACCAAAGTTTTTGGGATGATAATTATTCCTTAATTTTTTGTAATCTTCCTCTTTCATTTGTATATATGTACACAGACAGGAATGTCTGTGCTACTAATTATATCATAAGCCAAGCTGGACTTTCAGCAGGTTCAAGCCTTCGGTTACATTAAGCGTTTTAATATCAAGGTCGGTTTCAGCTTTAAGCAGAATGAAGCTTGAATTCATTGGACGCTCAGCAGACTGGTTAAGATCACTGGTTTTAATAGGCTTAATCAGGTTTTCATTCAGCTCAAAAATTTCTGCCAGTTTTACTGCAAATTCATATCTGCTTAAATATTCGCTGCCGCATATATGATATAAACCTGATTTGTTAAGGTCAACCATTTTAACTAATGTCCAGCCAAGATCATCAACCATGGTAGGCATTCCAAACTGGTCATCAACAATGGTGACAGGATTTTTTTCAGCAAGCATATTTATCAGCCATACTGCAAAGTTAGGTCTTAAGTTCATACCTGATCCATAAATTATCATAGTGCGTAAAATTACAGAATCTATTCCGCTGGTAATCAGCGCATTTTCGCTTGCAAGTTTGCTTTTACCATAGTAACTAAGAGGATTTGGCTTTGAGCTTTCGCTATAGTTGCCTGATTTTCCGTCAAACACATAATCGGTTGAGATATGAATTATTTTTGAAGAATTTATTCTTGATGCAATTATAAAATGCTTAACAGCATCAACATTTACTTTCCAGCTAAGTTCGCGGTCTGTTTCACAGCCATCAACATTTGTGTATGCAGCTGTGTTAATTATGATATCCGGCAGATATTTTTTAACAGCATCCTTAACTTCTTCCTTTTTTGTTATATCCATGGGGAAGTAATCAAAGCCTTTGGAATCAAAAGCATTATCATGCAGGTCTGTGAGTATAAGTTCGTGAGCTGATTCATTCCTGAATATCTCTGTAGCTTTCTGTCCCAGAAGACCATTTGCGCCGGTTACAAGTATTTTTTTAGGTTTCTTCATTTATTCTCCACCCTGTCCTCCCTTAGAAACAAGGCTTGCAGCCCAAAGGGGAGGGTTAGGAAGCACTATAGTAGTTTACAATTTCAGTTTATGTAAATCTTCAACGCCACGTAATGAAGCATTGAGGCTTGCCATTTTATTTGCGAAATTTAAAGCAAAATGCTGATCTTTCTGATCAATCTCGGCATTTTTATAAAAGAAGCTTGAAGCAAAAACATCGCCGCAGCCGGTTGAATCAATAAATAGCGGACTATCTATCCTTGGCATATCTGTTCTATCAAGATCATAATATGATTCACCAGCACCGGTTTTAAGTTTTAATTGATACATGCTTACACCTTGTATGCCGCGTGTAACAACAAGCGCACTTACTTTCTTATCCTTCAATATTTTTTCAGCAGTTTCATATTCTGTAACATTATCCCCGGTTAAAATTGAAAGCTCAGATTCATTCATCTGAAGAGTATCAGTTTGCCCGACCCAGTTTTGCCAGTCTTTCACAGGCATTTGTTTTCTTGTCCCATCGGGAAAGGTCTGCATTACAAGGTTATGAAGATCCATATGAATATATCTGTCAAAATTTTCCCGTATCTCTTTCAAAGTATCAAGTGCTATATCCACACCGGAAACAAGATTTACCAAGATTCCATCCAGTGAGCCGAGAAGATCCTTTATATGTTCAAATTCAACTGGCAGTGTAGGCTCGGTTGAATTTTCTTCTCTGTCATAAGTTCTCTTTGTCGAAACATTTAATATTGAATTTTTATCCTTATAGAACAGGTTAACAACTCTTGTTCTGTGAGGTGTTATTTTTACATGCGAAATATCAATATTACCAAATGCACTTAAAAATCCGGTAACATTACTATATTCATCTTCGCCAAGATTCATAACCGGATAAATAGTGGCATTATCTTTTGATAAAACAGCAAGTGATACCAAAGAGTATAAAATACCTCCAAACTGCTTCAAGGTAGTTTCATTGCCCCTGTGGATATAATCCATACACGGTTCACCAATAACGGCAAGTTTCAATTACTTGAATATCTCCCTTACTTGCTGCTCAAGCGTTGGAGAGAAATCAATATCCGCTGCTCCGCAGTTTTCAATTACCTGTTCAGGCTTAGAAGCACTTGTAATTGTGCTTGTAATATTATTTTTCCTTAAACACCACGCCAAAGCAAGTTGAGATGGGGTTGCATCAATGCTGTTAGCAAGCTCTTTAAACTTATCAACTTTCATAAGAAGTTTTGTATTGCTAACGTTTTCTTTTATAAAATGGTTAACCTTATCATTTGCAGCACGTGAATCTTTAGGTATTTTTCCGCCTGAATACTTTCCACTTAGCAAACCCTGCGCAAGGGGTGACCAAACCACTTCACCCATTCCGTATTTTTCGCAAGCTATCATTACTCCATTGGTTTCAATTTGAGCGCTAATAATATTATACTGCGGCTGATTGCTTACAGGTTTATGCAGGTTATATTTTTCACAGACTGAAATTGCTTCATCAATATTTTCGGCTGACCACTCGCTTACACCCCAGTATAAAAGTTTACCCTGTTGTATAAGATCATTGAACGAGCGGCAAATTTCTTCCATTGGTGTATATGGATCATGCCTGTGGCATTGATAGATATCAATGTAATCGGTCTTTAATCTTATTAATGATTTATGCACAGATTCAAAAATATGTTTGCGAGATAAACCCTGGTCATTTGGGTTTGACGACATGGGCCAGAAACATTTTGAAGCTATAACAACATCTTCTCTTCTTATCTTAAGGTCATCAAAAAATATTCTACCTAATGAAAGTTCCGCTTCACCTTTATTGTAGATATCTGCGGTATCAAAAAAGATTATTCCGTTATCAATTGCTGTTTTAATACAATTTAATGCTGTTTTATCTTCTATGGACATTCCGTATGTAAGCCAACTGCCTATTCCAACAGCAGAAAGCCTTATACCGTGTTTGCCAAGTTGTCTGTATTTCATATTTTTATAGTATAAGTTACAAATATACGAATTCACAAATGCTTATTATAGTCAAGTTTATGGTTACGATAACAGGAAAGCAAAACTTACTAAAAAGGTAAAAGACTTTTAATTGCTATATGTATGTTTTTTGGTTAGTTTTGTTGATATGTATTCAGTCAATAATATGCTCAATTCAGTTAGAAAATGAACTTTTTGATTTACGTATTGTTTTTACTACTTGAGGTAATAATACCGCTTTTTCCTTTGAAGTTTGTTCAGTTTGCTGCAAGAGTAAAGGGAAAGGTGTTCTATTATATTTTGCCTATAAGAAAGAAAACTGCAGTAAGTAATTTAAAGCTTGCATTTCCCGGTAAAAGTAGAAAAGAAATTAATGATATTGTTAAACTCTGCTATGTAAATGTGATAACTGTTATTTTTGAGTTTTTTTATTTGAAGAAATTATCAATTAAAAGACTTGGAGGTTTTTTGAAAGTTGAAAATATTGAATTGATAGTTGAAAAATTAAAACAAGGAAAAGGGTTAATTTTCATAAGCGGTCATTTTGGGAACTGGGAGT
Organism: uncultured Ignavibacteria bacterium; assembly: GCA_947084945.1. Classification (GTDB taxonomy): domain Bacteria; phylum Bacteroidota; class Ignavibacteria; order Tepidaquicellales; family OLB5; genus OLB5. The sequence continues at coordinate 110,415 of CAMTUP010000015.1, read as the reverse complement.
TGACTGCATTCGGAGTTCCTAAATTGTTAAATAAATCCTTAAGTGTGGTGGTGAAAGAACAGACAAATAAAAAAGTAAATAAAGGCATAAACGGGATAAGAACATCAGGCGGCAACAAAATGATAGACATGAGGAATTCTATTCGTGAAATTTTAACCGCGTTAAAAAATAATGAGATGGTTGCAATGCTTGGAGATCAGGCAGCACCAAAAGAAAATGTAAAAGTAAATTTTTTTGTAAAGGAAGTGCCAACATTTGAAGGAACTGCAAAAATTGCAATTAAAACAGGAGCGGCGGTATTGTTTGGAGTATCAACAAGAAATGATGACGGTACATACTCACTTAAATTTCATGAAATTGATACATCAAAATATAAAGAAACAACCGAGGAAAATGTGAAAGCTTTAACACAGGAGCATGTGAATTTGCTTTTGGAGTATATTAAGTTAAGACCAGATCATTGGTTGTGGTTTCACAGGAGATTTAAGAATGTTGGGTTATAACCTCACCCCCAACCCCTCTCCCAAAGGAGAGGGGATAGGTATTTATGAAGAATAAGAAAATATTAATAATACAGACGGCTTTTTTAGGCGATGTTATACTTGCTCTGCCGATGGTACAGACCATTAAGGCTCATATGCCGTATGCAATAATTGATTTTTTATGTATTCCTCGAACGGCGGGAGTATTGGCAAATCATCCTGCTATAAATAAAGTTATACCTTACGATAAAAAGGGAGGAGATAAGCTTGATAAGTTCATTGAAGTGCTTGCTGAAATTAGGGAAGAAGAATATGATATTGTTATTTCTCCTCATAGATATTTCAGAAGCGCACTTTTAACATATTATTCCGAATCAAAAGTAAGAATTGGTTTTGAGGAAAATTCACTTGCATTTATGCTCACCAAAAAAGTAAAGTATATAAAAAGTAAACATGAGATATACCGTAACCTTGAGCTTGTTAAACAAATTCCCGAATTAGAATACGACGAAAATAAAGTATCTTTAAAACCAGAGTTGTATCCATCACAGGAACAGAAGGAACATGTAAGGCATTTAATACATAAATCAAATTTGATCAGTTTTGCCCCCTGCTCCAGGTGGTTCACAAAACAATTACCAATTGAAAAATCTATTGAAATTGCCAAAAAATTACTATTTAATGGCTATAATGTGGCATTAATTGGGGGTGAGTCCGATACGGATTATTTGAAGGAGCTTGAAAAAATAGTTAATGATGATTCATTGGTCAACTTGTGCGGAAAGACAAATCCATTGGAATCATATGAAGTTATGACACGTTCAAAAGCTTTAATAACAGTTGATTCTGCAGCTCAGCATTTAGGTTACGCAAGCGGGATACCTATAGTATTGTTATATGGCTCAACAGATATATCTTTCGGGTTTTATCCGCTTACATTAAAATATAAAATTGCTGAAATTGATTCACTTGAGTGCAGACCGTGTACGGATCATGGCAGAGATAAGTGTCCATTGGGACATTTTAAATGTATGATTGATCTGAGTGCTGAGAAGATAGTGAGTATGATGGAATTATTGATATAAAACATAACTGTGGTGTCAGGTATTCACCTGATGTCATGATTAAATTATAAAGAGGCGAAATATCAAAGCTCATCTTTTCTCTAAAAAATTAAAAAATAAACTACAGTTTTATTAAAGATTTAGTTCAAAAGAGAGAAATATTACTTAGTTTAGTAATTGTATAAATAAAAAAATGTAATTACATTGTAATTATGAAAGCACAATTAATAAAAATAGGTAATTCCAGGGGTTTGAGACTTCCAAAATCTGTAATTGAAGAATGTAACTTAGGTGAAATAGTTGAAATCAAAATAAAAGATAAGAAAATAACTATCATGAATCCTAAAAAACCAAGAGATGGATGGGAAGAGAGTTTTAAAAAACTTACAAATGATGGAAAAGTTCAAAACGATTTATTGTTAGGAGATATAATAAATGAATTTGATAATGAGGAATGGAAATGGTAGTTTCAAGATTTGAAGTTTATTTTATAGATTTGGAACCAACAATAGGAAGTGAGATCAATAAAAAAAGAACTTGTGTTATCATTTCACCAAACGAAATGAATAAATACTTAAATACGGTTATTGTTGCTCCAATGACTTCATCAAAAAAAGGATATTTGAGCAGGGTAGAATGTAAATTTAAAGGTAAACTAGGTGAAATTGTTTTGGATCAGATAAGGACAGTTGATAAAAAAAGACTATCTTCGAAAATAGGAACTATTAATGAAGATACCTCAAATGAAATATTAAACAGAATTCAGGACCTATTTTCCTGGTAAGAATATGTTAACAGAAAAAACTGAAATACTTGCATCGCTAAAAAAGATACTTTCCAAATACAGTAAATCATTAAAGGTTACAAAAGATAGTGAGAAGGGATATGAGTTATATGGTAAGAAAAGTGTTACGGCTTTCAATAAGCAATTTGATGGAATGTATTTTGCGACTGCTACGATAAAGAGTGGGTTTGTTGGATTTTATTTTTTTCCTATATACACTCACCCCAAAGAATTCATCGGGCTTCCTTCTGAAATAAGAAAATGCCTAAAAGGGAAATCATGTTTTCATTTTAAGAAGTTTGATAAAGAGCTTGAGGGTCAGATAAAGGATATGGTAAAGCAAGGATATGAGTTATATAAGAAGACGGGTTGGGTGTAGAAAAGCGCAATGTCAAATTTCAAAGCTCAAATGTCAAAATCGCGATGATTCAATAACAAATCCCCATTTGAGATTAAGGAAGTTTAGGTATAAAGATTAATCATCGTATTGCGGATAACTGTTTACTATCTTCCCCCTTTGCAAGGGTACGTCAGTTCGGGTTTAAGGAATTTTGCAGTAATGGAATTTTTCATGTTATTTTTCACAAGGTCTTCTGGTGTTCCTTCTGCAATTATTTTGCCGCCGGCATCGCCGCCTTCGGGACCCAGATCAATTATCCAATCAGCAGTTTTTATTACATCAAGGTTATGCTCAATTACTATAACAGAATTGCCCTTATCAACCAACTGGTTTAGTACTTTTAACAACATACTAATATCTTCGAAATGCAGACCTGTTGTAGGTTCATCAAGGATATAAATTGTTCTACCAGTTTGAATTTTTGATAGCTCAGTGGATAGCTTTACCCTCTGCGCTTCGCCACCCGAAAGCGTTACGGCTGATTGCCCAAGTCTGATATATCCCAAGCCAACATCAAACAATGTTTGCAGTTTGCGTTTTAGTGATGGTATTGCTTCAAAGAATGCAACTGCTTCTTCAACTGTCATTTCAAGTACATCAGAAATGTTTTTTCCTTTATATCTGACCTCAAGAGTTTCCCTGTTATACCTCTTGCCGCGGCAAACATCACAGGTTACATATACATCAGGAAGGAAGTTCATTTCAATTTTCTTCTGGCCGCCGCCTTCGCAAGCTTCACACCTGCCCCCTTTTACGTTAAAACTGAATCTGCCAACCTTATAACCGCGTATCTTTGCTTCCGGCAGTGTTGAAAACAAATCACGTATGAATGTGAACAAACCGGTATATGTTGCGGGATTGCTTCTTGGCGTTCTGCCTATTGGTGACTGGTCAACTTCAATGACCTTGTTTACATTCTTTAATCCTTCAATTGTATCATACGGTAGAGGAGGTTCAGGGGATTTAAAAAATTTTCGTGAAAGCACGCGATACAGTGTTTCATTTATAAGCGATGATTTACCTGAGCCACTGACTCCTGTAATACAAATAAATTTCCCTAACGGAACTTCAAGATTAACTTTTTTAAGATTATTCCCTGACGCGCCTTTTAATAAAAGTTTATGTCCGTTTCCTATCCTGCGTTTCTTTGGGACTTCAATGTTTTTTTTTCCGGAAATATATAAAGAAGTGAGCGAGTTTCCGTTCAACGAGCCGGGTTTTCCAAAAGCTACTATTTGGCCACCATGCTCACCAGCACCCGGACCCAAATCAACAATGAAATCAGCTTCTCCCATCATTTGCTTATCATGCTCAACAACTATGACCGTATTGCCAATATCACGAAGATTTTTTAGCGATTTTATCAATAGTTCATTATCGCGCTGATGCAAGCCAATACTGGGTTCATCAAGTATATATAGCACGCCGCGCAGCTGCGAACCGATCTGTGTTGCAAGCTTTATTCTTTGTGCTTCACCGCCTGAGAGTGTTCTTGCATTTCTATCAAGCGAAAGATAATGCAAGCCAACATTCAACATAAACTCTAACCGCATCTTAATTTCCTTCAGTATCTGTTTTGCAATAATTTCCTGTCTCTCGTTAAGAATAAGGGTATCAAAATAATCACGTGCTTTTTTAATAGAAAGCAGTGATACCTGATAAATATTTTTTTTGCCTTCTGTGGAATCAACAAGTACAGATAGACTTGATTGCTTCAATTTCCCGCCTTTGCATGTATCGCAGGTATTTGATGTCATGAAGCCCTCAGCCCAGTTTGAAATGTATTCCGATGTCTGGTTGCGATAGTAGTCCAGAATAATTTTCTTAACTCCCTGAAACTTGTGGGAGTATTCTCTTTGAATGCCTCGTGAATCTACATATTTATAATCACGCTTCTGATCATCACCATTTATTATAATATTTAGCTGTTCTTGGGAAATTTTTTTTAGTGGTGTATCAAAATCATAACCCCATGATTCAATAAGCTGTTTTAGTACGGTGAAGGTCCAGTTAGTGCGGGGTTTTCCAAGCGGTGCAATTGCGCCTTCAGCAATTGTTAGGTCATAATCTGTGATAAGCAGCCTGTCATCAAGCTCTTTACGGGCGCCAAGTCCAAGGCAATCAGGGCACCAGCCATAGGGTGAGTTAAATGAAAATGAATTGGGTGCCGGCTCATCAAAACCTATACCGCAGGTTGGACACGCAAGTTTTTCGCTGAATAATTTATCAATTGAGCCATCGCTATCGGACTCTGTTACAATTACAATCCCCCCGCCAAAACGCAGAGCAGTTTCAATTGAATCAGTAAGTCTTAGTGATGTGGCTTTAGTTACCATTATTCTATCAACTACAATTTCTATGTCATGTATCTTGTAACGGTCAAGCTTCATCTTCGGAGTGATATCTTTTATCTGCTTATCAACCCGAACTTTTGTGAATCCGTCTTTTTCTATCTGCTCAAACAGCTCACGGTAATGCCCCTTTCGTCCTTTAACAATGGGGGCTAAAATGTTAATTCTTTTGGTATCGTGATTTTCATGGATGTGGTTAATAATTTGCTGAATGCTTTGTCTTTGCACGGCGCTGCCGCAGTTTGTACAGTGCTGGGTTCCGCATTTTGAAAACAGTAATCTGAGGAAATCATAAATTTCTGTTACGGTGCCTACAGTAGAGCGGGGGTTATGTGAAATAGTTTTCTGCTCAATAGAAATAGATGGAGAAAGTCCTTCAATTTTATCTACATCGGGGCGTTCTATTCCGCCAATGAACTGTCTTGCGTAAGATGAAAGTGTTTCAACAAATCGTCTTTGACCCTCGGCGTAAATGGTATCAAATGCGAGGGATGATTTTCCGGAGCCTGATATTCCCGTTATAACTACAAACTTATCGCGGGGAATATCAATATCAATATTTTTTAGGTTGTGTACCCTTGCGCCTTGTATGGAAATTTTATCTAAAAATGACAAGTTTATTTAACCTTAAATCCTATTTTTGGTTTACTATCTTTTTCGGGAAGCATTAAATCTTTTATTACATCAAAAATAGTTTTAATTTTAAGGTCATGGGTATCAAATCGTTTTTCAAGTGCTTCCAGTTTTTTTGAAAGTTCTTTATTGTTAATTACCATTTCTCTTAATTTCACAAAAGTCCTCATAATTGCAATATTAACCTGTACAGCTCTTTTACTTTTTAGCACACTTGATAACATAGCTACCCCCTGTTCAGTAAATACATATGGTAATTTCCTTGTTCCACCCCAACTTGATGTTCCAAACTGGAATTTCAAGATTTCGAATTCGTTTTTATTCAACTGAAACATAAAATCTGATGGAAATCTTTCAATGTTTCTATTAACAGCTTTATTAAGATTTGAAGTAGATACACCATAAAGCCTTGCCAAATCCTTATCAAACATTACTTTAGAGTCGCGTAGAAAAAAAATATTTTTTTCGATTATTTCATATGGAATTAAATTTGCCATAAACCTTAAATTTTAATTAAGAGAGTAAGTTAACGGAAAAAGATTGAAGAAAAAATGAATGAATTTGGTTAGCAGGGTATGAGCATTATAAATAGTGAAATTGAGAATTGGCGAAATAGTGAAATAGAGTAAAAGTTGGTTTTAGAATTCGTTTCTGGATAGGATACTTATTTTCAAAATTTACATAGACAGATTTCGTAAACTCAAAACAGAGAAACCAGTCAGGATGGATGTTCCAAAATGCCATAAAGGCAGGTCTGTGATACTAAACTTTAATTTACTTGTTTAAGAATAATTTTAAATCTATTTTTGAAGTATGAGTTATTTATTAAACTGGCATCCGGTTGTATCAATTTTACTTTTATGCAGTGTAACTGTATTTATTTCATATGCAGGATTAAAGCTTGTGAGGAAGTGGTTTACGGAAGCTGTGCTGAAAGAAAACCACGAAGTTGGAGGTCTAATATTCAATGCATTTGGGATAATATACGCAGTGCTGATTGCTTTTGTAGTGTTTGCCACATGGACTGAATATGATGAATCAAAAAAGAATGTTGACCAGGAAGCAATTGAGCTTTCCAATATTTTTCATAACTCAAAAGCACTTCCTGAACAATATAAATCACAGGTTGCTCCATTACTAAAAGTATATATTGAAGATGTAATTAATGATGAATGGAAAAGACTTGAAGATGGTGAGCCAAGCGGCAAAGCCAGGGATAGCTTCAATAAAATATGGACATTTTTTACAACACTTGATAGAACACAAATTAAAAATGAAATTGCTTATCAGGAAACCTTAAAACATTTAAACGATGCAAATGAAAAACGAAGGATGAGGATTTTTGACAGTAAGAATAATATTCCCGGTATAATTTGGGTTGTTCTGCTGTTTGGTGCTATGGTAATTGTGCTATATACATATTTTTTCTTTGCAAAAAATATTCGTCATCAGTTAGTAATGACTTCTATGCTAACAATATTAAATACGCTGATATTGTATATGATAGTAATGCTCGATAATCCTTTCAGGGGTTATATGAAGATTGATTTTTCTCCGTTTGAATATATGGTACATGTTATAACAAGCGGAATGTGAGGGCATTTGTCAGATTTGTCAGATTCGTCAGATTTGTAAAATTCATCAGATTAGAATATAAAAGAAAAGAGAGAATTTATGTTCTCTTTTTTTTTATTACAATTTCTTTTTAATATCACCACGGAGTTTTTAATCCAAGACCGGATAGCTTATCTTCAAACTCAAGGCGCTCGCGGTTCTTTTTGGGTTCGCCTGTGGTTTTATCAAGCCAGTTGAATGATTTCGCTAGCTCAATTGCCTGCTCTATATTACCTTTGGTGATTGCGGTTAAGACTTCCATTTCGAGTCTTGTAAGATGGCTGGAGTTTACCCTGTAATCCAAGAATGCCTCCCATACAGCGGGGCACCACTTTGCAACTATTTCATGACCCATTATTTCGGCGTAACGCCTTATTTCATACTGAGCATGGGGATCCATTCTTAAATATAAAAAGTGAAGCAGGTTATGCAAGTCTACTTTCCAGTATGCTTCAGTGTAGGTCGATAGAGGCAGATCTTTCCTTGCCTGCTCGCGCGCAATTCCCATCTTTAGCCGTTCATCGTAAATTTCACGGGCTAGTGATTGAAGATAACGCTCTTTTTCGGTGAGCGTTTTGCCTTCGGAATCACCTGCAAATCCACCTGAACCCTGTCGGTTGCCAGAAGCCTGCAGGCGCCATTCAGTTTCGTTGGTTGTTTGAGTTGAATCAATGGCTACGCTGTAGCGTGTTGAATATTCATTTACATTTGCCATGCGATGGCGTATCCACTGACGCCAGCAATCCATTGGCACGCGCACGTGGAATTTTATTTCGCACATTTCAAACGGAGTTGTGTGGTGATGTCTCATCAGGTAGCGTATCAGCCCGCGGTCTTCGTGGATTTTTTTAGTTCCCTTCCCATATGAAACTCGGGCAGCCTGAACAATTGATTCATCAGAGCCCATATAATCAATTACACGGATGAAACCGTCATCGAGCACTTTGAATGGCTGCCCAAGGACCTCATCAAGCGCTGCGACATTTGGTCTAACAAGTGATTCCATTACCGGGTTGGTTTCAGGTGCTTCTGTATATTCCTTTGATGATTCTTTATTTTCTGTTGTCATATTATTACTAAAACAGGATTTTGTACCGAAGCTTTCAAAAAAAGAAAGTCAGGACTCCAAGACTCAATGTGAGTTGCTTAATCAGAGTATTATGTAAAAATTGTTTATTGAGTGCAAAATAACTAAATAATTGGAATGATTAAAGGATTTAAGTAAAATATGTGGAAAACATAATTGAGTTTTTTAGTACTGCAATGGTAATTTGTAGTATATTAATTTAATGTAAGAAATTTTTTACTTGACTTACATTAATATATTTCCTAACTTTGTACATAATTACTACACTAGGGGGTTTAAAAATGGAAACATCAATAGTAACAACAAAAGGACAGATTGTTATTCCTTCAAAGATAAGAAGGAGATACAATATTAAGAACGGGACAAAAGTTCATTTTTATGAAGAAAACGGACAGATTAAGCTGGTACCTGTAACCACAGAAATGATAAGGGAAAACTTTGGTATAATGGGAACAAAGGGTAAAATGCTAAAAGCTTTGATGGAAGAGAAAAAGAAAGAACGTGAGTTATGAAAAGATACGTTTTGGATACACATTCAATAATAGCATACCTTGAAGGCGAGGAACCCGGTAAGGGATTAATCCCAATTTTGGAAAGTTCAGTTGAAGATAAAGCAGAATTATATTTATCTGTGGTAAACTGGGGTGAAGTATATTATATAGCATTACGAGAAGGCGGAAAAGAAAGAGCGGAGCTATACCGATCCATTATTGGTAAGTACCCTATAATGGTAATAGATGCGGATAAAGATTTAACTTTAATCGCTGCAAAATATAAAGCTCATTTCAAAATGAGCTATGCTGATGCTTTTGCTGCCGGACTTGCTGAGATGAAAAAAGCTGCTCTGGTAACGGGAGATAAAGAATTTAAGCAGGTTGAAGATAAAATAAAAATTGAATGGTTGTAACAATTAATTGAATTTGTTCACTTGAGATAAATTATGATGGTGGTTTTTGGCTTGCCTAACTTTCCTTATAGTGGTGAGATAGACAAGTCAAAATTATACGATAAGTGAATTGCGCTTGTACTCTCTCTTCTGAAAATGTATGTATAATCAAATTCCGCTATTTTCGTAATATAATATCTTATTGCTATATTAGAATATAAATATGCAGAAGTTTGTAAAAAATACGGGTGGCAGCTTTTCGTTGAATGGCAAACCTTTCAGGTTTATAGGAGCAAATGTTTATGAGTTGGCTAACCTTGAATCATCAATTACTAAAAAGATAATTGAAGAGAGTGCTGTAGCCGGTTTTAAAGCATTAAGGTTCTGGTTGTTTGAAAATAAACCGGTAACTGAGCAAATTAAAAAACTTAATGAGATATGTGATGCTGTTAATCCATACGGAATTAAGCTGATAGTTTCACTTGCCGATAAATGGGGTTACCTGCAATATTACAAAATTGATGAGGATTGGTACCGTGAAGGATATCAAAGCAATTATCTGCGGTACGTTAAAGCATTAACGGGTGAATTAGCCAGCAGAAATGAAATAATGATATGGGAGCTTATTAATGAACCGGAAACTGATAACTTTGATGTTTTTTATGATTTCGCAAAAACCGCATCGGAAGAAATAAAGAGTGTTAATTCAAATCATATGCTCTCAGTCGGAACAGTTGGCGGGGTTGGAGATAAGTTCGGTTCAATTTTTTCAATTTTTAAAAAATCAAACTTTAAAAAACTATATTCTCTCAAAACACTGGATGCGATATCACTTCATGATTACAGCTATGATTCAGGTATATTTGAAAGGCTTGATATGCTGTACAGGTTCAAAGGTGATTTAAAAAAAGCCGGGCGGTATTCTCAAATTGGCAGTTCAATTAAAATGCCATTTGAGGTATTGGATAAATATTTCATGAAAAACGGAAAATTGTTCAGATTCCCGTTAACCCTTCGGTGGCTTTGGAACATCTATAATAAGAGGGATATTATTTTTGCCAAAGAAGTTGGTAAACCTGTATATTTAGGTGAAATTGGTTTTAAGAATATTCCAGGCAGGGATAGGATAAAGATTATGGAATTGGATATTGAAAGTAAATTCAACAGCGGTGTAGGCGGTTATGTGCTTTGGTCTTTTGAATCCGGCGGGTGGAATAAAGACGGGCACGATTACGGTTTTGGACTGGGTGAAGGATTTGAGGATGTTGTGAAGAAGTGGAAAAAGGTATAATATATAAATATGTTAATGACTTTAATATTACACAAGCTGAGCGTTTTAATAGGTAAACTATAAAATTATAAATATTTAGCAGTTCACGACTTTCCTGCCTGTTTTCTCAGTAGTCGTGGGAATGATGATAAAATGCTAAATTGTAACCCCGATTAAAATCGGAGTTTATGTATCATAGGAGCACAACTTGTGTATTATTATTTAGAAATTCTTATGAACTTTTGATTCCAAAAATATGGGAAAAGTTAAGCATAAATTGGGTAAATTTTAATGAGTTTAATAAATCATAATAATCAATTAAATTGATATTATATTAATTAAATAACTTATTAATAAATCTATATTTACATAACAGAATGAACGAAAGAACACTGGCAATTTTAAAACCCGACTGCCTCGATAAAAAGGTACAGGGAAAAGTTATCCAGCATATTATTGATGCAGGATTTGATATAAAAGGAATGAGACTTCTTAAGTTAACGGAAGATTCAGCAAAGAAATTCTATGAAGTACATAAAGAAAGACCTTTCTATGGTGAGCTTGTTGCATATATGACATCAGGTCCGGTAATACCGCTTTGCTTAGAAAAAGAAAATGCTGTAGCTGACTTTAGGAAACTTATTGGCGCTACAAATCCGGCAAACGCAGATGAAGGGACTATCCGTAAGATGTACGCTGATTCGATTGAGCGTAATATTGTGCACGGATCAGATTCCGCTGAAAATGCAAAGAATGAAATTGCGTTCTTTTTTAAAGATACTGATTTGGTGTAGGGAAAAAATCTGTCAGGTTTCAAAAAACTAAAGTCAATGCCTGACAGGTTTATTATTCACAGCCCATCTCATCCATCCGCTTTAGAGCACTCCCTTTTATTAAATACCATAATAATTGTAAAATTTACTATTGACTAATTAAAAACATTACTTTATATTTGTAGGTAATTAACGCTAAATGCCTAATAAATTAAAGTAAATTCCTAATTATTCCTTATTAATTAAGGTAATTAAATTAATCCAATGCATACAGTAGATGAAATAGACCTAAGGATACTGGAATTTTTGCAGGTTAACGCAAGAATGAAACGTAACGAGCTTGCCGAAAATATCGGACTTTCGCTGCCATCAGTAACTGACAGAATGAACAAACTTGAAGAACTTGGTGTCATCGAGAAGTTCATTACAAAACTTAACCATAAGTCACTTGGCAAGGATATAACAGCGTTTATATTTGTGGGAAGCGATTCATCAACGCATTACAAGGATTTTATACAGCATGCTCTTACTTCACCCGAGGTACTTGAATGCCACTCAATAACCGGAGACGGCTCTCATATACTTAAAATAAGAACAGAGAACACATCATCACTTGAAAAACTACTTGCAAAGATACAATCATGGAAAGGTGTACACTCAACACGCACATCAATTGTGCTTTCATCACATAAAGAAACTTTTGCAATAGACCTGAAACAAAAACAGGAAATAAAACACAACAGAAAATGAAGAAAACTAATACAGGCTTAAATTCTGATATTCATCGTATTAACAAGCTGATAAAAGAAAATAATATTGAAGTAATAGATATAAAATGCATAGATCTAACAGGCAGGCTTCATCATATATCACTTCCGGTTTACCCGGAAATAATTACAACGCTTATAAATGAGGGAGTTGGATTCGACGGCTCCAGCTATGGTTTCAGAAAAGTTGAATCGAGCGATATGATACTTGTACCTGATCTGGCAACTGCGGTAGTTGACCCGTTCCGCGAGGCTAAGACACTGAGTTTTTATGCGAATATATTTCTTACAGATGAAGCAAGAACACCCTTCTCTCAGGATGGCAGACACCTTGCAAAAATGGCTGAGGAGCTTGTGAAAAAATATACAGGCGGCGATACTTCGTGGTGGGGTCCCGAGTTTGAATTCTACATTTTCAGCAAGGTTAAATATGATACAAGGACTTCTGCATCATTCTATGAGGTGGAACATGCGGAGGAATTTTTTACTAATGCATATCATGCAGCAAACCCGTTTGATGTATATGATGATTTCCGCGATAAAGCGTGCAGGATGCTTAAAGATTTTGGTATAAAAGTAAAATACCATCACCATGAAACCGGTGAGCGTGGTCAGCAGGAAATTGAAACTTATTTTGAAACACTTCTTAAAACTGCTGATAATATAGTTACAGTTAAATATATGCTTTTTAACCTTGCAAAGAAGAACGACATTTTTGTAACGTTTATGCCAAAGCCAATGTTCAAACAACCCGGCAGTGGAATGCATGTTCATACTTTTCTAACAAAGAACGGGAAGAATGCGTTTTATAAAAGGGGTGAATATGGAAATGTGAACGAACTTGGAAGATTTTTCATTGGTGGATTGTTAAAGAACGGCAGAGTGCTTTCCGCATTCACAAATCCAAGTACAAATTCATACAAGCGTTTGGTTCCAGGATTTGAGGCTCCGGTAGCACTTACATACAGCAAAGGCAACAGGTCATCTGCTATCAGGATACCATCGTATGTATCTAATCCGGAAATGACAAGATTTGAATACAGACCACCGGACTCGACTGCAAATCCGTACTTATGCCTTTCTGCAATTTTAATGGCAGGAATTGACGGGATAATAAATAAAATTGATCCTGAGAAAGCAGGCTATGGACCTTTTGAAAAGAATATTCCCGATCATTCACATCACGAGAAAATAAATTATCTTCCAAGGAATCTTGAAGAGTCAATTGATGCCTTAGAGCAGGATAGTGAATTCTTAAGGCGCGATAATGTTTTTTCGGATGAACTTATAAATCAATGGATAGAGAACAAACACAAGGAAATAAATTCAATAAATACAATGCCTCATCCATTTGAGTATAAAATGTATTTTACTTTATAAATTGCTTAATTATAAACCGTTAAAACGGTTAACGTTTGTATCCGAATAATTTTCCCATGACTAAAGTCGTGGGCTGAGTAATAAAAATAGAAATAATGTTTGTTAATTATTTATTGACCGAATGCTTTTATCTTAGGCTGGAAAAGAAAATTTACATAATAAATCTGCAAGAAATAATTACAAGTATAGCCCACGGCTTCAGCCGTGGGAATAAAAGTCAGATAATAATTAAATAACCACTTTAGTGGTTTAAATAAAAATGTCACATTCATTCACCAAGATCTGGATTCACGCTGTTTTTACTACAAAGGATAGAAGTCCACTAATTACAAACGAATTAGAAGACAAACTCCACTCACACATTAAAGACAATTTTAAAAAACAATTTCAATGTGAGGTGCGGGCAATTAATGGAATGTCCGAACATGTTCATATTGTTTTCAGACTAAACCCCAACTTTTCCATAATTGACATTATGAAATACATAAAAGGAGAATCCTCACACTGGGTTAATTCTAATGATTTACTTAACTTCAAATTTGCCTGGCAAACAGGTTATAGTGCTTTCTCTGTCAGTGAATCAATGCTGGAAGCTGTAATAAAGTATGTAAATAATCAAAAAGAACATCATAAAAAAGTTACATTTCAGGAAGAATATGACCTGTTTATGAAAAAGTATGGAAATGATATTTTAAACCGTTAAAACGGTTCAAGGGGGTATAAATATATTTTTCCCACGACTGAAGTCGTGGGCTAACAACTGAAGTCATAGGCTAACAACTAAATTCATGGGTTTTTTATAAAGAGTTAAAGTAAATTGTTAAATGTATAGTTCATTGCCCACGGATTTATCTGTGAGAGTTAAAATGAATAATAAACTGCGATAACCACTTCAGTGGTTTGATAAACTAAATTTTAATTAAAATAATATCCCCAAATTCTTTTTTGGGATAAAGGAGAATAAAAATATGGCAGCAAATCAGCAAGCTATAAAGAAAGTTTTTGCTTTGATAAAAAAGCATGACGTTAAAATGATAGACTTTCGTTTTACTGATATGCCGGGGCAGTGGCAGCACTTTAGCATACCGGCAAGGAATCTAAATGAGAAAGTATTCACAGAGGGTCTTGGTTTTGACGGATCTTCAATAAGAGGTTGGCAGTCTATCAACGAATCTGATATGCTTGTTTTACCGGTTCCAGAAACGGCAAATGTTGATCCTTTCATGATAACAAAAAATATATCAATGATATGTGATATATATACACCTGCCACAAAAGAGCGTTATAGCCGTGACCCGCGTTATGTTGCAAAAAAAGCTGAGGATTATCTGCGCTCAACAAAAATTGCAGATACTATATACTGCGGACCCGAAGCGGAGTTCTTTATACTTGATCATGTAGCTTATAATGTTAATGAATACAGCAGTTGGTATAAGGTTGATTCACGTGAAGGATTCTGGAATACAGGCACAGAGCTTGAACAAAATCTTGGTCACAAAATAAGACTTAAGGAAGGTTATTTTCCTGTACCGCCTGCTGATAGCACTAATGATATACGTAACGCGATGGTTGAACATCTGCTTAATGCGGGAATTGAAGTTGAAACACAGCATCATGAAGTAGCAACAGGGGGACAGGCTGAAATTGATTATAGATTTTGTCCGTTGTTAGAATGCGCTGATAAGCTGATGATGTTCAAATACATAGTTAAAAATACTGCAAGAACTTTTGGCAAGACAGCAACATTTATGCCTAAGCCAATTTTTGGTGATAACGGAAGCGGTATGCATACACATCAGAGTCTTTGGAAAAATGGAAAGCCTTTATTTGCGGGTGATAAGTATGCAGGTTTAAGCCAGATGGCACTTTTTTATATAGGGGGACTTTTGAAACACGCCCCATCGCTCTTAGCATTAACTAATCCCACAACTAATTCATATAAACGCTTAGTGCCGGGATATGAAGCTCCTGTTAATCTTGCTTATTCAAAAGGTAACAGAAGTGCTGCGATAAGGATACCTATGTATTCAGATAATCCAAAAGCAAAGCGAGTCGAGTTCAGATGTCCGGATGGAACTGCTAATCCATACCTAGCATTTTCAGCAATGTTAATGGCAGGACTTGACGGTATTCAAAACAAGATTGATCCGGGTGAAGCAATGGAAATGGATATTTATCATTTAAGCAGCAAAGAGTTGAAGAAAATTCCCCAGGCACCTGATAATTTAGAGTTATCCTTAGAGCATCTTGCAAATGATAATGAATATCTCAAAAAAGGTGGAGTGTTTACAGATGATTTAATTGATACATGGATAAATTACAAGATAGAGAACGAAGTTAAGCCAATGGCGCTAAGACCGCATCCGTATGAATTCCATTTGTATTATGAAGTCTGATAAATAAAAAGTAAAAAGGCAAAAGTAAAAAAATCAGAAGCGGCGTAATCAGACTGTCTCAAAACCCTTACAATATTTGCATGGGTTAAGAGACAGTCTGTTTGTACTCCCCTTTATAAAGAATTTCTCTTATACCACTCTTCGTAAGCGGAAAAGATGATAACTATTGAACTCTTAATTGAATTAGTGTAATTCGTGCAATTAGTAACTAAGGTTTTGAATTATAATTATTAGATTCCCGACATGCCGAGCAGTTCTTCGACATACGCCTTCCAAATGAAGAGAGACGGGAAAGATAATAGCTAACGAACTTTTAACGGAACTTTGGATTGAAGATTATGTAACTGCTCCTGGTACCATATATCAATTCCCTTATCACCGGAACTCTCAATCTTGTATTTCAACAGTTCAATAAGGTTATATATTACGGCTTCGTTGCTATAAACCGGTGAGACTGTGAGGAAATTATAAACGATCTTAAAATCATTGCTGTTTAGCGCGGTAAGTGATTGCAGAAAAGCTATTAATGAACGCTCATCCATGAAATAATCAGGTATAGTATTATCTGTATATGTTATTAAAGAGAGATTTGGATATTTCTTAAGATTTTCTGCTGCTACGAATCTTGCCCCATAGTAATTATTTCCAAGCATACTTAAAAGTGTTTGCATTCCAAGCGGAGTAATATAATTCCCAAGAGCAAAGGCAATATCTTTATTATAAATTTTTTTATCAGAATTTTCTGATGCAAGTTCTGCTAATCTTTTTGTTACCATTTCAATATATATATTATCAGTTTTATCATAGTTTATTTTACCCAAGGCATTTACTGCTGATGAGCGAATGCGGTAATTATCATCATATGTTAGCTGCAATAGATAATCTTTCGCAGAAGGGTCTTTGGTCTCACCGAAGATATAACACATCATACTTAGCTCAGCCTGGGTGAATACACCCTGTCCCAGAGTATAAAGCTTAAATCTTTCAAGCAGTACCTGTGCAATTGACCACTGAATTTTTAACGCAAGTACACGGAAAACCTGAACATCACGGTGATCGGTAGTATTAAATTTTGTGATGATATATTTTGCGGTATTTGTACTATCTTCAATAAGTTTTTTAAAGCCGTAATCCTGCCATAAACTAAAGCGCGGTTCGATGGTCTTTGCCATAATAAAATATTCTTCGGTTGAGTAATTACCCAACAAGGTGTTACGACCCATTGTTCTTGAGGTATCTTTAGACTTAGTGGTATCAATCTGAACTTTAAAATTATCGCCGCTGATTTGTTCGGGTAAGTCTGAATAATAATAATCATTGAATATACCCCAGTTTGAAGAGTTGATGATAGTGCTATCATATCCGGGCTGGGAGTAATAATCCGTACCTGATGCATCAAGGAAAACGCCGATGCTGCCATACTCCCTGCGTGGATTGCCATAACCACGTGTGCTGCCGGGATATTTGTTAAGATAGCCGTCAGTTCCGCTTTCATCAATCAGTATCCCAATACCATCAGCATTACCTGCCCCTTGAGAAAGCGAATATGTGGAATAATTATCATTGCCCTTTACATCCCACAACATTCCAAAACCAAAATCATGACCGCAACCCTGTGAGACTCCATTGGATTGGTAGAAATCCCACCCATCATAATCTTTAAGCAATCCCACAGCTAAATGAATACCCGCTCCTTGAGAGTACTGGTATCCGTTGTATTTATCATGTCCGCCTTTATCAACAATCGCACCAAGTGAATACCAATATGCCCCGCCCTGCCCGAAAATATCGGTGTTATAAATATCATTGCCTTCACCTTCAATTATTAGCCCGATACCGCCTGCGTAGAATGGACGAAGTCCTAAGCCATAACCTTGACACATGGATACATAATGATCGTTATATCTACCTATATCAAGTGAGCGTGAATCAACTAAATATGAATCATTGCCTTTGTTATCAATTATTGCACCAACACCTAAAGTCATTCCGAAACCTTGAGAATATGAGTTTGCTATATAAAAATCATTGCCTTCTCTATCAACCAACAAGCCAACACCAAAGCATCCCGCACCTATTGAAAATGAAATGCCTTTGTATGTATCGTTACCTTTTTCATCATAGAGCAGACCAAGACCTCCGATTGCTGCTCCAAGGTTGCCAGTGCCTTTGGATTCATAGAAATCATCTCCTTCTTTATCAAAGATAAATGATGATGAGAATAACCCTCCTGCTAAAGCAAAATCGCTTGAGGTAGTGTAGTAATCATTGCCTGTGAGATCAATGATGCATGAGAAGCCGCCTAAGACTCCTTTGTCATTTTTAGGTTTATCAATGTTATAAATATCATCGCCGCCCATATCAATAATGAAATCAAATTTTCCAGTGTAGATATTTTTCCCGGGTCCGCCTATTGCGATGCGAATGCCGTCATCATCCGAATAGTAGTAGAAATCACCCTGGACGTATTGGTTGTTTAAAGTTTCGAGATCCTTATTTTTAAAATTTTTGAATTGGTTCAGCCTATAGTCGTAAATAGCAAAACAATAAAAAAAAGCATTAAAACTAAATTCACGAATATTTTCCAAATTTATTCTGGATAATAAATCCATTGTGTTCTTTGCGGTTATTATAGATGAATCTCTTAGAATATTATATTTAAAAATATCAATGTCAGTGGAATTATTATCTTCGGATTCTTCAAATATTGATAAAATGTTTTGGTTTAAAAATAAATATTCCTTTTTATTAAAATTTAATAAAATTTCGTTGTTCTGTTTTTTATTGTGACTTACAATCCAACTTAAGTCATTTACCCAAGAGTCATAATCTGGACTATGTATAATAGCATCCATAAACAAAGTATCACTTCTGACATTATTCACATTACTTTGTACCAAAATAGACATTATTTTTATTAAATCACTTTTAACAGAATAACTTCCCCATTCACTCACACTATCCAGCCAAGTTATGCTGCCGAGTGGATTTGTCATCATATCCTTAACCAGTGGCAGGATAAGCTTAACTTCATTTGTTGGATTTTTTTCTGCGGTGGAAAAGAATTCGATCGGGATGGAAATATCTTCACGGGTCAAACCGCGGTAACGCAGGGTTTGATCGAGGAGTGTGTTTATATCACGCTGTTGTGCGAATACTGAGTTGAAAAGCAGAATACAGAAAATAGAAATAATAAGTTTTAGTATTCTCCGTTCCCAAACTGGAGTTTGGGAACGAGTTGTGTCTGTATTTATTACCATTTTCATTGAATAAATATAAATGATAGAGAGGACTAAAAGAATGAAGAAGGATACCCCCACCTTTACAAGGTTGTAAACCCTAACCCTCACTTAACTAACTAAAGTCAGGAAGTCAGGAAAACAAGGCTTTCAGCCTGATGGGGAGGGAACTTGTTGACCTTGACCATTGATGTTCTCCCTGCGAGCATCTGGAGATTTTGATTTAGTGTAAACTCGTGCAATTAGTGGTTAAGGCTTTTGATTATGATTTTGAGTACTCTTACCTATGAAACAAATCAATAATTAAACGAGTATATAACTTAACATTAGACAAAGAGGTATTAGACCATGAAACTCACAAAAACACTGATTTTAGCTTATATTCTGCCATTTATTGTAGTATTAAATGCCTGCCAGCAGCAGGGTGATAAACAAACCGTCCAGCAGGAACAGCAACATTACAAAACAGATGTTCCATCAACTACAAACTATGAATCAGCTCCGCAAAAAGATGCTGATGATTTAACAGGAAGTAATGAGAAGAAATCAGATGGGAAATTTAAACAGATAAATTACCAGCAGCCCACAGAAAATACCAATGTGCAGGATAAGAGGATGATAATCCGCACAGGAACTATGAGCATTGAAAACGACAGCTTTGATGAGACCGAAAATAAAGCTAAAGAAATCACAAAAAATCTTGGAGGATATATAACAAACTCTACCTCGCAGGTTAATCAGAGCGGGAAGAAACAGGGAACACTCACAATCCGTGTGCAGGCTGATAAATATGATGCTCTTCTTGCAGAGCTTACAAAAACAGGTAAAGTTATGAATCAGAATATTACAGGGCGTGATGTAACTGAAGAGTTTGTTGATGCCGAAGCAAGAATAAAAACACAAAGAGAGCTTGAAGCAAGATTACTGCAATTGCTTGCTGAAAAAACCGCGAACTTAACCGCAGTTGTTGAAGTAGAGCAAAAACTTGCAGCAGTAAGAGAAAATATTGAAAAGACCGAAGGCAGAATGAGAATGCTTAAGGATCAGGCATCGTTTTCAACCATTACATTAAGCATATATGAACCTGCAATACTTAATACATCATCAGGCGGATTTTTTTATGAGCTTGAGCGCGGTTTTGAAAAGGGTCTGACCGGATTTACCGCAGTGATAAGCGGACTGATTACTTTCATAGTAGCACTCTCGCCAATACTTGGTATACTTGGATTGATATTGTATATAGTAATAAGAGTTGTAAGAAAAAGAAAAGTTGTAAAGTTATAAGTATTTATATGCAGAGTCCCCTTCGGGAGACTCTGCAATGTACAGAAAGATTTTGATGAACAAGGGGTTGCAACCCCATGTTCCCGGGGAAAGAGATATTGTTTAATAGCTGCATCCCCAAAAAACAATATAGAACGCAAAAGGGATACCGCAAGGTGTCCCTGTTCTATTTTTTAGCTTCAGGCAAGCCATGACGCCTACTTTGGTTTGTTTTAAGTCGTGGAAATTAGTGTAATTAGTGGTTAAGGTTTTTGATGTAATAAAAGATTGCTCATTAGGTTTTACTTATCATACTTTTTAAGATATTTAATGCTTTCTAAAAGCTGCTGAGCTTCTTTATACCGTTTATCTCCTTTTTTGATCTGCTTTAAGTAAAATGCAGCTTTATCGTATTTTTTTTCACCAATATATTTAGCCCCAATAATGTAATTATCTTCACCTGAAAGTTTTGCAGGGTCTTCTTCGGAAGAGACATCATCGTTGGTTACATTTTTTTCTCTTTCAATTGTTTTAGTGTTTTCCTTTACATACTTATCTCCGGTAATTTCTTCAAGTTTTTCTGTTATAGAATTTGATTTGCTAAAAAAGAAAAAAAAGCCTGCTGAAATAACCCCAATAAACACAAAAAGAAAAACTGCAATAGCAACAAATTTTGTACCTCCGGCACTTTTATTTCCCTGAGCCGAATACATAGACCCGAATGGGTTATCATAAAAAGGTTTAATGTTTTCCCTGTAATAATCGGGGTCAGCGGTTTGATAATACTTTGCAAGTTCATCAAAATACTGGCGGCTGCTTTTCCAGTACATTTCAAGATCCTGTTTTGAAGGTCCGTTTGCCATATGTTTTTGAAATTATTTATAAATATTATACTAAGTTAAAGATATTTTTGTAATAATAATGTCCAAAATTACAATAAAAACACAAAGGAAAAACATTTAATAAATAGTATTTTTGGGATTATATATTTTATGGTTAGTCATAATAATATACAATTTTAATCATACTTGGTTCAAGTTACTTTATTTCTATTATCTGCGTTGAATATGAATGCATTTGTGAGAGATATCAATAGCTACTGCCAGCGACCAACTCTATACCTATATAGTTTTGATAATTTATAGTATTTTCGGGTAACAATTGGGGATACTTTCTTCTTTTTTTAATTTTCTGAAGATTGGGTATTCTATGTTAATTTACCGACAAGAAGGAAATATGGCATATTTCTTATTAAAAACAGAACCCACAGTTTATTCATATTCAGATTTAGAGCGTGATAAAAAAGCTGTATGGGATGGCGTTACAAGTCCTGGCGGTTTGTTCCAGATTAAATCTGCGAAGAAAGGTGATATTGCATTTATTTATCACACGGGTGATGAAAAGCAGGTTGTAGGTATTTGTGAAATTACATGCGATCCATATATTGACCCCAAAGCAGGTAATCCAAAGATATTCATTTTTGATATTAAGCCAAAGAGAAGATTACCAAAACCCGTAACGCTTGAACAGATAAAAGCAGATAAGAGGTTTGCTGACTCAAGGATAGTAAAAGAAGCAAGGCTTTCTGTTCAGCCGGTGCCTGATAAGATTTGGAATGCTATACTGCAGCTTTCAGGATTTGAACCGAATACAGTTTTTTCTAAAAATGGTAAATAAAAATGCCAAAACTTCTCATTATAAACCAATATGTTTTTCTTATTTACTCGAGTGATTTAGCCGAAAACAGAAAACATGTCCATGTTGAATCCAAAAAAGTAAGGTACCGAAGAACAGCAAAGTTTTGGCTTGAACCATTTATTGAAGTTGTAGATAAAGGGGGTTTTTCTGCAACTGAATTAAAAAAGATAGAGAAATTAATTAAAGAAAATATTAAATTGCTTAAAGAACAGATTGAAAAATTTGGAAAAGGTCAAAAAATTAAAACTATAAAAATTTCAAAATAATGGACGGACTAAGAAAAATAAAACCATTAATAAAGAAAATATCATTTCCTTTTAAAGGGAAAATGAATGTTTTACTGGCTGATGGAAGAGATATTTCGGTTCCTTTGATTTATTTCACATCAATTAAGAAACTTAATTCAACCCAAAGGGAACACTGGTATGTTCTGGATGGTGAAATGTTTTCTTTTGATGACTGTAATGAAGTATTTCATGTTGAGCAAATTCTAGGGAGAGAAAACTTATATAAGTATAATTTCATAAATAAAAAATTGAAGGTTTAAGTTATGGCAGATACATATTCATTTGATATAGTCTCGGAAATTGACTGGCAGGAAATTGATAATTCTGTTAACCAGGCTCGCAAGGAAATTCTTCAGAGGTATGACTTCAAGGGGTCCAAAAGTACAATTGAATACAGCGAAAAAGAGAAGACTATTACTATACTGGCAGATGATGATTATAAGCTTAAAGCGGTTATTGATATGCTTCAGAATAAATTTGTGAAGCGGCATATTCCTCTTAAATCCATGAAATATAAACCTGCTGAGCAAGCATCCGGCTCAATGATGAGGCAGGTTATAGAAGTATTACAGGGCATCAGCAAAGATAATGCAAAGTTAATTGTGAAGTTAATTAAGGATTCTAAGATGAAAGTTCAGGCTGCTATTCAAGATGAGCAGGTGAGGGTATCAAGCAGAGATAAAGATCTTCTGCAGGAAGCAATTGCACTGGTAAAAGGTGCAGAGCTTGATTTTGCGGTTCAGTTCACAAACTACAGATAAAAGCAAAATGACAAATTTCAAATCTCAAATTTCAAAAAATATAACAAAACAGCTATTGCTTATTTTGGCATTTGGATTTTGTAATTTGACATTATTTTCTCAATGCAGGCTTGATGTAATTTATATTGATGCAGGTCATGGAGGGAAAGATCCCGGTGCAATTGGCGGTAAAACGGGTGTCTATGAAAAAAATATTGTTCTGCCGATTTCTATAAAACTTGGCAGGATGATAGAAGATAAATATCCTGAAATTAAAATTATTTATTCAAGGACAACCGATGAATATTCAGCTGTAAAGGATAGAACAATATCAGCAAACAATCAGAAGGCAAAACTTTTTGTAAGTATTCATGCAAACCATAAGAAACTGGAAGAAAGTGATAAACATGGATTTGAAATTTATCTGCTCAATAAGGAAAGATTTCCTGAAGCAGTTGAGTTTACAATGAAACAAAATTATCAGATAGCATTCAAGCAGTTTGGCAAGGATACTATGGATAATTTTATTTTTTCAAATCTTGCACAAGCAGGTTATTCAAGGTTTAGCGAATATCTAGCATCTATAATTGAGATAAGTATGCTGGATCATACCGAGCTTATTTCAAGAGGTGTAATACAAGCCGGCAATTGGGTTACATTAGGTGCTTCAATGCCATCAGTTTTAGTTGAAATCGGGTATCTTTCAGATATTAATAATGAAAAATATCTTTCAAGCGAAAAGGGACAAAATGATGTTGCAATTGCTTTATTTAATGCATTTCAAAACTATAAAACACTTTACGAATCGCAATAAACCAATAAATTTCAATATATTAAAAGTTTATATTTTTTTATAAGGTTGCAATTTCTTTATTTTGCTATTATATTTACAGTTAAGGTAATCATATAAACCAATAATTCAATAATTATGAGTAACTACATTAAATATATAGCAGTCCTTGTAATATTAATTTTCATTACAGGTTGCACAAAAGAGCGTGAAGAGCAAAATAAAACCAGCTTCCAGATACTTGCTGATAAGGAAAAAGAGTTGAATGACCGTGAAGCAAGAGTTAAACTGAAGGAAATAGAACTTGAAGAACGCGAAAAAAAAATGGGTATGGTTGAAAACACTTCAACTCAGCAAAATACTGACACCGATACAGTTTCAACAACTATAACACAGAATATGACACAGGTACAAAAAGATTCCTTAAAGAAAGTTGAGAAGGAAAAGAAGCAGAAAAAGAAAAAAGAGATACAGAAGGAAATAACCAAGAAGTTCGAAAATCCAACTACAACAGTTAAAGATTATTATGAATACATACATCGCGGGATAAATGAATCAGGTAACTTTGATGCCAACATGAAAAAAGCGCATAAATATTTTCCATCACGCTCGGTTGATAAGATGAAATCAGGCTACAGAAATACAAAGCAGTTTACTGTTATAGAAGAGCCTAAGGTATTGAGCCAGAAAGATGATAAAGCAAGTGTAGTAGCAAAGGTAAAGCAGACCCAAATAGTAAAAAAAGACGGTAAAGATACAGAGGTAACAAAAATGCTTACGGTTACGTATAATCTTTCGGCAAATAAGAACGGTGAGTGGTTAATTGTAAGTAATTCTGTTAAAGAAGAATAAATAAAATAAAAAATTATATCTTGAAGGCAGCCCATTTGGCTGCCTTTTTTATTGCAAAATTACAGTAAAATTAAGTTTTAATTAATAGAATTTGTGGTATTTTTTCATAAGATTATAATCCTTAAATTTGTCCCAAAGGGACTCCCTTGGAGTAATTCCCACAATAAATACATAATTTTTATTATAGAAAGCAGCGGTTAATGAGCGTTTTAGTAAATAATAACACAAGATTAATGGTGCAGGGCATTACAGGCTCTGAAGGTTCCTTTCATACAAGACAAATGATAGAATATGGCACAAACGTTGTTGCAGGTGTTACACCGGGCAAAGGCGGTACTATGTTTGATGAAAAAGTGCCGATATTTAATACCTGCAAAGAAGCGGTTGAAAAAGCCAGAGTAAATACATCTGTTATTTTTGTACCTCCAGCATTTGCTTTAGATGCAATCATTGAAGCAGCCGATTCAGGGGTTGATGTTATTGTTACCATAACAGAAGGTATCCCCACAAAGGATATGATAACAGCTAAGAATTACCTTGAAGATCTGAACAAAGCAGGAAGAAATGTTAGAATGGTAGGACCAAATTGTCCGGGAATAATTACCCCAGGTGAATGTAAAATTGGTATCATGCCGGGATTCATACATTTACAGGGAAGGGTTGGACTCATTTCTAGAAGCGGTACATTAACATATGAAGCGGTTGCGCAATTAACTGCATTAGGTTTAGGACAATCAACCTGTATTGGTATTGGCGGAGACCCAATAATTGGCACAAACTTTATTGATGCAATGAAATTGTTCAATGAAGATAAAAAGACCGATGCAATTATAATGATAGGCGAAATTGGCGGAAATGCAGAAGAAACATGCGCTGAATATGTAAAAAAATATGTTACTAAACCGGTTGTAGGCTATATAGCAGGCAGAACAGCACCACCGGGCAGAAGAATGGGTCATGCGGGGGCTATTATAGCAGGCGGCAAAGGCACAGCAGAAGATAAGATAAAAGCTTTGAAAGATGCGGGAATTTATGTAGCAGAATCACCAGCTGAAATGGGTTCAATGGTAAAATTAGCACTTGAGGAAGCTAAAGCTAAGAAGGCAAAATCTAAATCTTTGGGAAAATCATCAAAAAAGGCAGCTTCAATATCAGCTAAGAACAAGCTATCATCTAAGAAAAAGAAATCCGGAAGCAAAGTTACTAAAAAGAGTTTAAGAGTATCAAAAAGCACAAAACCAAAGGCTAAAAAGCAGTTAAAGAATAAAAAGAAATAAAACTGCATCAACCACGTCATAGCTGTGCAGGCACAGTTGATGTACTCTAAAAATAATAATAATATGAACTACACTATCATTCGCATAAAAAACGCAAAATTCTACGCTCATCATGGAGTGCTTGATACAGAAAGAATGAGCGGCGGACTTTTTGAAATTGATGCAGAAATGACCTGCGATGTAACTGAAGCAGAAGCTGAAGATAATCTAAAAAAGACACTGGATTATGAACAGGCATATAAATTTATAAAAGAAGTAGTTTCATTGGAAAAGTTTTCCCTTATTGAAGCGCTTGCATACAGGATTGCTATAAAGATCATTGAGAATTTTTCAATGGTTCAAAAAGTAGTGATTAATGTTCGTAAACCTTCACCTCCTCTTGGGGGTTTAACTGATTATGTAGAAGTTGAGCATTCTGAATACAGGCATGCTGTAAAGGAATAGTTATAATAAATGTTAGAATTAGTTGTTCTTGGGTTTGGTTCAAATATTGGTAACAGGTTTTTAAATATTAAGAGTGCTTTAAAAATATTTTCGTTAAACAAAGATTTAAATTTACTTGCAGTTTCAAAAATATATGAAACTGAGCCTTGGGGTTACAAAAAACAAAATTACTTTTTAAACTGTGCGGCTGTATTTTTATGCAGGTTAGAAGCATTAAAACTTCTTGAACTATTGAAAAGTTACGAAATTAATGCAGGCAGAAAAGATAATACCAAATGGCGGGCAAGGGAAATTGATATTGATATTCTTTTTTACGGGAATAGGATTATAAATAATAGTAAGATTACTGTTCCGCATCCTTATATTAAACAAAGGAATTTTGTATTAATACCTCTTGTTGAATTAATACCGAGATTTATTTATCCCGGACTAAATAAAAGTATTAAAAACATATATACCGGAAGCAAAGATAATTGCAAAGTTAAAGAAGTAATATCAATTGATAAGTAATATATCCAATTCAAAAATAAGCTACATTGCTATAGAAGGCGTTATTGGTGCTGGTAAGACATCAATAGCTCAGATGCTTTCAGAGCGGATTAATGCCAAGTTAATACTAGAAAACTTTGAAGATAACCCGTTTCTCGAGAAATTCTACGTCAGCCCCGAAGAATATGCTCTTAGAACACAAATATTCTTCCTGCTTGAAAGATATACACAGCTTCAGAATGTAAACCAGAAAGAGCTTTTCCAGAATTTTGTTGTATGTGACTATATTTTTGAAAAGGATAAGATTTTTGCTTATTTAAATTTAAGTGATGATGAGTTAAAGATTTATGAACTGGTTGTAAAGGGGCTGGATAAAGGAATAGTTGTGCCTGACCTTGTTATTTATCTTCAATCATCGGTAGAAAGACTTATGCTCAATATCAGGAAAAGACAAAGGGAAATTGAAAAAGAGATCAGTGAGGAATACATCAGCAGTTTGAATGAAGCATACAATTATTTCTTTTCACGCTATAAAGCAACAAAAATAATGATAGTGAATTGCGAAGAGGTTGATTTTGTAAATAACCAATCCGATTTTGATGATCTTGTAAATGAAATATTCAAATCAGATCAATCTGCAATTAAGTATTATAATCCTTCGTTAAGAAAAACTGCTCAATAATGAAATATATTATAATTGCAATACTTTTGTATTTTATTTATCTGGTTGTTAAAATAATCATTAGAAGTATAAACGGATCAAAGGAAATCAAAACACAAAACCCAAAGGATACATCACAAAAGAGAACATATGATGTAAATAAGATACAAGATGCTGAATTCCGTGAAGTAAAGAAAGATTGAGTATTTTGTTTTGAGCAAGATAGAAAAAGTACTTGGTGATTTTGGCTTAAAAATTTTCAAAGGTTTTGTATTAGAAAAAGACTTAACACCCTCTCTTGAAGAGCTTCAAAGTATAAAAAATATTCTTATTGTAGTAAGACACCAGCTTGGAGATATGCTGTGTTCAGTCCCAATGCTACGCTCTGTAAGAAGTTATTTTCCGGATGCTGATATCACTCTTGTTACAAAAAGCTCAACAGGTTTTAAAGAAATATTTGATAATAATAACTCACCTGTAAATAATATACTATTGTATGAGAATGGATTTGAAAAATTTATAGACCTTTTAAAAATACTTCGGGATAAGAAACCAGAACTTGCAATAATTCCATCATCGGTTATTTTTTCGGCAACTAATCATTTAATGGCATATTATTCACAAGCAAAATACAGGGTTGGTGTAAAATCAAAAGATTTCGAACCGAATAGGATAGGTTATACGCTTAATATTAAAAAAGATTTTTTGTGGGATTCAAAAAAAGTTCATCAAATTGAAAGAAACCTTGATGTTATAAGTCAGTTGGGAATCAAACCAAGCGAGAATTTTATAAAATTAACTTTAACCGGAGAGCAGGAAAAATTTGCTTCTGAATTTTACTCGGCTAACTTTCCTGATTCTACAAAGAAAGTAATAGGTTTTCATCCCGGAGCAGCCAAGGAGCAAAATGTATGGTCTCAGGAAAAATTTTCAGAATTGATGGAATTGTTAGATAAAAGAACAGGTGCATATTTTTACATTTCCGAAGGTCATTGTGATAAAAAATATATTGAAAATCTGGAAAAGATCTTAAAACAAAGGTATCCTCATATAAAATATACTAAGTATAATGGAGAAATAATGAAAAATGCGGCAAATATCAGCAGAACGGCTCTATTTATTTCAAATGATACAGGAATAATGCATCTTGCAGCCGGATTTGATGTTCCTGTAATTGGGTTATTTGGACCAACAAAAGCTCATGAATGGGGTCCGGTAGGAAAAAATAAAGCAGCAATACAGGCAAATGGGATAAATATCAATAATATTGATATTTTAGGTGTTCTTGAAACCAGTATGACCTTTTTAAGTGTTTAAGTATTACGGTTTAATGCTTTTTCCGGCTTTTTTACGAGGCATTTTGTCTTGACATTTCTTACTTCTCAATATATATTGCTGTATAAAGAGGGTAAAAAATTATAGAATAATTGTTAGAGGTTTGAATTTCGGTTTTATAAAAACGGATACCGCTAGCAATATATTTTGTAAGGATTTTTATAAAGCCGAATTGAACTATTTATTCAATTTCGGTTTTTTTATTTAAAACAATTAATAATACCAGAATGAAATCATTAAAAATTTCCCTGATTGCTTTAATAATCCTGACTGGTGCAGATATATTTGCACAAGGCAGTAACCTTTTTTCAAAAAATCCAACCAATTTGGATAAAAAAAACCCGGAAATGAGCGATTATCTGTTTGGTGAAGTTAAACCTGACTATAAGATAATAAGTTCAAACTCTTCATATATTGAGTTTGAATACTACCCTGAGGCAGTTACCGAACAAAAAATATTTATTAACGGTGAGTATGTTTCCACTTTTGATTTCCAATATGGATTAGGTAATGATATCACTAAAGCAGGAAGACCTGATTTGAAATACAGAAGTTTCTCGGTTTTTCTTCCTTCTGAAAAAGGAAATCAGGTGCAGATAATAGATTATGATGTTAAAGAAGTACAAAATGTAATTATTGCACCTGTTCCCCAGGTTGGTTTAATTAATCCAAATATCAGAAGCTTCGAAAATATTTATTACACATATAATAAGAGTGCGGAATATTCTCAAAATAAATTTCTACCTGAAGGTTTTGTAAGTTTAGCAAACCAAGGTCCTTTAAGAGATCTTGTTACAGGAAATGTTGTTGTATATCCTTTCCAGTTTAACCCTGTAACCAAAACAGTAAAATTTTATACAAGAATAAGGATTAGGGTCAATTTTGGTGAAACACCTGTTCAGCTAAGCAGACCAAGAAGCAAAGAAGAAATCTCATTACTTTCGGGTAGTGGAATTAATTTCAATACGTCAATCAACTGGGTTAATCCAAAATATAAAGATGCTTTTAAAAACAGGCTTCTGATAAATAGTGTTCTATCTACAGGTGATTGGTATAAAATTGAGATCAAAGATAATAATGCAGGAAACAGCGAAGGTATATACAAGATCACAAGACCATTTCTTACAAATGCAGGAATAAATTTAAGCGGAATAGATCCGAGAACAATTAAGATATACGGCAATGGCGGTGAACTGCTTGGAGAAATAATGAATTTATCCAGACCAAACGATCTTGTTGAAAATGCAGTTTATATAGAAGGCGAAAACGATGGTGTTTTTGATAATAACGATTTTATACTGTTTTATGGAAGAAGTGTTAATAACTGGAGTTATGACACGCTAAGCAATACCTTTAACCATATGGTTAATTATTATACAAGGAGCAATTATTACTGGATATGTTTCAATACACCAAACACCGGGAAAAGAATGGTATTAACACCATCTGAAACCAGTAATACACCAATAGTACCTTCATCATTTACTGAGAGAATTTTTACAGAACCAGATGAAGCGAATCTTATTAGTGAAGGAAATCTTTGGCTTAGCTTCAGTAAGCGTCCGGGACAGTCATTTGAATGGAATACTACATTAACCGGACTTGAGAATAATTCTGATATTTTGTACCGCGTAAAACTTGCTCAAAGGGTAATTTGTCCTAATACAGGCTATTTTCTGGTTAAAGATGATTTTTCGAATATGTCAGAATTTTCAAATCCTTTATCTTGTGTTTACCCAGGCTTTAATGAATGGATAAATACAATAGCATATGAATTTACAATCAACCAGTCACAGAAAACAAATGGTGAGCAGGTTAAACTAAGATCTACATTTTATGCATCAAGCGGTGAAGCAGAAGGCTATCTTGACTGGTATGAGATTCTTTATAAAAGGAGATTAAATTCAGTTACAAATGATTTTTTGAATTTCTATTCACCAAACACAAGCGCTGTTGTAGAATATAACGTCTCTTCGTTTTCTAACAATAATGTAAGGGTATTTGATGCAACTTCTCACAATGATGTGAAATTAATTCAGCCATTAGTTACTTTAAGCTCAAATGTTAAATTCCAGAAAACAGAAACAAGTAATACTTTAAGCAGGTTCTTTGCAGTTGGAGAAAATGGTTACAAGACTCCAACCGGAATTTCTTCAAGAGTTTCCAATCAAAATTTGCACGGCATATCAGATGGAGCTGATTTTATTATTATAACTCACAAGGATTTTATTTCTGCTGCAGAAAGATTAAAGATTAAAAGAGAGCAGGTTGGTACATCAAATCCGGATTACTTAAAAACTATGATAGTAACAACTGATCAGATATTTAATGAATTTTCAGGTGGTTTACTTGATGCTGTTGCTATGAGAGATTTTATAAAGTATGCTTATGAAAATTGGAGCAAAAGACCTACATTTGTTTGTCTTTTGGGTGATGGCGGATTTGATTATAAGAATATTATAACACAGGGAGGTAACTATGTACCACCGTGGGAGCTTACAAGTCCACAAATTCACCAGGTGTCTGGTCTTACAACAGATGATTTTTTTGTGAATGTTGTAGATGGTCAAAATCTAATAGGCAAACCAGATTTGGCTATAGGCAGAATTCCTGCAAATTCACTTGTTGACGCAAATGGTTACATTAATAAAATAGATGCTTACGAAAATGGTGAAAATAATGGTTATTGGAAGAATCGGATGCTTTTTGTAGCAGATGATGAAAAAACTACCGCTCCTGACTGCGAAAGGATAGGCCATTTAACACAGATTGAAGCTTTAGCCGAACTGCATACCCCTCCATATATAGATAAGAAAAAAGTATATCTTGCAAATTATCCTACAGTTATCACGCCCCAGGGAAGAAGAAAGCCTCAGGTAAATTCTGATATTGCAAAAAATTGGAGTGAAGGTACATTAAATATACATTTTACGGGTCATGGAAGTCCGGATGTTTGGACACATGAATATGTGCTTGTAAAGGATATTATTTTAAGCTTAATAAATAATACAAACCGCTACCCGTTTGTAACAATTGCAAGCTGTGATATGAGCAAGTTTGATAATCCTTCCAATATAAGTGCTGGTGAACTTTTTATGATGGCAAACCGTAAAGGTGCAATAGGTACATTCGCTGCTTCGAGACCTGTATATGCATCAGGCAATGATGCATTGATGAGACCTCTTTTCAATAATCTTTATACTCCAAGGGATACACTGCTTTTGCAAAAAAGATTTGGTGCAGCCATTTTTAGTACAAAGCAGCAAATATCATATTCAGAAAATGATGCTAAATATATCTTATTGTGCGACCCTACTATAAGGGTTCAAATGCCTAGATTCAGGTCTATAATTGATAGTATAAGCGGACTTACTGGAGATACAATGAAAGCTTTAAGCAGAATAAAGATATACGGTTCCGTAGTTAAACCTGATACAAGTTTATGGACTGATTACAATGGAAAGCTTGTACTAAAGATATATGATGTTGATAGAAATGCAGCAACATCAGAAGATTGTAATCCTCCTTATGTTCAGTATTTCAAATTAAACGGAGGTATAATTTATTCAGGTATCAAAAATGTTCAAAACGGAAAGTGGTCAGCAGAATTTATTGTACCAAAAGATATTTCTTACCAGAACCAACCTGGAAAGTTGATTAATTATTTTTTTAATAACCAGTTTGATGGCGCAGGTATAAACAGAAATTTTATTGTTGGCGGAATTAATCCAAATGCAGCAATAGATACAACAGGTCCCAGGATCAGCATGTTTGTAAATACCAGAAATTTTAGAAGCGGTGATATTGTAAATGATAACTTCAAATTTATTGCAGATCTATTTGATGAATCAGGCATTAATACTACAGGTACACTTGGCCACAAGCTTGAAGGGGTGCTTGATGGCGATGAAAACAACAAGTATGATTTTACTAATTATTATAACAGTGATACATCATATACCTCGGGTACATTAGAATATGATTTTTCGGGAATTTCTATAGGAAGGCATACCTTAAAACTTAAAGCATGGGATACTTACAATAACTCATCTGTGGCTACAATAGAATTTGAAGTAACTTCAACAGGCACACTACAGGTTACAAACATATATAATTACCCAAATCCGTTTAGCAGTAATACTGCATTTACATTTCAACACAACTATCCTGCTGATATTGTTGTGAAGATCAAAGTTTATACTGTAGCTGGAAGACTTATAAAAGAAATAGAGAAGCAAAACATTTCAGATAAGTTTGTTGTAATTAACTGGGATGGGAAAGATCAAGATGGTGAAACATTGGGAAATGGTGTTTATATTTACAAAATGGTAGTCGAATCTGTAGATGGGCTATCGGTTACAAATACGGGAAAATTAGCAGTTTTAAAGTAGAAATAGTTAATAAAAAAATATATATCTTGGAGGATTATTTTGATGTTTAAATTTAAAATGTTTATGCTTACTGCGTTTGTTGTGCTATCAGGAAGTATTTATGCACAGGGTGAATCAGCAGTTCCCTTCCTTTTAATAGGACCAAATTCTTTAAATGCAGGTATGGGTGAAACCGGTACAGGTATGATTAATGATGCATCAGCTATGTTTTGGAATCCGGCAGGTTTAAGTTTCCAAAAGGGGTCTCAGATTTCAATAACTCACTCACCATGGCTGCCTGGTCTTGGTTTATCTGATTTGTTCTATGACTTCCTTGCAGGTAAATATTACATGAAGAAACTAAAAGGAACTCTTGGAGTAAGCATTACTTACCTAAATATAGGTAAAATTATCCAGACAGATGAATTTGGAAATGAAATAGGAAACTACCAGGCGTTTGATGGTGCTCTTGCTGTTGGATATGGCACAAAGGTTACAAAAGATCTTGGAGTAGGAGTTGTTACAAGATTTATTTACAGTAAGCTTGCAGTTGACCCGGTTGGAAGTGAGCGGGGAACAGGAACAGCATATAACCTAAGTTTTGATTTATCAACTCTATGGAAGCCAACTAAAACTAAATTGAAATTTATCAATAACAAGCTTGGTATCGGGGTTAATCTTTCGAATATCGGTCCAAAGGTTACATATGTTGATAATGCTCAGGCTGACCCTCTTCCTACAAACCTTCGCCTTGGATTTGCATATGATTTATATCAAAGCGAATTTAATAATTTTACAATTACAGCAGATTTTGCTAAGTTACTTGTAAAAAGAAGAGAAGGCGGAGTATCAGATCCTGTTTATAAAGGAATATTTACTTCTTTTGGCGGAGGTTTTGATAATGTTATGAAATCTATACAAAGTTCAGTTGGTGCAGAATATTGGTACGGAAATCCAAAGCTAATTGGTTTACGAGGCGGATTCTTCTATGAAGATCCTAATAGAGGAAAAAGAAAATTTATAACTCTAGGCGCAAGCATTCGTTACAGTATGTATGGATTTGATTTCAGTTACATCAATACAATTGAAGAAAACCATCCTTTGGCTAATACACTCAGGTTTACGCTTTCAGTTAATTTTGGACAGCAGGAAACAACAATTAAAAAACCCGAGGAAAAGAAAACCGAAGAACAACCCCAGAAATAATTAAATGAATATTAAAATTTCGCTATTGAGTTTGCGGGTATTAACAGTCCTATTGCTGATAGTATCCGTAAAATTTATTGTGTATTCGCAGAATAGTAACCTGCTGAACAATAAAATTGCAGATAAACAGTTAATTTTATCTCATCCAATCAATTATCATCCACAGAGTAAAATTGAAAGTTATTATAACAATCAGATGTTCCGTTCAGTTTTACCTGAAACTCTGAATGTGTATGCTATCAGGGTTCAGTTCAAACCCGATAACAACTCTCAGACAACAGGAGATGGCAGGTTTGATTTATCAAACAATTATCCTGATTCCGTAGATGCTCCGCCACACGATAGTTTGTATTTTATTCATAAGCTTGAGTTTCTTAAGAACTATTACTACAAATCATCAAAAGGAAAATTAATAGTAAATTATTTTTTACTTCCATCAGTTCGTAATTTACCCAATGAAATGCAGGATTATTCACCAAGAAGAACAGAAAACCTCCAAAGGATGGGTAATTTATTTTTTGATGTATGGCGCTCAGCAGACAGCACAATAGATTTTTCTGGGATTAACGCCTCAAATTCTGCTTTCATAATATTCCATGCAGGTGTTGGCAGAGATGTTGATCTTGCTTCACAAGGCTTGTTTGTAGGGGAGCTTGATATTCCTTCTATTTATATGGGATTAAGCAGTTTAAGAGCAGTATATGGAGATACGACACAGGGATATTATACAAATGAAGGAACAATAATACCAAGCTCATGCATTTTGCCTGAACAGGAATACAGGATTATTAATACATCGTTTGGGAATATTTATTTAGAACTTGGAATGAATGGAATTGTTGTTGCAACTATTGGAAGTCATTTAGGACTTCCTGATCTTTTTGATACACAAACGGGAAGAACAGCAATTGGCAGGTTTGGTTTAATGGATGGACAGGCTATTTTCAGTTATCTTGGTGTTTTCCCTCCGGAACCTTCTGCGTGGGAAAAACAATATCTGGGTTGGGTTGACCCGATACTTATTGGCGCAAACGGAACATATACAACCAAGGCTGCTACACTTGATGTAAACGGTAACGAATCGGTCTATAAAATTTTAATAAGCGGTAAGGAATATTTCCTTGTGGAAAACCGTAACCGTGACGCATATGGCAACGGGCAAACTATTTATTTTGTAAAAAACGGCATAAGGGATTCACTTAAATTTACACAGGATGTTGATGGTTTTAACAGTTCGGATATATGGAAACTAAAAGGAAGCATTACTGATGTTGATGAACTGGATTGGAGCTTACCCGGTTTTAAAAATGATACCGCTAACTACCAGGGTGGAATATTAGTTTGGCATATTGATGAGAATATTATAGATGCAAAGATTTCAAGTAATAGAATCAATACAGATATTAATCACAGAGGTGTTGATGTTGAGGAAGCGAAAGGCTCGCAGGATATAGGTGTTGTTGTTAGTACTCCAATAGGTGATATTGTAAGTGATGGTTTTTTTGTTGATTTTTGGTACGATGGTGAGCATTATAGACCTTCAAATATATACAGGAATATTTTCAATCAAACATCTTTTCCAAATTCAAAAAGCTATTCAAATATTAATTCAAGGGTCTGCCTGAGCGCATTTAGCCAGATAGGACCGGTTATGACCTTTAGTTTTGAAAGGTGCGGAAATATAGCTAATATTTCAGGTTTCCCAAGGTTTGTAGGTATAGATATTAGTGGCAATTCACAGCCTATCGGATTTGATTATAATGGGAATAACTTTGATGAGTTATTTGTAAATGTAAATGATAGCTTGTTCGGTTTCCGAGATAATGGTAATCCAATAAGAGTTGATATGCCTAATGGTCTGCTTAAAGATAGTGCTTCTGGTTTTGCAGTGGGATACTTGAATTATAATATCGGAGGACAAAGTAAGTTTGTTACAGGAGTTTCAGGCAATAAACTTAATTTAATAAGTTTTGTAATCGATACAGCCACAACTGCTCCGTTAGTACAGAGCTTTGATGCAGGTGTTGGATTAACAACTCCAAATTTAACCGTGAAAACTCCAACGCAGCCTTCACAAAGCAATAAGATTTTTATTGGTACACAAAATGGTAAAATAGGGAAGTTTTCACTTGATAGTCTGGTCTTTACTTTTGATTCTGTAGCAGTTTCAAAGATCCGATCTTTAGCTCTGAGTATGGATGGTACACTACCAGGTAGTTACACTTTTATTTCAGATAATTATAAATATCTTGTATCAAGTAACATATTATTTTTAC
This sequence comes from uncultured Ignavibacteria bacterium, assembly GCA_947084945.1. Classification (GTDB taxonomy): domain Bacteria; phylum Bacteroidota; class Ignavibacteria; order Tepidaquicellales; family OLB5; genus OLB5. Next base: position 73,601 of record CAMTUP010000015.1, on the reverse strand, counting down.
AGCCAATTAACCCTGTAACTACCCCGGTAAAGATAACAAATGATAATAAAATATTAAGAACAAGTGCTTTTGGCGGTGATACAGTTCTTTCAAATAATCTAGGAATCACAACAGTTAATTCCACTCCAACTATTTGTGATATTAATGGAGATGGACATCAGGAAATAATTCTTACCGCAGATAATAAGATATTTGTTATCAATAAATTTGGTGTTGTACTGGATAACTTTCCATACAGCATTCCAAATGTTACTTCAATAACAAGTGGTGTTGCTGTAGCTGATCTTAATGGTGATAATATTGCTGAAGTAATATTTGGTACTGGTGATGGAAGAGTATATGCTTACAGTATAAACGGTAAAGTGCTTGATGGTTTCCCGCTCACAACCGGTGGCAGAGTTAGATCAACTCCTGCAATTATTAATTCAAATGGTAACTTTGGGCTTCTGGTATATTCAGAAGATGGTTATCTATACGGATATAAAACGCAGTGGACATATGATTCAACAAAGATATTATGGAAGAACTTTTTAAGGAATTCAAATCATTCAAATGACGGTTCAGGCAGCATAACAAGAGTAACAAGTAATTTACCATGTCTGCCTTCCGATAAGGTGTATAACTGGCCTAATCCTGCATACGGCAATTCTACCAATATCCGTTACTTCCTAAATGGTGATGTAACGGGTATCAGCATAAAAATATTGGATCTTTCGGGGGAGCTTGTTACAACACTCGCAGGGACAACAAATAAAGGGTTGGATAATGAAGTACCATGGGATATTTCAAACGTGCAAAGCGGTATATATATTGCTGTATTAGAACTAAATGGCGGTTGCAGTGAGACAGCTTCAATTAAAATTGCTGTTGTAAAATAATTTGATTTAATGAAGAATATTATTAATTTAGTCCCGTTGTAAAGAGCGGGACTTTTTTTATGGATATAATAGTAAACATATTACTAGGCATTTATTTATTAATGCATTTGATAATGCTTATTGGTTTGCTTGTTAATTCAAGGAAAGCAAAAAGATCATCATTTGAACCAAAGGTATCAGTTGTAATTTGCGCTAAAGATGAAGAAGATAGTATAGAAGATTGTATTTTATCACTTCTTGCTCTTAATTACCCGATGGAAAAACTTGAAGTTCTACTTGTTAATGACAGGTCTGTTGACAGGACAAAAGAAATAATGATGACATATGCCCAAAAGCATTCATCTCTTAGGTACTTTGAAGTAACCCAATCATATGAAAAGCTAAAAGGTAAAACCAATGCTCTTGCACAAGCGCTAAAACTTACAACAGGCGATATAATATTCACAACTGATGCAGATATTAAGGTAAACCGTAATTGGATACGCAGAATGCTGGATTATTATGATGATAACACCGGAGTTACAGCAGGGTTTTCCGTGATTTTACCCAGAGGGCTGTTTTTCAGTTTGCAATCAACAGACTGGCTTTACCTGCTTTCTATAGCAGCAGGTGGTGATGGTGTTGGTGTTCCAATAAGCTGTGTTGGAAATAATATGTCATATAGAAAAGATGCTTACGATAAGATTGGGGGTTATGAAAACATCAAGTTTTCAATTACTGAAGATTTTCTATTATTGCAAAAGATACACAAAGATAGTAAATACAAGAGAACTCAGTTTCCTCTGGATGATGATACCAAAAATATAACACTGCCATGCTTAGATATAACGACACTCTTCCGTCAGAAAAAGCGCTGGGTAATAGGAGGAATGGGAATATTTAATTTCGGAATAGTTGTTGGAATATTTTCATGGCTTACAGGGTCAGTAATACTGACAGGATGGGCTTATTTAAGCGTACAGGATTATCTTTTCTTTTTTATCACAAAGTTAATTGCAGATTCAGTATTTCTTTTTCCTGCAATTAAAGAATTTAAAATGTACAAGATATATTTGTATATGCCTTTATATGAAATATATTTCGCAATATATGTAATTATAACATCTGTACTGCTTGCTATTGATAGGAAAGTAGTGTGGAAAGGTCAGAAAATATAAGAAAGCATTAAAGTTAATCGTAAAACGAAGAAATTTCGCTACCAAGGAATTTGATCGTCCATGCAATAACTCCGATATCATCAAGATAGCCTACAAAGGGAGCAAAATCAGGCATAGCATCAATGGGGGTTACAAAATAAATCAGAGCTGCAACTACAATTGATTTCCTGTACCATTTTATATCACTATCCATCAAATATCTTCTTAAAGCCTTTAAATGGCTTATAACCTTGAAAATGCTTCGCTTACTTGATAGTATTTTTTTACCAACATTTCTGTTGAGTTGGACAGTTTCTTCCTCTGATAGTGGTCTATCCGGGTAATAATCTTCCAGAATATTAATATCGGTATTTTCGTTTATTTCTATGTTATTTTTCATGGTATAAATATATTAATTAAACCGAGATACGGTTTTGCAACAAATGAAATTATTGAAATAAAAACGGATGTAAAACCTGGTATAAAGTTAAACAGCATAAGTATGATAAATATTCCCATAAATCCAATGTTTCTGTAACGCATTGCAAGATCATCAGGTAATATATTTGCAAGAACGTGTGAGCCGTCAAGCGGTGGAATAGGTATCATATTAAAAACAGCAAGTGAAACATTAAGAAATATGCCAGCATAGAACATTTTAAACATATAACTCAGAAAATCATTAAAATAAGAGCCATCGGGAAGATTAACAGCTGCCATAATATAATAGATAATAATAACAAAACCGGTACAAAGAAAAGCGATAATTAGATTTGAAATAGGACCCGCAATAGTTACAAGTGTATCGTCGCGCTTAAAATTACTGAAATTCCTTGGGTCAATTGGTACGGGTTTTGCCCAAGCAATAAAAACCCTGCCCGTTGCAATTATTGAAAACAATGGTACTAAAATTGAACCAAAAAGGTCAATATGTGGAATAGGGTTTAGAGTTAGTCTTCCAAGATCTTTAGCAGTAGAATCTCCGCACTTTAATGCCACCCAAGCATGCGCCATTTCGTGTATTACCACTGAAAAGATAAGTATCGGAATTATATAAATATTTTCAACGTATGATTTTAGGTCCATTTAAAATCTTATTATAGGGAATTTAGTTTTAGTTGTAACTGAAACAAATGAGTTATCTTTCATGTAATTGTATTTCACAGAAAAATCTAAAATAAAAACAGTAAATCCAATACCAGCGCCAATACTAACTTTTGATTCGGTTGCAGGAAGTCCTTCAAATGAGCGGTCAACATCAAAATCTCTTTTTATATTGTTACTTTTCACATCAACTGCAATGAACGGCATAGTGAAAGAAGAACGAATCAGATTTGAGAGTGAATAATCAATATTTAATCCAAAAGCCAGAACTTTTGTCCTGAAACTGCTCAAAAGATTTACAGTACGAAATTCATCAGGTGAATTAAAGGAATAATAATTTACTTCTCCCCCAATGACAAATGGAAAAATCCCGGTTGATGAAAATTCCAGTCGCCCGAGTAAACCAAATGCAGGATTTGTAGTTTCTGAAAATTTAGATGTTGGTATTCCGAGTCCTCCGCCTAAACCGATAAATAATGCACTTATGGATCTTTTAGTAACAAGTTTATTCTTCAATAAATCAGTATAAGATCCGTTATGTAAGATACTTCCAGAACGTATGTGAAGATTTGGCTTTGTAAAACTCTGAGAATATATGTTTGCTGATATTAATACTGTTATAAAAAAAATAAGTAGTTTTAAGTCTTTGATATTCAATATAAATTAGTGTAATTTTATGTATTTAGAAAACAACTTATATATTTTGTCTGCCTGTTGATTATTAATGCTTTTCTTCTTTAACGCAAGTTTAACTGTTTCAATTCCCATCATTACATAGTAAAAAAGTATATCTTTTCCGGCAGTACTTAATGCTTTTAAATGACTTTCTAAAATACTTATATCGTTACGCTCAATGGGTCCGGTTAATGCTGCTTTAGGTCCCGCTGATGAAATATTTTCAAGTGTTTGCAGCGCTAGAGGCATATATATGTCGAAAAATTTGAGTTTATTAAACCCATTTATTTGTATCTTTTTAGAGCCGGTTTCTTCAATTTTGCTATATAATACTGTTAGGTAATTTGATGCCATTACACAGCATATATGATGATATACTTTATTTTCTTTTTTTATAACAAACGGAATAGCCTTAAATATTCGTGATAAAAGTGCAGCTTTTATCACAGCAGTTTTAGTTCCTTCCAAAGCGATGTATATATCATTAAATCTCTTTGAATGTTTTAATGCTTTCCGTTCAAATGTTTGAACCGGGTGGAAACTTGCAGTGCTTGCTCCTTTTTCTTTTAGTGATGTAAGCTTATCGCTTGTTAAAGCTCCCGATGTATGAAAAATATATTTTCCTTTAAGGTTTACAGATGTTCTATAAATTAATGATACTGCTTCCGGTATTTTTGAATCCTGAACACAGATAAAAATTAAATTGGATTTCTCAACCAGTTTATTGAATTTACTGGCTGTTGTTTTTATACTTTTAAAAACTGAAATATCATATCTTTTGCCTGCATTTTTAAATGCGTAGTATAGGTGAGAGCCAAGCTTTCCGTAACCAATTATTAAAATGTTTTCCAATATAGGTTCAATAATAATTAATAATCGTTTTTACTTCTTAAAATTATTGTTACAGGTCCATCATTCACAATCTTAACTTTCATCATAGCACCAAATTCACCTTTGTGAACTTTATCAAAACCAATAAGGTTCTTAACTTCCTGTATGTAGAACTCATAAAGTTCTTCTGCATTTTTTGGGTCTGCTGCATCGGTAAAACTGGGACGATTGCCATGTTTTGTATCGGCATGCAGAGTGAACTGAGAAACTATCATTAAATCAAAGCCGGTATCTAGTAAAGATAAATTCATTTTGTCGTTTTCATCAGAAAATATCCTTAAGTTAACTGTTTTAGCCGCAAGATATGCAGCATCAGTTTCAGTATCACCCTCTTTAACCCCTAGGAAAACAAGAAGTCCGGCACGCATACTGTCAATTAGATCAGAGTTCACCGAGACATTACATTCAGTAGTCCTTTGTATTAGTGCTATCATTAATTATATGATTGGCTCAACTTTTAAAACCCTTGGTATATTTATTAAATCATTATGAATTGAAAAATTTTCTATTTTGTAGTTATCTAAAAGTGTAACAATAGCATCTTTTTTTCCATCGCCAATTTCTAAGAAAATAGCAGGGCTGTTTTTTGTATTAAGGGCAAGTTCGAAAATTCTTTTATAAAATGTTAAGCCATCATTATTATCAGTTAGTGCAATAGACGGTTCGTATTGATTAACTTCTTCATTGAGATTTTTGAGATCAGCAGCAGCTATATAAGGCGGATTGCTAACAACTATATCATATTCTTTAAATGAATCACATGAATTAAAAAAATCTTGTTGAATGAAATTTATTTTATTAGTTAGATTGTTCAGCATGCTGTTTTCTTTGGCTATCTTCAAAGCTTCATTGCTTATATCTATTGCATCAATTAAACATTCAGTATTTGCTGCAATTGCAACTGAAATACATCCAGAGCCTGTTCCTATTTCAAGGATACGGGGTTTATTTAAGTTTTTAGATTTAATAAACTCTAAAACAATATCAACAAGTATTTCCGTTTCCTGTCTTGGAATAAGTACATCAGGTGTAACTTTAAAACTTAAACTGTAAAATTCAGTTTTACCTAAAATATACTGTAAAGGTTCAAGTTTAAGTCGGCGTTTAACCTTTACCCTATAATCAGAAACCTCTTTATCAGTAAGTGGTTTTTCGAAATTCAAGTATAGGTTTATTCTGCTGTATCCTGTGGTATCGCTAAGCAGCAATTCTGCATTTAACCTGGGATTATTTATCCCTTTTTCTGCAAAGACATTTTCAGTTACTTTTAAAATTTCAAGAACATTCCAGGTTTTAACAGTTTCATTCATTTATAACAAGTATGATTACAGAGTTACTAATTAAGGTAAGCCCCCGTACTTTTATTATCATACACTACCTCACCGCGAATGATAGTCATTAATATTTTAGCCTTAAGCAGCATTTGCGGATCAGAAGTTACTATATCATCTGAAAGTACGACCATATCAGCAAATTTATCTTTTTCGAGTGTTCCTTTTACATCATCAGCAAAAGAAGCATATGCAGAATAAACCGTAAATGATTTAAGCGCATCCAGAACTGAAAGTTTTTGAGCGGCATTATTTACAAGCCTGTTAGCAGCAGTATCAACCGAAAGACCGCTTGAAAGGTAATACATTATAACAAGCGGGTTAATAGTATGATATGGGAAGTCAGTACCGGAAATTATCATATTATTCTGTTTGAATAAAGAATTCCATAGCCCAAGATTTTGAACATTTTCAGGTTTAATTAAATCATTCAATAATAATTTATTAGTAAGAGTTACTTCAGGTCTAATAGAAGGGATAATTTCCATCTGCTTAATTCGCTGCATATCTGCTGGTGTTACAAATTCGAGATATTCAAGCCTCATTCTGCCTGCTTTAGATTTAACCTCCTTGTTAACCGATTCAATTGCATTAAGCGTCTGCGTTAAAGCCCTGTCCCCAACTGTCTTAACTGAAATCTGAAAATCTTTCTCATTTGCTTTCATTGTCATTTCCTTAATGTCAAAATCATCATTAAACGGGGTCATTCTCTTGGGTTCATTTATATAATCATTAACCATAGCTGCATCCTGTGTTTCGAAATAACCGTCATATTCAAGGCTTACACATTTAATGTTAATTCTATCTTTATAGTTTTCAGGTCCGCTAGACATGAATTTTTCAAAGAGTGGACCTTTGCCTGGGATCATAGCATATAACCTGATAGGGAATATATTATCATCAACCATTTTTTTATAAACATTCAAGCCCTGTTCGGTGATATTAGCATCATTTATTTCTGTTATCCCGTATTTGAAAAGTTCGTTAATACCGCGAGAGATATTGCTCATCACTTCCTGTTCAGATGGCTGCGGAAGAATGTTAATAATAAGCTCTTGTGCGGATTCATAAAACAAGCCGTTTGGATTATTGTTATCTCCAAACCCAATTGCGCCATTTTCAGGGTCGGGAGTATCTTTTGTAACTTTGGTTAGGTCTAAAACTTTTTTATTTACCCATGTTGTGTTACCAAGTGCGTTAACAAGATAAATATATTGTGTAGAGGATACATTATCCAGTATGCTATAATTAAGTTTTTCAAGATCTTTATTAGAAAGTTTTAGTTCATCCCATCCAAAGCCGCCAATCCATTCATTAGTCTTTGATATTTTTGAACGTTCTTTAACAATGTTTAAAATCTCGTCAATTGATCTTGCATTCCTCAGGTCAAGCAAACTTAGTTGTTTGGAAAATTCCATTAGGTTTGCTTCAGCATCAATAAATCCGGGTACTACTGTTTTGCCTTTTAGGTCAATTATTTTAGCATCTTTGTATTTTTCGGTCAGCTCGCTTGATTTACCTGTTGCAAGTATCTTGCCTTCATAAACAGCTAATGCTTCAACAACAGTATTATTTTTATCTAAAGTATATATCTTTCCGTTGATATAAATTACTTCGGGCTTTTTGCTGCATGATGCTAAAAATATGCAAAATAAAGCGAAAACAAGTATTTTTAATACTTTCATTAGACGGATATTAAAATTATTATTATTACAAATATAGGTAAATAATTATGAACGTAAAATGAAGTATTTTTGATAGCAATATGAATAATTGTATCATAAATTCAGCACTATTTTTTCAGTTTAATCTAATTTTTTATAAGATTAATTTTGCAGTTATGAATGAGACAAGGAAAGAATTAGCCAAGAAATATGAAAAGATAAAACGGACAGTAAGTATTACAGAATCAGTGATATCTTTTATAATATTATTACTATTCTTGTGGTTTGGCTACAGCAAAAGTCTGGAAGTATATTCGTTCGGGTTTACATCAAATCCTTACATTGCATTAATTATATATGGACTCGTTATCGGTTTATTCAGCTCAATTGTATCATTCCCTGCTGACTATGCATTCGGCTACAGGCTTGAGCATAAATTTGGACTATCAAACTTAACATTCGGCGGGTGGTTATTGGAAAAAGCTAAAGTTGCTCTTATTGGAAGCATAATTGCAGCGCCAATTGCTTTTTTGTTTTACTGGCTAATTTCAAGTTATGTTTTGTGGTGGTTTTATCTTGCCTGTATTGTTTGGGTATATTCTATTTTGCTTGCGCAGATAGCACCAGTGTTAATTTTTCCAATGTTTTATAAATTCACTTCAATTGATAATGAAGATTTGAAAAATAAATTATTAGCTTTGTGTGATAAAGCCGGGTTTAAAGTGAGTGGTGTTTATAAATTTGATATGAGCAAAACTACAAAAAAAGCTAATGCAGCATTTACAGGAATGGGTAAGACAAAGAGAATAATATTAGGTGATACACTTATAGAAACCTTTACTGAAAAAGAAATTGAAACAGTTTTTGCGCATGAACTGGGTCACTACAAAAAAGGACATTTAATAAAAAATATTGTCATTTCTCTTTTTGGTACTATGATTGGGCTGTTTGTAATGTCACAAGTATATTTAAAATTATTACCGGTATTTGGGTTCTCTTATCCGTGGGAAATAGGGGCATTGCCACTTCTTGCACTAATAGCAGCCATATACAGCTTTTTAACCAGTCCTATAACAGCAGGAATATCACGCAAATTTGAGTTTGAAGCTGATAGGTTCGCAATAGATACAACAAAAGACCCTGATTCACTGGAATCTACCATGAAAAAACTTGCTGAGCAAAATCTTGCAGATGATGAGCCTAATAGGTTTGTTGAATTCTGGACATATTCACATCCTTCCATTAAAAGAAGGATTGAAGCGGCTCGTGAGTATTTTAGGTTAAAATACCAGACTGCTTAAATATAAATCTGTTTAAGACCTTTAAAAAATAAAATAAGAAATACCGCTGCTGAAAGAAAAGTTATATGAATCTTTCGGATATTGTGAAAAATGCACTCCTGTTGAGAGTTTCATTTTATTCAGGATATTGAATAATAATACTGCATCTGCATTCAGAAAATTATCAAGTTTTTTACTCAGAAGCTTCTTCTTACCAGTTGTATATTCAATACTACCAATTATTCCTACTGTTGGATTTAGATAATGGAATAAATAAACACTTGCAGCAGCTTTATAATCATATAAATCGTTACCAAGATAAATAAAACTGGGATTAACTAAGGAATAATTATTTTCTAATTGGAATTCAGATTTCAAGAAAATTGGAGAGTGCATATTGAATTGCCGGTAATCAACGTTAAAACTACTACTTATGGGAAAAATAAAATGTGAAGTGAAGAGTAAACTTGTTTTGCTTCCTAAAGGCAAACCATAAGCGCCGTTTAGAGTGATTGTTTGAGGAAATACTATAGTATCTTTTGTGTTTGACTTTATATAATTGAACTCAGCCTGTAGCTGATATCCTTTAAATAGAGGAAACAGGATAAATGAACTGTTCTCGAGAGTCTGTAACAACTTTATGGTAGCTCTTGCATTCAGTGGTTTGGATATTACTTTTTCTCTAAGTAGGTACTTTTCAAGTTCAGTGAAAAACTCTATTTCAGCATCATCTTTATACTTACTGTAATATTCACTGTGGTTTCTTTTATCAAGTAAATTATTTATAATTTGCCTTGTCATATTATCAAACGGCTTGCTTATGTAATTTTCCTTCAATAATACTTTTTCGAAATTCGATGTTTCGTTTACCACCATTGCATCAATTATCTTTCCGTATCCTATATTGGGGAATAATGAAATATAGGTACGCGGTTTATCGGAATTACTAATTGATTGTGAAAATTTTGCATAGGTTCCAATGAAAAATTTATTCTTTAATAAATAATAACTCAAGCCGCCTCTCATATTTAGGAAAAGAGAACTATAATATTTTCTATTTTCAAAAATAGGATACGAATATCTTCTGAAGTACGTTGAGATATTTGCTTTAAAAGTATAATCTATACTATTTGTTAAACGCCAGCGTGTATAGTTAGCATTAATATCAATATTGTAACTTACCCTGGTTTGTTGCAGTGAATTATCTGAATTAAAGATATGCATATTGGGGTTAGAATTTAAAAGCAAATTACTGCCTTCAATTACTTTTGGGGGTTCATATTCTTTAACGGGGGTTTGTGAAAATGTGCTCAGGCTGACTAAATTTACAAGAAATATAGAAAAAATTATTTGTTTTAACATTTTGCAAATAATTTAAGTGTTTTAATACTTTCAAATGTAAGTAAAATTAGTTATTTATTTAATTCAATACAATGTTAAACTTCATTGTATATAGCCCTGTTTAAAATTATATTTGTCAGATGAAAACAAGAATTCTTGTTACAATTGGTGATATTAACGGAATAGGTCCAGAGATCATTTTAAAAACTCTTAAACATGTTTCATTCATTAAAAAGTATGATATTACAATAGTTTCACCTTTTTCGGTTCTTTCATATTACGCAAAACAGTATAAAATAAAATTATCACTTGATAATTTTAATATTATTCCTATTGCTTCAGAAAAAGTAAAGGTTCAAATTGGTAAAATAACAGAAGAATCAGGATATTTATCAGGGCTATCTATTGATACAGCAATTCAGCTTGCATTTAGCGGTGAATATGATGCTATTGTTACAGCTCCAATAAATAAAAAATCCTTAAACCTGGGTGGATATAATTTTACCGGTCACACTGAAATGTTAACATCACTTTGTAATGCAAAAAATACATGTATGATAATGCTATCGGATAAAATAAATATTGCCTTTGCCACAACACACCCTCCTATAAAGGAAGTTGCAGGTTTAATTACAAAGAAATTATTGAAGGACAAAATAGAAGCATGTTATAATTCACTTAAAAAAGATTTTGGTTACAGAAATCCCAGAATGGGAGTGTTGGGATTAAATCCCCATGCTGGAGATAGTGGTATAATAGGTGATGAAGAAACAAATATTATTACACCTGTTATTAAATCAGTAGCCAAAAAACAAAAAGATTTGAAAATATCAGGTCCGTATTCACCTGATGCATTTTTTGCTTCAAAAAAATACCGTAATTTTGATATGATACTTGCAATGTATCATGACCAGGGGTTCATACCGTTTAAAATGCTTGCCGGGCATAAAGGAACAAATTTTACTGCTGGACTTGAGTTTATACGTACATCGCCAGATCATGGAACTGCATTTGATATTGCTGGTAAGAACATAGCAAGCGAAGTAAGTTTAATAGAAGCAATTAAATGGGCAGATAAATTATCACGGAACAGAAATAATAAAAAATTAAACAGGAATTAATTGATAGACTTCAAAAATATTTCATTTTCATATCCATCTAAAGAATTATTTAACGATGTATCCTTTAAGATAGATAAAGGAGAGTTCGTTTTTTTAATTGGTGAAAGCGGTACAGGCAAAACATCTCTTTTAAGAATGATTAATATGGAACTTTATCCTGCATTAGGTGAGCTTGTAGTTTACGGTTTCAGTTCTAAGCATATTAAGAAACCTGAAATACCTGTATTGAGAAGAAAGATAGGTTTTGTTTTCCAGGATTACAAGTTATTAAATGACAGGGATATATTTGAAAATGTTGCTTTGCCCCTTTATCTATCAGGAATGAAACCTGATGTGATAAAGAAAAAAGTTTTTAATGTACTTAACGAAGTAGGTGTGTTCGATTCATATAAAAAAATGCCGCATGAACTCTCAGGAGGAGAGCAGCAACGAGTATCAATAGCCCGCGCAATTGTTAATGAGCCATACATTTTGATAGCTGATGAACCAACAGGAAATCTTGATCCGTTTGTATCCTTTGAAATAATTAAGCTATTGTTGAATATCAATTATAAAGGAACTGCAGTATTTATTGCAACTCATAACTATGATATTGTTAGAAGACTAAAGAGCAAGAGACTTCTTCAGATAAAAGATAAAAAAGTGCTTGATGTAGTAATAAAGGAGTAGTGATTTGATAATGTTTTTTTGTGAGCGAAGCAATCTTATAGACTATCTAATTCCCTACGCTCCCAAAAGTTAATTATCAGCTATCTCTGGCAATTAAAAACTGTAGTACTTTTTCCCAATCTCTTTCAAAATCAAATTCAAATCTTTCATTTGGATTCATAGTAAAAGCCATTTCAATATTATGTAAGCCCAACTCAACATCACCCTGCAGAAAATACAACTTTGCTTTTGAATAATATGGTTCTGCCCAGGCAGCATTTTTATCAATAAGCTTGCATAATAATTCATCGGCTTGCTTATATTCTTCAATATCTATATAAGTATTTGCAAGGTCTAAATAAGCCTGGTGGTTATCTGGACTTAAAGCAAGAACCTTTTTATAGCTATGAATTGATTCGGGGATTTTTGCAAGATTGTATTCTGCATCAGCTTTTGCATACCAAAGTTCAGAATTTTCACGGAATAGTTCAACAGCTTTATCATAATCGCGAAGTGCTTTGTTGAAATCTTCAAGCTGATAATAACAGTTACCCCTGCCAAAATATGATTCATAATGAGTTGTCTCAATAGAAACAGCTTTAGTAAAGTTCTCGATGGCTTCTTTATAATTGCTCATTTGTTCATAAGCACTTGCAAGATTATATAAAGCATATACATCCTTGCGGTTAAGTAATAGTGCTGTTTTGTAATCTTCAATTGCCCGGATAAGAATTCCAAGGCTAGCATAAGCATTACCTTTGTTGTACCATGCAGAAGCGAACTTTGGGTTTATAGATATAGCCATTTCATAGCTTTCAACTGCATAATAATATCTTCCCATCCTGCTTTGTACAACGCCTTTGTTATACCATGCATTATAGTTGAAAGGAACAATCTCAATATGTTTTTCATATGCCTGAAGTGAATCGGTAAGCCTGTCAAGGTAATCATAACAATAGCCCATTTCGTAATAGGAATCTTTATGATCCGGATCAAGATCAATAATTTTCTGGAAACAAGCGATAGCATCTGAGAACCTATCGACTTTTTCAAGTATCAGTCCTTTATTGAATAGGGCATCAATATTATTTGGAGAAAAATACAGTACTTCATCAAAACATTCAATAGATTCGGTGAACAAACCAGAATTATCAAGAGTTATTCCTTTATTAATGAGTGATTCTTCATCATTTGGGTTAAGATTAATTGCCTTATCAAAGCACTCAATTGCTTTTTTATAATCACCTTTATGATCATAAATAATAGCTTTTCTTTGCCATATTTCGTTGGAATATGGAAAATAAAAAATCAGTGTGTTAAGACAGGATATAGCTTTTGTGTGAAGATTCCTTTCAAGCAAATAATTCACAATATCATCAATTGAATCTATGTCAAGATCAGGCATGAAGTGCTCGCTCTTGCTCAACAAAGCATCAATCAATTCTTCCTTTTCTAAATTTTTCCTTTTAGAACCTTCTTCGAATTCAATATCGTCGAATAATCCCATATAAAATCTCCTGAAAATTGATTCAATCTAAAAGTTTTTTGTCGTTATGTCAAGTTAAAATTAGAAATTAAGGGGTGCAAAAATTTTTACACTGTTTGATATTATCAGTGATTATTATTCTTGTAGCTTTTTTGCTTTATTAATACAAAATTAAAAATTTAAAGGATTTTAAAGAATAAATTACCGCTAATCATTCCAAACAAGCTCAAATAAAAGGAAAGATGCTGTAATTACAACAATAGTATAGGATATCATCATCTGAAGTTCACCTGCAATAGCGCTAATTGGCACACCATCAATGGTAAGCCATGTTGCGCTTATAGATGCGAGCATTAGCGGTAATAACAGAGGGAAAGAAAGTACAGGATATAGCGTTCCTTTTGAACTGGCTTTGGATATTAGAGCTGCAATTATGGTCATTACAGCAGAAAGTCCAAGATTTCCAAGCCCAATTGTCAAAGAAAATAGCGCAAGGTTTTTAATATCAAGGCCGGTAATTATGATGTAAAGGAATATTATTAAAAAATTAATACTGAAAGTTAAGAATGTGTTAAAAATTAACTTGCCGAGAAAAACTGATTCTGAATTAGAGCTTAACTTTAGAACTAAGGATGTACCGCGTTCTTCTTCGGATACAAATACTCTTGATAAACCATTTGAAGTTGAAAAGAATATGATTATCCATAATAAACCCGCATTCATTTCGCTTGAAAGCTTATCTTCGCCAAGAGAAAATTTTATTACAGAAATAATCACAATAATGAACATCAGCAGTGCATTTATAGCATAGCGTGTCCTAATTTCGCTTTTAAAATCCTTTTTGCATATTGCCAGAGCCTGTTTAAACATAGTACCTTTTCCGGAACACAGATTTTATGGATTCAAACTGATGTATTCTTTTGGTCATTTGTAAATATTTTTCTTTTGAATTCAGGTTTTTTACCAAAATTTAAAATATTTTATTTTTTATCAGTAATATCAGTGTTCAATTCCGTTCAAATTAATTTCCTCTTTGCATAATGTTCTTTCATGTGCATCATTTGTGGCTATGATAAGTATCCGATCTTTTTTGTATTCATCTGCAATATCATCAACTACTGCAATGCCATCAAGATCCAGATTGCTTGTAGGTTCATCAAGCAGAAGTAACTTTGGATTATGCAAAATAGCAAAAGCAATTTTTAGCCTTTGCTTCATACCGGATGAATATATTTTCAACAGGTCATTTCTTCGGTTAAACAATCCTACTCGATTAAGTACATTATCAATATTATCATGACCATAACCACGAATATCGGATACTATTCTAAGATTTTCAAAACCGGTGAATTCATCGTATAAGTTCAGATAAGGAGAAACAAAGCCAATGTATTTATAAATATTTTCTTTTTTAACTTTCTCGGTTCCTAAAAATAAATTTAGCTCGCCTGATGATTGTATTAAAAGGTTGGCGATAATTTTGATAAGTGTTGATTTACCTGAACCATTTCTGCCTGTAATTGCAGTAGCACTGCCCATAGAAAGCTCAAAATTTACATCATTGAATATCGGTCTTCTATCGAATTTTCTTGTAAGGTTAACTGCTTTCAATGTTATTACTTCTGATAGTGTATCTTGCATTATTTTGGGGAAACGTGAGTAGGTTTAAACAGATTAATTATTAATAATTCCATGTTTTTTGTTAAGTCTTTGTTCCCTTCGAATCAGTGCATCATTGTACCATTTAGTTTCTTCTTCTGTTTCTGGAATTATCTGCGGAACAGGCACTTTATATCCGGTTTCAGTATCAATGCTAACAAAAGTGAAATATGCACTGTTAGAATGTTTTTTTTCTCCGGTTTTAAAATCTTCAACTTCAACCTTAACCCCGACCTCCATTGAAGTATTATAAGCTCTGTTAACGTTTGCTCGAAGTGAAACTATGTTTCCTAGTCTGATAGGTTCGTGGAATGAAAGGTCATCAACTACAGCGGTAACAGCTATATTATGGCTGTGTCTTGATGCAGCCATTGCTGCTGCAATATCCATCCAGTGCATAAGCCTTCCACCAAGCAGGTTCATTAAAATATTAGTATCATTAGGAAGCACAAGCTCTACCATTGTTACCTGTGATTCCTTCATTGTTTTAGTTTTCAATTCGCTCATTAATTATTTATCAGTTCTTATATTTTAATTAGTTTATTTATCTGCAATGCTTTATTTAACTGACTGGTTTTCTTTTATTCTGCTTGATAGCTTATCGGCTTTTGCTTTTAAAGTACTGTTTGGGAAAAGTTTGTAAAACTTTTCAAGTACTTTTTTCGCTTCTTCATATTTTCTGCCATTAATGTATGCTTCTGCCTGAGCTACCATTGCGTCATCAGCCCAATCAGAATCAATATATTCATCATATACAGCCTGGTAATATAATGAAGCTGCTTTGTAATTATCTGTCTTCATATAAAGTTCTGCTGTCCAATAATCCTTGAAAGCCAGTTTGTTTCTTAATTCCTTAATTTTCTTATCTGCGTCTGCAACATTTTTATCCTGAGGATATTCTTCTATAAATGATAAGTACTGGTTCAATGCTTCTTTTGTAAACTGCTGGTCAAGGGAATATTTTGGTGATAGCTCGTAATATGTATTGCCAAGCATGAATTTTCCTTCAGAATAAAACGGGCTTAATGGAAAATTCTTCAAGAAGCTTTCAAATTCATAAGCAGCAAGGATATATTCTTTCTGATAAAAATAGCTGCTTGCAAGGTAAAATTGCACCTTATCAGATACATCTGTACCCGGAAATCGAATTTTTATAAATGAAAGGTTATCGATAGCATCAACGTAATCCCTTTTATCGTACTTTCTTTTAGCTATATCAAAAGCTTTTTGAGGGTCATCGGTGTTTATATCAGTTTTGGAGGAGCCGCATCCACTTATAAACTGTATTGCAAAGAGTGAAAGTAAAACGAGTATGAAATACCGAGGTAGTTTTAAAAATTGGAATTTTTTCAATTGTTATTTATTGTTCTTTTAAATTAGATCTTTTTAATTTATTAAAATCTTTTTTATTTAGATCTTATGGTGAAAAAAAGTATTGCAGCTACTGCAGAAAGTGTAATTATTGCTGCTGGAAAAATTATGGATTCAATGAAACTTATATTTGGCGGAATTGATTGAGTGAATTTGTATTCACTGCTTTGGAATACCTTGTAATCTTCATAAGGTATCTCATCATTATACTTTGTTCTTATTACATCATTTACCAGCATTAAACCATTATTAACAGAAATATCTATATCAAGCTCAGAAACTATTTTCCTTTGCATTGATTTTTCACCAAGGAAACCATTTTTGATGAGTTTTGTATATTCGGTCTTAAGTTTTTGTATTTTTATTCTGCATTTATAATAAATACTATCAGGAGCATCAATCGTTTCATCTTTTGCGAAAGATATTTTGAGTTTGTTTCGCTCGGAGTTCTTCCTGATAACCGATTCTATGAACTTTTTTTCTTCTTTGTTGTTTTTGTCAGAGCTTACAAAGAAAACAAATTTACGATCTCTTTCGACCTGCGGAAAGAAGAAAATTTTATCCAGCTCACCTGAGATTTCCTGTTCAAATATCTCGAGGTTGTTTTTTTTTGCTGTCTGTGAAGTGAGACCGACACAATAAAATATTATAAAGAACAAAAATAACGGTATTTTATTCAGGAAAAATCCTAAAAATAAAGAACTATGTTTAAAATTATTGTACATTTAGAGCAGATTTACCCATATTCTGTATATATATGTATATAATCAATAAACTTGTGTTAAAATTTCAATGAATTTACTTAATAATCAAGTAAATTACTAATAAATAGATGGTTTTTCAAGGAAAATTGATAGAAATGTGAAAAGGAAATATGCTTCTATGCGAAGTTTCATATTCAATTATACTGCAATGAGAGTCAGACTAATGCCAACAAAGTTGTTAAATATAACATTAATTTTTTTCAAAAAACTATTTTACTGGTTCTTAATGGTTAACACATCATTAAATCATCCATTGATTCGCTGACGTTCACCAATTTGCTGACGCCACATTGCATAGTATAGTCCCTTTATTTCCAGCAGTTCCTCATGTCTACCTTCTTCTACCATACGACCTTTTTCGAGAACATAAATTTTATCAGCATGCATAATTGTTGAAAGCCTGTGAGCAATCAGGATTGTAATATGATGAGTATTAGCTGAAACATCTCTTACAGTCTGACTTATATCTTCTTCGGTCAATGAATCAAGTGCTGATGTAGCTTCATCAAATACAAGAAGTCTTGGCTGCCGCAATAAAGCACGTGCTATTGAAAGCCTTTGCTTCTCACCCCCTGAAACTTTTACTCCGCCCTCGCCAATAACAGTATTAATACCTTTATCTGCTCTTTCTAAAAGATTTTGGCATGCTGCTTTGTTCAAGGCATCAATTATTTCGGCATCGGTTGCATTTGGATTCACAAATAGCAGGTTTTCTTTTATAGAGCCGGCAAAAAGCTGAGTATCCTGTGTAACAAAACCTATTTGGTTGCGTAAGTTATCAAATTCAATTTCTCTGCCCGGGATGCCGTTATATAATATAGTACCAATTTGAGGAGTATATAGACCAACCAGCAGTTTAACAAGTGTTGTTTTTCCAGCTCCTGAAGGACCTACGAATGCAACAGTTTCGCCAACGGAAGTATTGAATGTAATATTTTCAAGTGCGTGGTTTGATGCGCTTTGATGTTTAAATGTAACATGGTCAAAAGAAATGGTTTCTATTTTACCAATTGAAACCGGTTTTTCAGGCTTGGTCTCCAGGGGAGTGTTGATAATATCCTTAAAATTACTAAGTGATACTTCGGTTTCCCTATATATGTTAATTACATTACCAAGCTCCTGAAGTGGTCCGAATATAAAGAATGAATAGACATACAACGAAAAGAATTCGCCTGCACTTATAATCTTTGAAAATATCAGATACATCATAATAAATAGAATTGATGTCCTTAAAAAATTAACAAGCGTTCCCTGTATAAAACTTAAACTTCGTATGAATTTAACTTTTTTAAGTTCGAGAGTTAATATTTTATCAGTAGTTGTATTAAGCCTGCTAATTTCCTGTCCTGCCAACCCCAGACTTTTAACAAGCTCGATATTTCTAAGTGATTCAGTTGTCGTCCCAGCAAGCACTGTAGTTTCACCGACAATTTTTTTCTGGATCACCTTTATTTTTTTGCTTAGCTTTGAACTGATAAAAGCTATCAGGGGAGCGGTAATAGCATAAACGGGAAAAATTATCCAGTGAATTGAAAAAGAATAAATCATTACAAATATCAATCCAATAAGAGAAGTGTAAACTGTATTAATAGAAACAGCCAGAAGCTTTTCAACATCTGTCCTTACTTTTTGCAAAACGCCGAGAGTTTCACCGCTACGTTTATCCTCAAAAACCTGGTATGGCAGTTCAAGCGAGTGCCTGATGCCATCTGCGTACATTTTAGCCCCCAGCTTCTGGGTAATCACATTAATATAGTAATCCTGGAAATTTTTGGCTACTCTTGATACAAATGCAGCACCAATACCAAGTCCCATCAGCAAACCTACGCCTTTAAAAAACTGTTCCGGGGTATATTTATCGAATTTTGTTGCATAATCATCAATAATGTACCTTAAAATAATTGGGTCCATCATTGAAAACAACTGGTTTACTGCGGCTAATACGAGGGCAAGGATGACGAATCCCCGATAATTTTTTAGATAAGATAGTAGTATTTTCATTCAGATTTAATTTGGGTGCAATTTTAACTAAATATTAATTATCAAAAAAGGTATGAATTATGATTAACTACCTAATTAACTATTTTTTATTTTGTTAAGAAATAGTTATCTTTGTAGAACTTCTAATAAATAAATATTAACTAATTAAATATTAAAAACAAATGACAAGAGAAGAAATCATTACAAAAATGTCTGAAGATGTAGATACAACAAAAGTAGCTGCAAAAGCTGCACTCGATTCTTTTTTAGCATGTGTAACAAAAACACTTAAAAAAGGCGGACGAGTATCACTCGTAGGTTTTGGTACTTTTTCAGTTTCTAAAAGAGCAGCCAGAATAGGGAGAAATCCACAGACCGGAGCTACAATAAATATTTCTGCAAGAAAAGTTGCAAAGTTCAAAGCAGGCAAAGGACTTTCTGATGCTGTTAATAGCAGATAAGTATTTTGTTGAGACTTTAGTTAAATTTTAATTGCAAATCATTATAAAAGGACGGCATTGCCCGTCCTTTTGTTTTGTACTGTGTTACATTTTTGTTTTTATAAATCACGAAAATATGTACTAACAACCAAAAGTTTTACAGTCAGATAGATAACAACAATAGTTGAAAATACCAGGAACCATATCAATGCTTTTGAAAGCAGGCTTGTTTTCTTTGAGGTTTCTTCCATACTAAGTAATATTTTAATTAATAAAATTATTCCGGTTTTATTGTAGTTACTTTAAAGGGCTTCCCGGTAAAATCTCCAGGTTCACCATTTTCATCAATTGTTTCTCCAATATCTCTTCCCATAACAATAAGCTCATTATTTTTCCTGATTAGCCAGTAATCAATACCCGCTCCAGCCCACCACCCACGGCATGATAGCGAAGCTTCTGATGGTATTTCATAATCTTTGTATCCTGAACTCGGAGTTTCACTAAAACTGTAATATATCTTGGATACAAAATGACTTTTCCCGTTTACGATTAAAAACACATCCGTCATAGGTTCATCATATTGACCAGGTTTCAGAGGTCTGAAATCCCATTTCAAATCTAACTTACCCGATTTTGTTTCGCCATCCTTTTTTTCTGTTGAGCCAGTCTCCTGATTTTGATTTTCTGAGTTCTGCCCTGTTTGTTCTTTACTATCCTGTGTTGTGGTTTTTTCTTTTGTACCTGTATCGGGTTTATCGGTTTTACCGCAAGAAAATATTATTAACGAGAGAATTAGTATCGAAATTTTAAATTTGGTTTTGTAATGCATATGTTATTTTCCTAATATAAATATTACCGGATCTTTGCCGAGCGAAATTTTAATTTTCTTCCATTCAGCAATAGTTTTAGAAGAGATAAATTCTGTTTCCATAGTCAGATTTTTTGAAATTGAAAGAATTATTTCGTCTGAACATGCTTCCAGAAATTCATCAAATAGCCTTTGATTCCTGTGTGGAGCTTCAATAAATATCTGTGTCTGGTTCTGAAATTTTACTTTATTTTCAAGCTCTTTGAATTTTTGGAAGCGTACTTGTTTATCAATAGGCAGATAACCATTGAAAGCAAAACTCTGTCCATTTACTCCTGATGCCATTAGCGCCATTAGAATTGAGGATGGACCACTCATAGGCACAACCTGTATTCCTTTTTGGTGTGCCATTGTTACAATTACAGACCCCGGGTCAGCAATACATGGCAATCCAGCTTCAGATATCAGTCCGATATCTTTACCATGAACCGCCTCATCAAGGTATCCGGTAATATCTCCGGCTTTGCTGTTAGTGTTAAGTACATAGAAGATTAATTCCTTAAGTGGTTTATTTAATCCAGCCAGTTTAAGAAACTTTGCAGCAGTCCTGATGTTTTCTACAATATAATGATCTATTTTATTTACTATATCAAACACAGATGCTGGTATCACTTTGGATAGGTCATCATTGCCAAGTGAGTTCGGAATTAAAAATAGTTTTCCTTTTTGCATTATAGAATTTGCAGTAATAAAGTATATTTACAAAATATTAAAAATGGTTATGAATCTACTTATCTATATTATCACGTTTTTTAGCTTATTTTCGTGCAATGAAACTGAGAACAGGTCAAATTATACAAACAATGACCTAAATAAAACAAATAATGATTTAAATAAAAAGGTAAACAGTAGTGATACCCTTCCCAAAGGTATTGATACCCTTAAAAATAATTCAAATATTCCCGAAGGATTAAAAAAACTGCTGAAGGCTTATCCTGATTTTCTGGAATCAGCCGATGAAAATACTCTGTATTGGAAAGACGGCACCAAAATGCAGTGGGATGACGGCATACAAAATAAAACCCACGATGAAATGCTTGATAACCCCGACCTTGAAGATATGATGTTACAGAAATATGTTAAGGGGAATGATTGGGGCTCACCGCCGGAGGAAGATTTTGAACCTGGAAGAGTAAGATATGAACCCTTTTTCACAAAGATGTACGGCTCTTCATCAGGCGAAGTTCAAAGAAATCTTGTAAATGTTAAGTGGCTGCCTTCCATATGCGGATGTACTATTCAGTTCAATAATGTAAACGGCGCTGCTAAAAAAATTAAAGAGGTGAGTGATGAAATTGAAGCAACGCTTGGCGCGGAATTCCATAAGTATATTAGCAAAACAGCAGGTACTTTCAATTGGCGTAAAATTGCAGGTACAAACAGGATGAGCACACATTCTTTCGGCACTGCGATTGATATAAATACAAAGTATAGCAATTACTGGCAGTGGGATGGCAATAAGGTATGGAAAAATCAGATACCGATAGAAATTGTCGAGATTTTCGAAAAGCATGGATTCATCTGGGGCGGTAAGTGGTATCACTACGACACCATGCATTTTGAGTATAGACCTGAGCTGCTGGTGGAGTAGGATTCAACATCCCTCCAAAAATCCAAGGAATTTTCTTTTTGCTACTGGCAGGATTGTCTGCTGATATGAAAAATTAAGTTCAGTATCCAGCATGTAAATTATCCGGTTCAGGAAATCATCTGAATACATCTGGTCTCTTAATATTTCATTTGGAATAGTAATTAGTTTCATTTCTCTGTTTCCTACTTCTTTCGTCTTTAAAACTTTATATAGATTCCTGCTGTATTTTATAATTCTAAGCAATCTTTCTCTGTTATCCGGCAGTATGAAATAACCTTCGGTATTATAAATTGTTTTAATTCCTATTGGTTCTATTGTAATGCTTTGGTCAACAAAATCAAATATAGCCTTGCCCTGTTCCATCACACGGTTAAGATGCGCAAATGCCCAGTGCATAAGCTCAAAGCTGTTTTCAAGTTCATTGTTTATCAGCATCATCTTTTCATCCATTTCCTGCTCGCTTATAGCATCAGTATATTCCTTGTTGAATATCCTGTTATGGTTCTTCATAATATCAGCAAGCTGCATGTATATATTTATTAGCATCTGGTAAGTGGGGTAAAGTCTGGTATCGTTAAGTTCCTTTTCGCAAAGCTTGAACTTATTCAGCAGCAGGTATTTGGAGCTTTCAAGATCGTTAACACCGGTAAAATCTTTTAAAGTAATCTCAATCATTTTGCTATCCATATTATTAGTAGTTTAGTTAACAAAAAAGTATTGAATGCCTTTAAAACCTAAATTACATACCTGTACATCTCCTTACTGTAATTTTAACAAAGTTTTTAGTATTTATCAAGGGGAAAATTGTTAGTATTTCTAACTAAAATATATATTTTATATAAATGGAATGAATTATGATTTGAACAATTTATATATAAAGGCTATATTCAGTTTAAATAATAAAAAGATTAATTTTGAAAATATGACTAAAAACGAAAAAATAAACAGAAATATAGGCTTAAGTTTTGATTTTTTAAGAGAAATAGTAAAATATCCAAAACTAATTGAATCTATAGAAGATGGAACATGTATTGAATTTATTGAAAAAGATTTTATAAAAACAGAAAAGAAAAAAGTAAGAAAAACTAAATATTTTAAAGTAAAATCAGTTTTTGAAAATATTGCTGGTTAATTTCTAATCCATTCCTTCAGTCTCTCAGCCACTTTTTTCCCCGCCCTCTTCTCGAACTCCTCAAAATTAATTTTCACCATTTCTTTAATGTTTTCAACTGAACCGAACTCTTTTAATAGTTTCTGAGCGGTAGCTTTGCCAATGCCTTTTATATCTTCAAGCTCGCTTTTTAAGGTCCGTTTATCATGAAGTGAGCGGTGGAAAGTTATTGCGAACCTGTGCGCTTCATCACGGACTCTTTGCAGCAGCTTAAGCCCGCTTGAAGTTTTTGGAATTGATTGCGCATCCGTTGCTCCAGGTAGAAATACTTCTTCTAATCTTTTTGCCAATCCAATAATATTAAGATTGTTTAAGCCTATATCATTTAAAACCTTTACCGCGCTTGAAAGCTGTCCTTTGCCGCCATCGATAACTATTAAGTCGGGGAATGAATCAAAGCTGAGATCCGGGTTACCGCTTTCTTCTTCTGCAACTGGATTAATTGCTTCAATTGTCTTATTTATCTTCTTCTCAGCCAGTTTCCTGAATCTCCTGAAAATCACTTCGCGCATTGATGCAAAATCATCGGGTCTTCCGACTTCATTCAGTGCAGATAGTATCTTAAACTTCCGGTAATCACTTTTCTTTGGTCTGCCATCAATAAAGACTACCATTGATGCTACTGTATCAGTGCCCTGAATATTTGAAATATCATAACATTCAATTCTGCGGGGAAGCTTTGTTAGTCTTAAGTCACGCTTTAATGATGTAACTGAATTTGGAATAAACTCCCGTTTTAACCGTTGCAGCTTTAGTTCATCAAGCATATACCTTGCATTAGTCTTAACCAACGCAAGTAATTGAACTTTTTCTCCGCGTTTGGGAATTTTAAAATCAACCTTTTTATTAAAGTTCTTTTGGAACCACTCACCAAATGCCTGGATACTGTTCTCTCCTGATTCGGTATCTTCGGGCAGGTGGATTTCATCGGGGATGAATGAATTTTCTGAATAATATCGGAAAATCACATTCTCGAGAATTTCACCCGGTTCTTTATCTTCAACTGTATCTAAGTAAAAATGTCTTTTACCAATTACTTTTCCATCGCGGATATTCAGAATCATTGCGCAAGCATCATCATCTTCCTTAACGAAATTAATTATATCCTTATCAAGGAAGTCTTCAGAAACAATTTTCTGTCTTTCAGTATATACGGTAAGTGATTCAATTCTATTTCTTATTGCAGCGGCTTCTTCAAACTTTTCATTAATAGCCGCGTCTTTCATCTTTGTTTCAAGTTCTTTAATTAATGTAGTTGTTTTTCCGTGCAAAACTTTTTCGATCTCACCGGTCATTTCATTGTATTTAGCCTGTAATACAAGCCCTTCGCATGGACCCTCGCATTTATGAATATGATATTCTAAACATACTTTGAATTTCTTTTTTTCTATGGCTTCTTTTGTAATGTTTAAACTGCATGTTCTTATCATAAAAAGTTCACGTAGCATTTTAAGAGAAGATTTCATATTGCCAACATCAGTATATGGACCGAAATATTTTGAGCCGTCATTGAATCTTTTCCTTGTTGTGAAAACCCTTGGGTATGGTTCATTGGTAATTACAATGTAAGGAAATGATTTATCATCTTTAAGGTTTACATTATATCGGGGCTTAAGTTCCTTTATCATGTTCATTTCGAGTATAAGAGATTCAACTTCGGAATCAGTATTTATTATTTCAATATCCCTTATGAGCGATATCATTTTTGTGAGTCTTGGACCAACAGGCTTTGAAATGAAATATGAACGAACACGGTTACGTAGGTTCTTTGCCTTGCCGACATATATTACTTTACCGTTCTTATCTATAAACTGGTATATACCAGTATTGGAAGGAAGGTTACCCAGTTTTATATCAAGCGGATTTCTAGCAGCTTTGTTATTAGTATTTTCAGAATTATTTTCCTGCATCTATTAATTATAGAGTATAAGCTCTTTTTTACTAAGATAGATTAATTTATTTGTAATGATTGCAAAATTGTTATAAAAATTAAAGTCAAAACATTATCTGTATTAAACTAATCATATTATTGTAAAACAGTAATTTATTTAATAATATTATCTAATTATATTGACATTTAAAATTTCATATATTAAATTGCATTCAATTATTAAACAATGTTTAAAATATAAACAAGGTTTACTTATATGGGATCAGAAGATAGAAAAGAACGTGAAAAGCTTGAAATGAGGCAGTTGATAATAAAAACAGCAATGCAGCTATTTACACAAAATGGGATAGAGAATGTTTCTATGCGTGCAATAGCAGAAAAAATAGAGTATTCCCCAGGTTCATTATATTCATACTTTAAAGATAAAGGTGATATTATACATGCTATCCATACTGAAGGTTTTAAAAAACTTTATGCATTACAAAAAACTCTTGACGGAATCGGAAATCCAGTTGAAAAACTTGCTAAAATGGGTGAGTTATATATGAAGTTTGCAATGGAAAACAAAGATTATTATGACCTCATGTTCATTGCAAAAGGTGTTGGAGATAAAATATTTGAAAAAAAGGAATGGGATGCAGGACAACGTACCTATGATTATTTAAGAGAAACTGTTAAAGATTGTATTGCTCGTGGTAATATCATAAACTCTGATGTTGATGCAGCTACATTTGCATTTTGGGGATTTGTACACGGAATGGCTGCATTAATTATCCGCGGAAGGTGTGCCATGATGCCTGATGAAGTTATTCAGCAGACTGTAAAAGGAAGCTTACATTTTATGAACACAAACTTAATGAGTGTTGAGCAAAGAGTAATGAGTAATGAGTAATGAGTATTGTTATTGAAGAAAGTATTAATAATAAATTATATATGAGTAAAATATTAATCCT
Organism: uncultured Ignavibacteria bacterium; assembly: GCA_947084945.1. GTDB lineage: Bacteria > Bacteroidota > Ignavibacteria > Tepidaquicellales > OLB5 > OLB5. The sequence goes on along the minus strand of CAMTUP010000015.1, from coordinate 47,358 downwards.
AATTTCATTAGTTTTTACTACAGCATTATTTACACAGGATAAAGGTATCATAAACGGTAAGGTATCAGATAAGGAAACGCAAAATCCGATACCCGAAGCAACAGTTATGATAATGAACGCAGATATTAAAACCATTACTAATGCACAGGGAAATTTTCAGTTTACAGACATACCTTACGGCACTTATGAGCTTAAAGTATCAAGCCTGGGATATGAAGCGTTCATTAATACCGATGTGGTTGTGCTTTCATCAAGACCTACGAATGTTGAAATTGAGTTACTCGTATCAAATATCACTACAGAGGAAATTGATGTAGAAGGAAAGTATTTTCAGAGATCAACCGATGTAAGCACGAGCAGTTATAATCTTGATTTTGAAGAGGTGAGGCGCGCTCCCGGGGCAGTAGAAGATATTTCGCGAATGGTTCAGATAATGCCGGGTGTATCACCTGCTAATGACCAGAGGAATGATCTTATTGTCCGGGGAGGTTCACCAAGTGAAAATCTTACAATGATAGATGGTATCGAAATTCCCAATGTAAATCATTTCCCTACTCAGGGTTCATCAAGCGGTCCTATAGGAATGATAAACGTTAAGTTCATAGATAATGTAAATTTTTCAACTGGTGGATTTTCTGCACGGTACGGTGATAAGTTATCTTCGGTTATGGATATTAAATTCCGCGAAGGATACCGTAAAAGATATTTAAGTGATATAAATCTTTCAAGTGCGGGATTTGGATTAATATTTGAAGGTCCATTGTTCACTCAAAAAGGTTCATTCATTATTTCTGTGAGGAAAAGTTACCTCAATTTAATTAAAGGTGCTATCAGGCTTGCTGCTGTGCCTGATTATTGGGATTTTAATCTGAAAACAGTTTATGATATTAACAAAAATACCAGACTTAGTTTTGTAGGGGTAGGCGGCATAGATAATATCAGTTTTGAGGGTGAATCATCAGAGGTTAGCGATGATAATCCATACGGCAAAGCCAAAGGGAAGCAAAGGCAGTTCACAGCAGGATTTAATTTGAAGAATCTTTTTAAAAAAGGATATGTGCAGACGGTACTTGCTAATTCAACAGCTTTCCTTAATTACAATAACCATGATTTAAGAACCGATGAATTGAAATTTAATTATAACTCCTATGAAAGTGATTTTAATTTTAGAAGCGAAGTATTTTACCAGTTGAGCAAGACAAATAATATTATACTTGGCGGTTCGGCAAGGTATATAAAAATAAAGTATGAGACTTTCTATAATGCAGATACTACTGCATTTGGCGACCCAATTCCTGAAACAAATATTAATGTAAAGGATAACTATAATAAAGCATCAGGGTTTGCGCAATATACTTTAAAAATGTTTAAAGATAAGATTATACTAAATGCAGGTGCAAGGGTTGATTATTTTTCTGGAATTAAAAAGAATTTAGCAGGCTCACCAAGGTTTGGCATAAGTTATAACTTTTTACCAACAACAACAATAAGCGTATCAACCGGAATTTATTACCAGGCACCGGAATACATCTGGCTTACTGCTGATACAAGGAATGAGAATCTTAAATTTATTCAGGCAAACCATTTTGTTGTGGGTATGGAGCATTTAATTTCACCAGAGCTAAGGCTTTCAATAGAAGCATACTACAAAGATTACAAAAATTATCCTGTAAGCACAGTAATTCCAACATATGTATTAATTAGCAGTGGAACAGAAAACGGACCAAACTTATTATTTGGGGAAGCTGTGAGTGAAGGTAAGGGATTTACTAAGGGGATAGATTTTTCACTCCATAAAAAACTTACAGGAAACGGTTTTTACGGAATGATAAATTACTCGCTGGCTGAGAGTAAAGTTACCGGACTTGAGGGCGGTGAAAAGCCCGGTACGTTTGATTACAGGCATAATTTGACAATTATTGCGGGTTACCAGCTCGCAAATGATTGGCTTGTTGGACTGAAATTCCGTTATACAACAGGCAGACCGTTCACTCCGTTTGATATTGCTGCATCAACATTTGCGGGTAGAGGAGTTAGTGATTTTAATAACTTCAACGGTTCTAGATTTAAAGATTACAATAGGCTTGATTTAAGATTAGACAAAAAATGGAATTTCAAAGGTCTTAGTATTGTATCATATATAGAGCTGCAAAATGTTTTCAATACAGAAAATGTATATCAATACTTCTGGAATGAGTATAAGAATACACAAGGTACTATCTACCAATGGAAGTTTTTACCTGTTGGAGGATTAAGTATTCAGTTTTAAATTATCTACTCATCCGATGACTGTTAGTCATCGGATGAGTTAATATGGACTATCCCCCGTTTTTTACTAGTACAAATACATCACTCGAAATTGCCGATTTTTTTAATAAAATCGGTATTTATATGTTATAACCTATTTATTTAAATTCTACATATAATGTATTTACGTTAGAGAATATCGGGCTAACGTTATACAGTGAAAGTATGAATAATTAGGTTTAGAGTGTAATTACATATTTACTTAAGTTTACGATTGTTTTAGGGTCGGGCAGCAGGCTATATTTGTATCACTAATCGGTAGGGAAAGACCATAGCAGAAGAGATTATTAAATAATAAATCTACTTCTTAAAAGGTAATTTTAAAATGAAAGCTAATCAGACCCAAAACCGTAAAACCCAAAGTTTTTTATCAACGAAGCAATTGACAGCAATGTTATCAATGCTTCTTTTTTTATGCATAGCTGGCAATACTGCATTTGCAGGTAATACTAACTTGACTGGTTGCTCAGTTAACCCCGATAATTTAACATCAACAGAAGCTAACTCACTAAGTACCAGCGAGCTTGAGCAGAGCGATATGCTTTTAGTTGAAAATAATACATTATTCAGTTTTTCTATTCCGCAGGGTGAGTATGTTAGGTTTTCTATCTTTGATACAAAGGGCAGAGAGTTAAAAGTGTTAATTGATGATAATAAACCAAAGGGTGAATTTTCGGCAGAGCTTAAGCAGGCTAATTTGACCAAGGACACTTATTATTACCGCTTAGTTGTTGGAAAGTACAAAGAAGTAAGAAAATTGAATATCATAAAGTAAGCTAATTTTTATATATTGAAAATTTTAAACCTCTGTTCTACATTAGAGCAGGGGTTTTTTGTTATGAAGTATATTTATTCCTTACAACTAAAATCCTTGTCATAATACATATTGCCAACCAAAGTCCAGTAGCCTGATCCATCGCCTACATCCACAATAATACTATCTCCGTATCCATTACCGCCTTCACCGAGAGGAGTCCTTCGGACAATTCCACCGGGCGGGGGAGAGTTTATATAGAGATATTGCTTTTTACTTATCCTATTTCCGGCTTCGTCATAGCGGTATCTTGTCATGTATGTACTAAGAGAAAGAACATTTTTGTTTTCAATCATCAAATTGCGGTGGTCATATTTTATTTCGGTGTTTTTATTCAAATCATCTAAAGTTACATTGCCGTTGGGGTCATAGGTATAATTTTGTCCATGTCCAATATTTCTTAGCCTGTTTGTGCCGCTCACATATTTGTAAAGAAAATCATCCTGAATAATTCTTGTTCACTGGAGTGTTAAGATATTTTCATATTTGCGTCAAGTGTCTCTTACATAACTATATTAAAGTCTTCAAAATTACATATTCTCACAAACAAATGTTTAAGGCTTATGAACAAAAAAAACAAAGACAAAATATACTATTACTAACCCAAGTAGAGCAGTGTTAATAAATAATAAATTATAATGTTTTTTATTATTCTTTAATTTAATCTTAAATATTGAAAATATTGATAAACTAAATGCGACCAGAACAATTACAATCCAAAATTGAAAAAAATAATTTGAAAATGCTTTAAAAATAAGAGGGGGATATAAATTAAAATACATGGAAGAAAACATGAATATAGAAAACAAAATTGCGATAGCAGAAATAAATTTTATAATTTTCATTTTATAATTACTTTATAATTGAACCGTAAATTTTTCTAAGAACAGCTGAACCCGTTTCTTCATCCATCTGCATATGAGGATCAGATTTTTTAATATTTAATATTGTAGTTTTTTTCAAATCAAATGCTTTATTCACACTACCACTTGAAAAGAATGGTAATTCTTTATTAGTTTGATAAAAATTCCAATTTTCAATTACATTACTAGGTATATTTTGCTCACTACCAGTAAATGGTTTATCTGCATCAATCGTAAATAATAACTCAACGCTTATACCTGCTTCACCTAACATATCTGCAAGCTCTACAATATTTATTCCACCCATGCTGTAACCATACAGATATACTTTTTCATCTGAATTTTCTAAATTTTGTTTAATAAAATTAAATGCCTCTTCAATTTCACTACCACTCGAACTTGCATAATATCCTCGAATATCAAAATCATTAATGTTGTTATCATTAATAGTTTTCTGTAAATCATATAATAAAACGTTGGTTCCAGTTTCAGAAGTTGGCGAATATTCTGAAGGGTCAATAATTTCTCCTGATTTATGCATACCCCAACCTGAAAATGCAACAAATACATCTAATCCATTCACATCTTTTAAAATTATTGGATTACATAAACCATAATTATAAGGGCTCCAACTTACATACTTATCCAACAACGGCTCAACACCTCCCCATCTACCAATCCTGCTGTCATAATATCTCACCCCGAAGTAATCGTAATTATTCTCCAAATCTTTATCTCTTTCCTTACCGGTAAATTTGTATCGCTGATTAACTGATGACACAGATTCATAAGTTCGCCCTTCAAGTAAATAACCCCAACAATCATAGTCTTGAGCAGATATTACCGTATTAGTACTGTTCAAAACTACTCTTATACTTCCCAAATGGTCTTTTAGGTAATAATTGCGAGTAGTGTCAGCATTGCGTTACTAATTACCAAAAATAATACTTAAAAAAAACGATATGCTAAAAAGGAAAGAAATTAAAACTGCATATCCAATTGTTTGTGCTATTTTTTTATGATTAATTAAATATTCTTTATTAAATATTTTTCCTTTTACAATTTTTAAAATATTACCTCCGATACAAAGCGTAATATTCTTACTCTTTTTGCCAAGTAGTTCAAATAATATAAACAGTAAAATAAATATAATGAATTCCATAGATTTAAAACCCAAAAATTTTAAATGGTATTAACTTAATTTTATTATATTCAGTGTTTTTGCTTTCTTGTTTTTTTTCTTCCTTCTTTTCTTCTTTTTTGTCATTATTTTCGTCAATTCTCTTCTTTTTACCATATACCTCTTCATTTATTTCATCCATTTTATCTTGTTCCGATTTTGGACCCAGTTCTCTAGTATCTAATGCTAGCTGTAACACAACACCAGTTATTTTAATCATAAATTTTGCTTCCATTTGAAGTTTTAAAGCAACAAATTCCATGGCAATTTCAACTCCTTTTCTAAAAGCAAACTTAGGAATCCATTCTTTTGCAGTATTATTTAATTTTTTGCTTTGCTCTGCTAATTTATTATTCACAGAGATTGCATAATCATAAATAAATCCCACTTCTTTGTTAATATGATATATAGGGTCTGATAGTTCTTTTATATCTACTTGCTTCCCATCCGGGTCAATCAACACTAACGGGTTTCTCAACACATAATTATACGGCGAGTAATCAAAATGCTTTTCAAAGAGCGGGTCAATGCTTGTCCAGTTGGCTATACGTGAATCATAATATCTTGCGCCAAAATAATCATAATTACTTTCTAAATCTCTATCCCGTTCTTTGCCCGTAAACTTGTATCGCTGATTAACTGATGACACAGATTCATAAGTTCGCCCTTCAAGTAAATAACCCCAACAGTCGTAATCATTGGCACTAATAACCGTATTAGTACTGTTCAAAACTACTCTTACGCTTCCCAAATGATCTTTTAAATAATAATTTCTTGTGGTATCGGCATTAATCTTGCCAACATTATCCAAGCCCAAGATATTCCATTGCGTTAATGAGCTTCCTGAGTATATCGCTATTTCCTTACCGCTAACATCTCTAACACTTGACTGGTTGAGCCGTGGCGAAGACAGTTAATACTCATCACTCTGCAGTGTCCATGGCGGTGAATCACCCGAAACATCAAACACCGGTCAGGTGTGCTTTCTGTGTATTTGGATTACTTTGAATAATACCTAAACTTAAATGCCTCTTTTATTAAATTAATTTGCTCTAAACTTTCGTTTTTATATATTGAATTAATAGAACCTGTAGTTTTTGAATAAATATAAACTGTATCTTGATAATCTAATGCTCTAACATATTCACTATATCTTTTGGGATAATTAATTGAGACAATAGTGTCAATATCATATTTATGTGCAACCGAAATTATACCAGTTATATTCCATATGTCTTGACTTAAAATTGTTTTGTAATTGGCAATATTCAGATTAATTACTTTTGTTGCACCTGGTGGAATGACCAACAAATTCGGAAATTGATAAAAAAGTATTTCAAAATAACCATCAACAAATAAACGTGAGTTATTAGGTGACTTTAATATTGCGAGGTTTGGTGCAAACATACTTGACATTGGGAATATAGATATAGTATCAGTCAAGCCCTCTATAAATACATCACTAAAAGTAACTATTGTATCCGAATAATTATTTGTAATTGAATACATTATGGATTCACAAACTAAGTTATTGCTTATTCTATTTGGCAGTACCTTTAGTTCAACCAAGTCATCACTTATAATCATTATAGTATGTGATGAAAGTAAAATAAAAAAGAAACTTACGAAAATTGTCTTATTTTTCATTTTTACGTTCTTCATAGTTTTGTTTAGCTTTACTTTCAAAATATTCTGACTGATTATTTATATTTTCATCTTGATGTGTATACCCTGTTCCTTTAATATAATTCCAAACATGAACATACAATTCATGGGCTAATGTGCTAGCAACTGAAGTTTCGTTCATAAGCCATAAGTAATACACTTCGTTATTACCGCTTGTAGATAAATCTTTATTTTCACTTGGATTGTCTACTTTACCTGAGACTAAGGTATAACCAGCTCTTAATTTCTTACTTCCGTTTTCATCTTTAAATGTACCGAGAGTAAATGTACCTTTATCGTATGATATTGGTTCATTATTCCATGCCTTTATGTCAGTAATTTCATTAAACTTTGCAATGTCCATTAATCGATTGTACTCTTCAGGATTCGAGTCAGTTGATGCCTTTTCTAGAAGTACAGCATCTAAGATGTAATTTCCTTTTTCATCTTGAATGTAATTAACATTTTCGGAATATTTTCCAGGTAACGTATTTTTTAATGATTGCAACTCATTATTTCTGAGTGATGCATCATTTGAAAATCTAATTTGTTTTCCATCAGGATCCAGTAAAACAGTAGGACACCTGAGTACATAATTATACGGTGAATAATCAAAATGCTTTTCAAAGAGCGGGTCAGTGCTTGTCCAATTGGCTATCCTGCTATCATAATACCTTGCGCCTCCAAAGGAGTCCTTCGGACAAAATAATCATAATTACTTTCTAAATCTTTATCTCTTTCTTTGCCCGTAAACTTGTATCGCTGATTAACTGATGACACAGATTCATAAGTTCGCCCTTCAAGTATATAGCCCCAACAATCATAGTCTTGAGCAGAGATTACTGTATTAGTACTGTTCAAAACTACTCTTACGCTTCCCAAATGATCTTTCAAATAATAATTTCGTGTAGTATCAGCGTTTATTTTTCCTATATTATCAAGTCCCCAAATATTCCATTGTGTTAAGCTTGAACCGTTATATATTGCAATTTCTTTACCTGAAATATCTCTTACATAAAATTCATCGCTCTGCAAAATCCAACTTGGGCTATCCTCATCATACACCGGGTTAGGGGAACCACCTGTGTATTTCCAGCGGGTCTTACGCCGTTGTTGGTAGGAACAGGGGAAAAATTAACCTACAATCCAACTAAAAATGCCAAATGGATCAAATATTACTACTATAGCCCAAATTAATGTACTAATTGTAAAGCCTATTAATATTGAATTATCGGGTCTATTCTTTAATTTTATGATACATATAATTATCAACAAAATATTAATAAAAACTATTAAAAAAGTAAATGTAAATGAATTGAATACTAATAAACTATGCAAGTTCATGGTAATATTAAACTCATCTTTATTCTTAATTTCAGGAATATGACCTAATATGATATAAATTCTTAAATAATAAGAATATAAAGCAATTGGAAATATTAATGGTATATAAACACTAAAACCTAAGATATTTTTTAGTTTTTTCATTTTTTGTATACATCCCTTAGGTTGTTCCAATCAGAACCAGGTGATTTAATTTCGCCAAGCAGTGGTCTTATTTTTGAAACAACTTCACCTATTATTTCTAATGGAATGCCTCTTATATCTGGTACACCTTTTGAGTTAACTACAGTCCTATAATAATCTGGAACTTTGTAAACATTTCCGTCAGATATCCATGGGGTATTTAAACCATCTACCCTTGTATACAAATCGGTATGTGGAGCAATTGGCCATGGTAAGTCACCTTCTTCGGGCTTATAATAAATAGTATAATCACTTTGGTTTATAACATAGGGATCTAACCGTTCAACATTTTGTGATTCCAAGACATTCCAAGTTTGCTCAGAAATTGATATTCCAAACTTGTACTCATTCAAAAGGGTGCTTCTAGACTGAAGTTCATTTCTCTTTTCTTCACTTGATGATTGTTTTGAATTTGTTTGATTCCACTCTTCGTCACTCGTAACTCTCACTTCATTTGAATTCGGATCATTATCTGAGCCAAGATACTTGCCCGCTTCATTTACATATTCATCCCATGCGCCATTTGGATCAATAAATATTACAGGATTATTTTTACAGTAATTATATGGGGTAAAACTAATATTATTATCCAACAACGGCTCAACACCTCCCCATCTACCAATCCTGCTGTCATAATATCTCACCCCGAAGTAATCGTAATTATTCTCCAAATCTTTATCTCTTTCCTTACCGGTAAACTTATATTTACTGTTCTCAGGCTGGTAAGTACGGTTTTCCAGTGGATAACCCCAGCAATCATAATCATTGGCACTGATAACCGTATTAGTACTGTTCAAAACTACTCTTATACTTCCCAAATGGTCTTTTAGGTAATAATTGCGAGTAGTATCTGAATTAATCTTACCCACGTTATCAAGTCCCCAAATATTCCATTGAGTTAAAGAACTTCCTGAATATATTGCAATTTCTTTACCTGAAATATCACGGACATAATACGTATTGCTAACCAAAGACCAGTAACCGCTTCCGTCGCCTACATCAATTTGTATACAGACAAAATTATTAATCAAACATTATAAACTTTTTCGTCCAAGGCTTACATACAAACCTATGGTATTTTAGAAAAGTAGGTTCTAAATCCAATTTATATCCATACTTAGGAATAGGCTGAGCAAAATCCAGTTCATATTTGAAATTTTCTTTTATTTGCGATGCTTCATTTTGATCAAAATTATACTTGGTAATATCGTCAAGATTTTGAGGCAATTTATTATCAGTGGCAAATACTTTTTCAACTTCTATAGTGATTTTCTTTCCTAAAGAAATTAAATTTTCAATTCTAAAACCTTCATAAATCCAAAACAACAAAATTACATAAAGAATAAATTGAATGTAAATATATTTCCAACCAATATTTTTCTTAAATAAAATTACGTTTGTTAATATAATAATAATTACTGATGTGGATACTAAAATCGGATTCGTAACAAAATTATATAGGAAAACGGAAATCTTAATTTCAAAGGCTTCGTAAGCCCACCCAATAAATGGAATATTTAGTAGAAATATTCTTAATAGATATACCACCCCAAAAAAGAGTACTATGATAATAATTTTTTTTATCATCATTTTTAATTTTCAAGATAATTTTTTCGGACTCTTTCACCGTAAAATGGGCTATTTGACCTGCTTCTTTCTAAAGGTCTGCTATTTTCGTCATATGGTATATACCAAATGCTGAAATATGATTCATCCAAATCTTTAGAACCTTGCTCTTTCATAAATTCCACAAACGCTTCTTCTAAAGTTAATTCACTATTTGCAAAATACTCACCAAATTCAGCACCTAATTTATTTGAAGGCAAATCTTCCGGATCGTATGCCGAATTTTCATCAGCAATTCCTAAGTCTTGTAATACTTCATATAAAAATCCATAATTTTCAGCTTTATTTTTTGCTAGACTTAAAGCAACTAAACCAGCAGAAGCAAAGAAATGCTTCAAATCAATAAATCCTGATTTTTCAGTAAAAGTATAACGATATTTAGTATCATTATAAAATGATGCTATATCATAAAAAGATTGTACAGCACCCAATGAATTAGATTTTGCATCACCAAATGAACTGATATTATTTGAGATTGTTTGCAAGGATACAAGATACTTCCTATATGGATCTTTACCGTTTGGATCAATCATTATTATAGGATTGTTTAAGGAATAATTATATGGTGTTACTCCTACATACTTATCATATTTTGGCTCAACTCCGCCCCACCTTCCTATCCTGCTATCATAATACCTCGCACCAAAATAATCATAATTACTTTCTAAATCTCTATCTCTTTCTTTACCGGTAAATTTGTATCGCTGATTAACTGATGACACGGATTCATAAGTTCGCCCTTCAAGTAAATAGCCCCAACAATCATAGTCTTGAGCAGAGATTACTGTATTAGTACTGTTCAAAACTACTCTTACGCTTCCCAAATGGTCTTTCAGGTAATAATTGCGAGTAGTATCTGAATTAATCTTACCCACGTTATCAAGTCCCCAAATATTCCATTGAGTTAAAGAACTTCCTGAATATATTGCAATTTCTTTACCTGAAACATCGCGGACATAATACGTATTGCCAACCAAAGACCAGTAACCGCTTCCGTCGCCTACATCTACTATAATGCTGTCACCATATCCAGTACCGCTTTCAATTCCTTCTCCGAGAGGAGTCCTTCGGACAATACCTCCGGGCGGGGGAGAGTTTATATAGAGATATTGCTTTTTACTTATCCTGTTACCTGCTTCATCGTATCGGTATAATGTCCGGTATGTATTAAGTGATGAAATATTTTTGTTTTCTATCATCAAATTGCGGTGATCATATTTAATTTCGGTATTTTTATTAACATTATCATATGTAACATTGCCATTTGCATCATAGCTGTAATCATCGTTCATCTGTCCTGTTACCTTTTGCAGTTTATTAGTACCGCTAAAATATGTATAAGTAAAATTATCTGCAAGATTATTAGACGAGCCATAACGCTTCATGCCTACAAAATTGCCGTCTTTATCATAGCCGTTGATAATGTTAAATGTTGATGTATTATTTCCATCATCATTTTGTGTTTTTAACAATCTGTTTGAGTTATCATAAATATAGAAAATTTTAGCCCTTTGTTGGTGTTGTCACCAACAAAGAAATATTGCATACCTCTGTGTCCTCTGTGTCCTCCGTGAACCTCAGTGGTGAAGGCTTTCTGCGCTTTATGCAGTCTTCACCTGTCTTAGACATGGTCGCTTTTCTACTCTAGCAGGCTTAAAAGTTGACTGTTTTTAGTACTTTTCCCGCATACTCAAAAAAACGCTAATATCGCCACTTTTAACTTCCCAAAAGACTCCTTCATCTCAATCCTCACCCTCATACGTTAGATAATATAGGTTTTTTCGTTATACAGTGAAAGTATGATTAATTAGGTTTAGAGTGTAATTACAGATTTACTTAAGTTTACGATTGTTTTAGGAGTGGACAAGAGGCTATATTTGTAACATACTAATTCGTAGGGAATGCGATAGCAGAAAAGATTATTTTTAATCAATAACTAATCTATTCTGAAAGGACATCTATAAAGATGAATGCTATTAAAACCCGAAACACAAAGAGACTTTTAATGATATGCTTATCATTGGCTCTTTTTTTTATGTCTTACACCGAAGTTATCTATACACAAAGTAAGGTAATGAGTAAACCCGGTAAACTTAATTCATGGACACCCTCATATTTACTCCCAAGCAGCACAGGTGATGCAAATTTAGTTGTAAACCGCACTGATTTCACTATTACAATGCGTGATGGTGTTATTATTGATTGCTTAAAATTTATACCCGAAGTTACTCCCCCCGCAGGTGGCTGGATGACAGTTATGATGGTACACGGATATGGCGATAACAAAGAAACACTTGCAGATTTCTGCCGTGCGCAGGCTGAATATGGTTATTACACTATGACATTCAGTGTCCGCGGTCAGGGATTTTCAACCGGACAATCAAATCTAATAAGTACATTAGAAGCAGATGACTTAAAAGAAATAGTTTTATGGTTAAAAGCTGATTCAGTAAATGGTTCAAACCCATCTAAGATACTTATTATGGGCGGTTCACAGGGCGGCGCGCTTCCATTAATAGCAGCAATCAGAGGTATGCAGGTTGCAGCAATTATTAATTCAGTTGCTCCACCGGACTTTGCTTCAAGCTGGATAGAGAACGGTTGTACAAAAATGACATTATTATGGACAATTGAATATACACCTGATACAGCAAGGTATAATTCACAGGTAAGCAGAATGAGCGACTGGATATATGCAGATAATAAACAATATTGGGATAGTCTGGCTTACTGGCTTCCACGCGATAGAGATTTTATAACAGGACTTCCAAATATAACAACTCCAGTTCTTGTAGAAGCAGCATGGCAGGATAAATTCTTTAATGCAGATGGCTGGATGCTGCATATTGATAAAATTACAAACGCTCCATTAACATCATACCTTGGCGCAGTTCGCGGACATGGCAGCGATATATCTTTAACAGAAGATATTTGGCATATGGATTGGTTCAATAATTTCTTTTATCAGACATTATGGGGAATGGAAACAACAATATTTACCCAGGCAAAATATCAATATGCATCAACACATTTTCCGGTTGTAAATAATCAGTATTTCTCATTTACACATGATAGCTCAACAACACTCCTTAGAAATATATCTACTCCAATGAGACTTTACCTGAATAGGAATGGTGTCTTAAAAACTACAGTTCAATCAGGCAATAACAATGTTACTTTGAGGAACAGAATAACTTCAGGATATACATTGCAGCAGGCAGTATATGATGAATTTAATGGAGCAAATTTTAATGCAAAATTCAAAAAAGATTCAGTGAAGTTTCTTTCATCTGCATTAACAACTAATCTTGAGTGGACAGGCACACCCGTTGTAAGGCTTGATTATAAATCAGCAGCTCAAACATTCGCACAGTTTAATTACCAGATATATGAAGTACTCGCAAGCGGAGAAAGAAGATTTGTAAACCGCGCTAATTTTACAGATAGAAATTATACCAAAGGCTCAAGAAGGCAGGTTACATTCAGAGGTCAGGCACATTCACATATCTTCCAGGCAGGAAGCAAGATCCAGGTCATAATAACAAATCTTGATAAAGCGCATACAGATGCTGAGTTCTTTGGTACAAACCCATTTGTATTACCTACAATGAAAAATGGCGACCATACAGTATATCTTAGCAGCAATTCATATGTTGAGCTTCCTATTGTTACCAATGTATATAACAGGATTGATGTTTTGTTTGCTGAAGAAAATTCACCCGAAAATAATTCACCGTATTCATATAGCTTGACACAGAATTTCCCGAATCCGTTTAACCCCAGCACAATGATACAGTATTCAATTGCTGATGCCCAGAAGGTTGAATTGAAGATATATGACCTATTAGGCAGGGAAGTTCAGACTTTAGTAAATGACGTGCAAAACCCCGGTTCATACAATGTAATGTTCAATGCTCAGAACCTTTCAAGCGGTATATATTTCTACAGACTAACCGCTGGAAACTTCTCTGAAGTAAAGAAAATGACATTAGTAAAATAAAACTTAAAGTATAAATTAAGTAAAATAAAAATAAGCAGGGATAGTTAGGGAACAATTTTAGGGATATCCCTGCTTTAAAAAAGATAAAATGAAAAATAATTTATTAGAAGAGAGTCAAAAATGTCACTATTAATATTACCGGTAATCTTTGTGTTTCTGTTAATACCATTTGTAATACTAGGTTACCTGTTTTATAGTAACAAACAAATGAGAAAAGCATAATAAATTTCGCTTTACAAAAGTAACTAAAGATAATTGATCCATATCAAGTTACTTCAAATAAACCCTGCTCAAAAAGCGGGGTTTTTATTTTTTTCTTAAAATCCTATTTTAAAGGGATTTATCAAATATAAGATTTTGATTTTTGTATTGGAACAAAACACTATTTTTATTAATTTTACACAATATATAAAGTAGGGAAAAATTACTATGAGAGCAGCTAAATTACTATTTTTGGCATTAATTTCTTTTACAATACTCAATAACATAAGTTATACCCAGCAAAAACGAGCAAGGGATAACTATGAATATATGAAACTCCTTCCAAAGTATTCCAATGCCCCGGCAGTTCCTGTAACAAGGGTCGATTTTACAGTTACCCTCCGAGATGGCATAATACTGGATGCTTTAAAATTCATACCACAAGGTACACCACCAACAGGTGGCTGGCCTACAGTAGTTTTCGTGCATGGATATGGCGATAATAAAGAAACACTTGCTGCATTTGCCAAAGCACAGGCTGAATATGGATATTATACTACAACATTCAGTATGCGCGGGCAGGGTAATTCAACCGGACTATCAAACCTTATATCCAACATAGAAGCTCAGGATATGATAGAGTTCATAAATTTTATTAAACAGGATACTCCGAACGGAATCAATCCCGGAAACATACTTATAATGGGTGGTTCGCAAGGCGGACTTGTTCCATATATGGCTTGTACAATGGGTATGAATGTAAAGACAATAATTTCAGCGCTTGCTCCTCCAGATTTTGCAACAAGCTGGATAGAAAATGGCTGTATAAAAATGACTTTGTTATGGACAGTTGAATACACTCCCGATACTGCAAGATATACTCCGCAGGTTGAAAGAATGAGTGACTGGATATATTCAAGCAGTAAGAATTACTGGGATAGTCTTGCATACTGGCTGCCATTGGGAAGAGATTTTATGACAAGCATTCCCAATAATCGTGTACCGTTGATAATGGAAGGCTCATGGCAGGATAAGTTTTTTAATGCTTCGGGCATAATGAAGGCATCAACACTTAATACTAATTCAACATTCAGGCTTTATCTTGGGGCTGTACAGGGGCATGGTGGAGATAATTCACCCACAGAAGACACATGGCATATGCAGTTTTTCAATGATTGGTTCTATTACTGGCTTTTCCCTTATTCCGGAACTAAATTGCCAGCAGCTAATTATGACTATGCTTCAACAATGTATCCGGTAAATGGTTTATACTGGACCTTTAAACATGATAGCTCTAAAGTTGCTCTGCAGAATATTACATCGCCATACAGGCTGTATTTTAATACTAATAACCGCTTAACAACTACCGCAGGTACTAATAATAATACACGAACTTCCATCAGAAATCAGGTTACTGGCGGACTTACAATGCAGGAAGCCGTAAATGAGGAGTTCACAGGTACAACATTTACTTCAAAATTTAAAAAAAATACTGTATCATTTACAAGTACTGCATTAACAAGCGATAAAAAATGGCTTGGGATACCAAAGGTTAATCTGGATTACTTATCATCAGCAAGTACATTTACACAGTATAATTTCCAGATTATAGAAGTTCAGACAAACGGAAAAGAAAAACTCATTAACAGGATAAATTATACCGATAGAAATTATACAGCTAACAGCAGGAGAACCAAAAACTTTGAAGGTCAGGCGCATTCACATATATTTAAAGCAGGAAATAAAATTAAGATCATTATCACAAATCTTGATACACATATTGATGACCAGTGGTTTTTAGGGACTAATCCATTTGTTCTTCCTGTGCTGAACAATGGCTATAATTATGTTTATTTAAGCAGAAATTCATACATAGATATACCGGTTACTAATGTAACTGATGTTGTAACTGATAATAACAGGTTAGAAAATCCGTATGAATTTTCGCTTAGCCAGAATTATCCAAATCCGTTTAATCCGGCAACTGTTATAAATTACCAGTTACCACAACGAGGGATTGTTACATTAAAAATATACGATGTAACCGGCAAAGAAGTTAAAACACTTGTTAATGAAATTAAAGATGCGGGTTCAAATTCAGTTCTATTTGATGCATCAATGCTTTCAAGCGGAGTATATTTTTACAAACTTGTATCAGGTAATTTTACTGATACAAAGAAAATGATTTTGGTTAAATAATCACATATTTAATGTTGCAAAATTTTATAAAGCGGGCTCAAGTGCCCGCTTTTGATTAATTATAGAATCATTATGTATAAATTAACAGATGAACAGATTTCAGAAGCATTAAAGGAATTAAATGGGTGGGAATATAAGGATGGCTCGATAAAAAAAACTTATAAAACTAAAAATTTTCCTTCAACTATGGGTTTTGTAACGGCTATTGGCGGATATTGCCAGAAAAGAAACCACCATCCTGATTATATTTTAATGAAATTTAAAGATGTTGAAGTATCGTTTTCAACACACCAAGTAGGCGGAATTACACAAAATGATATAGATATTGCTTTAGACCTTGAGAATATCTCTTTGTAAATACTGGTTTTATCTTATGTTGCAAATTTTTTCACTTTTATTAATTTTAATTTTCGTTTAAGTTGCTTAAATTAGTTGAATGAGTATCAAGAGGAATGAGTATCAGCAGGATAGAAAATTTGAAAAATATGCTCCAAATAGATCCATCAGATACATTTGTAAGGTATGCTTTGGGGCTGGAATATTTTTCTAATAATGAACACGAAAATGCAAAAGATATTTTTGAAGAGCTAAAAACACTTGATCCAAACTATATTGCTACATACTACCAGCTTGGTAAAACATACGAGATTCTGGGAGATGAAACCGAAGCAAGGAAAGCTTATGAAAAAGGAATTTACGTTGCAACTTCACAAAGCGATAATCATACCAAATCTGAGCTTGAACAGGCTTTAAATGAACTTCTATAATTAGCAAAAATAAAAATTTAGAATAATTATCAAAATTCAATTATCATACAATCATAATCTAAACTATAGATAATACCTCTACTCTTTTTTAATTAAACAATAAAATAATGCTGAATAAAAAAATTCTCGAAAAATTTATCTTAGTAATATTAATTTCTTTTATATGCAGTTCTTTTTATTTTTGCAGTATATCGTATTCTCAAAGTTCTAATGGCTGGAACATATACACATCATTAAGAGAAACTAAGGGCATTTCATTGAGTAATAACCAGGTTTGGGCTGCTACTTCGGGTGGTTTATTTAATTTCAATCCCAATAATTCAGGTAATATTAAAAAATTTACAACACTGGATGGTATAAGATCAAACGAGCTTACCGCAATAACAACAGGAAATAATGGGCAGGTTTGGGTTGGAGCTTTTGACGGATCGATAAGTGTTCTTAATCCTACCGATGCATCATGGAGGCAAATAACCGATATCAGCACATCAAATGAACCTTCAAAGAGAATAAATGCTTTTTATGAATATAATAACCAGATGTTCTTTTCAACAGAGTTTTGTATAGTTAAATTCAATATTCCTCAATTCCAGTTTGTAGATCAGCCATATACAAGGTTAGGCAATTTAGCAACTTCAAGCCCGGTATATGATATTATTGTAATTAACGATACTATTTGGGCGGCAACAAGGAATGGAATAGCATATGCAAACATCAATAATAATCTTCCCATAGCATCTAACTGGTCAACATTTGTAACAGGAAATTCTGTTTTAAATAGTAACCATATTAACAGTATCGCTTATTTTGATTCAAAGATATTTATGGGAACTGATAGCGGCATGGTTTATTACCAGAATGGAACACTCAACACTTATGCACCTATATATAATGGTTTTCCGTTTGTTGATCCTGTTTACAGAATGACAGTATCAGGCAATGTACTTTACTTTTCTGCATATACAAATTACAATGGTTATAAAGGAAATTACAGAATATTCAGGGTTAATTTAAATAATATTAATAACGCAGAGCTTATCCAAAGCGGAACGGAAGTAAACTCGCTAAAGGTGAATAACGGGGGTGATCTTTTAATTGGTACTGTAAACAACGGAGTTAATGTTTACAGAAATAATACAAATAATTATGTTTTCCCTAACGGACCAGCATCAAATGTTTTTCAGGATATTTCTATAGATCAAAACGGAAATATTTACGGTGTTTCAGGTGGTTTAAATGCGGGTGTTTATAGATTTGATTTAAACAACTGGAAAAATTTTACAACAGACCAGTATCCCTGGATGCAGGCTAATGATTTCAGGCATATATATGCTTCAAAATATTCAAATACTGTTTGGGCTGGCGGTTATGGCTCAGGTTTGTTAAAAATAGACGGGGATAGTGTAGTATTATACACCAACCAGAATTCATGTCTTGTTTCACTGGATGGAAATTTTACTTTAGTAGAAGGTATGTGGGAGGATAATTCAGGAAATTTATGGCTTATCAACAGGGCACCAAGCAACTCACTTCCAATAGTGCGATTTTCACCTACCGCCCCATGCCTTGCATATCCCACACCTTCTAACGCTACTGTTACTACACTGATATATTTGGCTATAGATAATTTTAATACAAAATGGATGACTTTACCCAACGATCTACCTGGCTCACCCAGAGGTGTAGTATATTTTAATGAAAATACAAATCCAAATGGAACGATTATTAACGCCTCACTTTTGGGAACAGATATTAGCACATCAAATCATGTTGTAGTTGATAAGAATGGTGAAGTCTGGATTGCGACTGATAACGGTATTATTATAATTGCTAATCCAGAACAGGTTATAAATAGCCCAGGTAGTATTCCAAATACATTTAAAATGCGAATTATAGAAAATGGAATTAGCACTCCGCTCACAGAAAATGTTTTGTTCATTGCTGTTGATGCTTTGAATAATAAATGGATAGGCACACTTGCAAACGGTTTGCTTTACGTATCACCTGATGGCTCAACTTTGCTTGCAAGGTATAATACTGTAAACTCACCATTACCTACGAATAAAATTTTGAGTATTGTTGTATCAGCTAAAACCGGAGTTGCTTATTTTGGAACAGAAAAAGGATTGGCTTCGCTGAATACTATAGCTATTCAGCCATTGGAAACCTGTGATAAAATTAAAGTGGGACCAAATCCATTCTTACTGCCGGGTGATACAAAGCTTAAAATTGATGGTTTGGTTGCAGAATCAACCGTGAAAATATTAACTATCAGCGGCACATTGGTTGCGGAATTTGAAACACCAGGCGGCAGGATTGCTGAATGGGATGGTAAGGATTTGAATGGGAATTATGTATCAAGCGGTATATATATTATAGCAGGGTATAATAAAGATGCAAGTAATGTCTGCACGGGTAAAGTTGCGGTGGTGAGAAGATAATAGATTTAAAAATGTATCAGAATTTTTTTCTAAGGGTAATCAGGTAGATTACCCTTTTTCTTTATAATTTTCTTACTATTATTGCTTTGTGAAAAGCAATAAGTCAATAGGAATAATTTTAATTATTGTATCTTTAATTCTTTTTTGTATTTCCATAATTCAAAAGCCATACTATGCCCCGGATGATACATATATATATCTTCAATACGCAAAAAATATTGCTGCTGGTAATGGATTTTCATTCAATCCGGGTGAAGAAAGTTACGGAGTTACAAGTCCGCTTTGGGTATTGATATTAACATTACCAAATTTTATTGGTATTGATGCATTTTGGTTCTCTAAATTTGCTGATCTGTTATGCGCTTTATTTTCTATATTTCTATTTTTCAGGTTAGCATCACTTTTCTTTAAAGATGATATGACCCGTTATGCTGCTACAGGGATATTTATTCTGAATGCCTGGTTTGTAAGGTGGACTTTTTCAGGAATGGAAACCAGTTTTGCTGTTATGCTGGTAGTGTGGATCTTTTTACTATATTATACTCAAAAATGGTCCTTAATGTTTTTTTTGATGGGTTTATTCTACCTCACTCGACCTGAAGGTTTTGTTTTATTTCTAGTTCTGTTTGTAATAGTATTATATAACCTGAAAAAACAAAATGAATTTAATCTTTTAAAAATTTCTAAGTATATTTTGTTAACAGCAATTCCTGTCTTGATATTTCTCTTATATGCCAAGCTCAGCTTTGGTACATTTATGCCGAATACAGCGCTTGGAAAATCAACATTATCACTCAGTCCCCTAATTATTTTTGAACAGGTAAAGGAAATATCTAAAACTCTTGCCGGTGCCGGTTTATTTGAATTATTACTTTCAGTTGTTTTTATATTGTTCGCAATTAAGAAGAAAAACTTTCAGAAAACATTACCAATGTTTATATGGATATTTGCGCTAGTATTTCTTTATATAATTACTGATGCAGATATTATATCACGTTACCTGTTGATAATTTCACCATTTTTTATATTAATTGGTCTAAAATCAATTGAAAATCTGAAGTTTAACCAAAAATATATAATAATTGCAGTATTTCTGATTTCAGTATTTTATTCGCAATTTATATTTTATAAATTTGTTAAACCCAGCACTGATGATTTTGCAAAAGGGGTTAATGAATGTTTTATTCCAATTGCAGATTGGCTTAAACAGAATACGGATCCAAAAGCTAAAATACTGGTAAATGATGTTGGGGCTATTGGTTATTTTTCTAACAGGTATATAATTGATGCGGCTGCGCTTATTAACAGGGATCTTGTTTTAAATAAAGAAATTATGTCTTCTCCGCTTGATGATCGAATGGAAACTCACAAGTTGCTGAAATTTATTGAAGCTGATTATGTGATTGACCGCGATACTTCAGAAACAAGTACAGTTACTGAATTTGGCAAGTATGGTTTACAGCTTGAGTTAACAAAAAAATTCCCAAGTTTGGGTATTTCTGATCCATCGCCGCGTTATTATAAAATATATAAAATTATTAAACCAACGAATTAATTTAATGCTTGTAATACCCGTAATAGATATTAGGAATGGCCGCTCTGTAAGAATGGTGGAAGGACTTGAGGATAAGACCGTTTATTATTCTGAGAGTCCGTTAAGTATGGCGAGGCTTTTCCGAAAGGAAAACGCTAAGGTTATCCATATTTCTGATCTTGATGGCGCTGTATCAGGTAAAAGAAAAAATTATGAGCTTATCAAGGAAATCACAGAAACAGTCGGAGTACCTATACAACTTGGCGGCGGTATCAGGACGTTTGAAATAGCAAAACAATTAATAAGTGAGCTTGGTGTTTACCGTATAGTTATCGGGACATCAGCTATTGATAATATTGATCTTGTTAAAAAACTTCTTGATGAATTTGGTAAAAGTAAAGTGGCTATCAGTGTTGATGTGAGAAATGGTTACCTTGTTAAAGATGGCTGGGGTAATGTAACAAATATTCACTCACTTGAATTTGCTCTTGGCATGAAAACCCTTGGAGTTGAACGTATTATTTATCAGGATGTATCCAGAGTTGGTACTTTAACCGGTCCAGATATAGAGGGTCTAAAAAATATTGCAGTTGAAACTGGCTTAAAAGTAACAGCAGCAGGCGGAATATCGAACTACCAGGACCTTAGCAAAATTCAGGGACTTGAAAAGCATGGGGTTGATTCCGTTATGATGAGCCGTTCCTTATATGAAAATAAATTTCCTTGTCAGGCTATTTGGCGTATGCAAGAAAAAATTGACACTTCGCTTGATCTTCCCCGGGTAAAATAAATTATTTCTGATTATTAAATGAATAGTTCGGCCGGTTTTACATTCAAGAGTAACAAGATAATTAAAATTGCCGTTATAGCTGCCGTTTTGATCTTTATTTATTGCCAGTACCTGAAGTTTAGTTATTCAC
Source organism: uncultured Ignavibacteria bacterium (assembly GCA_947084945.1). Taxonomy (GTDB): domain Bacteria; phylum Bacteroidota; class Ignavibacteria; order Tepidaquicellales; family OLB5; genus OLB5. The sequence continues at coordinate 25,314 of CAMTUP010000015.1, read as the reverse complement.
CTGATGATACCTTTATATATTTGAAATACTCCAAGAATATTTCAGAAGGATACAATTTCTCTTTTAATAAGGGTGAACCAAGTTATGGAGTTACAGGGCCTCTATGGGCTTTAATACTTACAATCCCTTTTATTCTTGGGTTAGACCCGTTTTGGTTTGCTAAAACACTGGACATGGTATTTATTTTAATCTCTTTCATAATTTTCTATAAGTTTACAAAATTCTTCTTCGGAGAAAATATCATTTACCGCTTAAGCGCCCTATTGATATTCATGCTGAATCCCTTGATTATCAGATCAACATTTACAGGTATGGAAACATCATTTGCAGTATTTACCGTACTTCTTATTTTTTATTTATACTATTCAAAGAGGATATATATATCGTTTTTTTTAATGGGATTTGGAATGTTAATTAGACCGGAAATTTTTGTTTTAATTACGATTTTATGGTTCATGTTTGCATTCGGGAATTATAGCAGGAAACAGGGTTTCCTAAAGACCCTGAAATATCCTGTTTGTGTTTTGAGCATAGTATTGCCTTTTTGGATATTTGCATATTATACTTTTGGTACAATTGTATCCAATACCAGTCTTGGCAAATCTGCGTTGAAGTTTGACCTAATTAATCAGTTTACAAATGCTAAGGAAATTTTCAGGTTGTTTCTGTTATTTGGCCCGGCAGAAGTATTTTTGTTTATAATAGGCGCTGTGTTTTTAATGTTCAGAAAAAATATTTATTTATTACCTCTGATTTTTTGGGTAAGCGGGCTGCTTGTACTTTATTTTTTGTCATCAACTGCTGTAATGTCTAGGTATATCGTAATCATATACCCTTTTACAATAATTATAGGTATAAAATTTGTTGAAGATTTTCTATCCTTTAAGATAGCGGCAGTTACGGCATTTCTGATAATTTACCTATTCTATTCGCAATTTGTTTTCCATAGATATGTTAAGCCATACACTGCTGGATTTACAGCCGGGATAAATGAGTGTCTTATTCCGGCAGGAAAGTGGTTGGAAAGCAACGTGCCTGCCGGGAGCAGGGTGCTTGTAAATGATGTTGGTGCAATAGGCTTCAACACCAACAGATATATAATAGATGCAGCGGCTTTGATAAATAGGGATCTTGAATTAAACAGGAAGATTCTATCTGTACCTAATTATGAAAAAGAAAACCCCCATCTTATGCTGAATTTTATAAAAACAGATTACCTTATTGAAAAAGATACAGTTTTAAATTTTACGAAAAGAATCACACAGGATTTTGAATTGATACCATTACAGTCTTTTACCTTTCTAAGAATGTGGGTATTAGATCCCCGTCCCCAATATTTTATTATATTTAAGGTAAATAGATTACGGAATTGATTCTATTATGATGAGCCGTGCCTTATATGAAAATAAATTCCCTTGTCAGGCAATATGGCGTATGCAGGAAAAAATTGATACTTCATTAGACCTCCCGAAAGTAAAATTAATATACTTTGGAGTGCATTCCTGTCTGTTTCAACAAAAACTGTGCTTGCCCGTCTTTGACGCGGTTGATGAGCATTGACAACATAAAGTCAGGTAGTCAATTCATTCCAAAAGTATTAGATTCAATTCTACATTAAAATCTCTCATATTTTTTCCTATCTTTGTACCTTAATCTTATTTATTACTATGTCGAAAAGAATAATAAAAGCTCCAACCGGCACAAAGTTATCCTGTAAAAACTGGATAACAGAAGCCGCTATGCGTATGTTAATGAATAACTTAGACCCTGAAGTGGCTGAAAACCCCGAAGATTTGATTGTCTATGGAGGCGGAGGAAAAGCAGCAAGGAACTGGGAATGTTATGATAAAATTATTGAGTCATTACAAAAGCTGAATGAAGATGAAACACTGCTTGTGCAATCCGGCAAGCCGGTAGCAATTTTAAAAACACATACCAATGCTCCAAGAGTAATTATATCGAACGCGCAGCTTGTGCCTGCATGGGCTAACTGGGATGAATTCCGAAGGCTTGACGCTTTAGGACTAACAATGTACGGACAAATGACAGCAGGCTCATGGATTTATATCGGCTCTCAGGGAATATTACAGGGTACTTATGAAACATTTGCAGCATGCGCAGATAAATATTTTAAGGGTGATATCTCAGGTAAGTTTATTCTGACTGCAGGTTTAGGCGGAATGGGCGGAGCACAGCCGCTTGCTGCTACAATGAATGGGGCAGTTATACTCGGAATTGATGTTGATAAAAGCAGGATTCAAAAACGCATTGATACAGGATATTGCGATGTATTAACAGAAGACATTGATGAAGCAATTGATATAATACAAAAAGCTGTTCAGAATAAAGAAGCAAAATCAGTTGGACTTGTTGGTAATGCAGGTGATGTTTTGCCTGAATTATTGAAAAGGAATGTTATTCCCGATATTGTTACAGACCAAACTTCTGCGCATGATATGCTTAATGGTTATGTACCTATGGGAATGTCATTAGAGGCAGCATTTGAGTTAAGGAAATTAGATCCTGAAAAATATATTGAGCTATCACGGAAAACTGTTGTTACTCACTGCAAAGCTATGCATGATTTTATAAAACGCGGTTCAGTTGTGTTTGATTACGGCAACAATATCCGAGGAGAAGCTTTTAATAATGGTTTCAAGGAAGCGTTTGATATACCGGGTTTTGTACCTGAGTATATCCGTCCGTTATTCTGTGACGGCAAAGGACCTTTCCGATGGGCAGCACTCTCAGGTGACCCGAATGATATTTTTGTTACTGATGAATATGTCCTGAAAACATTTCCTGAAAACAAAGCGCTTGCAAGGTGGATAGAGCATGCGCAGAAGAAAGTTCATTTCCAGGGACTGCCGGCAAGGATTTGCTGGCTTGGCTATGGCGAGCGTGCTAAGATGGGTAAAATATTCAACGAACTTGTGCGTGATGGCAAGGTTAAAGCACCAATTGTTATTGGCAGGGATCATCTTGATTGCGGAAGTGTGGCATCACCAAACCGCGAGACAGAAAAAATGAAGGATGGCTCAGATGCAATTGCAGACTGGCCAATCTTAAATTTTGCATTAAATGCAGTTGGCGGGGCAAGCTGGGTATCGTTACATCATGGCGGTGGAGTTGGAATTGGGCTTTCTATACACTCAGGTATGGTGGTAGTAGCCGATGGAACCAAGGAAGCCGAAGAAAGATTGGAAAGAGTGCTGACTTATGACCCAGGCATGGGAATTGTACGCCATGCAGATGCAGGGTATGAACAGGCAATTGAGAACAAGAAGAAATTCGGCATTAAAATGCCAATGATAAAAAACTGACGCAGATATTGTATGATAATTATGAAAAAAATATGAATGATAATTTTAAACACTCTGAAATTACAGAGAAAATAATCGGTGAAGCCTATAAAGTATTTAACGTATTGGGAAGCGGGTTTTTAGAAAAAGTCTATTCAAGAGCACTTTGCAAGAAACTGCGTGATGCAGGATTTTCTATTGATGAAGAATATCCTATAAAAGTGATCTTTGAAAATGAAATCATTGGTGATTGTTTTGCTGATATTATAGTTGATAATAAGGTCATAGTCGAAATTAAAGCTATAGAAATATTAAGTAAAGTTCACGAAGTCCAGCTTGTGAATTATTTGAAAGCCACTGATATTGAAGTGGGCTTATTGATTAATTTTGGTGATCAAATAGAAATCAAAAGAAAAGTACTTACGAAGAATCATAAGATATCTGCGTCAGGAATTTCATCAGATAAATAATGAAGAAGTTTGATATTCCAATATATTACCGCAGTCCTGTAATTTCTGTTGTTAAGGATGCCAGGAAAATTACGGATCCCCGGAAAAAGGATTATGCTCCTTCTGTGCTGGATTTCGGTCCCGTAAAATTTTTGATTGCCAGGCATTTTGGATTCTGTTACGGAGTTGAAAATGCAATTGAAATTGCATATAAATCCCTTGAGCAAAATCCGGATAAACAGGTTTATCTTCTGAGCGAGATGATACATAACCCTAAAGTAAATGAAGACTTAAGCTCTAGAGGTGTTAAATTTATCCGTGAGCATAACGGCAAGCAAATAATTCCTTGGGATAATTTAAAAGCTGATGATATTGTCATCGTCCCGGCTTTTGGGACAACATTGGAAATTCAGCAATTGCTTAGTGATAGAGGTATTGATCCTTACAAGTATGATACAACATGTCCTTTTGTAGAAAAGGTTTGGAATCGCGCTGAATTACTTGGCAAGAAAGACTATACTATTATAGTTCACGGTAAATATAACCACGAAGAAACTATTGCAACATTTTCCCATTCAAAACAAAACTCACCAACTATAATAGTTAGAAACATTGATGAAACAAAAACTCTATGTGATATTATTTTTGGCAGGATTCCAAAAGAAGAATTTTATACTCTGTTTGCCGGTAAACATACCGAAGGATTTGATGTAAATAACGACCTTCAAAAGGTTGGTGTTGTAAACCAGACTACAATGCTTGCCACTGAAACCCAATCAATAGCAGATATGATAAAGGCAACTATGGAAGAAAAATTCGGCTCAGTTAAAATTAAAGAACACTACGCTGATACAAGTGACACTTTATGTTATGCTACTTATGATAACCAGCAGGCAACCATTGGATTGCTCAACTGTAATTCAGATTTTGCTGTAGTTGTTGGGGGCTATAACAGCTCTAATACATCTCATATTGTAGAATTATGCGAAGAAAAACTTCCTGTGTATTTTATATCTGGAGCTGAAAAAATTATTTCAGAAAATCTTATCAGTCATTACAATATCCATATTCAGGAAGAAACTATAACTAATAAATGGCTTAATGTAAAAAACGATAAACCAGTTGAAATAATTCTTACAAGCGGAGCGTCATGTCCAGATGCTATACTTGATGAAGTTCTGCAGAAAATCCTATCATTTTTTCCTGATACTAAATCCATTGAGGAAGCACTTGTTCCATTCAGGAATGAAAGTGTAAATTAAGCTCATTAGTCCGAAGAACTATAATTTTCAGTAAAGGGAATAGACAATGAAGAAAATAATTACTGCGAAGTTTAAATAAAGAAGAGCATCAATATAAAATGGTATTGCATGATTCACTCTGCATTCGGTGTTTCATCTATGGAGTTATATACGGGTAATCCCTTAGCCGAGATTATTTCACACTCTATATCTGCCCCGGGAGAGGAGCCTATCATTAATATTGCATCACATTTCTCTATTATGGCAAAAGATATATCACTTATGACCTTTGCTCTTGAAATATCAGTAAGTTCATCAGCAACAAACAACGATGCATTTACGCCAATAACCGGTATATGTCCCATCCTGTAAACTTCGGCTGCTGCAATATTCATAGTTTTTAAGTTTGCAGCTTTTTGTTCATCAGTTTCAGCGTTATATGGACCCGCAACAGCTATCAGCATACTTTTTGATTATCTTAATTTGCGAAACCGCTTTAGCGGTTGAAGCAATCTCATAGAAAAATAATTAAGTATTTAATTTATTAAATTCTTCTTCAGTAAAATCTTTAAGAGTTCTGAACTTTATATCTGCAATTGCAAATTTAGGATTGTAAAAATTAGTTTTTTCAGGATATGCAGCAGTCTTCATTCTTGCAGCTATTGCAGCTACTACCCCGTTAAATGAATCTTCAATTGCCAGACATTCAGATGGCTGTACCCCAAGTTTTTTTGCAGTAGTAATATAAATTGCCGGGTGTGGTTTGCCGTAATCTTCAAATTCAGCAGAGTGTATCACTTTAAAATAACTGCTCAGTTCAAATTTTGTCATTACTGCATCAATTATCTTTAGGTCAGATGATGATGCTATTGCCAATGGCAATCCTTTGGATTTGAACATTTCCAATAGGTCAATAACCCCTTTATTAAGTTCACCTTTTTGTTTTATTAATTCAATAAGAGCATCAACTATATGAGTATTAACTTTTTCAAAAGAATCATTGGAAACATCCCATGGATACTTATCATGCCAGAGTTTTATTACATCAACCAGCCTCATACCTGTTGTTGTTTCGCACATTTGCTCCGTTAAGGGTACACCAAGTGAGTTAAATATCTTTATTTCGGCTTCCATCCAGAACGGCTCTGAATCAAGTATAACGCCATCCATATCAAAAATTACTGCATTTATCATAAACTGTTTTTAATTTTCTTAATTATTTACATTTCTCTGAAATATGTGTACCACCAAAGATGCCACTTTCCATCTACATTAATATAAAGCCTTGTATAAACTTCTGCTATTTTACTCTTTCCTGTTTGGTGATACCAGAAAGCATCAGCAATCTTATCTCCGTTAAGGTCAATTGCCATACCTTCAATTTTACCATTATTAAGAGTTGCCATCTTTGTTGCATATGATGAACCCTCAAGATTATAAGGCAGCTCATAACTCATATCATCCAAAGGAATCACAGAAAGCACCATAATTGGATGAGTTAAAATATAATAAAGATCTTCCAACTGTTCATCATTGTAATTTTTTCTTAATGGGGTCTTCTTAGGCTTTAAGTATGGATATTTTGGTGAGTAATCAAGTTTATTGCCGCACTCCCAGTATTCAGTGTAATTATCAAACGTGGTTTCAAACACCGTGCCATTCTCAAACATCTTCATTCCGATAGGCTGATTCCATTGTATCTGCCTTAGTTTTTCAATATTCACAAAACTATCGCTTGAATCCACAACTCTGTATTTTAAGTCCTGATGTTTGGTCTTATATCTTAAATATTTTAGCATGCTGTAGTCGCAGTCTTCAATGTAAAGGTGGGTTGAGTCTATATGAGTTAAAAATATATATAACCCTTTAATGTTATCTTTATTGAAAAGTGATGGCGAGGTTTTTTCAAGCTTCGGGCTGTTTTGCAAAGTATGCATTTTATTAACAAAGGTCGAGCCTTCATCTTTGCATATAACTTCAACTTTATCGGGCAATGACTGTTGTAATGCTGCATCGCCATCAGGGAAAGTTGGCGGCATACCAAGCTGAACGATTATAGAGAGTACTTTTAATATTTCCAAGGATTATTGAATTAGGTATATATGCTTGTGAATTAAATCCAGTATATTTTAATATTTTTTTCAACTTGTTTAAATTCTTTGTCGCTGGTTACAAGACTTGCTTTGTTTAGCTTTGCAGATGCTGCCGCAAAACAATCAGCATAAGACATTTTATTATATGCCTTAAGCTGAGCTGCTTCTAAAGTAAGCGTATAATCTATACCAAGTATTGTTATTGGCAATGTTTGAATTGTTTTTAATGCTATATCACCGGTACTCTCACCACCTGTTCTTAAAAAATGATAGTAAATTTCACCAAGGTTTATCATACATAAATAAGCAGTGTGGTTATGATCATTGATATCCTGAAATAGTTCAGCAATCTTTGTTGCATTATGTTCACCATCAAGGTAAGAAATAATAGCACATGAATCAAAAATGTATTTTTTCAAAGTTCGCGTTCTTTTTGCTTATCCTCGTTCAAAGATTTTAATGCCTTACCTTTTGTGCCTGTTATTCCAATGATTTTTCTAAAATAATCCTTATCAACCGGTCTGATAATAATATCTTCACCTTTTTCAATAAATGTTACTTTTGTCCCGGTTTTAAACCCGTGTCTTTTTCTGATTTTGACAGGTATAACCACTTGCCCCTTTATTGTGATCGTAGAAGTATCCATAGTTTTTTACAAGTATAACCGTATTTTAATTGTAAGTCAATATATATTTTGTATTACACTTTAATTTGTGGGTATATAATTCCACTGTTTCTCATTCCCATTTTCAGTATTTTTGTAGTTTAATCATAAACTGGATTCCCTCTTATCTGCCTGCCTCAGGCATGGCGAGGGAATAATCAATTATATGCAGGCAATAATATTAGCAGCGGGAATGGCTAAAAGGCTGAGACCGCTTACGGATACAACACCAAAGTGTCTTTTAAAAGCGGGTGGTAAAACCCTGCTTGAGATGACTATTAATAATATCCTCAAAAATGGTGTAAAGAGTTTTGTAGTGGTTACAGGGTATAGAGAAAATATGATAAAAGAGCATATTGCTGAAAAATTCCCGGATATTGATATTACATATCTTACTAACCATGATTATGAAAATAACAATAATAGTTATTCACTTTGGTTGACGAAAAATTATATAAAAGGAGATTCAATTCTGCTTGATAGCGATATTTTGTTTGATTACCGCATAATTTCAAAGCTTTTTGATTTTCCGCAGACCGATTGCCTTGCCGTAAAAAGGGGGCACAAATTAAGTGATGAAGAGATAAAAGTTATTATTGATAGTACTAATAAAATTGAGCATATTGGTAAGCATTTGGAGATTGATGAAAGTTATGGTGAGTCAATTGGCATTGAGCGGTTCTCCCATAGTTATTTTAAGAAACTTAGCGAAGTACTAGATCGCAAGATAGTTAATGAAAATAATGTGAACGAGTTCTATGAAGCGTCATTCCAGGAGCTTTATGATATGGGGAACGCTATGTATGCTGTAGATGTTTCAGAATATAAATGTATGGAAATAGATTTTCCTGAAGACCTAATTAAGGCACAGGAAGAAGTAAAGTTTTTGGCACAATAAAAAATATATGGGAATATTTAACACACAAAACGACAGGAATAGTAACCAAAGGTTCAAATTCAACCGTCCTTCAATGTTTGGCGGTTTTGCATTATTTCCCCCTATCATTAAATATTTACTTATTTCTAATGTAGCAATATTCATTTTCCAGCATTTTATTTTTGCAGGATTCAGTGTTGGCGGTGTACAGCTCTCAACTTTCTTTATAAAATATTTTGCACTTAATCCTATAGGCAGCGAAGTCTTTACTTTCTACCCCTGGCAGCTTTTCACATACCTTTTCATGCATGGTGGCTTTTGGCATTTGTTCCTGAATATGTTTGCCTTGTGGATGTTCGGTATGGAACTTGAAAATATATGGGGGTCTAAGAAATTTCTGACATATTATTTAATGTGCGGTGTTGGTGCAGGTCTTGCAACTATTTTTCTTACTCCATTATTTACAGGGCTTAATCTTCCGACAGTTGGCGCATCAGGATCGGTTTACGGAATACTTGTAGCTTTCGGTATGCTTTTCCCTAACAGAGAAATATTTCTGTATTTTCTATTCCCGATCAAAGCAAAATATTTTGTGATAATTTATATTCTAATAGAGCTTTTTTCAGTTGGTAGAAATACCGGTGTTGCTCATTTAGCCCACTTAGGCGGCGGTTTGGTTGGATTTATATATCTGCTTATCACTCGTTATAATCTAGATGAACTTTTCCGATTCAATAAAAAACCAATGGTTACTACAAAACGACCAACGAATATATACAGGAACAGCTATTACGATAAATACAATACAACAACATCAACTGGCGATAACATCAGCGATGCTGATTATTACTCAAAAGGAAATAATTACAGTGATTCAGATATAACACAGGAAAAAGTTGACGAGATACTTGATAAAATAGGTAAAGAGGGCTACCAAAACCTTACTGAAGAAGAAAAACGCATTTTGTTTGAAGCAAGTAAAAAGATACATTAATAGAATTCTTATTTTTTTAATGAAAGATAGTAATGTTAGCATACTATCAGATATTCACACAACACACATGGAACAGAAATTCAAGGATTATAAAAAGCTATACCCGCGTGAAAAATAGTTATAAAGAAACATTGTATTGATTTAAGAAATAACATTTAATTTTTTTAATAACAGTTAAACTCTTTAAATAATAATTGTTTACAGAACATAAAATCATTATCGGTGATAGCAGAAAAATGTCTTCGCTAGACGATAAATCTGTTCATCTTGTAATTACTTCACCACCTTATTGGCAACTTAAAGATTATGGAACCGAAAATCAAATTGGTTATCACGATACTTATGAAAAGTATATTAATAATTTAAATTTGGTCTGGAAAGAATGCTATAGAGTACTTCATAATGGTTGCAGACTTTGCGTTAACATTGGCGATCAGTTTGCCAGGGCAATATATTATGGAAGATATAAAGTAATACCAATAAGGGAAGAAATAATAAAGTTTTGTGAAGTTATCGGTTTTGACTATATGGGTGCTGTAATTTGGCAAAAAGTTACTACTTCAAATACAACTGGTGGTGGAATTCAAATGGGTTCTTATCCATATCCAAGAAATGGTATTCTTAAAATTGATTATGAGTTTATTGTAATATTAAAGAAACCAGGTGAGGCGCCAAAACCAAGTAAAGAATTAAAAGAACAATCCAAAATGACAAGTGAAGAATGGAATACATTTTTTGCTGGACATTGGAATTTTAGTGGTGCAAGACAAACTAACCATATCGCGATGTTTCCTGAAGAATTACCTAGACGATTAATAAAAATGTTTTCATTTGTTGGTGATACAGTTCTAGATCCTTTTGCCGGAAGTGGCACAACAAATCTAACTGCAAAAAATAACGATAGAAATTCAGTTGGATATGAAATAAATCCAGAATTTATCCCTATAATAAAAACCAAATTGAATTATGAGCAAAACGATTTAAATAGTACTAAGTATGAGTTTTTATCTCAGGATACTTTTATTGATTTTGATAAAGAAATTGAGAGTTTACCTTATATTTTCAAGGATCCACATGTGTTCGATAAAAAAATTGACCCCAAAAAACTTCAATTTGGCTCTAAGATTGATAAAGAAAGTTCCAATAAACGGGAAGAGTTATTTTCTGTAAAAGAGGTTCTAAGTCCAGAAATTATTAGGTTAAATAATGATGTAATGATTAGGTTAATTGGAATTAAAGAGAACAAAGAAATAAATGGAAAAGCGAAGTTATTTTTAGAACAGAAGACTAAGGGCAAAAGAGTATTTATGAAGTTTGATGAACAAAAATATGATAAAGATAATAACTTGCTATGTTATCTTTATCTTGAAAATAAAACATTTATTAATGCTCATTTAATAAAAAGTAAATTGGTGGATGTTGATGAAACAGTTGATTATAAATACAAAGGAAAATTTTATAAAATCTTGCTATGAGTTTAAATGAGCTTCAGGATAAACCATGGCTGAAAGTGGTTGATGGCGAAATTAAATTTATTAGAGAACATCTTCTTAATCATGGTGCTAATAACTGGAATCTAAACCAATCTTATAATGTAGGGAAAACTTCTGAATTAGTTCGTTCATGCTTACCTAAATCATTAGAAGATTGGGAGTCATTTTATTTTGAAAATGCTCATCAAAATAAAAAAAATGGTCAAAAAATAACAAGAGAATGGATTACTGAGTTAGGTAAGGTATTGTATGTTAAACTAAGTGAAGTAGTTCGTTTGGAAATAGAATCTATAGCATTAGAAGAATGTATAGACTATATGTTTTTTCTAGTAATAAATAGAACTTATAATGGTTTCAATAGAGAATATGAAACAGTTTATGGACAGCTAGAAAAAAACTTAGGGGTTGAAATTATCCCCGCTTCGGATAATATAGATAGGAAATTTAATGTTGATTTTGTGATTCCTGTAAATGATAAGCTAATAGGACTTCAAATTAAACCTGTAATGACTTCAGTGAGTATACCACAAATATTCAAAGAAAGAAAAATGCAGATAGAATCACATGAAAAATTTACTGAAAAATATTTTGGTAAAGTGTTCTATGTCTTTTCGGTTAAGAAAGTAATCCAAGATAAAGAAAATTTGATTTGCGAAATATTAACTGAAATAGAAAGATTAAGGAAATAATCTTTTATGGGAGAAGTTCAGACGCTTTCTAAAAAATACTGTAACTCTTTAACCGAATACTCAAGGTATAAAACTCGTGTTGTAATGGTCGGTTCACTCGGCATTGGCGGCGATAACCCCATTCGTGTACAATCTATGACCACAACGGATACTATGGATACTAAAGGTACTGTTGAGCAGTCTATAAGAATGATTGAAGCTGGCTGTGAGCTTGTTAGGATTACCGCTCCTGCTGTTAAGGAAGCCAAGAATCTTGAAAATATCAAAAATGAACTGCACGCAAGAGGTTATAAAACTCCGATAGTTGCTGATATACATTTTAAGCCCGATGCCGCAGAGCTTGCTGCAAGGATTGTTGAGAAGGTAAGAGTAAATCCGGGTAATTACGCTGATAAAAAGAAGTTCAAAGTCTTTAGTTTTACCGATGAACTTTATAACGAAGAGCTTGAAAGAATTTACGAGCAATTTTCGCCCTTAGTAAAGATATGTAAAGAATATGGCACTGCTATGAGAATTGGCACCAATCACGGCTCGCTTAGTGATAGAATTATGAACCGTTACGGAGATACACCTATTGGCATGGTTGAATCTGCTTTAGAATTTGTGCGCATTTGTCGTGATATGAATTATCATGAAATAATTCTTTCAATGAAATCTTCAAACACACAGGTAATGGTCCAAGCATACCGCTTGCTTGTGAATAAAATGGAAGAAGAGGGAATGAACTATCCTTTACATTTAGGAGTAACCGAAGCAGGCGATGGCGAAGACGGCAGAATAAAATCATCTGTTGGTATTGGTACACTGCTTGAAGATGGGCTTGGTGATACAATTAGAGTCTCGCTGACTGAAGACCCGGAGTTTGAAATTCCGGTTTGTAAAAGAATTGTTGCAAGATATAATAATCGTCAAAATCATGCATACATTGCGGATTTCGGATTGTCGATTTCGGATTATAGTAGTGGTATAACTATTCCGCAATCCGAAATCCCATACGATCCTTTCTCATATGCCCGCAGAAAAACATATGAAACCGATAAAATTGGAAATCATCATGTACCGGTTGTAATATTAAGCCTTAATGCAAAGGAATACGTTGAACCTGCATCACTTGAGAAAATATCATACAGCTATTCCCATGAGCTTGATAAGTGGAACATTGGTGATTTAGCTCCTGATTTTATTTACCTTGGCTCAGGTGATCTGCCTTATGCATTACCTGGTACATTAAAGAAAATATTTGATTACAGTTATTGGAAAACACTTGAAGATAAATCAGAATCATTTCCTTTATTCACGCCACAAGAATATTTGCCAGCCGAAAGAAAATCTTACAGAATAAATTTTGTGTCGATCACAATTAATGATATCACCGATGAACTTCTGGATATTGTTAAATCTGATAAATTTTGCGTGCTGGTGTTAAATACAGAAAATACTCACGGTATGGCTGAAGAGCGCAGAGCATTAATTGAGCTTATGAATAATGGAATTGATACACCTGTTATTATTTCACGAAGCTATAAAGCAATTGATGATGAAGATGCTACCATCAGCAGCGCAATTGATATTGGCGCTTTATTTATTGACGGAATGGGTGACGGCATCTGGATAAAGTCTGAAAATAATATCGATGTTATAAACCGCGTAAGCTTTGGGATACTTCAGGCAACGCGGACAAGGATATCAAAGACTGAATTTATAAGCTGTCCTTCATGCGGGCGGACGCAGTTTGATCTGCAGGTAACTACTGCTATGATAAAAAAAAGGACTGACCATCTTAAAGGTTTAAAAATTGCAATTATGGGCTGTATTGTCAACGGACCCGGAGAAATGGCTGACGCTGATTACGGTTTTGTAGGCTCAGGACCCAACTGGATATCACTCTACCGAGGAAAAGAAGTCATAGAGCGCGGAATACCTTACCCTGAAGCATTGGATAAGCTTATAGGCATTATGAAGGAAGATGGCATTTGGATTGAGAACAATTAAGAATTAGAAATTACGAATTAGATATTTTATAAATCTGGCATTTCGTAATTCAATGATTTTATACTAATAAAAGTCTGGATTCCCGCTTTCGCCTTAGAGACAAGGCAAACGGGAATGACACTATAAATGGGGATATATTCCCCTTTTTTATTTTAACACAAGAATATAATTTAATTTTTAATATATTTATGCCATATTTTCTTAAAAAATTTAGGTAATGAAGAAGAAAGAATACTTAATTTTTTCATCAATTTTATTTGTAGTTATAATATTGTACCTACCGGGTATTAATTCATATTTTGTCAATGACGATTATAATTGGTTAAAACCTGCTAATTTTTATGATGTCATATCTACATTTTGGAGTTCTTGGGGGCATGGTGCTTTATATAGACCAGTGACAAGACTATTGCTTTATATACAATTTTTATTTTTTGGTGATTCTCCAACAGGTTATCATTTATTCAGTATTTTTCTTCAGGCTTTGTTAACTTTTCTATTTTATAAAATAGTATTCAATTTATCTAAAAATTTTGTCGTTTCAATTATATCAGTTATTGCCTGTATCTTTTATGTCGGTAACCATGAAGTTGTTTGCTGGATTTCTTCTCAAACTGTATTGCTTGGAGTAACATTTTCATTTGCCTCCGTATTGTTTTATCAAAAATATTTAGAAAAAGGAAGTAATAAATTTATTATTATATCTTTCTTTTCTTATATAGCTGCTTTATTATCATATGAAAGTTCTGTTGTAGTACCTTTGTTATTAGTTTCAATTTCTTTGTTTGGTAAAATAGATTTATTTGCAAAAAAAAGCGTACGTCTCTTTTCCGTTTACATATTGCTTTCAATATTATATCTAATATTAAGGCACTTTTTTTTAGCAGATGTGCCCGAGGCTAATTCATTCAATACAAATCCTTCTGTAATGATATCTAATTTTTTGAAGTTGATCAAATTCCAGATAATCACCAAACCATATTTTTTAATAATAATAATTATTTCAATAGTGAATTTGATATTGTCTAAACCTCATATAAAACATTTACTATATGGGTTTGGTTGGTTCATTATTGCATTTATCCCATTCCTATTTGTTGACGGATACACCGGTAGATTTTCTTATTTTGCTATGTTTGGACTTTTCTTTGTCATTGGTTCAGGTATTGCATTGCTCATGTCTCAAAAAATACTATTAAAAATTGTTTGCGTATTAATTTTATTAAGTTACTCTGTTATTGGAAGTGTTCTAATTAACAAGAATGCTTATTACTGGTATGAAGCCGGTGAAATTGCAAAGTCAATTCCCTTGCAAGTAAAGGAAATTTATCCAAAATTTCCAGAAAATTCTACCTTAATTTTTTACGATATACCATTAGGATATAAGCAATCGGGTATTTTTCTTACTTATTTTGAAGATGCTGTTCAATATAAATATCAAGAAAGACTGAACATAATACATGTTTCTCACCCCTTTAACAGGAATTTCAATGACTCCATTTACATTGGCAAACAAAATGTTTATAAATTTAAATACTATCTTGAGGAAAGAGCTCTTAAATCACTAAATTAACAGTTATTTGCTTTACGTTTCCTGACTAATTCCCTGCCTTGAAACTCTTGTAAAAAATCAGCATATTCGTATTCTTTTCCACTAAATTCCAATTAAAGATGCAGTGGATCTTTAAAATAACGCTCCTGAATGCCAAAGAACGGCAGGCGGGGGAATTTTATTAATTAAATTATATTTACGGAGAATTTTAATAAACGATGAGCTTACCAAACGAAACAACAACCGATGCGATTGAAGAAGTAAAACCGCCGATAATTAAAACAAAAGATTTTGTCGCAAAAGATTACAGCGAAGAAGAATTTAAAAAGTATATAGAGCTTTACGAAAAGACCTTTAATGTTATAAAAGAAAATGAGATTGCAAAAGGGAAAGTTGTTGCAATTTCAGGCAATGATGTATTAATTGATATCGGTTTTAAATCAGATGGAAGGGTATCAATTGATGAATTTCCTGACCCTGATAACATTAAAATTGGTGATGAACTTGAGATTTTTGTAGAAAAAATAGAAGACCGCGAAGGTCAGCTTGTCCTTTCACGCAAACGCGCTGATATTATAAGGAACTGGGAAAAGATTACATCAGCTAAAGAAAATGATACTGTTATACAGGGTAAATGTATTCGCAGGATAAAAGGCGGATTTGTTGTTGATCTTGGTGGAATTAATGCATTCCTGCCGGGTTCACAAATTGATACAAAGCCTATCCGCGATTATGATGTATATGTCAACAAGATGCTGGATTTCAAAATTCTGAAAATCAACCATCCCAATGAAAACATTATTGTATCTCACAAGGTTCTGGTTGAAGAGTCAATGTCAGAGCAAAGAGGAAAACTTTTAGCTACACTCGAGTCAGGTCAGATATTGTCCTCAACAGTAAAAGCTATTACAGATTTTGGGGTGTTTGTTGATCTTGGTGGTGTTGATGGTTTAATTCATATTACAGATCTTTCATGGGGCAGAATTAATCACCCATCTGATGTTGTTAATCTTGATCAAACAATTGATGTTAAGGTACTTGAATATGATAATGAAAAGAAAAGAGTTACTCTTGGATTAAAACAGTTGCAGCCGCATCCATGGGAAAACATTGAAGAAAAATTTAAAATCGGTGATAGAGTATCAGGTAAAGTTGTTTCAATTACAGATTACGGAGCATTTATTGAAATTGAAAAAGGCATTGAAGGTCTTATTCACATTTCAGAAATGTCTTGGACACAGCATATTACCAATCCAACACAGGTTGTAACTATGGGGCAGATTATTGAAGCCA
The DNA here is from genome assembly GCA_947084945.1 of uncultured Ignavibacteria bacterium. Taxonomy (GTDB): domain Bacteria; phylum Bacteroidota; class Ignavibacteria; order Tepidaquicellales; family OLB5; genus OLB5. The sequence goes on along the minus strand of CAMTUP010000015.1, from coordinate 8,675 downwards.
TTATACTAAGCCTCGATAAGAATGATAAAAAACTTTCTCTCGGCATTAAGCAGCTTACACCTAACCCATGGCAGTCTTTGCTTGACCGCTTCCCGGTTAACTCGAAACATAAAGGGAAAGTATGTAATATTACCAACTTCGGAGTTTTTGTTGAACTTGAAGATGGTGTTGATGGTCTAATCCATATTTCAGATCTTTCATGGACAAAGAAGATCTTCAATATAGAAGATTTCGTAACATTAAGCCAGGAAATTGATGTAACAATACTTGGAATTGATGTAGAAAATCAGAGAATCGCGCTTGGACATAAGCAGCTAACGGATAATCCATGGAATAAACTTTCCGAAGAATTTAAAACAGGCACTGAAGTTAAATGCAAGGTTATGAAATCAATTGAAAAAGGAATTATCGTTGAGATACCTTCATCAGTCGATGGTTTCATACCTGCTTCACAGCTTTCAGTATCACCGGTTAAGAACTTTGCCGAGTTTTTTAAAACAGGAGAAGAATTTAATGCTGAGGTTATAGAATTTGATAAGGAATCAAAGAAAATAGTTCTGTCAGTTCTTGAGTATCTTAAAGATAAAGATGAAACGGAAGTAGATGAATATGTGGCTAAGTTCAGTTTAAAGAAATTCACCTTAGCAGATGTTGTTGACAGAACAAAAACTGCCGCAGATACAAAGGAAGAAATTGATTTTAAAATAGATGATGTTATAACAACCGATAAAAAAGTAGAACAGGCTTAAGAACTTAAAAAATGGTTAATTAATAAAAAAAGCATTCTGCTGAAAAAGCAGAATGCTTTTTTGTTTAAAATGCATTATAGACCTGACAAGTCTATTCTAAAGATAATAATTTATGGAAGATATAAATAAGCTTAAAGAAACAATGTTCCAGGCTGCTGATGAAGCTGCTAAAATTCAATTAGAATACTTTGAAAAGGATTTTGAAATTGGAAGGAAACTTGATTACAGCGATCTTGTTACTGAAGTTGATAAAAAATCAGAAGCTAAGATAATTGCAATAATCCAAAATGTTTTTCCGGGTCATAATGTTCTGGGTGAAGAAAGCGGTAACCTTCAAATGAAATCTGATTATGTTTGGATAGTTGACCCGATAGACGGTACTGTAAACTATGCTCACTCGGTTCCAATATTTTGTGTATCAATAGCGGTAGAGTATAAAGGTGAAGTTATTCTTGGAGTAGTTTATTCACCTAAGACAAATGAGAAATTCCATGCTGAAAAAGGAAATGGGGCTTATCTGAATGGCAAGAAGATAAGTGTAAGTGATATTGATTTATTAAAGGATAGCCTCCTTGTTACAGGGTTTCCATATGGAGCAAAGGATAACTTTGACCACTGCATAGATCATTTTGTAAATTTCGTTAAGTTAGGTCTTCCTATACGCAGACTTGGCTCAGCGGCATTGGATATATGCTACCTTGCATGCGGCAGGTTTGAGGGCTTCTGGGAAGTGAACCTGAATGCATGGGATGTTGCTGCAGGCTATCTTATAGTGCTTGAAGCAGGAGGAAAGATAACTGATTTCAAAGGTGTATATTATTCCATTTACAATAAGCAGATACTTGCTACAAATGGTAGAAAAGTCCACGAAGAAATGATGGATGTACTTAAAACAGCTTATAAAAAGTAATGGTAAGACAAAAGATAATCAAATGTTGTGTTTATATAACTAGGGAAGCAGGAAAATTAAAGATATTAATAAATGAATGGAATTGAATGTAGAATTATGTATATTGTAGTCTAAAATTATAATATATGAAAGCTAAGATTAAATTAACAGCAGTTATTAAAAATAGCAAAAATGGCTGGTTTACCGGTTATATTGAAGAAATTCCGGGTGTATTAACTCAGGGTAAAACCATTGAAGAAACAAGGGAAAACCTAATTGATGCTTTGGAGTTGTTTACAGAAGTTCAAAGAGAAGAAAGTCAAAAGGAACTTTTGGGAGTTGAAGTTATACGAGAAGAAGTAGAATTGGTTAATTGAAGACAAAAGATTTTATTAAACATTTGGAGAAATTTGATTGTTTATTTTATCGCGAAGGTAAAAAACATTCTATTTACCAAAACCAATTGACGAAGAAAAAAACAACAATACCTCGACATAGTATAATTAACAAAGACTTAGCGATTTTAATATGCAAACAATTGGAAATTCCCAAACCTTTAAATTATTGATAAATAATATATATCTACAAAAATGTTTTTTACTTGCAGATTTTTTAGTATTGTACTTTAGAAGTTATAACGCAAAGTGGAACAGGTTGAACCATAGCTCAGTGATAGTTCAAAACATCCCTCAATCAACGAATTTAGCATATAATTAAATAGAGAGTTTTTTAGTTTAAAATGCGTTAATATTGTATAATACTAATTCAAATTTTATTTTTTCATTTAAAAGGAGGGAATCAATATGATAGCCTTAATTATTTTTTTACTTATTGTAGCACTGGTTGTGAACCAGATGAAGAAAAATGTTCCAAATGCAGCTACACAAAAGCTGTTTACTGCTATTCGCAATAGTGCTTACATAGGCATTGTTGTTTCAGTTATATTTTATAGTGTTGCACAGGTAGGACCCGGTCAAATTGGTGTGCAGATTTTATTTGGCAGTGTGCAAGATGGTGTTTTAAGAAGCGGGTTAAATATTGTAAATCCATTGGTAAATGTTGAAAAGATGGATGTAAAAACTCAAGCTTATACTATGAGCTCTCTTCGTGATGAAGGAAATCAAACAGGTGACGATGCTATTTCTTCACTTTCAATGGATGGGTTAACTTTAAAACTTGATGTTACAGTCTGGTTCAGACTGAGTGAAAATGATGCCCCGCAGGTTTACAGAACTATCGGTATTGATTATGTTGAAAAAATTGTAAGACCGGCTGTAAGAACAGCTATCAGAGATGTTTCGGTAGGCTATTCAGCAACTGATATATATTCCATAAAACGCGAAGATTTTATCCGGGATATAACTAAAAATCTGGAAAACGCATTTACCGGGAGGGGAATAATTCTTGAACGAGTTCTGCTAAGGAATGTTGAATTACCCGAAAAAGTCCGCTCAGCAATTGATGAAAAAATTGCTTCAGAGCAGCGCGCACAGCAGATGGTTTATGTTCTGCAGAAAGAAAAGCAGGAAGCTGAACGTAAAAGGGTTGAAGCGCAGGGTATTTCTGATTATAACAGGATCGTTTCACAAAGCATAACTGATCAGGTGCTACAGTTAAAAGGAATTGAAGCCACTTTAGAGCTTGGTAAAAGCCAAAATTCAAAAATGGTAATTATGAACGGTAAAAATATGCCGCTGATATTTGGAGCAGGCAGTTTTTAAGGAAAAAAAATAGTAGCACAGACATTCTTGTCTGTGAGTCATGTTTTTAATATGGAAACACAGGTATACCAGCCTATACGTTATAGATTATTTATGAATTATACACAGACAAGAATGTCTGTGCTACTAATTAAGGAAAAATATGAAGGGCGTACCATTAACAGAAGAACTGTATAAATATATTACAGATACATTTATACAGGAAGATGATATATTAAAACAAATTGTAGCAGATACCGAAGCAAAAAAGATTCCATTAATTCAGATATCGCCTGAAACAGGCAAACTGCTTGGGATGTTCATAAAAATGATAAATGCCAAAAGTGTGCTTGAAATTGGCACACTTACCGGTTACAGCTCGATTTGGATGGCAAGAGCTTTGCCTATTGATGGAAAAGTTACAACTCTTGAGGTTAGCGATGAACATGCAGCCGAGGCTAAAAGTAATTTCAAAAAAGCAGAATTACAAAATAAAATTGAACTCATCTTTGGCAAAGCAATTGAATCACTTGATAAACTTTCAGGCAGGACATTTGATTTTGTATTCATAGATGCCGATAAGGAAAGTTGTTCGTTGTATTTCGAAAAAGTTATAAACTTGGTTCGAAAAGGTGGCTTAATTATCGCTGATAATACTTTAAGAAGAGGGGAAGTTATTTTACCTGAACCAAGCGCAGGCACAAAGGGTATCATTGACTATAATAATTTAGTGGCTAATGATAGCAGAGTCGAATCTCTTCTTGTTCCAATTGATGACGGAATAACTATAAGTATAGTTAATTAAATGAAGTACTATTATTACACAATTTATTTAAGTATAAAGTGTTAATATCTACCGTAATCACGTTAGATATTTTTAAAGGAATTGTTCTGACTATAATTATATGTTATATTTGTGTTTAATTTTGCCAAAAAATGCCAAAAATAACACAAATTAAAGCCCGTGAGATTCTCGATTCACGTGGAAATCCCACAGTTGAAGTAGATATCATTTTAAATGACGGAACTTTAGGCAGAGCGGCTGTTCCATCAGGTGCCTCAACCGGGCAAAAAGAGGCTGTTGAGCTTCGTGATGGAGATAAAAAGCGTTATATGGGTAAAGGCGTTCAAAAAGCTGTTTCCAATATTAACGATATTATTTCCAATTCACTAATAGATATTGATCCCACCGACCAGTTAAAAATTGATTCCATTTTGCTTGAGCTTGATGGCACAAAGAATAAATCTAATTTAGGTGCTAATGCAATTCTTGGCGTATCACTTGCAGCAGCAAAAGCTTCAGCATTGTACTACAGGCTTCCGCTATACCGATACATTGGCGGAACAAATGCAAAAGTATTACCCGTGCCAATGATGAACATTGTAAATGGCGGCAGACATGCCGATAATAATCTTGATTTCCAGGAGTTCATGATTATTCCCGCTGGAGCTAAGAATTTCCGCGAAGCATTAAGGATGGGCACCGAAGTTTTCCACTCTCTAAAAAATGTACTTAACAAAAAAAATCACAGTACCTCAGTAGGTGATGAAGGCGGTTTTGCACCTGACTTAAAATCAAATGAAGAAGCTTTTGAAATTATAATTGCAGGAATTGAAGGTGCAGGTTATAAAGCAGGCAAAGATGTTTATCTTGCTTTGGATGCAGCTTCAAGTGAGATGTGGAACAAAGGCAAGTATGATTTTTATAAATCACACCAGCCGTCTAAATCAGCCGCTGAAATGGTAGAATTATACAAACAGATGGTTAGAGATTTCCCGATTATTTCTCTGGAAGATGCTATGGGTGAGGAAGATTGGGATGGATGGAAATTACTAACAGAAGCATTAGGCTCTCAGGTTCAGCTTGTTGGTGATGATGTGTTTGTTACAAATAAAGAGATATTGAAAAAGGGAATTGAAAGCGGTATATGCAATTCTATTCTGGTTAAAGTAAACCAGATAGGCACATTGACGGAAACACTTAATACAATTGAGCTTGCAAAATCAAATGGCTATACAAATATTATCAGCCACCGCAGCGGTGAAACAGAAGACGTTACAATATCTGATATTGCCGTTGCAACAAATGCCGGGCAGATAAAGACAGGTTCACTTTCAAGAACAGACAGGACTGCAAAATATAACCAGCTCTTAAGAATAGAAGAAGAGCTTGGTGATGAGGCAATTTTTCAGGGCAGAAGCATTTTTAAAGGATTGAATTAAAAACATAGGAACAAAATAACATAGCAATAATTAGAAAGCATAAATGAAATCCACTGATTTTAAATTTTCGATACCAAAAAACTTAATTGCTCAACATCCAAAACTTCCAAGAGATGAATCGAAGTTGATGGTAATAAACAGGAAGACTAAGGAGTTTGAAAACAAAAAGTTTAAAGATATTATAGATTATATGGATGAAGGCGATTGCCTTGTTCTTAACGATTCCAAAGTATTTGCAGCAAAGCTTTTTGGTGCTAAAGAAAAGACTAATGCAAAGATAGAGGTTTTTCTTTTAAGGCAGCTTAGCCAGGAAGAAAATATTTGGGATGTTTTGGTTGATCCTGCAAGAAAAGTAAGAATTGGTAACAGGATATTTATAACAAAAAACCTTTTTTGTGAGGTTATAGATAACACTACTTCAAGAGGCAGGATAGTAAGATTTAATTACAGAGGAGATTTTCAGAAATATATTGATAAACTTGGTAAAACCCCCCTTCCTGAATATATTAAACGCGAACCAACCGATTCTGACAGAGAAAATTATCAGTCGGTTTTTGCAGAAAATATCGGTTCTGTAGCAGCATCTTCAGCGGGACTTCATTTTACCAAAGAACTGTTAAGGAAAATTGAAAAAAAAGGAATTAAACTTCTGCCTATTACTTTGCATGTTGGACTCGGAAAATTCCGTCATGTTGAAGTAGAAGATCTTACTAAACACCGTATGGATTCAGAGTATTTTGAAATTCCCGATTATACTGCAGAAGAAGTAAACCGTGCAGTAGAAAATAAGAAGAAAATTATCGCAGTAGGTACATCTGCTGCAAGGGTGCTTGAAGCCAATACAACTGCAGGCAGGCTTATCCGCTCTGGAAAAGGATGGACTGATAAATTTCTTTATCCGCCCCAGACACTTAAAGTTGTTGATAAATTTGTTACCAACTTTCATAATCCACAATCAACAATGGTGATGATGGTTTGCGCTTTTTCAGATAAAGATATAGTGATGAAAGCATACAAAAAAGCTGTGAAAGATAAATATCGCTTCTATAGCTATGGTGACTCAATGTTTTATATTTAATTGTCTTCTTTATAGAAATTATGTATTCAATGTAAATATTGCCCCGGTTAGGTTTATTCTTTCCCGGGGTATTTAATTATTAAAAATGATCTCAAAAAACATACATGTAATCATAACTGCTGGCGGTTCTGGTAAGCGTTTTAATGAAACCCGAACAAATGCTGCTAAACCAAAACAATACCTAAACCTTCTTGGTAAACCTGTTATCTTGCATTCACTACTCAAATTCCAAAAAATTAAGGAAGTTAAAAGCATTATTATTTCTGCCCAAAGGAAGTATTTTAATTTTATACATGCACTGGCAAGTAAGTATAAAATTACAAAACTGAAAACTTTAGTCGATGGCGGCAGTACAAGGTTTCTATCGGTAAGAAATGCATTTAATGAATTAAACTGCTTACATGATGATATTGTAATGATACACGATGCTGCAAGACCAAATGTTACATCTGGTGAGCTAAAAATGCTGAGGGATATTTCCTTTAAAGAAGGAGAAGTGATACTTGGCAGAAAGGTAACAGAAACTATAAAAAAGACTTTTAAAGATGTTGTGAGCGAAACAATATCACGTGAATTCATGTGGTTAATACAAACTCCCCAGGCTTTCAGATATAGTGTATTGAGCAAATCGTACATACTTGCAGGGAGCAAAATTGATTTTACAGATGAATCGTCACTCGTGGAATATGCTGGTTTTAATGTGAGAGTTATAGAAGGCAGCAGAAATAATATAAAAATAACAACTCTTGATGATTTTAAAACTTTAAAGAAGATAATGTGTAAGCATATTTATTTGTAGTTTAGGGTGTTTCTATATTACAATTAGTAACACAGACATTCTTGTCTGTGTACATTAAAAAAAACGCCATTGTTAAATATACACAAAAGAAATCTCCCGCACTGGGAATTAGCTGATTCTGTTTATTATATAACGTTTAATTTGTTTGAAGGGAAATTCAACAAAGAAGAAATCCTAATTGTAAAGAAGCATATTATTGATGGGAACAATAAATTTTACACGTTATATGCAGTAGTAGTAATGAGTACACATGTTAATTTGATTATACAACCTAAAAAAGAGGGCATTGCTATAATAGTATAGATAACTTTCCTTTTAATTTTTCCGTTAGTAATAGTACAGAATAATATAGTGCAACTGGACACTTTGAATAACATTTTGTTTTTCTTCTATGTCTTGCAAGATAATGTCTTAATAAACTATTATACCCTTCAACGGTATAGGTTTCAGCTTTAGATTTTGTATGTCTATCACCTGGTAAAAAATCTTCATATGCTTTCCAATAATCGCTCATATATTTAGCATTTGGATTATTTACAGATATTAAATTGTACAGTTTTATTCCTGTTTCCGTCCCCCTGCTACCAAGCACGATATCGATGCATTCACATCCAAGCCTATTAATAGCAGTCCAGATCCAACAATAGTTTTTTTTGACTGTATATACGTGTGAAGTTCGTCTAATTCTATTATTTCTATGTTTTTTTCTGGTCTTCTATATTCTTGTACCTGTTTTCCTAGGGCTTTTACCCAATTAAGAACAGATACATTACTCACTTTTAATATACGCTCTATACTTCTAAAACCTAAGCCCTCAAGATACATTTGTATTGCTAATGTTTTGGTTGCCTTTGGGATTCCTCTATGCTCTACTGTATATCTATACTTACAGTCTTTGCATAAATATCTTTGTTTCTTCTTAACTATTCCATCTTTTACGTAATTACTTGAATTACATTTTGGACACTCCATTTTATCTCCTTTTTTAAAGGAAATATAATTAATCTATACTTATTTAGCAATACTAAAAAGAGTTTACATTATCAAGAATAATGAAAGGAATAAAGGGTGTATCTGCAAATATTTTAAATAAAAACAGAGGAACAACAGGAAAGATTTGGCAAGATGAATCATTTGACAGGATATTAAGGGATGAAAATGAGTATAATGAAAAGTTGACTTATATGTATGATAATCCTATAAAAGCTGGTATTACAGAAGATCCGTGTAGTTACGA